>HF985575.1:826-49152 GCA_000431215.1 Prevotella sp. CAG:1031
AGGACTGGCGTCTGCCAAAGCATGGAAATGGGCGTAGAGGCCGGCCTGGGTCGGGCGGTTGTAGAAAGGCGCCACGGAGAGCACGGCGCTGAAGGGGCCGTCGGGATCGAGGGCTGCGAGGCGCCGGGCTACATCGGCGGTATTGTTGCCGCCGAGCCCGTAGACGAGTTTTACCCGGCCGTCGACTTTCCGGGCAATGAAGTCGGCGAGACGGGAGGTTTCGTCGGGGCTGAGGGTGGGTGTTTCGGCTGTCGACCCGAAGGCGACGATGAAGTCGACGGGGACAGCTGTCAGGTTGTCGATGATCTTCGCCAGGGCGTCGTAATCGACGTCGCGGCTTTCAGCTGACTTGAATGGGGTGACCAGAGCCACGCCTGTTCCTTGCAACATAATTTAGTCGGATTGGTGACGATGCAAATTTAGCTAATTTCGCCGGGTTTTCAAGCGCGCTTTCCCTAAAAAATGGCTGCACAGTTGCCAAAAAATCGTGCAATTGTTATAAAAGGTTAAACGCAGGGCGTCTTGTCGAACTAAATTGTTGTATTATAAAGCATTTTTATCGAACTTTGTAGCTATGAAGCTCGATAGAGCTGTTTTATAAACAAATTTTATGGATAACGAAAACCTTCTGCAACTCTTTCAGGCTTCTTTTCGCGAGAATTGGGATCTGCCGGCCCTGTCGCAATACGGGCGCGGTACAACGATGACCTACGCCGATCTGTCGCGCCGCATAGCTCAGGCCCATCTTATGTTCCGCCTCTTTGGCGTCAAGCGCGGCGACAAAATCGCCGTCATGGGCAAGAACACAGTCTCGTGGGTAGTCAGCTATATGGCCACGCTGACCTACGGCGCAATCGTGGTTCCCGTTCTGGCGGAGTTCAATCCCGAAGATGCGATGCATATCATCAACCACAGCGGATCGGTTCTGCTGTTTGTGTCGGGAAGCGTGTGGGAGCACATGAATTTCGACCGTATGCCGGGGCTTAAGGCGGCCTTGTCGCTCGACGACCGCTCGCTGCTCGGCGAGCATCCCTCCAACCGCGGGCGTGCCCGAAAGGCAATCGAGGCCCTTCCCGCGGCCTTCGCCAAAGTCTATCCCGAAGGCTTCCGACGCGAGAATGTCAAATATCCTTTGATCGATCCTCAGACTGTTGCCGAGATAAATTATACGTCCGGCACCACCGGCTTCTCGAAAGGCGTCATGCTGACGCTCGACAATCTGGCTGGAAACACGTATTACGGCGTTCGGTCGCGCCTCCATTTCAGCGGTTCGCGCTGTCTGGCGTTCCTGCCGCTGGCCCATGCCTACGGGGCCGCTTTCGATATGCTGACTCCGCTCGGCGCCGGTTCCCACGTTACACTTCTCGACAAGATGCCTACACCGATTCTGCTTGTCAAAGCATTCAGCGAAGTCAGGCCGAACCTTATATTGTGTGTCCCGCTCATTCTCGAGAAGATCTATAAGAAGCAGATCGCTCCGATGCTCGAACGCAAGTCGATAAAGCGGATGATGGCTGTGCCTCTGATGGACAGGATCGTCTACAACAAGATACGCGCCAAGCTCGTCAAGGCCTTCGGCGGCGAGTTCTCGCAGGTCATCGTCGGCGGAGCGCCGCTCAACGCCGAGGTCGAGCAGTTCCTCCATAAGATCAATTTCCCCTTCACTGTCGGCTACGGAATGACAGAATGCGGGCCGCTGATCAGTTACACCTACTGGCGCGAGTTTATCTGTGGCTCAAGCGGGCGCACGCTCCCGGGAATCATGCACTCGCGAATCGACAGCTCCGACCCCGTCAACGTTCCTGGTGAGATATGTGTCAAAGGGCAGAACGTCATGAAGGGCTACTATAAGAATCCCGAGGCCACTCAGGCTGTTCTCGATCCCGACGGTTGGCTTCACACGGGCGATATGGGAACCCGCACGCCCGACGGAACGCTCTTTATCAAAGGACGCTACAAGACGATGATCCTGACCGCCACCGGCCAGAATATTTATCCCGAAGAGATCGAGGCCAAGCTCAACAACATGCAGTATGTAGCCGAGAGCCTCGTCGTTGAGCGCGGGCGCAGCCTCGTGGCTCTCGTCTATCCCGACTATGAGGTCGTCGACCGCGACGGAATAACCACCGAGCAGCTGCCGGCAGTCATGGAGGCTATCCGCAAGGAGCTCAACAAGAAAGTCGCCCCCTACGAGCGTATCGACAAGATTCAGCTGCGCCCGACCGAGTTCGAGAAGACCCCCAAGCGCTCGATCAAGCGCTTCCTCTACAACTGATCTTATTCAGACAACTACATAAAGAACCCGGAGGCGGATGTGCGCCCCCGGGTTTTTCGTGGTGAGGATTTCAGAGAATGATTTTCGTGATGTCGGAGCGCTGCAATCGTCGTTTTGTTTTCGCGTGATAGTCATGCCGACTGAACCAATGGGGGTCGGCGCGGGTTTATTCTGTAGTTTTAATCTTTACTATTTCCTGCTTTATGAATTATTCTGAACTTATCAATTCGAGCAAAACCGTTCTGGTTGAATTTTACGCTTCATGGTGCCCCCACTGCCAGCACATGATGCCTGTCGTGACCGAAATCAAAGAGCTTCTCGAAGGACAGGCCGATGTCTATCAGTTTGATATCGACGAGAACAATTCGCTTGCCGACAGTCAGGGGGTGTCGACAATTCCGACGTTCATCCTCTACAGCGATGGCAAGGAAGTGTGGCGCCACAGCGGCGAGATCGACGGACAGGCTCTGCTGTCGAAGATCCGTGCGCAGATGTAATATTGCAGCCTGCGTATGAAAGAGATTCCGACTTCTGCCTGCGATATTCTGTCGGCTCTGGGGGTGAACCATACCATCAGGTTCACTAACAGTGAATTCCGCGCAATGCCGTTCCGTTCGCTCTTTGGACTGAGCAAGCTGTTGAAGAGCTACGGCATTGATAGCGAGGCCTATGAGCTGAAAGACCATGCGCTGCCCGAGGATATGCCTCTTCCGTTTTTCGCGGGAGTAGGGGGGCGCTATATTGTTGTCACCGGAGTCGGCGCTGACAGGGTCGAATATCTCGACGGTGGAACTCCGAAGGCGCTGACGCGCAGCCGTTTCGACAAACTGTTCAACGGAATCGTTATGGTCTGCTATCCCGGTGACGGAGCCTGCGAACCCGGCTATCTTCTCCACCGCGCCTCGAAAGCGGGCGGCCAGATGCTTATCGGCGTCGCAGGCCGGGGCTGGTATCAGGAAGAAGGGAAAGCTCCAGTCGAGATTCTGCCCGGAACCGTAATCAATATTCCCGCCAATGCGAAACACTGGCATGGTGCTCAGGCTGATTCATGGTTTGCCCATCTCGCTTTCGGCGTGCCGGGCGAGAATACCTCGACAGAATGGCTCGAGCCTGTCACCGACGAAGAATACGACAAACTCTCAAAATAATCCATGCGTAAGATTTTTCTGACACTCATCGCTGTTGTGGGGCTTTGCGCCGTAGCGTGCAGCTCAAACAGCAAATCGGCATCTTCTGAAATGAAACAGAAATCAGATTCAACACGAACAGCAGTAGTTTATTTCTCGGCAACGGGAACAACCCGTGCCGCAGCTGAGGAAGTGGCCCGCGCCGCCGGTGCCAGGCTCTTCGAGATTCAGCCGACAGAGGCCTATACCGACGCAGATCTCGACTGGCACGACAAGCTGTCGCGCTCGTCGGTCGAGATGCGCGATTCGTCGGCGCGTCCGGCCATCAAGCCTATCGACTTCAATCCGGCCGACTACGACCTCGTTTTCGTAGGCTATCCTATATGGTGGTATGTGGCTCCGAGGATTATAGAGACCTTTCTCGATACTTACGATCTCAGCGGAAAGCGCGTGGCCACCTTCGCCACTTCAGGCGGAAGTCCCATCGAGCCCTGTGACACGGCGCTCGCAAAAGAGTATCCGGCAGTGAAATTCATCGGCGGACGTCTGCTCAACGGCACCTCGCCCGACAGTATTGCCGCCTGGGTTGATTCGCTCGAAAAGTAAAACCGGTTATTCCTCAGGCACGGATCGCTCGGGCGCCGCGATCGGACGCGACGGGCATTCGGCAAGCATAGTGTCGTGGATGATCCGCATAGCCGGCTGAAGGCTGTCGCCTGAAATAAGAAACGAGAGGTTTGTGTCGCTCGCCTCGCGCGAGAAAGCCTCGATTGTCATTCCATTGTCGCTGAGAAGTTCGAATATCCGGCTTCTCAGCGATATGTCTTTCATGAGGTCGCGGCCTACGACAGCTACCAGAGCCATGCCCGGCATGACTTTGATTTCCCTTATGCCCCCCTCTTCGATTTCTTCCGAAAATTCGTCACGGATTGTCTTTACAGCCCTGTCGGCTGCGTCTTCTTTCACAGAGAGGGCTACGGTTGTGGCGCTGTAGGGGTAGAGATTTATCGGGAAAACGTCGATACCTTCGCGCCCCGGGGCGTTCAGCATTCTGTTTTCCAGAGAGTCGACCGTCTGAAGCAGATTTCCCTCGAGAATAATCATGCACTGCCCCTTTGTCGACGAAACCCCTTTGAAGCCTCCCTCTTCGTCGGCCCGGCCCGTGCGTTCGGCCACACGTGTGCCGGGGGCTTCGGCGTTGAAGGTGTTCTTGATGTAGATAGGTATGTTCTTGTGGAACACGGGGTAGATTGTCGGCGGATAAATGACCTTTGCGCCGAAGTTGCAGAGATCCATGGCTTCGACAAACGACATGCTGCCGACAACCTCGGCCGTGGGAATCACTCGCGGGTCGGCCGTCATGAAGCCGTCGACGTCGGTCCATATCTCGAGCACGCGCGCTCCGAGGGCTGCTGCCAGAATTGCGGCCGTGTAGTCGCTGCCGCCTCGCCCGAGGTTGGTTATGTGGCCGTCGGTGCTCTCGCGGGCTATGAAGCCCGGAACAACGGCTACTGCGCCGTCCCAGTTGTCGAAAGCGGCATGTATGAGAGGCTGCGACGCGTCGTTGTCGAGCGCATGGCGCCCATAGCGCGTTATTGTCTTTATGAAATCAAGCGAGTCGAAGCGCACGGCATCGTCGAGCATATTCGTCACGATAACGCTCGACATCCTTTCGCCGAATGAAACAACGCGGTCAGAGGCTTCGGTGTCGACTTTGCCGCGCTTTTCGATATCTGAAAATTCCTCTGCAAGGCTCTCGAGAAGGGCGCCGACTTCATTTTCGACGGCGCTGCGACGGTTGTCGGGTATCATCGCCGCGATAATCTCGCGGTGGCGTCCGACCATCGACGAATGGCTTTCGCGCCATTCTGCCGTCTGGCCCGACGCGGCAAGCCGGGATGTGGCTATAAGTTTGTCGGTCAGGCCTCCCAATGCCGAAACAACTACAATCGCCTGTTCGCCGCGGCATCCCTCGACGATAGCTTTGACATTGGTCAGCGACGCTATCGTCCCGACCGAAGTACCTCCGAATTTTAGTACTTTCATTATTAATTTGTGTTTTCGGCTGCAAAAGTAGCGAAAAAAGCCCGACCCTCAAAATATCCCGCTCACCGGCAATCATCTGACAGCGCTGCGGATTATCAGTATTTAAGATAGTTAAATAGTTGGCTGATTCACCGAATAATATTATCTTTGCGGCATATACATTGGGATCATCGCACTTTAAGATTCGAACTTGCGACCACACGCCCCCCAGACGCGTACTCTAAACCGGGCTGAGCTACACCCCGTGACTTTTTCTGAAAAGCGATGCAAAGATACGCGCTATTTTTGAACCACGCAAATATTTCGCACGTTTTTTTGCATTTTTTCACAAACGCGGTTTCAGAATGCGCTGTCGATAGCGAGCATCGCCAGCACTCCGGCAACAAGCGCCCATGTCGCAGGGGCCTGATAGCCGTGGGAATGAGTTTCGGGAATCATTTCGTCGCTTATAATATAGAGCATCGCGCCTCCGGCCATCGACAGCAGAAACGGAAGCATGATGGCCGAGATGTCACCGACAAAGTATCCGGCCACAACGCCTATTACCTCAAGAACCGCCACACAGAGCCCGACGACAGCCGTGCGGCCGAACGATATTCCGGCAAGCAGCAGCGGAGTGACAACCACCATCCCTTCGGGAATGTTCTGCAGCCCTATGGTGAGAGCCACGGCATAGGCGTTGTCGATAGCACCGTTGAAGGTCACACCTGTCGCGAGCCCTTCGGGAAATTTATGCAGAGCTATTGCAATCACAAACAACAGTGTGCGGTTAAGGCCGGAATTATGGCTGTGGCGTTCGGGATCGAGACCCGACAGATGATGAAGATGGGGAGTTATTCTGTCGAGAAGACCTATGAAAGCCATTCCGGCAACGGCTCCGGCAACCACATGCCACCATCCAGCCCCGTCGACCATCTCAACAGCCTGCATTATCAGACATACTATTGAGGCGGCCAGCATCATTCCTGCGCAGAAACCGAGAAAAATATCGTTCCAGCGATGGGGAATACGCCTGACAATAAGCCCGGCGACCGATCCGAGCAATGAAGCGAGGCCCAGTCCCAAAGCTGTTATCAAAACCTGATGAAACATATTGTAGCTATTAGAGTTTCTCAGCAAAAGTAGCTATAATTCCCCATCTCGGCAATTAAATCCGAACGTAAAAAACGTGAAGATTTTGTTAAACGACTCATCTCTATTGTATTCATTCAATGAACAGTATTATCTTTGCGGCATATACATTGGGATCATCGCACTTTTATTTATAAAAAACAGTAATTCTTTTTGAAAATTCTACTCATCATATTAGTGGCCATGCTGATTCCTGTGGCAGCCAATGCTTCCGGGAACCGGCAGCCTGAAACGTCGTCACCGGCCGTAATAAGCGACAGCGTCGTTTCTGATCCGAGCGGGGAGTGGCGCCTGTCGACTTCGCTTCCGGCGTGGATTTCGGGAGTGACCAACATTGCCGGCGAGTATGTTTTCTCGCGCCACTGGTCGGCCGGTCTCTATATGAGCTACAGCGGCTGGAACTATTTCAGACAGACCCAGAAATTCCGCGTGGCCGAATTCCGGCCCGAAGTCCGCTACTGGTTCGGCGGCAATGCCCGCGGCTTCTTTGTCGAGGGACATCTGGCTGTCATATCCTATAACGTCGCGCTGCCATCGTGGAACTTCCGCTATCAGGACCGCGGAGGCAGCCATCCCGCCCTCGGCGGGGGCATCGGGGCCGGCTTCCGCTGCAATCTCACCGGCGACGGCGTCTGGCAGGGGGAAGCCTCAGTCGGGTTCGGCGGATATTATCTCGACTACGACCGCTTCGAGAACACCGGACCTCAGGGGCGCCTTGTCGACTCGAAGAAGCGCGGATTTTTCGGCGTCGACCACTTCACAGTGTCAATCGTCTATTCATTCAGCACCCACAAGCGATGAGAAAGCTAAGATATGCGTCAATGATTCTTGCCGGCTGGCTGAGCCTGCTGTCGCTGTCGGGGTGTGTCCATGAGTTTCCTGAAGAGACCGGGCCTGAGACTACTGCGGTGAAATGCTATATCCATCTGCGCTACGACCTCGGCTCTATGCCGCTGCTGACCACGGTTCCCTACAACGAGAACGGAGCGAAAACGCGCTCGGCGACATCTGACCTCGATTTCAGATACCTCGTCAGGATCATGGACGACGATGACACCGGCTCGCGCACCACAGCCTCGCGCGGCGTTGTCGAAGAGATATGCGTCAGTGTCCCCGCGCCCGCCGAGGGGGAATCGGTCGACCGCACGTTCGAAGTCAGCCTTCCTGCGGGCCATTACAGCGTCGTGGCCTGGAGCGACTTTGTCGACGCCGGCTCGACGGCCGACAAATATTATCAGACCGACGACATGCGCTATATCACAATACTGACCGGCGCCGACGGCTCCCATCCGGGCGCCACCGAAGCCCGTCAGGCATTCCGCGGAGGCGCCACGGCCGACATCCCTGCCGCCGGACAGGAGCGCCGGGTCGACATCTACGTCGACATGGAGCGGCCGATGGCGAAATTCCGCTTCATAGCCACCGACGTCAACGAATTCCTCTCGCGCCGCTCGCGTGGCATCGACGACTATTACGCCGTTGTCAACTATCCGACCTATATGCCCCACGTGTTCAACGCGCGCCTCGACCGTCCGACCGACAGCCGTCAGGGGCAGTCGTTCCGCTCGGAGATCGTCACGCTGAGCGACGGCGTGGCCGGGCTCGGCTTCGACTATGTGTTCGTCAACCACAACGACGCCTCGGTGCAGCTCTCGATCGACATCTACGAGCGCGCCACAAACCGGAGGATGTCGTCGTCGAACGTCGTCACGGCTCCGCTTCGGCGCAATCACGTTACCGAAATCAGGGGCCGCTTCTTCACAACCGACGCTCAGGGCGGTGTCGGCGTAAACCCCGGATTCAACGGAGAATATAACGTAGAGATAAAATAATCAACATAAATCCAACCAACTCCTATTTAAATCAAATCATTATGAAAAAATCAATTTTCACAGCCATGGCGATGACGGCATTGCTGCTCTCGTCGTGCGCCAATGATGACCTACAGAATCCCGCTCAGGACGGCGCAGTAGTCTTCACCGCCTCTCTGCCGCAGTCATTCTCGCGCGCGATTGCCGACGGCTCGAACGCCGACCACCTCTCATACGCCGTTTATGAGAGTGGATCAGACGACGTTCTCTTCACCTCCGAAAATGCCGGCGATCCTCAGGCTTCAGCATTCTCGGAGCTCAAGTCGACTCTGACACTGAATCTTGCCAAAGGCAAGACCTACGACATTATCTTCTGGGCCGACAAGTCGAACAATACGTTCTATACCTTCGATCCCGAACAGAAGTCAGTGACAATCAACTATGACGGCATCACGAGCAACGACAACGACCGTGACGCCTTCTTCGAGAAAACCACCATCACCGTGACAGGCGCCATGAACGAGACCGTGACACTCCGCCGTCCGTTCGCCCAGCTCAACTTCTGCACCAACGACATCGAGGCTGCCAGGGCTGCCAATCTCGAACTCGGCACGACGGCTGTGAAAGTATCGAACGCATATTCGAAACTCAACCTGTTCACGGGCAAGGCATCGGAAGGCTCAGAGCTGACTTTCGCCCAGGCTCCGCGCGTCGACAACACCGATTATCCCGGAAAAGTGGCCGAAGGTTCTTCCGAACCCGCCAAGACCTACGCCTATCTGTCGATGAACTATGTTCTCACCGGCTCGACACCTCTGGCCGAACAGCCCGAAGATGTCAAGCAGGCCGAGAAGGAAATCCTCGACTGCTCGCTCATGGTCTACGACAACAACGGCACACTCATCAACACCGTAGATGTCAGCAACGTTCCCGTTCAGCGCAACTACCGCACAAACATCTACGGCGCCCTGCTGACCTCGACCGTCGACTACACGATCAAGATCGAACCTGACTTCTACAAAGAAGACTACGACGTGGAATATGTTTCGGTCGCCACTCCCGCTGCCTTTGTAAGCGCTATCTTGGAAGGATCTAATGTTGTCGTGCCTGCCGAAGCCAGCATCAATCTCATCGGCCAGGGCCCCATCGACCTCGCCAACGAGCAGCGAATCAAGATCGAAGGCACCGTAAACACCGAGCGTGCCCAGCTCTCTGCCCGCGGCGAAGGTGTGACCGTCTATGTCGAAGGCCCCGGCAAAATCACCTCGATCGGCGTAGATGGCGCTAAAGGCAACCGTCCGCTCAACGCCCTTGACGGTGCTACTCTCGTAGTCCGCAATCTTGAGGTTGAAACCGAGCAGAACGACGGTGGTTCGTGCATCTTCTCAGAAAACGGCAATCTCGATCTCGAGAATGTCACCATCAACGCCCACAACTTCGCAATCGGCGCAAACGGCGGCACTCTCATCGCCAAGAACTGCAATATAACCAGCGACTCGAACAACCAAGAAGGAGCGTTCTCCTACACCGTAAGCGTTGCCACCGGTTGTCAGGCAGTTCTTGAGGGCTGCACCGTCACCGGCATTCAGGGCGGTGTGACCGTTCAGGGCGAAGGCGCTGTTGTCACCATCAAGAACGGCGTCTACAGCACCATAGCCCATCCGCAGTATGGCGAAAACGTTGCGTTCTATCCCGTTTATGCCACCGACAAGGGCCTCGCCATTATCGAAGGCGGCGACTTCATCGGCGTTAAAAACTGGTCTGGCGGCGTGCTCACCGAAGGCACAAGCTGCCTCGTAGCCGGCGACAACGATGTCCACATGCCCGACGGCAACTTCATCATCAAGGGCGGTCGTTTCTCAGGCAAAGCCTACAACCACACAGAGAAGAAACTCAGCAACCTTCCCGAAGGATATGAGTACCGCCCGATTTCTGTCGGCTCGCTCATCTGGGAGGTAAAAGCCATCGGCCAGTAATCCGATCCTATCATAATAATCGGGAGCGCTTCGCCACAGCGGGGCGCTCTCTTATTTTTCACGGACGAAGTTTTGTCATGCGGCCTGCGTTTGCTATTTTTGCAGAGGAATATGAAACGTCTCTGCTATGTGTCGCGCTGCTATGGAGCCAAGGAATCGGCCGGCCGGAAGGCCAAGACCGACTATGAGGATATTCTCGCTTCGATGGGCGCACGGAATCTCGGACTCGGGCGTCGTTACGGCGGTTCGAAAGTCAGGGCGTTTCTGCGCAACCTCGCCGGAGTCGGAGCCTATTTCTTTCGCGTGCGCCGTGGCGACTGCGTGGTTCTTCAATATCCTGTTAAGAAATATTTCCGCCTGATGTGCTTCATAGCGCGGATGCGCGGCGCCGACACCGTGGCTTTCATCCACGACCTCGGCTCATGGCGCCGGAAGCGGATTTCCGAGGCTACCGAACTTCGGCGCCTGAACTCGGCCGACGCCGTCATCGCGGCAAACGAAGCTATGGAACAATGGCTCGTCGGACATGGCCTGACAGTTCGCCATACGGCCATGGGGCTTCACGACTACCTCGGCGATGCCCGTCCGCGCTGTCGCGCCCACAACCGACCATGGAGCGTCACCTACGCCGGCTCGCTGAATCTTCGCAAAAGCAGTTTTCTCGAGAAACTTCAGCGCGAGCCGGGCGTAAATCTTTTTCTATACGGCAATCTGCCTCCCGAGATGGCCGAGATGGCCGAAGGCGCCACGGTGTGCGGCAACGTAGCGCCTGAAGAATTCATCGAAAACGCCCGGGGGGATTTCGGCCTCGTCTGGGACGGCGCACAGCTCGACGCCTGCACCGGCCCTATGGGCGAATATCTGCGCGTCAACACCCCCCACAAATGCTCGTTCTATCTGCGCGCCGGCCTCCCGCTGATTGTCTGGAGCCGCTCGGCAATGGCCGCCGAAGTGACCCGCCTCGGCATAGGAATCGCCGTCGACACCCTCGAAGGGCTCGGCAAAAGGCTCGACGCCGTCAGCAATGCCGAATACGAGACAATGAGCCGCGCCGTGGCTTCGGTGGCTGAAGATCTCGCCGCAGGCCGTCAGCTCAGGCGCGCTCTCGGCTCTATCGTCCGATAAGGGCGTAGCGCACCGTAGTGGCCCAGTGTTTGAGCTTAATCTCAATACGCCGGCCAAGCTTGCGCCGGCGCCAGCTGCCGTAGACCCGGTGCTGCCCTATCGTATCCTTGTCGACCTTATATCGCTTGCGCGGCGCGAGGAAATGGGTTGGCCAAACGACGAGTCCATCGAGATGCTGCTCGGTGTCGTCGGGGCGATAGCCGCGGCTGTCGGCGATGGCGCGCATCGTGAAAGGCGAGATTGTGTCGTCGCGCGTGCCGTCAGGTTTTATATAGTGACGCGAAGAATAATAGTCGACCATCTCGCGGCAGAACTCATTACCCTTTTCCCCCATGAAGAAAGCAGCCTGAAGTCCGAAATTCTCATGCTCGGGATATATCTTCTCGTGGAAAGTGGCAAATCCTTCCCCCGGCCCCGGTATGAACTCATCGAACCGGCGGTAGAGAAAAATATCGCTGTCCATATAGACTCCACCGTATTTCCATACGGCATAGAAGCGCACAACATCGCCGGCGAAAGCCCATCGGCGCTCGTCGAGAGCCTCGTTGACGAAAGGAATGCCGATGGCACGGGCCGCCGCCATGTCCCAGAGCTTGATCTCATAGTCGGGGAGCACCCGACGCCAGGAATCAAGACATATCTTTATCTCGACCGGGTAAGGGTCGGAACTGAACCAGCAGAGATGGATAATTTTCGGTATCATGCCTGCAAAGTTAGTGAAAGGTGAGAGCAGTGGCAAATGAAATGGCTGTTTTAATTTGTGGACGTTATGAGGCAGTTTTTGACAGCCGTCAAGAACATATAACCATCACACTACATTCCATTTATTCTATTGCATACCTGCGGAACATGGTCAAGGCCATAAAGCAGGGAATGACTATCGATGCCCATCCACATAAACAGCTTATGCAGATTCTGATAGACATTGAGAATGTATGCGGTGCCGATTTGAGGATGCCTCCGCGCAAAACATATAGGCTCATGGTGGGCTATACGATTCCGCAGAATATTGATTCCATCAAGTTCGTTGAACATATAGGCATTGTTGTATTGCACATCGGCAGATGAACGTGGCTTATTCGGAAATATGCGGAGAAGAATCTGTCCCGTAGCGCGATACTGAGGATTGGCAAACATATATTTCCAGACGCCGAACTCCATTTCGGCGAGAAGCTTATGATGGGAGTATCCACTGTTACGGCAAAGACGATTGTAAGCCTTGCTGATAATACGTGCGCTGTCTCTGCAGCTTGGAATGTCAAATATGCCTCCGGTTGCGACTGAATCCCTCAACCAGTCCTTCCCGAAACGGGATGTAAGCTGTCGGTCAATGGCATTTCTTAAAGCCACTTCAAAACAGCTTAACAATGTGAATACCTCTTGCGAAAGATGTAAATTCAATCTATATAGCGACATGGCCTTTCGGGTATCATTACCACAGGCAGCAACATAGCGATTAAGCCTATCCGAGGATAATACATTCTGAAAATCAGTGAATTTCACTTGCTTTATGATCTTTTATGAGACAGAATTTGTTTAAATCAAACGAAAGCACTACTTTTGCAGTGTTGATTCCCGGTAGCCCCTGACTCGTCAAGCTATCGGGTTTAGTTTTATATCTGTAAAGATAATCATTTTCATCGGATTGAACAACAATATAAGAAAGACGCCGATTACCGCCGAGCCAAATTCCAACTTATCAATCGATTCCGCAAAAAAAACGCCGCAACCCGAGGGGGCTGCGACGTTTTGTTATAGTTTCGGAATTACCACTGGCGGCCGAAGGCACGGCCATAGCGTTCGCGGGCGGCGCGTTCGAGCTCTTCGCGGGCCGACGGGTCGGCAATCGATATCAACAGGCGGGCGCGCTCGGCGAGATCCTTACCCCGGAGGCAAACGCAGCCATGCTCTGTTGCGATATAATGGGCCATATAGCGCGTGGTGACCACACCGGCGCCGGGCGTCAGAACGGGTTTGATCTTGCTCATACCCTTGCGCGTTGTCGAGAGCATTGTCAGGAACGATTTGCCCCCCTCGCTGCGACTTGAGCCGTAGACGAAGTCGACCTGTCCGCCGACACCGCTGAACATATGTGTTCCGATCGAGTCGCTGCATATCTGGCCGGTAAGATCGATCTCGAGACACGAGTTTATAGACATCACTTTCGGATTCTGCGCGATGCGGAAGGGGTCGTTTGTCCAGGCGACATCCTTGAAGATAATGTCGGGATTATAGTCCATGAACTCATAAAGGCGCCGGCTGCCGAGAGCCAGCGAGGCTACCGACTTTCCGGGCATCACACGCTTCATCGAATTGTCGATAGCACCGCTCTCCATCAGGGGCAGCAGGCCGTCGGTCATTGCCTCGGTATGGACACCGAGATGCTTGTGACCGGCCAGAGCGCGTATGATGGCGTTGGGGATACCGCCGACACCGATCTGGAGAGTAGCTCCGTCGGGAATGAGTGCGGCCACATTGTTGCCGAGGGCAATTTCTGCCGGAGTAGGTTCAGGAGTGGGAACCTCGACGAGCGGATCGTCGACCTCTACGGCTGCGGCAAGCTGGCTCAGATGTATAACCGGGTCACCGAAGCTGAACGGCATACGGCGGTTGATCTGGGCAATGACTATCTTGGCGCT
Organism: Prevotella sp. CAG:1031; assembly: GCA_000431215.1. Lineage (GTDB taxonomy): Bacteria > Bacteroidota > Bacteroidia > Bacteroidales > Muribaculaceae > CAG-1031. The sequence goes on from HF985575.1 coordinate 14,957, forward strand.
TTCGGCGGCGCTGTAGGCCAGATCGGCCGACACGCCGTAGCTGACATAGCCGTTCTTGTCGGGCAGCGAGCAGTTAAGCAGGCAGACGTCGACCGGACAGATGCCCTCGCGGAACAGGCGCGGCACCTCACCGAGGAAACAGGGGGTTGTCGAGCCGTTGCCCTTGTCGATCCATTCGCGGACAGAGTTCGAGATGAAACATGGATCGGGATAGAAGGCGTCGGCACATTCCTCGCGGCAGTAAGGCGCCGGGCCCTTGGCCACGGCAAAGCCCTGGTAGAGGCGGACGTTGCGAAGCTCATTGCCGCGGCGCGCCATAGCCTCGACAAGCACTTCGGGAATCGAGGTGCTGCCCTGAATGAAGACGTGGTCGCCGCTCTTTATGAGGCGGACGGCCTCGTCGGCTGTCATATAGTTAACCTTGACGCTGTTCATCGGCGAAAGCTTTTAGATGACGTCGTAGATTTTCGAAATCACTGTCGGCGGTAAGCATCGAAACGCAAACCCTCACCCCGTCTTGCAGACTGCCTGTCGACGGGAGCGAAATGGTGGCCACTCCGTGGCGCAGCAGCTCGCGCTGAAGCGTGACGCTGTCCATGCCGGGGAATCCGGCCGTGAAGAAGAAGCCGTCGGAGATAGGAGCTTCGCCGTCGCGGGCATAGACGAGATGGAACCCCGATTCCTCGAAAGCCTCGCGAGCGCGGTGGGCACGACGGCCATAGTCACGCGACGTGCCTACGAAATCGAGCATACCGTCGGCGGCGGCATCGAGCATCGCAGCCATTGCGTATTGCGCCGAATGGGCCGTGCCGCTCGAGCAGGCATAGAGAACGCCATAGATATAGGCGTCGCCGAACGAAGGCATTCCGTAGAAATCTGCCAAAGCCTCATAGTGACGGTCGTAGACCTCGGGGGTCATGCAGACCAGAGCGATTCGCTGACCCGCATAGCTGAATATCTTGCTGCCTGAGAGAAGCAGAATGCAGTTGCGGGTATAGCGGGCTACTGTCGCCGGATAAGGAGCTTCGAACGGATGGCTGAAATCGGTTCGGAAGTCCATGCCGAAATATGCCTGATCTTCGATGACGATGACATCGTGCTTGTCGGCCATGCGTCCTAAGATTTCAAGCTCTTCCTCGGTCAGGTTTGTCCAGGCCGGGTTGTTGGGATTGCTGTAGAGGATAGCTGTAACACGTCCGCCGGCCAGACATTCCTCGAGTTTCTGTTCGAGAGCGGCTCCGCGGTAGTCGTAGATGTCGAAACTGATCTCTTTGAGACCGAGAATCTTCGCCTGATGATGCTGGGCGGGGAATCCGGGATTGATGAAGAGAATAGTGTCGCGTTCTTTCAGACGCTGTCCGAGAAGAAGAAGTGTCGTGAAGCATCCCTGCATGGAGCCGACAGTCGGCACGAGGCAACGCGCGGGCATATCGAGATTCTCGAAAGCCTTAAGGAACTTCTCGCCGGCATATTTCAGAGCGGGGAGTCCCCCGACAGCGGGATACTGGTTTGCGATACCGCGCCGGAGCGCCTCGCATTCGGCATTGATGCCCACTTCGGAGGCAGGCAGACCGGGATTGCCCATCTCGAGATGAACACAGTCGTCATCGGCTACTTCGGCAAGGCGGTTGGCGAGGCCCACGATCTGTCGGATTGTGGCGGCGCCGAGATCCATGATGCCGCAATCGGCCATGGCTCTGTCGAAATTCGTCCTGTCAATCGGAAACATAGTCGGTCGTATAGTTTATTTCTTAGCCAGAGCCCTCTCGCGGCCTGCGCGGAAAGCTTTGACGTTCATTTCTACGATAGCATCTCCCTTCGGGCCGAACACGGTTGCGATGGCGCGCTCGATGGCGTCGGCGTCGAGTTCGATGAAAGGAGAGGCGGCGCCCAGAAGCACCATATTCGAGGTGCGCGGCGAAGCGACCTCCTTTGCGACGGTGTCGACATCGAAGGCCACTACATTGCCGTGGCGCTCGAGATCGGCCATGACCGTCTCCATCTCGGGATACTTCTCAATATTGAGGAATGGAACTGTGTTTGTTACGATCCATCCTTTCTTCGACAGGAAAGGAACATAACGCAGGGCTTCCATAGGTTCGAGCGAAACAACGAGGTCGGCGGTTCCGCGGCGGATGAGGTCGCTGGCGATAGGATCGCTGCTGAGTCGGAGCATCGAGTGGACGTCGCCGCCACGCTGGCTCATTCCGTGGACTTCGGCCTGTTTGATATGGAGGTTTTCGGCGAGAGCTGCATTGGCGAGGATTGTGGCAATGGAGAGAATTCCCTGACCGCCCACGCCGGCGAGTACGATATCTGTTTTCATGATTGTTTGCTTTGTTTGTTGTTAAAGACTGTTGGGCGGGTTGCGGTTATTTCTTTTTGGCGTGACGGCGTGCTGTCTGAATACATTCGCGGCGCGAAACGATCACCGAAAGTCCCGGATAATCGATCTCTTCCTTGAAGAGAGCCTTCATCTGCTCGACGTTGCGCGGCAGTGAGTCGATCGTACGCACGTGTTCGGGAGCGGCCCCGAGTCCAAGGCAGATCTCTTCGAGTTTGCCTGTTCCCTGCGAATCCTGACCGCCGGTCATGCCTGTGGTGAGGTTATCGGAGATGATGACTGTCATGTGGGTGTTCTCGTTGATGGCGTCGAGCAGGCCGGTCATTCCCGAATGGGTGAATGTCGAGTCGCCGATTACGGCCACCGAAGGATGCTGTCCGGCGTCGGCAGCGCCTTTGGCCATTGTTATCGACGCTCCCATGTCGACAACAGAGTCGATAGCGTTGAAAGGAGCGAGCCAGCCGAGGGTGTAGCAGCCGATGTCGCCGAACACTTTCGAGTCGGGATATTCGGCAAGTGCGGCATTCAGGGCGGCATAGACGTCGCGGTGGCCGCAACCCTGACAGAGGGCGGGCGGGCGCGGAACGGTCACTTCGCTCGGAGCGGGAATGTCGAGTTTGTCGATAAGAGTCGGGCGGAAGTCAGCGGTCAGGCGCGACAGAGCCTCAGCCACAGCGTCGGGGTTGAGCTCGCCGGTGCGCGGCAGATAGCCGTCGAGTTTTCCGTAGACTTTCAGTCCGCGGTTGAGTATGCCGCGAAGCTGTTCTTCGATAACAGGCTGCCCCTCTTCGATGACTACGACGGCGTCGACCGTGTCGGCCAGGCGCTCGAGCATCTTGCGCGGAATAGGATACTGGCTGATCTTCAGCGTCGGGAAAGGATTCTTGCCTTCGGGAAGCACTTCGTTGAGATAGTTGAAGGCCAGACCGCTGACAACGATTCCGAGACGGGTGTCGGTGCCGTCGATATAACGGTTGAAGGGCGATTCGAGGCTTGCGGCCTCCATTCCCTCCTGTTCGGCGATGAGAGCTTTATAGCGCACACGCGAGTTTCCGGGCATCAGCACCCACTGGCGCGGTTTTTCGGGATAGTGGATGGCGTTCGGCTCGCGCGGGGTCTCGGCGGTGGCAACCTCGCCGCGGGAGTGGCTCAGACGGGTCACGAAACGCACGACTACCGGAATCTGAAGCCGCTCGCTGAGCTCGAAGCCGTAGGCTGCCATGTCGTAGGCCTCCTGCTGGCACGACGGCTCAAGCAACGGAACCATGGCGAATTTGGCATAGAAACGCGAATCCTGTTCGTTTTGCGACGAGTGCATCGACGGATCGTCGGCGGCAACGACGAGCAAGCCGCCGTTGGCTCCGGTGAAAGCCGAGTTGATGAAAGCGTCGGCGCAGACGTTCATGCCGACATGCTTCATCGAAACGATAGCGCGTTTGCCGCAGAACGACATGCCAAGGGCCTCTTCTACTGCGGTTTTTTCATTGCTTGACCAGTGGGAGTGGATTCCGCGCTCGCGCGTCAGCGGGTGGGATTGCACATATTCGAGGATTTCGGTCGAAGGAGTGCCGGGATAGGCATATGCGCCCGACAGGCCCGCTTCGAGGGCTCCCAGGGCAAAAGCCTCGTCGCCCAGCAGAAGATGCTTTGTGTTCATGGTTTCAAGATTGTGTTGGTTATCTGTCAATATAAGGGTGTGCCAAAGATAGCGATTTTCTTTGAAACGCCAATGCACCCCGCGCAATTTTTAGCCAAAAAGAGACGTGTCGGGCCAATCAATCGATTGGCCCGACAGAACAGATCGAATTATTACGGCAAAGCGGGCCGCTCAACGCGCAAGCTGTTTTGTCGCGCGACCGTCTTCGATACGTATATAAATGCCGTTTTCCGGCGGTGTCGTGAGGCGCAACCCCGACAGATTGTAGTATTTCACAGTCGAATTTTTCGCCTGTACGTCTCCGAGACCGAGAACGACATCTCCGTTTATCAGGATATATCCCTCGGGCAGATTCACAGCGACATTGCTGTCGCCGCTTTCACGCTCCTGACTGTCTGACTCAAACACGGCATCCGTTCCTTTGGTATACGCGATATTTATCTTCTCGTTGTCATGCCAGACAACCTTATCAGCCGCTGTTGTCGGCCCGAATATGAAGGCGTCTATGTCGAATTTCGGCTCATACGGGATTCTGAAATCCTCGGGCACATTCACATTGCCCTGATAGATTCCGGTGAGGGGGTTGCCATCCAGATCGACATATTTGTCGTCAGACGTAACGAGATATAGTTTCTCGGGATATTTCACATCCGGTTCCACATTCACCGGTCTGGGCACAAGCATGTGATAGGGATTTCCGGAGATGTCGCGGTCGTAAAACTCAAAGTCATACGTTCCGCTTGCAGGCAGCTTTATTGTCAGGCCGTCGGGCGCTATCGACAGCGGGCTCGGATAATTGACGGGCAGAGGCGTAACCGCCCAGCTCAGCGATCCGTAGAACGTAGCATGGCCACTATCTTCATTAATGCCGTAGATAGCGAAGCTTCCGTTGCCGACTGCGACGTTGCTGACCGTGTATCTGTTTTCATCAGTCGGATCCTGAACCATCTGGATCTGACCTTTATAACCGGCACCCTCTTTCTCCACTTTTCCCTCGGCGTTTGCCGGTATTATGTAGAGTTTGTGTGCGTCACTGGCGTTCGCCGTTATGCCCATTCCGGCTGTCAGAAGTGTGATTATAACGAATGTATTTTTCATAATAGAGATATTTATTTCGCTTTTTTTCAGAGTCTTTATTAAGAACCAAGCCTCAAGCCAAAAGAGTTCTTCAAAAAGCGGGGCACACAAACGAGTAAGCCGGCCCGCGACATCGCGGACCGGCTGACTGAGGGATTATCTGACAGTCAACGCCGAGCCCGCCGAATGGGCCGTGATTGCCGGCGCATACTGGCTCTGGGCCGTCGCGACGCCGCTTAGGAATTCTCCGGCGTTATTGACCCACATATCGTAGGTCAGCACGTAGGTTCCGGCAGGCATAGCGTCGACAAAGAGGCGCGTTGCCGTCGATGCGTTCTCGCGGTAGAATCCGAGGCCTTCGCTCCAGAGATAGCCCGGAAGCTGCTCTACCGGTTCGAAGCAAGCGGGACGGTCGTCGACTATGGTGACATATTGCAGAGCGCGCTTTGATTTGACGGTCAGCTCCACTCTGACCCGACACCCGACGGCGATCGGCTCGGTCGACGACACATCGGTATTGTCTACTACGAGATAGCGCTTCGTTATCGACAGATCTTCCTGCGAGGCAGCCGGAATCTCGTCGATCTGAGCCGTATAGCGGCGGATAACAGCGCCCCACGACGGAGCGTCGGCCTGACGACCTATCGAAAGAGTCGAGGCGTCGGCAGGAAGAGCCACACGGAAATGGCCCATCAGACGATCGGTCTGAGGCAGCTCGACATTATTGCCGTCGACAGCGACGGCGACACCGCGTGCCGGAGTCATCCAGCGCCCCGAAGTCTGGAGGAAGGTAGCCACAATATCTGTCGTAGCGGGCGATGTTCCCCAGTTCTGCACCTCTTTCTGGAGGATAAGCCACTGACGGATCGCGTCGATATCTTTTTTTGCCGAGGGGTCGACAGCGGCAAATGCCTGAAGCATCACAGCCTGCGAAAGATTGCCGGCTCCGATCGAGAAGGAAGCCTGCTCGGCCGAGGGCCACCACATTCCGCGCGTGGGCGACACATTGGCATATTCGCGCAGCGATTCGAGAATCGTCATCGCTGAAGAATGGTAGCTATGGTGTTCGAGAATGAGGGCGGCTACGGCTTTGTTGACGACCGGCAGATCGCGCCAGCGGCCGAGAAGCTGCTGAACCGTGGCCGAACCTACAGCCGAAGCGGCTGTCGACTGCGCGATGTCGGGATAGAGATCGCGCACAAAGGTGTAGAACGTATAGTTCCCCTGAGGATTGCGGCGGTATTCCCTGGCGGCGTCGGCATCGAACCATTCGACGGCATTCTCAATCATGCGCGCGAGGCGCTTGTCGGCCGGCATGTAGCCGAGACTGTTGAGGCGTCCGAGAATGAAAAGCACGCTCGTTGTTGCCCACGGCGAAAGCTCCTGTCCGCCGGCGATCCAGCTCCACCCCTTCTCGCGGACGAGACGGGCGAGCACATCGATACCGTTGGCGATGGCGCGGTCGGTAGTGGCGCGGTCGAACAGCAGGGCGAGGCGTGTCATCCGTTCGGTATCAGCGGCGGCATCGGCCATCCACGGGGTGGCGCGCAGCATGAGCATCTTAAGGTCGTTGTTGCGCTCGAGCATCGAAACGAGAGTCGAGTCCGAGCGGTCGGAGCGCGTCCATTCTTCGAGGGCACGTGCGATAGCCTTGTTGTCGCGGATGAGACCGCGGGCCACTGCGGCGCTGAAAATCGAGGCGGCGGCTTCGGGCGATGTCGAAATATCGCCGTCGAGAAGTCCGGGGAGAGCGGTGACGACTGCCCATGCCGGATTTTCGGTGAAGTCGAGAATGAGCTTGTTGTCACTGCCACGACCGGCAGGTATATCAAGGGTAAATGCGCCGTCACCGGGAGCGATGTAGAACGGGGTCGATTCGATTACAGACGCTGAGGACGGGAGCACGGGAATTATTGTCTGCTCGCCATCGGCAAACGAGCCCGCCCTGCCACGCACGCGCAGACCGATCATTGTCAGGTCAGGTTCAGCAACCACGGGCATATCGACTACAGCGGCCTGCATCGCGCCGACACTGACAGAGCGCGTCAGCGAGGCCACGATCCGGCCGTCGGCAGGATTATAGGCTTCGACGGTAACGTCGATGACAGCCGGAGATTCGCTGTTGTTCATAACCGACGTGGCCACGACAGCCTTGTCGCCTGCGCGCATGAAACGCGGCGGATTAGGCTGAACCATCACAGGCTTGCTGACGGTCATTTCGAGCTCGCGCAGGTCGGTCATCACGTCGGGGGTCACGGCCAGGGCGGCGAGAGTCCATGTCGTATTGGCGTCAGGCACGGTGAACGTGAATGTCAGACGCCCGTCGGCATCGGTCGTCAGCACAGGGCGCCAGAGAGCCAGAGGCATCTCGGCCGGACGGCAGTCGGAGTTATCGGGGGCAGGCTTTTCGACGGCTTTATGCTCTTCGACGCCGGAGGCGTAGGTCGGCACGACGTCGGGCGAAGCGCCGAGATCGGCGACTTCCTCGACGGCGGCCTCATCGGCCATCATCGCCGAGTTGGAACGCGCGGAGGTCTTCATCAGCATTGTGCCGCGGATATAGCCCCGGAAAGTCATCCATGAGCGACCCCATGTATTGAAGTCGGGAGTCCCGGGAATGAAGCAGTCGTTTGAATTCAGACGCTTGGAAACGCCGGCAGTCATAGTGCTTGCCGGGTCATGGATCGAGCGAGTAAAGCTGTAGCCGCCGAAACTGTAGGGCCGGAATCCGAACGACGGGGATTCGAGAGCGGCAATGGCGTTGTTATACATATCGAGCAGCAGAGCGGCCTGGCGTCCGCGACCCTGGGCATCGCTGACACTGAAGCGCCACGTCTCGTTGTCGCCGGGGCGCGTTTTGTCGCGGAAGCTCTCGACAGAAAGCGAGATGGCTTTCGAGGTTCCATCGACAGAAAGATCTACGCTGAGTTCGCCGACACGGTAGCGGGCCGAGGCAGCGAGGGTCAGTGTGGCATCGTCGACATCGTCGGGAAGAGTGATGTCGATCTCGCGGAGGCCGGCGTCGAGTTTGATCCAGCGCTGTTCGACAATCCGCTTCGGAGTCGCTATCGTCAGCTGGGCATAGGTCGGCCACGCCGCTCCGACGAGCAGTCTGCCGCGACGCGAGGGCGACAACGCGAGCTTAACGGCCGGAGTCCACAGAACAGCCTCTACGGGGCTTGTCGTGTCGGTCGGCCGGTAAATTACCGTAGAAAGCGCCAGAGAGTCGGCATCGGCGGCAGAGAAGGTGATATCAACACGGCCCGATGACACCGAAGCGAGATCGAGACGGCGGTCGGCGGGAAGAGTGCCGCGGGCTACGACGCTGTCGCCGCGGGCGATGGTATAGCTGACCGGCGCTCCGACAGGTTTATTGTCGACGTCGACAAGCCGGATGTCGACAGCGGTCGGAACCGAGGCGTCAATAGCCGCAGGCAGAGAACCCATAAGACTGAGAGCCTTCCCTATCGAGAAACTGGTCGACGCCGTGTGGCTTTCGCCGTTGGCGGCCGTGACATCGGCGCGAACCGTGAAGATTCCGTCGGGATAAGGAGCCAGAGCGAGACCGGCGGCATCGACAGTAACACTGAAACGTCCGTCGGCGTCGGTAGTGGTCGTCAGCGACGCGAACTCAACGGGCAGTCCCCCGCCCCACCAGCGCCAGCGCTGACCCGAGCTCAGAACAAGCGCGACTGCTGCATCGGCCTGCGGAAATCCGCTATAGCTTTTTACCGTGCCGCTGATGGTATAATCGCCCGAAGCATTGGGGCGCGGACGGTCGAAAGCGATGGCAAATGTCGGCAGTTTATAATCGCTGACAGTGAAATCGGCCTGACCGGCCCCGTCGTTGAAAATTATCGTGAAATTGCCGCTGAGTCCTCCCTGCGGGATTGCGAAAGAACCTTCTATACGGCCCATAGCGTCGGTGACGGCCGAAAGAGTGTCGACAACCTGATAATTGGCATCGCGCATCGCCACCTTGATTCTGCGGTCGGCGGCGAGGCTGTTTCCGTTTTCTCCGGTCTCATAGGCGATAGCGCTCCAGAGCACTTCGTCGCCGGGACGGTAGAGCGGCAGGGCCGTGAAGCCTTTAACGATAAGGCGCGAACCGGGCTTCTGCACGGAGCTGTTCCAGAAACTGACCGCAACGGAGTTGTCACTACCTTTCGAAGCCACAACATATCCGCCGCCGTCGATGGTTTTAGGGTCGAAAGCGAAGGTTCCGTTGGCATCGGTGGTTCCGAGTGTCTTAAGAGTCGTGCGCTGACGCGAGCGGCCCATTTTAACCGTCGCTCCCTCGACAGGTTCTCCGCTGTCGGGATCGACAACCCAGAAAGCCGGCTGAGTGAATTTAGTCACAGCTAAAGCGAGGCGTGTGGCTGTAACGACCTCATAGCTTGTCTCACGGTCGGGCTGACCGTCGACGGTCAGCACCGGCACGAGAATATAAGAACCCTCGGATGGGAAGGTATAGCTTAGCCGCAGATCGGCACGAGCCGGAATATCGGGGCCCGAACTTACCGACAGCGTCCCGGTCTTAGTCGCCGACGGGCCGAGTGTCACCCAGCCCGAAGAGGCTGAGGCTACACGGTAGATGTCGATTCGCCCTTCTGTGACATTAGTGGCCGTGACAGCGATCTCCACCGGCTCGCCCGGAGCAAACATCGTCGGCGATGTCAGCGACATCTGAGGGCGCCGGCTCTCGGCAATGATATTTTTAAGACATCCGGCCTGCAGAGCGTTGGGGAAACGCCTGAGCAAAGCGTCGGCATCGGCGGCAACGGCTGTCATGCGCCGGAAACGTATCTCGGGATTGTCGACATAAATATCGGCGAGAGCGGTGATGATCTGGCCGGAATATTCGCTGTCGCCATACAGGCCCAACAAATCGCGCAAAGCCTTGTCACGGGCCATGGAGATATCATCACCGCGACGGTCGGCAACATGATTCACAATGAAATCGAGGCGGCGGAGCGAGGCGTTTATAGCAGTCGGCACGGCGATTCCGGATTCGGAGAGCCATCCGCGGTAGGCCTCGAGAATCGTCGCGGCATCGTCGTTGGCGGGAATGCCCGGCTGAGAAGCCGAAATCATCTTCACCGGCAGGATATTTCCAACTCGCAGCACATCGCCGAGCAGATCTATTCCTTTCGAATAGATGAAGTCGCTGACAAACGGATAATACGGTTCCATGGCGCGGTCAACGCCGCTGATACAGTCGCGCCAGAGAGTCAGACGCTCGCCGACGCCATGTCCCATGGCTCTCACTACAAGGTCGGAGATTACCTTGCGGAACTGAGCGCCGCTCCAGAGGTTATAGTCAGGCGGCAGCGGCGACAGCGGCATTTTGCGCGCGTCGTAGGTATAACGGTTGGCATTGTAGAGGGCCGTGTAGATGTCGGCTTCAAGCAGATCATAGACCGCGCGGGCCGTAGGATCGGTCATTGCCCGTCGTCCGCGATCGAGCAGTGCGAACACCCGTGGCAGCGAGTCGTTATCGACGGCGCCCTGGGCGAGACCATAGTCGATCAGCGCCCTGACCGATGCCGGCGCGTTGCCGGTGCCGAGAGCGCGCTCGAAGCTGCGCAAGGCCGTGGCGCTTACCTTCTTCGGAAACGCGAAATCGGGTTTGGTAGCGGCCGAAGCCATAAAAGAGCTTATTAACACGAAAAACGCGGCTAAGGCCACGCTTTTCATTCGGCAACAATTATCCATAGAGTTGACGTTAGGGTTGGTTATGGGGTTATCGCGGCATATCACTTGTTAGGCTTGCGGGGACGTTTTTTGTAATGCTCCTTGACCATCTGGCGCTGGAAATGGCGTTCGGCTCTCTTCAGCTTGAAAAGCTGGCGCGGCGACAGCAGTTTCCTGAACTGCGTGTAGTATTTCCTTTCGATCTGGGCTTCGCAGGTCTTGACGTTATACATGGCGTCGGTAGCCTTCAGGAGTTCGGCGTCAGTGGCCTTGTCGCCTTTCTGACAGACTCTCTTTTCGAGGGCGCGCGTCTGGTCGAACATTCGGCGCGTTTCGTTCTCCATCGAATCGTAGACCGGGAAGAATTTCTGCTGCTGCTCTTTGGTCAGAGCCAGTTCCTTTGCAAGATAATCATGCTTGAGTTCAAGCATCTCCCGGAACCATTCGTCACGGTCTTTCCCATCGGCATGACCGAAGAGCGGGCTGAGAAACATAACAAGCAAAAGAGTTATATTCAATATCGGCTTCATTCTGAAAATTATTATTCGTTAATTACAACGATTCCGACGACAGAGTTGTTGACACCGAATATTCGGCAGGGTCGACACCGTCGGAATACATTTCGTCGTAGACGTCGCTCTGATCGAGATCATCAATAAAATAGTGGTTCATGAAATCGTCATTGCTGACCGCGGCTGTAAGCACTTCGTTCCCTCCGACACTGAGATCGGCGGGATTGGAGGATATGCGGCCGAATATATGCATCATGCACCACACACCGGCAAACATGGCGGCCATATAGACGTAAGGGCGCAACCGCAGCCACAGATTCGGCCGCACCTTCACCGCAGGCGCGGCAGCGGCTTCGTCTTCCCAAGGCTGACGCGGAAGCGACGCCTCCATCCGGGCGGCGAAATCGCCGAAGTAGCCGTCGGGCACGGTCATGCCTGTGTGGCGGGCATTGCGTTCGAGAATATTATCGTTGTTTTCCATTCGGATTATCTTTTCTGAAATGTTAGACACAGCGGATAGCCAAAGGTTTATTCCTCTCTCAAAAAATCTTCGATTTTCTTGACGGCATGATGATATGAAGCCTTCAGAGCGCCCACCGACGTTCCGACGATCTCGCTGATGTCTTCATATTTCATTTCGTCGAAATAGCGCATATTGAAGACAAGGCGCTGTTTCTCAGGCAGCATGGCGACAGCCTTGCGGAGTTTGAGCGCGAGAGCGTCGCCGTCGATCATAGTGTCGGCTTCTATGCGGGCCGACGCACTGCTTTCAGGATCGTCGAGCGAAAGCGTCTGACAGCGTTTCTCTCGTTCGAGAAATGTCAGGCTTTCGTTGATGGCTATTTTGTGGAGCCAGGTCGAGAGTCGGGCATCGCCGCGGAAGTTCTCGAGACTCTGCCACGCCTTCATAAAGGTATTCTGAAGCAGATCGTTGGCATCGTCGTGGTTGTCGACGAGGCGTCGTATCTGCCAATATAGCGGCTCGGTATATGCTCTTATGGCCTCTCCAAAGGCTTTGCGTGCCTGCGACGGGTCGCGCAGGCGCTCTTCGAGGTCGGGAGCTACGGCTGGTTGTTTCGGCATATTGGCTTTAGGGATGAGTCGTTACGGTTTGTTGATGTGGTCATCACTTGTCGGCATCGGCGCTATCGTTATCGGGAGCCGGCTCGACGCGGATCAGCTCGAGGCGTGTGGCGCTGCGGCGCGTCACGGTAAATGCCAGCGGGCCCAGAATCACTGTCTGCCCCTCTTCGGGAATAGCTCCGGTGTTGAAAAGGATATATCCGGCGAGTGTCTGATAATCGTCTTCCTCGGGAATGTCGAGACGATAATCGTCGCGCAGCGTGCGAACCTCTATGCGACCAGAAAACTCATATACTCCGGGGGCGAGTTCTCGGGCTTCGGCCACGTCGGCGTCGTGCTCGTCGCGGATATCTCCGAAAATTTCCTCTACAAGATCTTCGAGGGTGATAAGGCCGGAGGTGCCTCCGAACTCGTCGACGACAATCGCCACCGATCGCTTCTCGTTGAGCAGGCGGCGCATCATTTTGTTGGCAAGTAAAGTCTCGGGAGCATATACAACCGGCTTAAGCCGCTCCTTCCAGTCGACGGCGGTATCGAATAGCTCGCTGACATGGATATATCCGACAACATTGTCGATGTCCTCGCGATAGACGATTATTTTCGAACGACCGCTTTCGGTGAAAAGTTCGCTGAGGCTTTCGCGCGTTGTCTCGTCGATATCGACTGCGACAATCTCGTTGCGCGGCACCATGCAGTCGCGCAGAATGGTCTTCGAGAAGTCGAGAGCGTTGTGGAACATCTTGACTTCGTCTTCAACCTCATCTTCCTGAGGCGTCTTGACATCGTCGAGCGTGCGGTCGAGATAGCTGTTGAGATCGCTGACCGATAATGCCCCGAGCGGAGCTTTTTCCGATTTCACGCCTGCCAGACGCATCAGCGCCTTGCTGATCCACGATGTGAACGCGCTTATCGGATAAAGAATCAGATAGAACAGAAAAACCGGAATTGCAAAGAGTTTCAGCGACGTGTTCGGGTTGATGCGGAACACGCTCTTCGGGAAGAACTCCCCCATCAGCAGTATGACCAGTGTCGACACCAGCGTCGAGATCAGCAGCAGCAGTCCCTGATTGAGATTATAGCGGGCCAGCCAGTAGTGTTCGATAAGCTCGGCGGCTCCCATGCCGTAGATGACGAGCATGACATTGTTGCCGACAAGAATTGTCGATATGAACAGTTCCTGATGTCCGTAGAACAGACCGACAATACGGCCTATAAGGCCGCCTTTCTTCACATCAAGGCCCATAACCACACGGTCGCCGGTAATATAGGCGATCTCCGTGCCCGAAAACAGGGCAGAAAACGCCAGCGACACGAGTGCCACGATGAGCCATGTGATCCAATCCATAACGTTATTATATTAATTAATGTGTCTTCAGTTGACTTGCGGGGAAGATTCCGCTGACGCGGCGTATCTCGTAGGATGTCAGCCGCTCGTTGGCGTTGAAGCCGTAACCCTCGAGGGTTCTGTCGGGACGCTCTACGCGCATGAACGAGTCGCTGTAGACCTTATGGGTCGACTGATCCCAGAAGAGCTGATTCGTTCTGAAACGGGTTTTCTCGACCGTCGATATGTCGATATTACCATCGAGCTGCCAGAGCTGCTGCTGCCTGAAATAGATGGCCGAGTCGCAGGTGACGGTTGCGACCTGATGCATGTAGTCGTCGAATTTCACGAGTTTAAGCCCGTTCGGGAACCGCCAGTAGGGACGTTTGGCCTCGTCGTACATGAGCCACAGCGGGGTCGTTATCTGGTAGCGCGTGATGCCGCTGTCGCTGATAAGGGTCTTTACGTCGCGCGTGAGCATTGTCGGCGTTGTCTCGGGATTGACCACAAAGCCTACGGAGCCGATATGGCTCTCCTGACGGCATCCGGCGACAAGCGCCACGATGGCGACGACAATGATTGTTCGCGTCAGTCTGACCACAGGCTACAGGCTGCTGCGTTCAGCGCAACTTGCTCTGCATGAACCAGAGCTGGTTGAAGTTGACGCCGAGGCGTATGTTAAAATAGTTCTCTGTCACCAGCGCCTGAGGCGTACAGCTGCGGTGAATCCAGTCAAAACCGAGGTTTATCACCGTTTTGCCGCCCGGAGCAGGGAATCCGAAGCCGCATGAAAGCCCGTATTCACGGACGTGGTTGGTTCCGATCTCCATATAGTCGCGGGCCCAATGACCGCCGAGGCGATAGGTTATGCGTCTGAGATAACCACCACGCTGGGCCGGGGTGTAGGCTGCGCCGAGACCGACACGGTAGCGGTCGCAGAATGTTGTCGAGGTGAAATCCTCCTGATGGCCTATCTTGGCTTTCGACCAGGGCTGATAGGTAAAATCGGCCTCGACGAAGAGGGCGCGGTTCCATTCATATGCAATACCGGCGCCCCATGTGTCTGGAATCGAGAAGCGGTTGCGTATCGACGCATAGCCTATGGTGTCGGGAGCGGCGTCACTGTTGATGTCGTATTTCTGCACCCAGGTGTGGCCGAGAAGGGTTTTGCCGGGCGAATAGGTCAGGCCGGCCGAAAGTGCGTGGCGCCGGTTGATTTCGAGGCGATACTGTATTCCGAAGTCGAGATGATAGTCACGGACCTGAATAATCTGTTCGAACAGCGACGTAGACGAGGTGTTGGTGTGGGCATATACATCGTTATATGTCGTTCCGAAAAGATAGCCGATATTGACGCCGACGCTCAGGCCTTTGACAATGCGTCCGGCGAAACCGAGATACAGGATGTTGAGGCCGCCCGTTCCTTCGTGGGCGCTGCTTCCGTTATCAATTTTCGAGCCGAAGCTGTAGCCCACCGATGAATACGGCAGCAGGCCTATGCTCATTCCGAAACGGCGCGCTATGGGGAACTGCATATTGATATAGTCGAGGCCGCCCCCTATGCTGTTTTCTTTGTCGGAACCTTCGCGGCGGTTTACCGAAGTGAAGTCAAATCCCATGTCGAAAAGGAATGTCAGCGAATCGATGGCGGCGTATGAGGCTGGATTCATTGCGTTGATCTGGCGCCCCGACTGCATGGCGTAGCCTACGCCGCCCATCTGGCGCTGGGCCGACGACGCGTTATCATTGAGCAGGCCGTAGCCGAACCGCGAATAAGGGCTGCCTATGCTCTGCTGGGCCAACCCTGTCAGGGCCGACACTATCAGCGCCAGAGCGGCAATTGTCAGTCTGAATGTTTTATGCTTCATTGTGATTCAATATGCTGTTTAAGCCCAGTCCCGTCAGGTTGTCACAGCAGACAACGTCGACGTTCCGGGGTATACTTTTGTTGACAATATCGGAATATCCGCCGGTCAGCACGATAGTCGTGTCGGCCGGACAGAGCGATTTATAGTAGAAAAGTTCTCCTACGGTGCCGGCTACAGCGCCGCGCGACATGGCCCCGGCGGTGTCGCAGCCTGTCCATTCAAGGCAATCAAGCGGCCCTGTGGCTTCGGCCGTTATGGCGGGGAGCAGCGACGTATGGTCGTGGAGAGCGTCGAGACGCATTCCTACCCCCGCCGATATGACCCCTCCGCGGAAACAATTGCCGGCGTCGACGAAGTCGAATGTCGAAGCCGTTCCGAGGTCGCCGACAAGCAGCGGCCCGCGGCCGACAACCGAGCGCGCTCCGACAGCGGCCGCGATGCGGTCGGCTCCGAGGCGCGAGATGTCGTAACGCGAGAAGTCAAGCGGAGTCGGTGTGTCTGCCGAAAGTCTTACATACCGGCGCCCCAAAGTCCGGGCAGCCTCTTCGGCTTCGGCGGCTACAGGCGCCACGGCGCTGAGAATGACTCCGTCGAAACTCTTGCCGCCGGCAAAACGGCATAGCCCGTCAGCCGTCAGATCAGCCACGGTGACGGCATAGGCGGCCCGGCCGTCGTCCCAGAGGGTCAGCTTCGTCGATGAGTTTCCGCGGTCGATAGTGAGATTCATACCGGCTTATTTCTTTTTGTTCTCAAGTTCTTTGGCGGCCACGCGCGGCTTCATGATAGATGTGTAGACGAGCAGGGCGCCTCCGGCCAAAGTGAATGCGATCCAGTCTGTGCCGGCAGTCTTGAGCCACATAAACACGGCCGATGTCGCAAAAAACAACGTTGCCCACACTTCGATATGACACAGACGGCGAAGACGCATCGGCATCTTCCTGATGGCCGGAAGCGACGCGGCCCGGCCGACAAGCTGAAGCAGCACTCCGGCGCTGAAAAAGTATATCGCATTATGGTGGAACAGCGGCAGAGTCATTCCGACAAGTATACAGAGCAGTCCGATACTGAGCAGCCAGTCGGCCCACTCGGGAACACGTGGAAGCTGTGCCGGGGTTCCGGCCTGTTTGTTTTTGTCACTCATCACTCTTCAAATATATAGACGTCTTCACCGGCGCGCTGCATGTGATATTGCTCGCGCACAATCTTTTCCATAGTCTCGGGGTCGGTCGAAAGCCGGTCGTTCAGGCTCTGATAATACAACAGAGTGTCCTGATTCTCCTTGATCTCGGCTGTCAAGCGCTCGATCTCTTTTTCATGCTCATATATCCGCATGACCGAGTTGTCATTGAAGAAAAGGATAAAAGCGACAACTCCCACGGCAAGCAGCAACGTGGGCGACAGATAGCGCTTACACCAGGCTATGGTTGACTTGAAACTCATTATTTTGACGTCTGTTTATATAATGAACGGCAAATTTAGCGATTTTTTACGACACCGACGCAAAATTTCTGCCGGCGCCGCGATTTTCGCCCGTTCCACCCCACAGTTTACCCCCCCATAAAGACAATCGGCATCCACCCCCGGCCCGCGCTCAGAAGCTCTAAAGATTAATTGTTCCATCGAAGGAACAATTTCTCAAATTAGACCATCGAAGGTACAATTTGATCGATTGTTCCATCGAAGGTACAATCGAGAACCGGCTGCTATTCAATCGCTATGGCTGATTACTGATGGTGATAGGGCTCTCCGCGCAGAATGGTCATGGCGCGGTAGACCTGCTCGGTGAAGAAAAGACGCACCATCTCGTGAGTGAATGTCATCTGCGACAGACCGAGAAGGCGGTCGGCCCGTGAATAGACCTCCTGACTGAATCCGTAGGGGCCGCCTATGATGAAAACGAGCCGTTTGATTCCGGCATTCATCCTTCCTTCGAGAAAACGGGCGAACTCAACCGAGGTCATCTCGCGGCCGCGCTCGTCGAGCAGCACAACAGTGTCGGCCGCAGTCAGACGCTTCAGAATAGCATCCCCTTCGGCCCGCTTCTGGCTCTCGGAATCGCGGCAGCCACGGGCGTCGGGCAACTCAACAAGCTCGAAACCAATGTAATGGCCGATTCGCCGGAGATACCCGTCGATGAGGCGCGAAATCTCAGGCGTAGAGGTTTTGCCTACGGCAATGACGGTTATTTTCATTTATTTCAGCGGAATTTGTTAACTTTGTGCAAAATTATAAAATCTCATCAGAAGTCATAGCAATGAAAACTAAAGAAGAGCTTATCGACGCCCTCATCGATCTGGCTTTCGCCGAAGACATCGGCGACGGCGACCACACTACCCTATCGACGATTCCCGCCGACGCCATGGGGCGTCAGCATCTTCTGGTCAAAGAGGAAGGCATTCTTGCCGGTGTCGATATTGCCCGACGTGTTTTCGAGCGCTACGATCCGAGCCTTAAGATGACGGTGATGATCGGCGACGGCTCCCGCGTGAAGCCCGGCGACATCGCGTTTGTTGTCGAAGGGCCCGTAAGGTCGCTGCTCGTCACAGAGCGCACGATGCTCAATATAATGCAGCGCATGAGTGGAATCGCGACAATGACAGCCCGCTATCAGGAGCGTCTGAAAGGGCTTAAAGCCAAAGTGCTCGACACCCGCAAGACTACGCCCGGAATGCGCATCCTCGAGAAGGAAGCTGTCAGAATCGGCGGGGGCGCAAACCACCGAATAGGTCTTTTCGACATGATTCTTATCAAAGACAACCATGTTGATTTTGCCGGCGGAATCCCGAATGCCGTCAGCCGTGCGCGCGCCTATCTCAAGGAAAAGGGAAAAGACCTCAAGATCGAGGTCGAAGTGCGCAATACCGACGAAATCCGTCAGGCTCTCGATGCCAGGGTTGACCGAATTATGCTCGACAACTTCACTCCTGAACGCACTGCCGAGGCAGTGGCGCTCATCGGGGGAGCCGCCGAAATAGAATCGAGCGGAGGAATAACCCTCGACACTCTGCGCGCCTACGGCGAGGCCGGCGTCGACTTTATTTCGGTCGGTGCGCTGACCCATTCGGTAAAAGGACTCGACATGAGTTTCAAGGCCTGCTGAACTCACAGCCCGTAGAACGGTTATAGTTAATAACAGTATAATCTTTTTAACTTACACGATATGGCTTTTATTAAAGAGTTCAAAGAGTTTGCCATGAAGGGTAACGTTGTCGACATGGCTGTCGGCGTTATCATAGGCGCTGCGTTCGGAAAAATCGTATCCTCGCTTGTCGACGACATAATCATGCCTCTGGTCGGCGTTGCCACAGGCGGCATCAATTTCACTGACTACAAGTGGGTCATAAAGGACGCCGTCATGAAAGGCACCGAGGTTCTCGAGCCTGAGGTGACCCTCAATTGGGGCGCGTGGATCCAGACTATCGTCAACTTCCTGATCGTTGCCTTCTGCATATTCGTCATGATCAAGTTCATGAACCAGTTGCGCAAGAAGAAAGATGAAGAGCCGGCTCCCGCTCCCGCCGAGCCATCTAACGAAGAGAAGCTGCTGACCCAGATCCGCGACCTACTCGAAGATCAGGCAAAATCGAAAAAATAATTCCCGACCGTCGGCATGACGAAGAAAGTCACCCCCAAGAAAGCCCTCGGACAGCATTTTCTGACCGACCTCGGCATTGCACGCCGCATTGCCGACACCCTCGCGCCTTTCAACGGCCTTCCTGCCGTTGAAGTGGGGCCCGGGATGGGGGTTCTGACGCAGTTTCTGCTGGCCGACGGCATCGATCTTAAAGTTGTCGAGCTCGATTCAGAGAGCGTGGAGTGGCTCAACAGCCACTATCCCGCTCTCGAAGGGCACATTATCGAGGGTGATTTTCTGCGCCTCAACCTCGCCTCGCTCTTTCCCGGAGCCTCGAAAATCAGCGTTATCGGCAACTACCCCTACAATATATCCTCGCAGATTTTTTTTCACGTCCTCGACTACCGCGACCTCGTTGAATGTTGCTCGGGAATGCTTCAGCGCGAAGTAGCCGAACGCCTCGCCGCAAAACCGGGCACGAAAGCCCGCGGCATTCTCAGCGTGCTGCTTCAGGCGTGGTACGACGTCGAGTATCTCTTCACTGTCGACGAAACCGTGTTCAATCCGCCCCCGAAGGTGAAAAGCGGTGTCATCAGAATGACGCGGCGTCCGGGCGTCGACAGCCTCGGATGCGACGAGCAGCTTTTCAAGTCGGTCGTCAAGACTTCTTTCGGCCAACGCCGGAAAACACTGCGCAACTCTCTGAAACCGCTCGCAGGGCCCGCAGGGCTTCCTCCGGCGGCCGAGCCCATGCTTGGGTTGCGGCCTGAGCAGCTCAGTGTTGACCAATTCATAGAGTTGACAAACATTATAGCCGACAGCCGACGATGAAAAAATTTACCGAAGAATATCTCGACGAGATCCGAAAAATAATCGAGCAGGGCGACACCGCCGCCGCCGCCTCGGCTTTGTCCGAGCTCCATCCGGCCGACATCGCCGACCTCTATGAAGACCTTGATCTGAAGCAGGCCGAGTTCCTGTTCAAGCTTCTCGACGAAGACACGGCCGCCGACGTGCTCATGGAGCTCGACGAAGACGACCGAAAGAAGCTTCTCGCAGGAATGGACGCCGAAGAGGTGGCGCGCCGCATCGACCACCTCGACACCGACGACGCTGTCGACGTCATCCAGGAGCTCGACGAGGACGAGCGCGACAAGATTCTCAGCCATATCGACGATGTCGAGCAGGCGGGCGACATCATCGACCTGCTGAAATACGACGAAGACACCGCCGGCGGTCTGATGGGCACCGAAATGATCGTTGTCAATGAGAACTGGTCGATGCCCGAATGTATCCGTCAGATGCGCCTTCAGGCCGAAGACATGGACGAGATCTACTACGTCTATGTTGTCGACGACGACGATCGCCTGCGCGGAGTGCTTCCGCTGAAAAAGCTCATCACCCATCCCTCGGTCTCGAAAATCAAACACGTCATGGAGCCCGACCCTATTTCGGTCAAGGCCGATACGCCGATCGACGAGGTGACCATCGACTTCGAGAAATACGACCTCGTCGCGATGCCGGTTGTCGACTCGATCGGACGTCTTGTAGGTCGTATTACCGTCGATGACGTCATGGATCAGGCCCGTGAAGACCTCGAGCGCGACTATCAGCTCGCCAGCGGTCTGTCGAGCGATGTCGAGACCAACGACAACCTGTTCTCCCAGACAAAAGCACGCCTGCCATGGCTTCTGATAGGAATGGTCGGCGGACTCTGCAACTCTGTTATCCTCGGTCGATTCGAAGGGGGTATCGCCCTCGACCCCATGCTTGCGCTTTTCATCCCTCTGATAGGCGGTACGGGCGGAAACGTCGGCACCCAGTCGTCGGCCATAGTCGTTCAGGGCCTCGCAAACGGTTCTATGGCACTGCGGAATTCCGCCGGACAGCTTATGAAAGAACTCGGCATAGGACTTCTGAACGGCTGCATTATCTCTCTGCTGGTTTTCGGCTACAATTTCCTGAGGTTCGGAATGGGGCACTACGCCACGTCGCTTGCCGTCTCGCTGTCGCTTTTCGCCGTTGTCATCTTCGCTTCGGTTTTCGGCACATTCGTGCCCCTGACTCTCGAACGGTTCAAGATCGATCCGGCACTCGCCACCGGCCCCTTCATATCGATCACCAACGACATTGTCGGCATGCTGATCTATATGTCGATTTCAACCTGGCTGCTCATGTCTTTCGTCTGACCGCCAAGTCTGCGCCGGGGCAATAATCGGCGCCAACCCGACGTTTAAAATAATGATGAAACGCGTCCGGCAATTTTTTCTGATGCTCCTGCCGCTGCTTGCCCTCGCAGCTCTGGCGGCCCTTTCGGCGTGCTCTCCACGCAAGAACACAGCAGCCTCGCGCAACTATCAGGCTTTCATAACCCGCTATAATATCTATTATAACGGCGACGAGCACTATAAAGAGACCCTCCGCGAGATGGAGAAAACCTACGAAGACGACTATTCGCAGCGTCTTTTCATGCACCCCGTCGAGGCCAAGGCAAAGCCTAAATCGCCCCAGCCGAGCGGAAACTTCGACCGCTCTATCGAGAAAGCCCAGAAAGCCATTCAGCTCCGCTCGATAAAGAAACG
Source organism: Prevotella sp. CAG:1031 (assembly GCA_000431215.1). Taxonomy (GTDB): domain Bacteria; phylum Bacteroidota; class Bacteroidia; order Bacteroidales; family Muribaculaceae; genus CAG-1031. Next base: position 36,672 of record HF985575.1, read on the forward strand.
TCCGAAAAAGAAGTCAGGGCGCCAGACTGCCGAGCAGAAGGCGTGGCTGAAACGCAGCGAATACAACCCCTTCCTCCACAATGCATGGATGATGATGGCCCGCAGCCAGTACTACAACGGCGATTTCGCCGGAGCCGCCGCCACCTTCCACTACATCGCAAAGAACTTCACATGGCTGCCGAAGACAGTCGACGAGGCCCGCCTCTGGCAGGCCCGTTGCTACTGCGCCCTCGACTGGCTGTTCGAAGCCGAAGACATTCTTCGCAAGTTCAAACCCGAAGAGCTGACCGACAAGACTCTGCTCGGCCTCTACAGGTTCGCCCGCGCCGATTATCTCATACGCTCACGCGAAAACGCCGAGGCGATAAAAGAACTGACCGAGGCCATCAGGCTGGCCAAAGGCTCATCGCAGAAAACCCGCCTGACGTTCCTGCTCGGACAACTCTACGCTCTCGAAGGGCGCAAAAAAGAGGCCTACGATGCTTTCAAGCGTGCCGGAAGCTCGTCGGCGTCATCGTATCGTACGAAATTCAACGCCCGCATAAAGCAAAGCGAAGTTTATGAAGGAGCCGACATCAATCCCGAAGTCAAGGCCCTGCGGCGCATGACGCGATACGACCGCAACAAAGACTATCTCGACCAGACCTACTATGCCATCGGAAACCTCTATCTCTCGCGCGGCGACACTCTAAACGCCATCGAGAACTATAAGCTCGCCGCCGAGAAGTCGACGCGCTCGGGCATCGACAAGGCTCTGAGCCAGCTGACGCTCGGACGCCTCTATTTCGAGCGCGGCAACTATGCCGACGCACAGCCCTGCTATTCCGAGGCAGTGCCCCAGCTCCCCGAAGATTATCCCGACTACAAGCTCATCAAAAAGCGCAGTGACGTGCTCGACGAACTCGCCGTCTATTCCCAGAACGTGACGCTTCAGGACTCTCTGTTGCGGCTGGCGGCAATGACACCCGAAGAACAGATGAAGGTCATCGATAAAATCATCGACGACCTCAAGAAGAAAGAAAAGGAGGAAGCCGAGGCTGCCAAGCGCGAGGAATATCTCGCCCAGGCCGAAGCCATGGGTTCGAATCTCAAGGACAACGGAGCACGCCCGTCGACGTTCACGATGAACAACGACGACTCGTGGTATTTCTACAACACATCAGCCCGCAACGCCGGCAAGACAGAGTTCCAGCGCCGCTGGGGCTCGCGCAAGCTTGAAGACAACTGGCGTCGCCGCAATAAGGCATCTTTCGACACCGCCGACTTCGACGCCGACGCCGAAAATGACAGCATTGACGCCGACAATCCCGACGCCCCCGACCAGGCCGCTGAAGAAGAGACCGACTCGGCAAAAACAGCGCGCGAACACGCCGCCGATCCCCATTTCCCCGAATATTACCTCGCCCAGATTCCTTCGACCGACGAAGAGAAGCAGACAGCCAACGACGTCATTCAGGAAGGACTCTACAATATGGGCGTGATTCTGAAAAACAACCTCGGCGACTTCCCCGCCGCAGCTTCGGAGTTCGAAAAACTTCTCGAACGCTATCCCGACAACATATACCGCCTCGACGCATATTATAACCTCTACCTCATGTGGATGCAGGCCGGTAACACCGCCGAAGCCGAGAAATGGCGCCGGAAAATTCTGTCGGATTTCCCCGACTCGAAATACGGCCTCGCCATGGCCGACCCGAACTACCTCAAGAATCTGCGCGAGATGGATGCCCGTCAGGAAGAACTATACGCCCGCGCCTACGACGATTACCTTGAAAACCGCAACGACAGGGTTCATCAGGCCTACAACGACATGATGCGCGACTACCCCCTGAGCAAGCTCATGCCCAAGTTCATGTTCCTCCACGCGCTGGCCTACGTCACCGAAAACAAGCCCGAAGAATTCAACCAGACACTGCGCGAAATGCTTGAACGATACCCCCAGACCGATGCCACGCCGATGGCCTCGGCCTACCTTGCCGGAATGGCTAAAGGACGCAAAATCAACAGCGGCCTCACCAACACACGCGGCATGATATGGGACACACGCCTCATAGCCGCCGGGCAGAACGCCGACTCTACGGCAACGGAAGGCCCTGTGGAATTCACACGCGACCCCGAAGCACCGCATACCCTCCTGTTCCTCTTCAACAACCGCGCCATACAGGCCAACGCTTTCATCTACGACATAGCGCGCCATAACTTCACAACCTACGCAGTGCGTGATTTCGACATCGAGCCCATGAACTTCGATCAGCTCGGAATCATCGCCGTCAAAGGTTTCAGGAACGAGGCCGAAGTCAACGCCTATCGCCAGCGCCTTGCCGCCGACAAGAACTTCATAATGCCCCCGGGCGTTAGACCGGTAGTGATCTCCGATTCAAACTTCGAGCTCATGCTGAAACGCGGCGCATCATTCGACGAATATTTCAAATTCATAGGCGAGAAAGAACTCAGCGACCTCCACGAAGCCGTCCTCCCGCCCGACGAATATCCGTCGGCCGCCGAAATGTATCAGGCCCCCGCGCCGGAGAGCTCAGAGAACTCCGATAGCTCAGAAACTCCCAAAGCTCCCGAAGCTCCCATAACTCCCGAAACTCCCGAAGCTCCCGAAGCTCCCAATACTCCCGAAACTCCCGAAATCGAGCCCGACGGCTCGGAAGGCGACGATCCGCTTCTCGAATAACTAAACTCCAACCCTATGGCCGCAACTCACACAATTCTCTGGGCCGACGACGAAATAGACCTTCTGAAGCCCCACATACTGTTCCTCCGCTCGAAGGGCTACGAAACCGTTACCGCCAACAACGGCCGCGACGCCCTCGAGCTCGTCAGCCGTCAGCCTTTCGACCTCATTATCCTCGACGAGAATATGCCCGGCCTGACAGGACTCGAAACGCTTCAGCGGATAAAAGAACTCGCTCCGCAGATTCCCGTGATCATGATAACCAAGAGCGAAGAAGAGAACATAATGGATCAGGCCGTCGGGAATAAAATCGCCGACTATCTCATAAAGCCCGTCAATCCCAACCAGATTCTTCTCTCGATAAAGAAGAACCTCCATTCTCCCGAACTCGTCGCACAGAAAGCCTCGACAGGCTATCGCGAGGAATTCGGCCGGATAACATCGCTTATCAACGACTCATATACTGTTTCAGACTGGATAGAGCTTTACCGCAAACTCGTTTTCTGGGATCTCGAGCTCGCCTCTGCCGACACAAACATGGATCAGCTTCTCGATATGCAGAAAGTCGAGGCCAACGCAGCCTTCGCCAAATTCATCCGCAAGAACTATGCCGGATGGATCGAAGACAAGAACGCCCCCGACAGGCCTCTCATGAGTCCCGACATATTCAAGAACCGCATATTCCCCGCCCTCGACAACGGCGAGAAGGTCTTCTTTATACTGATCGACAACTTCCGCTTCGATCAGTGGCAGGTAGTCAAGCCGCTCATAGCCGACGCCTTCAATATCAACGAAAGCCTCTACTGCGCCATACTTCCGACGACGACTCAATATGCCCGCAACGCCATCTTCTCGGGGCTCATGCCGACCGAAATATCGCGCCTCTTCCCCGAACTGTGGGTCGACGAAGACAGCGAAGAAGGCAAAAATCTCAACGAATCGCCCCTGATAGCCACTCAATTCGAGCGCTACCGCCGTCAGGTCAGATTCTCCTATAATAAAATCAACGACAACGCCGCCGGAGAAAAACTGCTGCGCGAATTCTCGAATCTCGAGAACAACGACCTCAACGTCGTTATCTTCAACTTCATCGACATGATGAGCCATGCGCGAACCGAGAGCCGCATGATTCGCGAGCTCGCCGCCACCGACGCCGCCTACCGCTCGCTGACAGAATCGTGGTTCCGCCATTCCAGCGCTCTCGAGCTCTTCAAGCTGATTGCCCGCAAAGGCTACAAAATCATCCTTACAACCGACCACGGCACCATACGCGTCGACAACCCGCTAAAAGTCATAGGCGATCGAAACACAACTACCAACCCGCGCTATAAAGTCGGCAAAAACCTCTCATACAATCCCCGTCAGGTCTACGAAGTCAAACAGCCCGCGCGCCTCGGACTGCCCAGTCCCAATATCTCGTCGACCTACATCTTTGCCACAGGCCGCGACTTCTTCGCCTATCCCAACAACTACAACCACTTCGTCCAGTATTACGACGGCACCTTCCAGCACGGCGGCATCTCCCTCGAAGAAATGCTCGTTCCCCTGATCACCCTCAGCCCCAAATAATACTTCCCAAAACCTATAACGAACGAGAACGCCGGCATTGACAGTGCGGGTGTTCTCGGTTCTTTTTGCGCGAAGCCAATCAGCGTTATGTTGAAAAAATTTCGGCACATTGCCTCACCGATAACATTTTTCCGTAAGTTTGGAATAGCTTTATTAGTTCCTTATAATAAGGACATTGGGAGAATTACCCGATTTTGAGGTAATGACTTGGCAACCGTTCCATTTGCAGCGTTCTGCTATGAATCGCGTTCAAATAACTCTCTACAATGCAAAGGTAAAACAAAATTTTCAGTGTACTAGAACTTTTCTTAAGCAAAATACTGATAATGTATTGAAACGGTCATAATTTCATGGATAGTAGTTACCTTTGTAGTGCTATTTAACTTCACAAATACTAATTGTATTATGATAGTATTAAAACCCAACATGTTTTATGCTCCGAGTAATTATCGGAGAGATAGATGTAATGTTCCAGCAGAAAACGGTGACTATACAATTGAAATACCATCATTGGAGTTTGGAGAGGAAAGTTATGCCTCGCTAAATATCGTAGGTCGTCAATTGCACGATGATGAAGGTCTACATTTTGGAAATATCGAACTTGTAGGACTGAAAGTATTATGCAAAAGAGGAAAACCTCTTTATTATGGACTAAATGAGCCGAAGATATATGAGTACTGTTTGTCGCTATACCTACATGATGTAAATGATGAATGGCAAACTTATGATTTACATGGGACAGATATCTGTTTTTTGTTATATACGATTTTGCCACTGCTTAATTTAGCATTAAAAGATGGTTGTCTTATCTCGCATTTGAATTTTGATTGGCTAGAGTGGCAATGTAATGCATGGGAATGGGGAGAAGCGAATGGTCAAGGTAGAGGATTTCTTTTTAATGAAGACGATATCTACGACTTGGAGAGTCTTTACCGATACCTCAAATCTTTTAAGATTGAGGCAATCAAACAATCCTTATACAAAAGAGGTGGAGGTGTATATTGGACTGATGTCTGTATTTGTTTTAGATATATTGATAACTACATTTCTAACTTAATAAGCGATGCGCTTGGTGTGAAATTTATCATATCAGGAGATACCGCAAAAGTTGTAAGCTATAAACTTGAATTAGATAAAGATGAGTGTGATGGCTATTGCCCCAATAATAGTTCAATACTGCAAAATAATGAAGCCGAAAAGTATAGAGAACAGATTGAAATGAAGCTGATGATTCATGTTCTTAGAGCCTTTGATTTGATTGAACTTAAAAAGAATCGGCTTATAAAATAATCTTTTGCTTGAAATAAACACTAAGAGAAAGACAATAGTATAAAAAATAAAAGAACAAAGGTCGGAATTTATGGATTTTGTAGGAGCTGTTATTAGAAACAAAATTAAGGAACTTGGTCAATTGTGGAAATCATCAGAAAATCACGTGAACGTTTCTATTGATGTATTAAATTCATGGGATACTTTGATTTCGGAATGGGCTGAAGATGAGAGTATGCCACTTATTATAAGGAAAGGTAGCAGTAGAGGACAAGAATTTACTCACCCGTCAGGGAGAAAAGTTATAATTTCCGATAACACATTTGCCTTATGGGTGTACCGTAATGTTTTAGACGGGAAAATTTATAGCCTATTGGAACTGAAAAATAAATTGAATAACAATGAAATACCAATAGTTTATGCGTTAACGAAAGAAGATAAGAAAAAAGCAACATATACCAGAACATTAGGTAAAGATGCACTGTCTGATGCGAATACAAAATGGAAATTATGCCATATTGAACCTGTTGGTATGAATAGTCGTAAAAATATTGCGGATTTGGATATAAATGAAATCATAAAGTATTTTGAGAGATATGCTAATCCCATGAATATGTTTATATTACCCAAAGAAATAGGTGGCTTAGGAGAAATCCAAGAATTTATTGATGAACAAAAAATTAAATAATCAATTCTCGTTTTATGTCATCTCTAAAAGCAATGTAAGCTTTTAGTACATTATCAGAATATTCGGTAATATTTTTTCATCTCTATCAACAGCATCATAATACTTACGGAGGTTTTCTGATGTATCATTATCAGGGTATCGTATTTCTCGCTTTCGATACTCTTGTGACATCCATATTTCTTTTTATTACTGTCCGCTAAACTAAAAAAAGGAGAGTCCAACTTCCTGCATGGCAGAGGTTGGGCTTACTTTTTGTACATGACAAGCCCCCTCAGCAGTTTTCAGTATCTTTGGGTGGTGATTCTGCAGCTTCGACAAGCATGAATGAATCGTTGGTCGCTGCCGAAGTGAACTGCACATCGCAGGGAACGCCCTCGTTGGCGTGTATTACAGAGTGCACCTTGATACCCCCTTTCTTCTTGCCGGTCTTGGGATGTCGTCCGACTCCCTTGAAAATAGCATTGGAGAACAGCGTGATGGTAGTGGAATCAATGATTCTAAGCTGTATTATCCACTCTTCCGTGCCGTTGTGTCGGCTGTCCGAGGAAAGAATGTCTTTATTGGCGGCATACAGATCGCGATAGACCTCTTCAAAGAACTTCTCAGACCTCCTGGCGTTTGCGTCAGAAAGGGTACTGCGTCGGGGTACAGTGTCAATACCAACATGATGTAGCTTGCGTACCTCGGCTGCCATAGATGTCTCAATCTCACGCAATGAATCGAAGCGCTGTATCACCGCATACAGCATTGTCAGAAGATGGGTATAGCCGTCGAAGCTCTTTACATACTTCTCTCCGCCGTGTTTTCGGCTGATTTCAACAATTTTTTCGCGGTCAAGCGATTTTATCAGCTGTCCATATATCGGCTGTCCGAAGAAATTGCTACCATTGCTAATGGTTATAATGGTTTGTTTGGCGACACCAAAGTAACCATTAAGGGCTGACTCCTGCAAATGGAATCAGCCCTATTTTTTCAATCGCTCAAAAAACTTTAGCGGACAGTAATAAAAAATTCACACAAAACTGCATTTTGCGTAACAAAATGCTCGATCAGCCTAATCAGGCTGATTGGCCTGATTAGACTAATTGGTTCGTCCGCCGGGGAAAATGCCGGAATAAGTTTGTCGATTAACGATTTTTTTCACTAATTTTGCAAAAGCATTGCATCGTTCACAATAATTATCCAATCATAATTCATTAAAATCTTCACTCCTATGTGGTTAACAAGCTCATCTATAGGACGTAAGTTCGTTATGGCTCTGACCGGCGCGTGCCTCGTCCTGTTTGTTACATTTCACGTGCTGATGAACTCGGTCGCTATTGTATGGCCCACGGCCTACAATGCCATCTGTGCTTTTCTGGGCGCCAACTGGTATGCCCTGGTAGCCTCGATGGGTCTGGGCCTGCTGTTCATTATTCACATTATCTATGCCCTGTGGCTGACCGTGCAGAACCGCCGCGCGCGCGGCACCGACCGCTATGCCGTCACCTCGCGTCCGCCTCAGGTAGAATGGTCATCGAAGAACATGCTTGTTCTCGGTATCGTAATCCTCGCCTTCCTGGCTGTCCACATGATTCAGTTCTGGGCCAAGATGCAGCTCGCCGAAATCTGCGGCTACCATAACGAGTATCTGGGTCAGGTCGTTTCGCCCGTTGCCGGAACGATGTTCATTCAGATCGCATTCGAGCAGGTCTGGACTCCGATTGTCTACATTATCGGTTTCATAGCTCTCTGGTTCCACATGAACCACGGTTTCTGGTCGATGTTCCAGTCGGTCGGCTTCAACAACAAAATCTGGATGAACCGTCTGAAGAAGATCTGTGCATGGTGGACTTCGATCGTTGTTCTTCTCTTCATTGCACAGGCTATCGTCTTCACCGTCAATGCCCACAGCAACTACTATGTAACCAATCCCGCTCTTCAGGAGCAATATGAAGAGTTCAACGCCGAACTTCCCGGATGTTATTCGGGCGACAATCCTGTCGCAGCTGACGACGCCGCCGGCATCGTTGCCATAGAGGAAGAGACCGAAATCAACGTCGAGGACTGATTATTACCCCCGTATTTTTCATTAATTCGTTAAAACCGACCAATTATTATGGCTGAACATAAGAATCTCGAGGGTATGATTGACTCTACCCCGATCATGAAGGACTACGCCGACATCGAATCGTCGAAGCTTCCTGAATATCAGATTGATTCGAAGATCCCCGAAGGCCCTCTGGCCGAAAAGTGGACCAACTACAAGGCCCATCAGAAACTTGTCAATCCCGCCAACAAGCGCAACCTCGACATCATCGTAGTCGGCACCGGCCTTGCCGGCGCATCGGCAGCGTCGACTCTGGGCGAACTTGGCTTCAACGTCTATAACTTCTGCATCCAGGACAGCCCGCGCCGCGCCCACTCTATCGCAGCACAGGGCGGTATCAACGCCGCCAAAGACTATCAGAACGACGGCGACTCGGTTTACCGTCTGTTCTACGACACGGTCAAGGGCGGTGACTTCCGCTCGCGCGAGGCCAACGTCTACCGTCTGGCCGAGGTGTCGAACAACATCATCGACCAGTGTGTCGCCCAGGGTGTTCCCTTCGCCCGCGAATACGGCGGCCTTCTCGCCAACCGTTCGTTCGGCGGCGCCCAGGTAAGCCGTACCTTCTATGCCAAAGGTCAGACCGGCCAGCAGCTCCTTCTCGGCGCTTACGGCTCGCTGAACCGCCAGATCAAGAAGGGCACCGTGCGCTCGTTCAACCGCCGCGAGATGCTCGACCTCGTCATCATCGACGGCCGCGCCCGCGGCATCATCGTGCGCAACCTCATCACCGGCGAGCTTGAGCGTTACGCCGCCCACGCCGTTGTTCTGGCAACCGGCGGTTACGGCCGCACCTTCTTCCTCTCGACAAACGCCATGGGCTGCAACGGCTCGGCCGCCATTCAGGCTTTCCGTCGCGGCGCATATCTGGCCAACCTGTCGTTCACCCAGATCCACCCGACCTGTATTCCCGTCCACGGCGAAGATCAGTCGAAGCTGACCCTCATGAGCGAATCGCTCCGCAACGACGGCCGCATCTGGGTTCCGAAGAAGAAAGAAGATGCCGAAGCTATCCGCGCCGGCAAGAAGAAACCGACCGACATCCCCGACGAGGATCGCGACTTCTATCTCGAGCGCCGCTACCCGGCTTTCGGTAACCTCTGCCCGCGCGACATCGCCAGCCGCGCCGCCAAGGAGCGCTGCGACGCCGGCTACGGCGTGGGAACCGGCAATGCCGTCTATCTCGACTTCAAATATGCTATCGAGCGCCTCGGCGAAGACGTTGTCCGCGACCGCTACGGCAACCTCTTCGACATGTATCAGATGATCAGCGACGACAATCCTTACCACACCCCCATGATGATCTTCCCCGCAAGCCACTACACCATGGGCGGAATCTGGGTCGACTACGAGCTGCAGACATCTATCAAGGGTCTCTTCGCCATCGGCGAATGCAACTTCTCGGACCACGGCGCAAACCGCCTCGGCGCCAGCGCCCTCATGCAGGGTCTGGCCGACGGCTACTTCGTGATCCCCTACACCATGCAGAACTATCTGAGCGACCAGATCAAGGTCAAACATCCGGGCACCGATCATCCCGAGTTCGACAAGGTCGAGAAAGAGGTGCGCTCGCGCATCGACCGCCTCATGGCCATCAAGGGAACCAAATCGCCCGACCAGATCCACAAGCGTCTGGGCCATATCATGTGGGATCTCGTCGGCATGGGCCGTAATCTTCCCAACCTCGTCAAGGCTCTCGACGAACTCGAGAAAGTGCGCAAGGAATTCTACACCGACCTGCGCATCGTCGGCAGCGCCGACGATCTCAACCTCGAGCTTGAGAAAGCCCTTCGCCTCGAAGACTTCCTTGTCATGGCCCGCATGATGGCTATCGACGCCCTGAACCGCAACGAAAGCTGCGGCGCACACTTCCGCGAAGAATATCAGACAGCCGACGGCGAAGCCCAGCGTAACGATAAAGACTACATGTATGTAGCCTGCTGGAAATACACCGGCGACAACGAGAAGCCTATCCTGCTCAAAGAACCCCTCAAATACGAGGCAATCCAGGTTCAGACCCGTAACTACAAATCCTGACAACACCACGCGACGCGCCGCCGTCCCACTTTGGGGACGGCAACGCACGTCAACGATAGTCTAACCCAATATTCTACCAAAAAGAACAATGGAACATCTCATCAGCGTAAATCTGAAAATCTGGCGTCAGCGTGGTCCCAAAGATAAAGGCCGCTTCGCCACTTATCGCGTCGAGAACGTCAGCACCGGCTCGTCGTTCCTCGAAATGCTCGATATGCTCAACCAGCAGCTCGTCGAAAAGGGCGAAGAGCCCGTTGTGTTCGACAGCGACTGCCGCGAGGGAATCTGCGGCATGTGCTCGCTCTATATCAACGGTCATCCCCACGGCCCTGTGCAGGGCATCACGACCTGTCAGCTCCACATGCGCAAGTTCAACGACGGCGACACAATCACTATCGAGCCGTGGCGCTCGGCCGCCTTCCCCGTTGTGCGCGACCTTATGGTCAACCGCAATGCCTTCGACCAGATCCAGCAGGCCGGCGGCTATGTGTCGTTCAACTGCGGCGGCGCCCAGGATGCCAACGCTATCGCCATCTCGAAAGAGGTTGCCGACGAGGCTATGGACTCGGCTACCTGCATCGGTTGCGGCGCCTGTGTGGCTGCCTGCAAGAACGGTTCGGCAATGCTCTTCGTCAGCGCTAAGGTCAGCCAGTTCGCACTGCTGCCCCAGGGCCAGGTTGAGCGCAAGCGCCGTGCCCGCGCAATGGTCAAGAAGATGGACGAACTCGGATTCGGTAACTGCACCAATACCGGAGCCTGCGCCGCCGAGTGCCCCAAGAATATATCGCTGAGCAATATCGCCCGCCTCAACCGCGAGTTCGAGAAAGCCAAATTCAGCGACTAAACTCCTTCAGCAGAACCTCGCGTGGGCGCCACGGCCGTCAGGCCGGGCGCCCGCGCTCTTTAAGGACTTTAAGGACCTTAATGTCCTTAAGGTTCATGCTCTAATTCGCTTTTTTTCGCTAACTTTGGGGCGAAAAATTATCTCAGACTTATGCGACGTTTCTTTCTTGCGCTTTTCTCAACCTTGCTGCTGACGGCCATGGCCTCAACTCCGCTCGTCTCGACAGGCCGCGCCGCCCGCTTCATCGACGTTGACGTCCACGCTCTCGTAGGCGGAACGCTTGTGACCCAGAATTTCGCATCGTGTTTTCCGTCGATAAGCGAACTGAGTGTCAATATGGGCCCGAGCTATGGCATAGGCTTCGGCGCATCGCTGAATTTCAACGATTTCATCGGCCTGGGATGCGAGGTCAACGCCCTGCTCAATTACTATAAGATGACGCTCGCCGTGGCCGACAATGAAGCCACCTCTATAACGAACACTTTCATCCGCAACCACTTCTTCACGGCCAATTTTCCGGTTTTCATACGCCTCAAGTTCAATCTCGGCGGCAATGTAAGATGGATAATCGACGGCGGAGCCTACTATACCTACGGGCTGGGCGGACGACAGAAAACGACAATGTATAGCGCCCACGTCAACGAGCTCGGTCAGCTGATAACGGTCACGACCTCGTCGAGATCACCCTATTATAATTCTCCCGACGCCTTCATCTGCTCGAGCTATCGCGGCGACATAGGCCTCCATCTGGCAACGTCGCTGCTCGTGTCGCGCCGTTTCAGCATCGGCGTCCGAACCCAGATAGGTTTCAAGAATCAGGCCCACCTCTTCAACGGCGTCAAGACCCCCAACGTCCACAATATCGGATTTCAGGTCACCGGCGGCTACCACTTCTGACACGGAAGCCGACGAGGTTTTGCTGGTTTGCTTTCTTTTTGTTATGTTTGCAGCGGCATACAAACACGAAAGCATAATGAGTCACGAAAAATTCACTCACCGACAGATAGAAAAAGACAGGCGCGTTCTTGAACTCCTTTCACAGTCGTTCCCGAATGTATCGGCTGCGAGCACTGAGATTATCAATCTCGAAGCTATCCTGAACCTGCCGAAGGGCACGGAGCATTTCGTGGCCGACCTCCACGGCGAGGATGAGGCTTTCAGCCATATTCTCCGCAATGCCTCGGGAAATATCAAGCGCAAGGTGCGCGAGATCTACGGTAACAGCATGCGGGATACCGATCTCGCACAGCTCTGCTCGCTGATCTATTATCCCGAGCAGAAACTCGAGATTATACGCTCGGA
>HF985575.1:49253-51131 GCA_000431215.1 Prevotella sp. CAG:1031
AAATATACGCGCTCGAAAGTGCGCAAGGCGCTCCCGCGCGAGTTCGCCTATATAATCGAGGAACTTCTCCATGAGGCTCCCTCGGGCGAAAGCAAGCAGCTCTACTATAACCGCGTCGTAGAGACGATAATCTCTACCGGTCAGGCCGGGCCGTTCATCGTAGCCATCAGTAATGTCATACAGCGTCTGGCCATCGACCAGCTCCACATTCTGGGCGACATCTATGACCGCGGCCCCGGCGCTCATCTGATAATGGACACGCTTGCACAATACAAGAATTTCGATATCCAGTGGGGCAACCACGACGCCCTCTGGATGGGCGCGGCCGCCGGCAACGATGCCTGCATCGCCAATGTCCTGAGGATAGCGCTGCGCTACGGCAACATGGAGACTCTCGAAGACGGCTACGGAATCAATCTCGTGCCGCTCGTCACGTTCGCCATGGAAACCTATGGCGACGATCCCTGCACGGTATTCGCACCCAAAATCGAGCCGGGAAGCCCCGCCGAAGGCATCAACCGCGATCTGCTCGCGAAGATGCACAAGGCCATGGCCGTAATCCAGTTCAAGCTCGAAGGCGCCCTCATCGACAAATATCCGGCCTGGAAGATGGAGCCGCGCAAACTGCTCGACAAACTAAGCGCCGATTTCTCGACCGTAGACCTTGGCGGCAAGATCTACGAGATGCTCGACCGCCGCTTCCCGACGATCGATCCCGCCGACCCCTATCGCCTGACTCCCGAAGAGAAGACGCTCGTCGACAAGCTCCACCATTCGTTCCGCATCAGCGACAAGCTTCAGCGGCATATCGGAATCTTCTTCTCGCACGGCTGCATGTATTCGATTGTCAATTCGAACCTCATGTTCCACGCCTCGGTGCCGCTCAACGACGACGGAAGCCTGAAGGAGGTCGAAGTAATGGGCAAGAAATTCTCCGGTCGCGATCTGCTCCACAATATAGGAATGCTGATGCGTGCCGCTTTCAACCGCGATACGCCGGCTGAGGTGCTCGACTATGCCCGCGACTACTACTGGTATCTCTGGTGCGGCCCCGATTCGCCTCTGTTCGACAAATCGGCCATGACAACCTTCGAGCGGTATTTCATAGCCGACAAATCGACCCATAACGAAGAGAAAGGGAACTACTACAAGTTGCGCGACAAGGTCGAAGTGTGTGACACCATTCTCGACGCTTTCGGCGTCACCGGCCCCCACCGCCATATCATCAACGGCCACGTGCCCGTGAAAGTGGGCAAGGGGGAGCAGCCCGTCAAGGCCGACGGACGCCTGATGGTTATCGACGGCGGCTTCGCCAAAGCCTACCACAACACGACAGGCATAGCCGGATATACACTCGTTTACCACTCGCGCGGATTCGTGCTCGTCCAGCACAACCCGTTCAGCTCGACCGAAGAGGCTATCAGGCTCGGAACCGACATCGTCTCCACCACCCAGCTCGTCGAGATGAGCAACAACCGCGTGAGGGTGCGCGACACCGACAAAGGCGCCGAACTTCAGGCCCAGATCAACGAATTGCGTGAGCTGCTTTTCGCATATCGCCACGGAATTGTCAAAGAGCGACTGGCGCTCTGAAGTTGCACAGGCCGAAAAAAATCATTACCTTTGCCGCATCGACGCCCGGATGGCGGAATCGGTAGACGCGACGGTCTCAAACACCGTTGGGGCAACCCATCCCGGTTCGAGCCCGGGTCCGGGTACGAATAAACCCTGATAATCACCTGATTATCAGGGTTTTCTGCTTTTATAGGGCGTACTAAATGTGTACTGAATGACGAATACAAAGAAAAGGTGTACTTTAATAGTTTTCTTCCCCATATCTTTATAATTTCTTAACGCTTATCCTATCTTTTCTTCCTT
>HF985576.1:0-6284 GCA_000431215.1 Prevotella sp. CAG:1031
TTGTGGCCACTCTCGACGAGGCGGCCACGCGCCCCGACCTTCTCGACGCGCGCGGCCGGCAGGGACGCGCCTTTGTAGAGAAACATAACGGCAGCGACGTCGTCGGGCGGCGCGCCGTAGAGTTCTGGACCAAATGCCTCGGACGATGCTGACTCTCGAGCTTGCCATAGCGACCTACGGCGACGACGGCATCGTCCGCGCGTCGGCCATGCTTCTGCCCGAGGCGGAAGGGATCGGCTATGTCATATCGTGGCAGAACGGAGGGGGGAGCGTTCCGGCCGCGATAGCGCGGCGCCGCGATGTCAGGCTCGTCAGGCTCGACGGCGCGGGGCTGAGCCGCAACCGCAACAATGCCCTTGCCCATTCGACGGCCGACATTGTTCTGCCGACCGACGACGACCTCATCTACAGCCCCGACGCGCTCAACGCCGTGCGCCGCATTTTCGAGTCGCGCCCCGACCTCGACTTCCTGAGGTTTGACTGCGCGGCCGCGGGGGCCTCGCCCCACCCGACCGCCGCGCCGACCGACATCTGCGGCCGCTTTCCGAAGATGGCGAACCCGACGAGCTATGAGCTTGCCGTCAGGCGGACGACAGCGGGGCGGGTCAGGTTCGACGAGCGTTTCGGCCTCAAGAGCGGCCGCTACAATGCGGCCGAAGACGACATGTATTACCACACCCTCGTCAGGCTCGGGCTGCGCGGGCGCTACGAGCCGCTGACAGTGTGCCGCCACCCCGAGCTGTCGACAGGGCTGCGGCACATCGCCGACCCGCTGGTTATCAGGGCGATGGGCGTCTATATCGGTATAAGATACCCTCTGAGCGGGCCGCTGCGCATTCCGCTGAAGGCCTGGCGCGACAGCCGCGCCGGCCGGGCGGCCTTCCTCGCAGGCCTGAGGGAGCTTTCGCGCGGCTATGCCGAATCATTCTTCATATCGCGGCCATGGAAACGGTAAAGAGACAGGGGATGTCGGCCCGCATAATAAAGACTATGGGGCTGTTCGGAAGCGTTCAGGGGCTCGTGCTTCTCTGCGGCGTCGTGCGCACTAAGCTCGTGGCCCTCTGGATCGGCGCGGCCGGCGTGGGACTGTTCAGCATCTACAACTCGGCTATCGACCTCGTTGTCACCGTGGCCATGCTCGGCATCGCCGCAAGCGCCGTCCGCGATATCGCCGCCGCTCCTGAGGGGATGAAGAATCTGATGGCGCGCGCCGCGCTGCGGTGGGGATGGGTGCTGGGGGCTGTCGGCGCTGTCGCCATAGCGGCAATGGCTCCGGTGTTCAGCCGCCATTCTTTCGGCGACGACAGCCACGCCTGGGCGTTCATAGCGCTGGCGGCCGCTGTCATGATGAACTCGCTGACGTCGATACGCTCGAGCATAATGCAGGGCCTCAAGGAATACCGCCGCATGGCGCGCGCGTCGATGTGGGGGACGGCGGCGGGGGTTGCCCTGTCGGCTCCGCTGTTCTATTTCTTCAGGGTCGACAGCATTGTGCCGGCGATTCTGATATTCTCGGCGGCTATGCTCGTGCCGACAGCCATGGCGATGCCCCGGCTGCGCTCCGACGAGCCGCTCGGGTGGCGACAGACTCTCAGCCTCGGCCGCGGATTCATAATCCTCGGGGCCTACATAACGCTGTCGCAGGCTACGAGCTACTGTGTCAACTATCTGTTCGCGTCGTGGCTCAGCACAACGGCCTCGGTCGACGAGGCCGGATTCTATCAGGCCGGGTTCAACCTGTTCAACCGCTATGCGGGGCTGATATTCGCGGCCATCGGCGTCGAGTATTTTCCGCGGCTGTCGATGGCGGCCGACCGCAGGCGGCGCGTCGAGGTCTTCGTCAACCACGAGTCGATGCTGATTCTGTGGCTGATACTGCCGCTGACGACGCTGTTCATCATCGCGGGGCCGCTGCTGGTCAGGCTGCTCTATACCGAGGCGTTCCTTCCGATAGTGCCGATGATTTCGGCGGGCATAATCGGCGTCACGCTGCGCGGCCTGTCGTGGTGCATAGCGTTCACCATCCTCGCCCGTGGCGACGGACTGCTCTATCTGGTCAGCGAGGTCAGCAGCGCGCTGGTATGCCTCGGGCTGAACATCGCGGGCTACCGTCTGGGGGGCCTGACGGGGCTCGGAATCTCCTATACGGTCTGGTATGCCGTTTATCTGGCCATAGTGGCCGTCATCTACCTGCGCCGCTACGGTCTGAGAATCAACCGGAGCGTCTGGTGGCTGACGGGGGCGTGCCTCGCCACGGGCTCTCTGATGGCTCTGACCGAAATAGCCTGGCCGGCGCTGGAGCCTCTGAACTGGGCCGCGGCCGCTGCTTCGGTTGTTGTTTCGGGCAGGGCGCTGCGCCGCCTCTGGCGACACTGACATTTGCCGCCAATAAATTTGGCGGCCTGTTCAAAAATTTTGACGGCGCTTATTTGGGGGCGCTACTGATCAGTCGCCGGCTTTTTTGTGGCGGGCGTAGCTTGCCGCCATGCGGTTGTGGTAGTTGCGGGCAGCGTAGGAGGGGCCGTTGTAGCCGCGGGCGAAGGCGCGCCAGTTTTTGGAGCGCAGATGTTTGACAAGACCTGTCGATTTGACGAATTCGGCGAAGAGGTCGAGCTGGTCGCGCTCGCTGCGGCTCATACGCTCGGCAAATTCCCCGGCGCTGGCGCATCCGCATTTCCTCCAGTTGAATCCGCCGATCTGGAACATTCCCCAGTAGGTCGACTCGATGGCCGAGGCGTCGTGGATCGAGCGGGCGGCCGTCAGGCGGCTGAAGACCGAGGCCTGGCTCGAACGGCGGCTGCGGTTGAAGACCTGGGGATGGGTGCGGTAGTATTTCGACAGGCTGACCCCTTTTTTGGCGGCATTGCGGCGGAACATGCCGAGGTCGAAGTTGACAAGGGGACGGCCGGGGGCCGAGAATCCCTCATGGGTTCGTCCGGCTTCGATCTCGACGACGGCCTTTATGGCGGCGATTTCGCAGCCGAGATGTTCGGCGACCTCGCGGTAGTCGTCGTCGGTCAGTGTCATCGACGCTTCTTCGGCGTCGGCGGTTTCGCCTGCGGCCCGGGCCTCTTCGGCTTCGGCAGGGGGGCCGGCGGGCTGCGAGGCGCCCAGACATGAGGCCACGGCAGCGAGCGACAGTGTCAAAAGGATCTTTTTCATGACATCAGAATTAATGGGTCGGACGAATACGAGGCGGGGGACGCCCGGCATCACACCGGCGTCCCCCGCTGAGAGTTCTGAATTATCTGGTTTTCTCGGCGACTTTCGTCAGGGTCAGCTTAAGCTGGTTCCAGAAACGGTCGACTGCCGGGATGTGCATCATTTCGCTGGGCGAGTGGACGTCGCGCAGTGTCGGGCCGAACGATACCATGTCGAGGCCGGGGAATTTGGTCAGGAAGAGGCCGCATTCGAGACCGGCGTGGATAGCGGTGATCTTCGGGTCGATACCGTAGAGCTCCTTATAGGCGTCGCGGGCCATGGCCATGATGGGCGAGTTCTTGTCGGGTGTCCATCCGGGATAGCCGTCGCCGTGGCTGACTTCGGCTCCGGCGAGGGCGAAGACGGCCTCGACCTGGTTGGCGATGTCCCATTTGCGCGACTCGACGCTCGAGCGCTGCGAGGTTGTGATGAGAATCTTGTTGTCGGGCTGCATCTTGACGGCTGCGAGGTTTGTCGAGGTCTCGACGATGCCTTCGAGGTCGCGGCTCATCGAGATAACGCCGTGGGGGGCACCGTAGAGGGCTTCGATGAGGCGGCGCGAGGTGTCGCTGTCGATACAGAAGTCGGGGGTGTCGACGCTTTCCATGTCGATTTCGAGGGTGGGCTCGAGGTCGCCGTATTCGGCTTTGATCTGGGCGGCATATTCGTTGAGTGCCGTGCGGACGAGCTCTTTCTTGGAGGTGTGGATGCCGACAACGGCGTGGGCTGCGCGCGGAATGGCGTTGCGGAGGTTGCCGCCGTCGAATTCGCTGACGCTGATCTCATATTTCTTCATCAGGCCGAAGAGGAAGCGGGCGATGAGCTTGTTGGCGTTGGCGCGGCCGAGATGGATGTCGCCGCCCGAGTGGCCGCCCTGGCCTTTCTCGACCGAGATGCGGAAATAGAGGAAGTCTTTGGGGGCGTAGGAGCGGTTGTAGGTGAAGACGGCCGTTGTGTCGACGCCGCCGGCACAGCCGATGAAGATCTCGGCGTCGTCTTCGCTGTCGAGGTTGAGCAGGATTTTTCCGCGGATCATTCCGTCGCCGATATTGTTGGCGCCGGTCATTCCGGTTTCCTCATCGACGGTGAAGAGGGCGTCGACGGGGCCGTGGATATAGTCCTTGTCGATCAGGGCGGCCAGCGAAGCGGCTACTCCGATTCCGTTGTCGGCGCCGAGGGTGGTTCCGTCGGCTCTGACCCATTCGCCGTCGACGATGGTTGTGATGGGGGTGTTCTCGAAATCGAAGCCTTTATGGTTCGACTCGCAGACCATGTCCATGTGGCCCTGGAGGATAACGCGCTCGGCGTTCTCATAGCCGGGGGTTGCGGGAACGCTCATCAGCACGTTGCCGACGGCGTCGGTCTTATACTCGATGCCGTGCTTCTGGGCGAAGTCGGCGAGGTACTGGCGGATTTTGCCCTCCTTTTTCGAAGGACGGGGCACTTTTGTAATTTCATCGAAAATCTCGAAAACCTGTTTAGGCTGAAGGTCTTTGACGGTCATAGGTGTTCTATTTGGTTTATAAGGTTAGATTGTCAAACAATGTTAAAATATATCGTTTTGCACCCCTAAGGTACAAAATAAAAATGGTAACAGCCAAAAAAATCCGCGTCATTTCAGTATATTTGCACCGCGAAACAACGGCAGAGAGCCGCCGCTTCGCCGGCAAAAGACCGTATTTCAGCACATTAACAGGCTGCAACATTCTAAAAAACTATCATTCTTCACTGATGAACAGATTAGCCGTATCAGCTAAAGTTTTCGCCCTGACCCTCTCGCTTGGAGTCATGGCCTCGTGCGGCACCCCCAACAATCAGGGCGCCCCTTCGAAAGACATTAAGGACAAGACCGAGAAAACCGCCGACAAAGGCACACCGACATCGCTCAACATCCGCTATATCGACGGCGACTCAGTCACCGCCAACTATCAGCTTGCCAAAGACTTCCAGCAGCTCACCCTCTCGTCGCTGAGCAAAATCGACAACGCCCGCCAGGCCCGCGGCAACGAGCTCCAGAAGATGGGCGCCAATATCGAGGCCAAGACGAAGCGCAACGGCTATCTGAGCCAGGAGAGCTACGAGGCCGACGTCAACGCCTTCAACAAGAAGCAGCAGGAGGCAGCCGCCATGCTCGACAACATGCAGGCCCGCGCCCAGCAGGAGATTGCCCAGCGCCAGATCGAGCTCAACGACTCGATCGAGGCTTTCATCAAAGACTACAATAAGGAAAAAGGCTACGACGCCATCCTCTTCAAGGCCGCCGGAGTCTATTTCAACCCGGCTCTCGACATAACCAAGGAGGTTATCGACGGCCTCAACGCCCGCTACGAGAAAGGCCGCAAGGCAAAATGAACCCGTCAGAGCCTTTTCTGACAGTCATAATTCCGGCGCGCAACCGCGCCACACTACTGCGACGCACCCTGGCCTCGGTCGGGGCGCAGTCGTATAGGAACTTCCGCGTTGTCCTTGTCGACAACGGCTCGCGCGACTCGACGCGCGAGGTCATGGCCCGGTGGGCCGACAGTCAGACCGACCTCGACGTCACCGTCGCCGACGAGCCGCGCGCCGGCGCCACCCGCGCCCGCAACGCCGGCGCCGCTCTGGCCACGACCCCCTGGCTGATGTTTTTCGACAGCGACGACGAGATGCTCCCCGACCACATCGCCGACTTCCGCGCGGCCGCCGAGGCCTCGCCCGAAGCCGAAATCATAGGGCGCGGAGTTCTGATGCGCACTCCCGACGGCCGCGACACACGCAAGTTCTTCACCGCCCGCCGGCCGCTGTTCAACCACATATTCCACTCGACGCTCTCGACCCAGCGCTATATCGTCAGGAGCGAGTTCTACCGCCGCCACGGCGGCTGGGACCCGCGCGCCGTCGGATGGGACGACTGGGAGATGGGCCTGCGCCTTCTCCTGGGGAAGCCGCGCCTTGCCGAAATACGGGGAGAGTCGGTTGTCCAGCATGTCCACGGCGATTCGATAACGGGCACTGATTTCAGCTCAAGCCCGCGCAAATGGGCCGACACTATCGACCTCTGCCGCGCCGACGTCAACGCCGCCGGGCGCGCCGACCTGCTGCCG
>HF985576.1:6302-8276 GCA_000431215.1 Prevotella sp. CAG:1031
CTGCCGCTGCTCGACATGCGGCGCATGAGCCTCGCCGCCATCTTCGCCGCCGAAGGGGCGCTGACCGATGCCCGCAAACTGCGGCGACAGACTCTCGACGAGGCGCGCGGCGGACGCCTCAGGCTCCGCGCGGCCTACGCCCTGCTGCGCCGCAGCGGCGGACGCGGCGCCGCCCAACTCGCCCGGATTCTCTTTCCGCGCTGCAAATAGGGATTATTGACGGGTTATTGACGGCAATAACCGGGTTTCTGTCGGCAATAACCCCGCAAAGTAAAGTAAAGGAAAGAAAAATAAATCAAAGAAAACTGTTTCTGTTCTGTGTTTCATCATCAGAGGCAGGGCACAGGGAGGGAGTGTGGCGGATGATGAGGCGGGGGATATGAAAATTTTTTTTCGAAGCCTGATATTTCAAGCGCAAGACCTGGCCTAAGAGCTTACCCTCCAGAGCTCTGACACGGAAGATAATGCGTAATCCCGCCTCAAAGGGGGCGCCATGAGGTAACTTTGCTGAAAAATCAACCACAACCACCTCCACCTCATGGCACGACCCTCGAAAAACGGACTCGATTATTTCCCTTTCGACACTGATTTCTTCTGCGACGAGAAGATCGTCTGTGTCGCCGGGGAGCATGGCGACATCGGCTGGATTGTAGCCCTCAAGCTGCTGGTGGCCATCTACCGCAACGGCTACTGGCTGAAATGGACCGAGGCCGTGCGCTACAAGATGCTCCTTGAGAACGGCGGCCTGTCGGGCGAGAAGCTCGACGCCATCATCGGGAGCCTTCTGAAATGGGGGTTCTTCGACCGCGGGCTCTTCGAGAAGGAGGGGGTTCTGACCTCGCGCGGAATCCAGCGCCGCTATTTCTCGATTGCGCGCCGCCGCAAGGAGGCCGACAGGCCTTTTCTTCTGATCTCAGAGAACTCTGAGAACTCCGAGAACTCCAAGAGCTCTGAGAACTCCCAGCCGACCGCGGCCGAGGTCACCGGCCATTTCCGCGCTCAGAACGCTCCGCGCCGTCTGCGCGACTGGGAGTCGGCCGCACGCCTCTTCTACGACACGTTCGCAGCTTCGGGCTGGATCAACAAATACGGGCGGCCGGTGGCCGACTGGCGCAGCGAGGCCAACCGCTGGATCTATTATCAGGAACAACGCGATAAAAAACAGAATAACAATGGCAACAACTCTCACCCGACTGCTCGAAACGACCTTACCGGCGAAAACCGCTGGCTCAACGGCAAAATCGTGCCTGCCTGCGGGCTTATCGAAGAATGACATCAACGGTCTGAAGCATCTTTTCGTGGCCGATGCGCGCTCGGTCACGGCCGGGTTCCAGATCAGCGACTTCAACAGGGCGCAGATCGCCGACCTGTTCCGATGGTGTATCGCCGACCCGACGGGGCGCCACGACCCCGGGCGCGGCCTCTGGCTCTGGGGAAGCATCGGGAGCGGAAAGTCGACGCTGCTCGAGATCGTGCGCCGTTTCTGCGGACGCCTGCCATGGCGCCGCACGGCCGACAGCCGGGGCTACCGCTCGCCCTACTCTTTCCGCACGTCGAACGCTGTGACCGTCTGCGCCGAGTTCCAGCAGCGCGGATTCGCGGGGATCGAGACGTTCATCGACAGCCCGCGCCAGGCTTTCGACGAGCTCGGCAGCGAGACGATTCCGACGGGCTATTACGGCACTTCGGAGAATGTGTTCCAGTATATTCTGCAACGGCGCTACGACAACCGCCACGACAGTTTCACCCACGTCACGACCAATCTCAGCGAACATCAGATCGGCAGCGCCTACGGGGCGCGCATCTACGACCGCTGCAAGGAGATGTTCAATTTCATCGAGATCAGCGGACCGTCGCATCGGAAGAAATTCCGATGAAATTTAGAATTTAGAATTTAAAATTTAGAATGGGCGGCGAGCGTAGAAGCTCATCTATGACAGAAATCGCTCGGGCGTAGGGACGTGCCTTCGGCAC
>HF985577.1 GCA_000431215.1 Prevotella sp. CAG:1031
CATAGGCAAAGGTCTTGAACCCTCGCCGATTCTAATGCCTGTACGTCAGGGAAGGATATATTCATTCTCCGAGATAGGTCGTGAGACGTTCAAGGGGCTTCCCGGTATGCTTGCCGATTCATTGCCCGATACTTACGGACGAGCATTGTTCGACCGCTGGCTTGCGCTGACCGGGCGTAGCAGCGGGAACGCTGTGGAGACGTTATGTTTTCTTGGGAAACGCTGTATGGGAGCGTTGGAGTTTGAACCGGCCATGGATGCGCCCTATGGTCCCGATGTCAGAATAGAACTTGATTCCCTTGTTGAAGTGGCAAGCGAAGCACTGTCGGAAAAGGAAGAATTTGGTGCTAATCTTGAAGAGGACAAGAAGGCGGCAATAGCCGAAATAGTGCGACTTGGTACCTCTGCCGGAGGACAGAGAGCGAAAGCCATCATAGCCTACAATCCATCGACCGGGGAAGTTCGTTCAGGACAGATTGAAGCTCCGGAAGGCTTTGACTATTATCTGATAAAACTCGACGGTGTAACCGCTGAAGCCGGATTCAGGGAAACTCAGAATTTCGGCCGACTGGAATACTCTTTCTATCGGCTTGTAAAGGAATGCGGCATAGAAATGTCTGATAGCAGTCTGATTGAGGAGAATGGACGCGCCCATTTTCTCACCAAGCGTTTTGACCGCCGGAATGGTGAGAAAATCCACATGCAGACCCTCTGCGGCATAGCGCACTATGACTACCGCAATCCCCGTTCATACTCTTACGAGCAGGCGTTCAACGTGATGAGAGCATTGAGACTGCCATACTCACAGGCGCAGGAAATGTATCGTCGCATGGTATTCAATGTTGTAATCCGCAATCAGGATGACCACACAAAAAACATATCCTTCCTTATGGACAGACAAGGGAAATGGACTCTTTCGCCGGCATACGACATGGGATTTGCCTATAATCCGAAGGGTGGATGGACAGCACAGCACCAGATGTCAATAAACGGAAAGTTTGACGACATCACCCGCCAAGACCTTTTGGAATTTGCGAGACACAACAATATAAAGGAAGCTATTGAAATAATTGACCGTATTGCCGAAGTGTCTTCACGCTGGCCTCTCTTGGCAAGGGAATGTGAAGTTCCCCAGCACATGATAGATGCCATTATGCCGAATTTGAAGCTCTCTATATAATACATCCTTCTTCGCAAAGATTTCTATAATCTTGAAAATATATCCTGACAAAGACAAAGCATTTCCAAATCCTGCGATTCCGAGCATTTGCTACATAAAAAATGTGGTGAAGAATCCGAGAATCATTATCGGAGATTATACATATTACGATGATATAGACGGAGCCGACAGATTTGAGGAACACGTTACACATTTCTATGAGTTCATCGGTGATAGGCTGATAATCGGTAACTTTTGCGCCATTGCTAAGGGAGTTACTTTTATTATGAACGGCGCCAATCATCGGATGGATTGCGCCACCACCTATCCTTTCTACATAATGGGAGGAGATTGGGGAGGTGCGATTGCTCCGGTAATGGATGAATTGCCGCTCAAAGGTGACACAGTCATCGGCAATGATGTGTGGATCGGGCAAAATGTGACAATCATGCCCGGCGTGCATATTGGCGACGGAGCCATAATCGGCACAAATGCCACGGTTGCCTCCGACATTCCTCAATATTCGATAGCCGTGGGCAATCCGGCAAAAGTCATACGCCGCAGATTTGACGATGAAATGATAGACCTGTTGGAGCGTCTACAATGGTGGAACCGTCCCATTGAAGAGGTTGATACATTGATTCCTATACTCTCAAATCCAGATATAGCCCAGGCAAAAATTGATATAGCGGAATATCTCCGCATTCAATACGATTAAATTATGGCCTTACCTGAACGAACAAAACAGTGGGTTAAATTGTCTATAAAGACGTAAAAATCTTTAATCCACTATTTGTTTATGAAGGAAACGCCCCAGCGCTTGAGGAGCTACGCTCCCCCTACCCGGGACAAAATTTTTATATGGAGTGCCGTGATTGCCGGATGCGGTATCATGGCTTTACTTGGTCGCCATGCCGCCATAACCCGTTTCGGCACTGACGAATTTACCGGCAATGTTCTCTTTGCCGTTTTCTTTGTCCTCACAATCGGTCTATATTGCGGATTCCAATCGGCAATCGAAAGTCTGTTTGACCGTATCTACCGTAAAAAGCAGAGAGTTGCCATAATGAGCACACCTGCCGGAGAAGAAATTGAGGTCACAGTTGTTGATGAACCTCAGAGCAAAATGGATTTTTCCGCGCTCGTTGAAAATACGGCTGTTGAAGAAGAGCAATATTTTACCGACGATGATTATCCGGAAGATTACAGCGGCGGCGAAATCGTTGAGGATAAAGAAACCGATGAAGCCGAATATATCCTTATAGATGGCAAAAAAGTCTATGAAGGACCTATTGACGTTGATGATGTCGTGTTCGTAGAACTCGAACATAATATCCGTGAATACAGCAGTTTGCAGGAGCGCATAGAGGCTCGCGGCGAATATCCTTATTTCGAGGATTACATTGGCGGCCATTCAGTAGAGGAAGTGACCGAGTCTGATGCCCTTTATAATGAATGGGTAAGCCTCCAGCCCAAACATATCAGGAAAGAGCTGGAACTCGGCATATATCGAGTACGCGCCTACCCCAAGTTCAACGACAGTATCGGCTGTTTCACGAAGACGGCGAAAGAAAAACGCATCAAGGAGGATAACGGCAATATCCGTATTGAGGAGTGGGAAGAGGAAGCGTATATCTCCGCTGATGGCGATGTCTATTACTCCGACCAACTGGAGGCCGCTATCAAGGCTCTGAAATCAGACAAGGAACAGTCGGAACTCCAGATGAAGCTTCTCTCACAGCATGAACTGTGCAATGCCGCCCACGAGGAACTCAAAGAGGAGGATCTGAAATTCAGCATGGCACAGATTGAGTTTCTCTGTGCGTACATCACCCACATGATGCAGCCATATCTTGATGCAGACGAATTACAGAAGTTGCACCATAACGCCAAAATCTGGACGGTTCATGAAATGCCACCGTTCACGCCGGTGAATCTGCGGAGCAACCATCTGACAAAAGAAGACCTGAAACATCTCGGTTACAACGTCGGCAAATTCCTCAGACTCCAAGGCGGTGTCATCGCCCGCTTTGTCAAGAAGGTTTTCGAGAAGCCTTTTGAGAGCACACAGATCCGAACCATCGAGCAGAAACTACGGGAGAGCAAATCCACAAAAGAAAGAATCCCCATCCATACCCGCGACCAGATGGAAAAGCTGTTCAAGCATTTCCAACGTTACGGCAACATCAACTTAGACATACTTAACAGAGCCTGAAGATAGCTCTATTCTGTCATTTCAGCGGATAACAATGGCGCATCGCCGGAGTTGTCCGCTTTTTCATTATCACGACTGAATATTAAACTGATTTTCTATATATTCAAACAAATCAGGATTATTGCACATGGGATGTTGAAGGCTCCGGCCACCTTTGAAACCGTGTTTCTTCAATAAATCCTCATCCAAGGCATCCCCATTATATTCCTGAATTGCCTCTAATCGCCAAGTTATATCATTAGGCGCACTTTCAACCCAGTATTCACTGTCAGATCTTTCTTCAATGCCGGTTACCACGGTCTTGAAAATAATTCTACGTTCCGCTGAACTAAACACATATACAATATCACCAATAGCAAAATTATTTCGCTCTTTTTTCCAACTTATAAAGCCTGTTTCAGCTAAAGAAGCATAATGATTGCATCGTTTCGCATTTGCAAAAACGAGCCAGTGCTTATTGGTATGATTATTAGACGATGTTTTCATTATGCAAATTTAGCTCTTTTTACGGACTTTATCACTATCTATTGTCATCACAATTACAATTAGAAGAGATAATCCAAAATCACCACAAAATCACCTCATTCCTCAAATTTTCACCACACAAAACATTTCGTCTTTTTAGTATTGTCTCTCAGTGGGTTAACACTTGCTTTGTGGTTATTTTGATGCAGTGAGAATGGTTAATTTGATAACCGCTAACTCACTACTTTACTTTGCGTTACAATTTCAGAATAACTTCTTAAACACATAATAAAATGGAAGCATCCACAATCACCTTCGACCAGCTGCCCCACGTGGTAGGCGGTCTCTCCGAGAAACTCGACCGAGTGCTTGAACTGCTTGAAAAGGCAGGTTTCACCGGCCACTCCAAACAGTCCAAGCCCTCGCGTAGACTCGTGTATGCGAAAGAGGCTTGCCAGATAATAGGCAAGTCACTTTCGAGTCTCTACCGCGGCATCAAAGCTCCGAATGACCCCATTCCGAGCTATAAGCGCGGCAAACTCCTCTATTTTTATGAGGATGAGCTATACGCATGGATTGAGAACGGACGCAAACATTCCGTCGCACCCTCTCTCGCTGAAACTGCGGCGGCTATAACTGCCGGAATGAAACGCCGTCCCCGTGGAGGATATAACTTCTGAGCCTATGGAAAAGAATATTACCACTGACTCAGTAATCAGCGCACTGATGAATCACATCAAGACATCCGATAGTGATTTCCCGGTACATGTGTTCCCCGCCAAGATGCAACGGATCATCCTCGAACTCAACACCACCTGCGGTTTCCCGATTGACTACACGGCATCGGCTATGATTGCCGCAATATCTGTGGCAATCGGCAATACCCACCGCGTAGAAGTGAAACGCAGCTGGCAAGAATCGGCAATCGTGTATATCGCGATTGTCGGACGCCCCGGAGATTGCAAATCACATCCGCTTACATTCGTGATGCGCCCGCTGGTCAATGCCGACTGGAAAAACAATCAGGAGTTTCAGAAAAAGCATTGCGAATATCAGCAGGCTATAGCGATGAGCCGAAAGGAACGAATCAGTGCCGGACTGGAAGAATTTCCGAAAGAGCCTAAGCGTCTGCGTTACCTCGTGTCGGACGTGACGCAGGAGGGTCTCAGTGCCATCCACTCCCATAATCCTCGTGGATTATGCCTTTGGGTTGATGAACTGTCGGCATGGTTCAAGAACTTCACCCGCTACAACACCGGCTCGGAAGAACAATTCTGGCTTTCGGCTTTCAACGGCAGCACAACAATGTCGGACCGCAAGAATTGTCAGAACTCCATCTTCATCAAGCGTCCGTTCATCTCGGTGGTCGGAACAATCCAAAAACGTCTGCTCACCGAACTCGCCAACGGAGAGAGAGCCGCCAACGGTTTCATAGACCGCATACTCTTTGCAATGACCAAGAGCAACGGCAAGCCGAGATGGAACGAGGATGAAGTGCGCGACGATCTCGACCGTGAATGGGAGCGCATACTCAACCGACTTCTTTCGGTGGAGTGTGTGGTCAACGAGGAAAAGGAGCCAATTCCCACTGTCATGCGGTTCACTGCGGATGCCAAGCGCAGACTCTATGAATGGCAACATGAGAATGCCGCACTATGCGACAACGAGATGAGCGATAATGTGGTCAGCTTCTTCTGCAAACTCGAAATCTATGTGCTCCGATTCTGCCTTATACTCCGATTGGTTCGCTGGGCTGTCAGTGATAAAGAGCCGCGCCCCTCATACATCGAAGATGACGACGTGGCAGGAGCGATAGAATTGGCTGAATATTTCCGAAGCAATGCGCTCAGCGTACTCACCTGCATCAGCGAGGAGAAATTGAATGAACTGCACCGCACCGTGTATGAGCATCTCACCGAGGAATTTTCAACCGCCGACGGTATCCGTATAGCCGAGCGGTTCGGGATGAAAGACCATACATTCAAGATGTTCCTCACCCGCAATCTCAACACTCTCTTCCGTCGTGTACGCCAAGGGTGGTATAAGAAGCTGTCTTGTTACTCCACTAACAAAGTTACTTCCGATGAACAGAATTGATGATGCAATGGTAGCGGCCACCATGCGTGGCTACGACAGAAACAATCTGTTCGCTTTCGTGGCGGCGATAATCGGAAGTGAAGAAGCACAGCGGTTGATGGAAATGTATCGCGTAGGCACATCGAAGCATTGGCAAGGTGCCACGGTGTTCTGGCAAATCTCGGCTGACGGTAACGTCCGTGGTGGTAAGATTATGCTGTATGACCGATTGACCGGACATCGTGTGCAGGAACCGTTCCCCCACATCAACTGGGTACACTCAGTGTTAAGATTGCCCGATTTCAAGTTAACCCAATGTTTCTTCGGTGAGCATCTGCTCCCATACATCCGCGACAAACCGGTTGCCATTGTGGAGAGTGAAAAGACGGCAATACTCGCAACCCATTACCTCCCGCAATATCTGTGGCTCGCCACAGGCGGCAAGTGCAGTTGTCTCAACCGCGAGGCAATCAAGGCACTTCGAGGCAGAGAGGTGATGCTTGTGCCCGACCTTAACGCTACCGACGATTGGCGCAAGAAACTGACGCTATTCGATGATTCGGGAATAAAGGCAACTCTGTTTGAATCGCTTGAACAGATGGCTACCGATGAGCAGCGTGAACAAGGTCTCGACATTGCGGACTTCCTGATAGCCGAGCAAACTCCACACGGCATCCTTGAACAAATGATGCAACGAAATCCGGCATTGCGACAACTCGTTGACGCGCTACAGCTGGAACTCGTAGGCATCGAAGAATACAAACCGAGCGAAAGCTCACTAAAATCTGAATAAAATGGCACAATCAAAAATCTCAAATCCTCAGTCATCCGAAATGACTGGTATGTCTAACAATTCAATTTTCTCTGAAACTATGGAAAATCCTACCAACCCCGAAGTTCAGCCCGTCGCTGAACAGAGCGAAACCGCTCAGCCCAAGTCAACCCGTCCCACCGCCAAGCAGCGCAAGAGCGAACTTGAAGATTACCGAACCGCTTTCTTTGCCCCGATTAAACTCGGCAAGGACAACAAGCATCAGGTAGCCATCAGCAATGACACGTTTGACCGTGTCGAGCGCACTGCCCGATTCTTCGGCGGTCCCGGTTACAGCGTCAGCAACTTTGTCGAACACATCATCAATGAACACCTCGACAATAACGCCGCCAACTATGAAGGCTGGTTCACTCTAATCAGTAAATCGTTCTGACCACTGCCCCTCGGCAGTGAAAATGGCGAAGCCATCGGCAGCGCCGGTATCCGGATATTCTGTCAAGAATAGGAGGATAGCAAGGTAGTGGCAATGTAAACATTTCCGACCTTGCATCCTCCGTTACCGGGCGGCTAGAGTCCGTTCCCGATGGTCACAATGTCAAATTCCAAAATTCCAAGACAATGACTTTCACAAAAAGAAAGAAGGCTCCTCCGGGAGCAACCGAGAAGTCCGGCAAGTCATACGTTGTCAGTGTAAGGCTCAATGAAGAACAGTATCAGACCGTGCAGGAGAACTGTCGAAAATCCGGTAGAAAGCTATCCGACTTCTGGCGCCACGCTCTGCTCAACGCCAAGGTTACGGCAGTAGCCACACCCGATGACATGGCGATTCTGCGTCAGATCGGGAGCATGGCGAACAATCTGAACCAGCTTGCGAAGAAGGCCAACGAAGCGGGGTTCAAGCTCGTGGAGTGGTCTCTCAAAGGTCTTAGCAAAGAAATAAAAACTCTTTATACACGACTGTCGTATGATTGGAGGCATAACTAAAGGAAGCTGTTTTTCCGGCTGCGTGGAGTATGCCCTCGCGCTGAAAGAGAAAAACAAAGAGGCACGTCTGCTCTATTCCGAGGGGCTGCTGACCGACACACCGAAAGATATTATCGACGGATTTGAGTGTCAGCGACATCTCAACAGCAGGGTTAAGCATTGGTGCGGACATATCTCGTTGTCCTATTCTCCGAAAGATGCGGAGCGAATGAGCGATGAATTTATGGTGAAACTTGCTCTGGAATATATGGAGAAAATGGGCATCAAAAACACCCAGTTTATCATAGCCCGACATCTCGATAAAGAGCATCCGCATTGCCACATCGTCTATAACCGAGTGGATAATGACGGCAAATGCGTAAGCGACAGTTTCGAGTACTACCGCAACAACGAGATATGCGACGAGATGAAAAAGAAGTATAGTCTGACCTACGGTGAGAACAAAGACCAAGTGAAAACTGAGCGTCTGAAAGGACGACCGAAGACCCGTCAGGAAATTTATCTCGCCGTTCAAGCAGCCAAAAGATCGGCAAAAGACTGGACTACTTTTCAGCGAGAACTAGCTCAGAAAGGTGTCACGGTAAGGAAGAAATTCCGACGCGGCACTACCGAAGTCGATGGATTATCCTTCATCAAGGATGGTCAGAAGTTCAAGGCTTCGCAGGTTGACCGAGACGGCAGATGTTCCTACGACACTATCTGCAAGGCTCTCGACCGGAACAAGAATCGACAGTCACAACCCGCATCGCCGGCACCGAAACCGATGCGACAGCAGCCTAAACAGGAACCAAGTGTAGTCAGCAAAGTGCTTGAAGCCGGAGCCGACCTTACCGAAGGAATCGGCACTGCAATCGGCGGCATCTTCCAAGTCGGACCTGCCTACGACCCGGAAGAAGAGGCGTTCATCAACGAGATGAAACGCCGTCAAAAGAGAAAAAAAGGCAGAAGTTTGTAATTTCAAAAACGAAAAAGCATGAAAGAAAATTTTGAAAATTCTCAGGAGAACATTCTCCAGAACATCGCTGAAGACCTCAGCAACATCAGCGGTACCTGTACCGAAATCAAGGAGTCGCAGCTCAACTGCGCCACCGCCGACGACCTGAACAATATGGGTACAACCATAACGTCAGCCGTCACCGAGAAAGTCGATGAGATGCAGACATCCATCGAAACCCAGACGCAGACGGTCAGCGAAATAGGAAGTAATCTGACAACCGAAGTCAACGACCTGAAGACCGAAATCACCAATAGAATTGATGACTTCACCGCCAATCCGCCGGTGCAGAAGATTGAAAAGACAATCCGTATCGCCCCGGAATCATGGCAGGTCTATCTCGCCATGTTCATCGCGGTATTCACGTTCATCTTCTTTGGCGCAACTACGATATGGCAGGAATCACGCATCGAGAAGGCCCGAATCTCCGACATCAAGTATCACTACATCCTGATGCACGGAGGAGTCAACTCCGAAGGACTTGACAGCATTCAGAGCTGGTTCCGCGACCCTGAACGTGTCAAGCAAATCGAAAAAGAGGTGAAAGACTACGAAGACCGTGTGCAGGAAACCGCCCGCGCCCTCGACCAGAAGCAGCGCCTCGAAGAAAAAATCAACGAACTCAATTCAAAAACAAATCCCAAATCCAACAGAAAATGAAAGCATCCAACAACCTCAACCAACTTCTCTCCCGTGTAAAAACCATCTTTGGCCGCAAGTCTAACTCGGCAGCCAACACCCCGCTTGAAGCGGAGCCGCCCACCGCCATCGCATCCGTAAGCGACCCACGCCTCAGCGCGGTCTTTGCCGACATCGAGAAATATCTCGCCGACAACTACGGCACTCCGACCACCAAACTGCGCTATCAGGACTACACCAATGGCGCCAGTCTTACCTCCGAAGCTGCAACGTTTGCAGTATCGCTCGTAATCCTGACAGCCACGAACGGAGCCGCCCATCTCCCCGACAACGTGTTGCTGCTCGGTGGAGTTACATCAACCAACGATGTAAAATGGCTCGGCTCCGAACTGAGAAAGTTCACCAACTTACTCATGCAGCTCTGCCCCAAGCACCGCATCCAGCACCTCGCTTTCGCCTTCTCCAAAGACAAGCCTGACAACCCGGCCATCGTCAAAGAAGCCGAAGTCACCTGCATCCGCCTCTACTAATCCATGAATGTAGCCCGACAGAAATATCATCTTTGATAACTGTCGGGCTATTTTGTCATTTGGAATTACCAAGTGATAACTCGGTCAACAATGTCTTGTTGTTCGGCGGAGGTGCGGCGAAGGTATATACGAGTGGTTTCGATGCTCTCATGTCCCATGAGATCTGCGAGCAGTGAAATGTCGTTGAATTTCTCAAGGAAATTCTTTGCAAAGCGGTGTCGGAAGGAATGTGGGTAGATTACCTTTTCGTTGAGACCAAACTTCTTGGCATAGTTCTTCAGTTGCTGTGAGATACCTCTGGTGGTAATCCTCTCACCGAAACGGTTGAGAAATAGGTATCCAGTTGTACGACCTTCAGAGTGGAGCCATTCATTAGCTTCATCGCGTAGTTTCTTCGGAATGAACAAGCGCCGAATTTTCCCACCTTTGGTGTATATGTCGTAGTAGCCCAATGCCACATGTTCCACTTTCAGTTGCACAAGCTCGCTGACACGGGCACCAGTGGCGGCGAGAAAACGCACAACGAAATACCATGCACGATTTTCCTCCTTTTTTAACTTGTTTTTGAGGAAAGTGTAATCGGCATTGCTGATTACGTTTTCCAGATAGGAACGTTGCTGCACCTTGACTGATTTGAGTCTCAGTCGAGGCTTGTTGCAGAAGGTTAGATACTTGTTCAAAGCCTGAATACGGAGATTGACCGTTTTGGGCTTGAACGATTCTATGAGATAGGTTTTATAGAGCAACAAGTTCTTCTTGTTTAGCTCTTTGTGGCGCGAAAAGAAATCGTTGACCGCATAGCAGTATGCGGCAATCGTATTCTTGGCCATGTTCCCATCTCGCAGAAAGATTTCAAAGTCTTTTGTCATGTTGTAAATCTTATTAGTGAGATTGATACTAATAAGATATAGCCAATCCATGACTTCAAGTAATTCCTATTAT
>HF985578.1 GCA_000431215.1 Prevotella sp. CAG:1031
GGCTCGTCCTCATGCAATCCACACGCCGGACGCAGTGGCATCCTGCGGTTTTGATAATAAGAAGCCATCACCATCCGGATTTAGGTTTGCGGCGCATGGTCGATTTCATCTCGGCGAGAATCTCGCCTGAGGATTTGGAGCCATCGCAGGCGTGCTGTTCCTGCCATGCGATAAGTTCCGAAGGGCGGAACTCCAGCATCTTTCCTACTTTGTAGTGTGGCAGCACGCCATCACGTACCATGTGGTACACTGTCGATTTCTTGCGACGGAGAATTTTGCAAGCCTCGTCGATACCGACAAGACGGTTGTCTGGCTCGGACGGTTTCATGCCGATAGCCTCTTTCACGAGAGATTTCAGTCCCTCGATCTCATTAATCAGACTGCCTACCAGATGCGGGAGCGAGTCAAATGAAGGATTTGTATTTACCATATTTTACGTTTTAGAATTTGTCGCAAAATTATGGGTATCGGCAATGGTGAACCGGTGAGGTGAACGGTTATTTTGCTGATTGGTAGAGTTTCACTGATTTTTAACAGATGCCGAGTTTCTTGGCAAGGGGATAAGGTGCCAGAGGCAGACGCGGCTCGACTTTAGGGAGAGTGAAAGCCCCCTCATCAGAAGAAAGTTTTTTTGCGATGGTGCTTATCTCGACATCAGCGAGTTGCCACGGAAATTGTGATTTCAAAAACTCTGCCATCATGGTATTGGGTATTTTAAGCCGTTTGGCGATATTCCACCCGAAATGATATACGTCATGTGTGCGGAATTTTGAGATACGGCGATTTACAGAGGCCTGCTGTATGGACTCTCCAATGATAAAGGCTTTCAGATTATTGTCGAGAGACATCAATTCCTCATTGGTCAGTACTCCGGCAAATGTCCCCAAGGTATAAGCTATCACCTCCTGCGCTTTGGGAGTGTCAAGCGGTGACACATCCTTGGCTAAATTAATTGCCGTACCCTTTGATTGTTCGACAGCCTTATCCTTTCTGCGCTTGAATGATATTACACCTAATGGCTCTCTAACAAGAGGGATGATAAAGAATCGTATGCCATATTCCACGGAAAGATAGCATAACGTGAACATAAGAAAAGATGTAAGCGAGGAACTAACTGATGCTGATAGAGTGGCATTGCCAGATGCGAAACCAACGGAAATAGCCTTACCTGCGATGCAGACAAGGGCTATTGTACGGATTGAATTCAAATGTGTGTTCATGTGGATAAAATCTATTGTTTTATCCTGCAAAAGTATAATGAGCCGATTGCTAAATACGAAATTTTGGACACAAATTTTATCCTGTAATGTCCTTTTTTAACAACCGCATTGCTAACATGAACTAAAATGGAATAATATGAAAAACAGTGATTTGTTATGGATAACTATGTCACCGGATAGAAGTCACAATATGAGGAAACAACAACCGTGGTACGCACTGAACCACGGTTGTCATTGATGATTTATGTGAGTTTTATGCGACCAACGGTATCGCGTTTTGTGCTATCCACAAGCCTTGCGTAAATTTGCGTCGTGGTGACGTTGGCATGGTCGAGCATCTTGCTTACCGTATATATGTCAGTCCCGGCGGCGAGTTGGAGAGTGGCGAATGTGTCGCGGAAACGATGGAATGTTATCCGCTTTGTTATACCAGCTGCTTTCAGCCATTTCTTCAGCGGTTCCTGCGTCATCGAGCGGTTAAATCCCTTGAAGACAATTCCTTTGTCACGTTCACCGCACAATGCTAGCATCTCCGGACTGAGAGGGTGGATTGATTCTTTCTGCGTTTTCTGAATACGGATGAACATAGCCATCTCGCCATCAGCATCCGGACGTATATCCTCCCACCTTAATTTGAGTATATCGCTTATTCGCAACCCGGTAAGGATAGAGAATAGCGAGGCCGCTTTCAGTATTGGTTTCTCGCATGGTGTGGCGGCAAGCAACTTCACTTCATCAGCCGTGAGAAAATTTTTCTTGACCTCCTCATATTCAATATCCTCGATGAAGTCGTTGAGATTTTCTTTCAGTAACCGTTCCTTGTATGCCTCTTTCAGCAGAGCGCGGAATGTTGACCAGTATCCTGCAGCTGAATTGCGTGTGATGGTCAGCTTAGGGTGGCGGAGCTGTTTGGCTGTCAGCAGATACTCACGGAATTTGTTACACAATTCTATGGTGACATCGCCGAATGAGCATTTTCCTTTGACGAATCTCTCGAAGTGGCGATAGACGATAATCCACTTGTCATAATGCTTCTTTGCTTTCTCCTCAAAATACAACAGGAAGTCGGCTTTTGGCTGTTCGCGGTCGAGGAACCCGAATTCGTTGTTGATGACAGCCTCCTGACGGCGGCAACGTATTATCTCGGCACGCATCAGTATCGAGTCGTTGTATTCACGCTGATATTTGTTGCGCGGATTGGCGAAGATGTAGAAGCCCAGATATTCACGGCGCGACATCTTCATTGTTTTCGGGTTGCGTATAGCCGGATAGTAGTCGAGGTACAGCGACAGGCGGTCGTTCTTTATCGGACGCTGGCGCAGGCTGACTTTGGAACAGGTTGATGGTAACATGGTTGAATTTCTTATATGTTGATTATTCGTGATGCAAAACTATATAAAAGGCTGATGGTGAAATGGTGATGATAAAATCACCTGTACCGCTCACCGATTTTTAACCAATTTTCGGCGGGGCAAACAGAGCATCAAGAGCCTTGCGGTCGATTCTCACATACCGACCCTCATAACTTCTTGTAATGTCATGTGTCCGGACGTAATGGGAAATCTGGTTGCGGGTCATGTTATACCGCGCCATTGCTTCCGGCATGGTGTAATATTCCGGCTCCAGCTCAGACTCAATACCCATCGCCTTGTCAAACTGACGGCGCGAGTAGAAAACCTTACATTTATCCTTTCGCTTGCTAATCTTCCGCTCCGACACAAAACGATAGACAGCCTCTTTCGACATATTGAACTTGGCACACACCTCCTCTACAGAGTACCATTCTTCGGCTATCATCTCAGTTGGCTGCTTATCGGCAAGAGCCTTGTCGATATGTTTCCGGCTCCAGAGTGTTTTGCCACGGACAACGGTTTTCGGTATGTTCCGTTCCTTAGCCATCTTAAAAAGCCACGAATTGCTTATGCCAAACTTTTCAAGAATCTCCTTGGTCGTATAAAACTCCTCGATGGGTTCAGCCACCTTTTTCTCCCTCTTGATATATTCCGGTGGATTCTCAAACATCTTGTCAATGCTTGCCCGGCTGATGAGAGTCTTACCTTTCAGGCGTATGCACGGTATCAGACCCTCTGCAAGACAGCGGTACACGGAGGACTTGCCAATCCCCAATAAAACGGCACATTGTCGTGGTGAAAAGTAGTTACCAGCTGGAATACATCTTTGTTTTTTGCTCTCGGAAGTCGCATGGTTCTCCTGCTCAACATGGGCTTGCCTGCGTAAAGCCTTGTAGGAATGTTCGCTACATCGCTTTGAACAGAAGCGGGTAGAGCATTTGTGAGCGATAAATTCCTTACCGCACCACTCGCAGATTTTGTTGATGTCGATTGTACTGCTCATCGGTTATTTCTGTTAAAATCCATTCAAAAGTGTCCCAGTGCGTCCCACGGCGTCCCAGAGTGTCCCAACACTCCACAACCTCGGATGAGGCGCAACTGAAACCACGAAAACGGTACAGTCGCGGTACAGGAAATCGCTAAAATCGACCAAAATGCGCAAAAATCAGCAATTTTGACCAATAAAAAACGCCCCTGAAAAGAGGCGTTTCGTGTTATTTGTTAGCTAATTATATGATTTTCAGGTGTTTATCTATTTGCCGATGCAGAAGCGGTTAAATTGTTGATATGTAGATAGATGCAAATCTAATCCGTACAAGTGACGTGAATTTTCTACGTTTGTAAGTGGTTAACCGCCTGCTATTTAATCCC
The DNA here is from genome assembly GCA_000431215.1 of Prevotella sp. CAG:1031. Classification (GTDB taxonomy): domain Bacteria; phylum Bacteroidota; class Bacteroidia; order Bacteroidales; family Muribaculaceae; genus CAG-1031. The sequence continues at coordinate 3,944 of HF985578.1, forward strand.
TTACAAGTCGCATTTGCCTCACCTTGCGCTGATTTCATAGGAGTTCGGCGATTTTCAATTGCCAAACCGACAACAGTGACTCAATGCAAAATTAGCTATAATAATCCGATTATCAAAGGAATATATGAACTTTAACTTTTCGCGACATACAGATGAGCGTACAAATCCACTGATTTTTACTCTGTCGATATGTGTCTGCCGCAGTCTTATCCATAGAGGAGTTTTATCCTGTTTATCGGCTCAAATTTTAAGCTATATCCATGAAAAATGGTTTCAGATTGAGCCGATTTCCCCAGTGTTTTAGCCGAATTTGAGCCGATAGGCTCTATTTCGGAGGGAACAGGATTTCAGCCAATCGGATTTTCTCATCGGCTGGAAGATTATAAATGTCCTGTTTTGTCAGGTCGGTATAGAGGTTCATATTGGGTCTGACGAATCGTCGATGACGCTGTCCGTCAATTATCACAACTACTTCATAATGCCCTTTGGAATTGACTGATACCGAAAAATCAGTGATAGTTCTTCCGTGCATATCGCACAAGGATTTTTCGATACCATCGTCTTTGGAGATATAACCGAAAGCGATAAGATTGTCGTTCAGTGTCTTTTGGATTATACCACGCCATGGTTGAGTGATATGGCACCGCTCGGCGTATTCGCCGAATTTTGAAATTACCTCTGCTACACGGTTTATGATTGCGTTGGCATTCTTTATATCATGCTGTTTTGCAAAATCGAGTAGGTCTGTCTTGGAAATCTCACTTATTTCTCCTCCAATACTCAATCTACGCTCGATATTGGGGCCTGTGCCTTTTGTGTTGAATATAAATGTCGTATCGTATGACGGTGACATCCGCCATTTCCCATCCTCTTCAAGTAGGAATGAGAAGTTTTTGTTATGGTCATCAGTATTGTTGGCCATGACATTAAAAACCATCCGTGCGAAGAGCTGCTCAATCTCAGACTCGGAGATTGACAGTTCGCGACAGGTCGCAACGAGGTCTTCATAGCTTCGTGCCTCGGGGTTTATGGCAGCCAAAGTCTGAACATGAACCTTTTGGCCGTTTTTCCTATCGAAACGTTTGGTGAGAAAATGATTGATGCCGTCTATGGGCAATAACCGACATTCCTCCATTTCGATTCCGGCTGCAACTGCCATGTTGTAATATGCAGTTTCAATTTCGGCAATAGGCATGGATTTGTCACCAAACTTCAAGATATAATATTCAAAACCTTCAAGTCCATCTGTCTGACCCGACCGGATTTCTCCAGTCGTGTTGTCAATGGCGATAATCGCCTTCATCTGGCGACCTCCGGCCGACGTACCCACGGCAAGCAATGCCTGCAACGTCAGTTCCTCGTTGGCATTCAGTACAATGTCGTCTCGGTCTTCAAGAATTTTGAGAGAAATATCGTATAGCGATTTGATGTCGATTGTGCGAGTATGGGTAAGGTCTGCAGCGTAAGGCTCATATTCCAAAGCTCCCATACCTCGTGTGCCAATGAACATCAGTTTATACAGTGGCGTAACTTTATTGCGTGGTATTTTATTGTCCTTTGCCCATTTGTCAAATAGAGTGTTACCCCAGGAATCCGGCAACGAATCAGCTATAAACGGAGGAAGCCCCTGGTAGATAGGCCGATCATCCCCATATATAGGCAAAAGAAAGTTCCGGTTCTTCGCAGGAGTAATTAGCGGAGCAATGTCAGGAATCCTGTCTTTCAGCTCAGGGTTATATGTAAAATATGTACGTCTCGTGGCTGAGTCCCACACGAGCCGTCCGATTTCCTGCCCCCATAGATTCACTTTCAAGTATTTCATGCCCGTAATTATTTTTTCGCGGAATGGCGAACACGTTGTGCCTTTTTATCATTGTCGTTATACATATAAGGTGATTCGGGCAATTCGGGCAGCAGTGCATCCCAGTTCTCTCCAAGCCCAATTGTCTTTAATAGTCTCAGAAGAGTACTGAACGAAATGTCAGTCATATTGCCGGACTCAAATCTATAAAGTGTGGTCATGCCGATAGATGCCGCTTCGGAAACCTCCTTACGGGTCATGCGCAACCGCAACCTGTAATCACGAAACCTCATGCCGAGATTCCTGATCACATCAGGTGTAGCCAATGATTTGTTCGTAAATGTCACCATAATGATATTTATGCCTAATGTATTGGTATAACACTCCGCAGAATGATATTTACAAAATTAGGCATAAAATCCCATACGACCAAATTTATTGCGCTTTATTGCGGATTTCGGAATTGATGGAGAGTGGTAAAATTGGTATATGTAAAGTTCATCCTAATGCACTGGCGATATGATTTGAACCGATGTATATCATTACAGGCTATTCAATCCATTTGTCGAATCGTGGTGCGAACATGTCGATGTCGCGTTGTGGCAGTCCGAGTCTGCGGGCTTCTGTGCGCCATGATTTCACGGCTGTTTTTACCTCGGCGATGATGCTCTCGGCTTTGTCGGATGAAAGCATGTAATCTCCAGCGGATGCCAATAGGATATTAAGGTCGGATTCGCTCGTCGAACGGTTTATCAGCAGGCTTTGATTATCGGCGAGTGTCGGGTTGATGTCGTATGCCGGGGAGAGTTCCCAGCCTTTGCGTGTCAGGAGAAATCCGTGATTGCGGAAGTGGTCGTCGGAGCTGCCGACAATTAAGTAGAATGCCACACGGCGATATAGTTCCTCTAAGTTTTGCTCGACATTGCTTCCGTGCTGAACTATGAAATCGACTATGTCGGTGTAGCCGTAGCCGGTTGATGCGTTGTCGCCGTCGGTAAGTCCGAGCAAAGTCAATGCGGAGGCGAAATGTATCCGTCTGCCGGCGCTATTCCTGTCGAAGCGTTTTGAGAGAAGAATGTGATAATCTTCGCCGTCGATTGTTCGTGTCTCGGCAACATTCAGTCCTGCCTTTCGACCCATAACGTGACAGAAATGCTCCCATTGGGCGACATCATAATCATCTTTGCGCGATGGGAATTTAGCAACTGTCAGGCTGCCGTCCTCATCAATGACAGATGCCTTCGGTCTGGCACCGCCGAGAGACGTTCCCGGATGCAACAGTTGTGCCAGCCATTTCTTTGACGGCAACAAATGCTTTTCTTCGCTCAACTCAATTTCATGAGCGGCACGCATCAGTTCTCTGACATTTGCCAATGGTGGCACACGAAGGCTTTCCTCACAGTTGATGAATTTCCCTCCGGGCGTTTCGGCAAATCGGAAACCGCCCATGCGCGAAGCATCGTCAATTCCCATCAGATAGTCGAAGGAAGTCAGTCTGCGCACGGCTCTCTTTTCATCGGCGGCTGCAACCTGCTCCCTGCGGTTCAGAAGAGTGCGACCCCAGCGGTCGGGTAGAGCATCCGAGAAACAAGCGAAAATATCTCGCTCCGGTCGGTTGTATTGGATGCCGATATAATTCTGCAAATCCTCACTGAGAAAAATATCACCATATTTGGTAAGCCACTCTTTATCATACGAAAAGCCGTATGTCTCACTGCCGCGCACCGAGTCATAAGAAAGCTCCCCGATCAGTTGGGGCGTATCAAGCCAATCAAAGTCGGCATACACAAATAGTTTCTTCATGGCTTATTCCTTTTTAGATGCTCGTTGGCGGTGTTTCAGCGATAGGTCTTGGAGATTTCTACCCAATGTATCTTCTTTAGCAATAAGAAGGAGATCGTCATCAAGTTGAAGGGCATAAAGAACACGGGCATAAATGCCGATTGAGACCGTCGGTGAACCTTTCTCAATGCGATTCACAGTGAGAGGCGAACAAGTCGCACGTTCCGCAACCTGCGCAATCGAGAGGTTACGACGCAACCTGGCGAGCTTAATCTGCTCACCCATAAGAGCCATTTTCTGCTCCAGTTTCCGGGGCAACTTTGTCCCCATAGTGTTCTTTGCCATACTCAATCTATCTTATGATACCGCAAATATAGTAAAAATATTTATTATATGATATATTGAATGACGAATAATGTACCTGTCTTAGTCACTTATCTCTCTGAACTATGACTTTAATACCGTGTTACTATGCCGACAAAGTTACTTGAGAACAGGTATTATTTCATGATAACCCACCTGCCGGTTTTGTCAGACCCTTCTCTCGCAATGTAGCCAAGTTTTTTAAGGTCTCTGGTAGCTCGTTTAGCTGTGGATTCTGAAATATGAAGAGTCTCCATTATTTCAGAATGTGTAATCTCCGGATTGTTTAGAATGGCAGTATATACTTTTTGCAGGGTTTTCTTTAGTCCTGTTACAATGTCATTATTTGAGTTTGCGGTATCATTTACAGTGTCACTTTGCGTATTTACAGTGTCATTTTCTTGAAACTGCAAAACTCGGCGGTTGAGATTCGCGATATGGTGGCGGAGCATAACATCCTGTGTGATTGTCGAATCGTCATTCTCACGGCTGTCAACAAGTGACTGGATATATTCTCCTTTGTCTTCCTTTCTGACGATGGAAGGGACAAGCCCTAACTGCCGTTGAATCATATTCATCACCAGTCGGGTTGTTCGGCCATTACCATCAACCCACGGATGGACGGTTACCAGCCGGAAGTGTGCTTCAAAACTCAGACGATAACATACCGCGATATTTGCCCTATCCGCATTGGCAATTTCTTCATTTAGCCAACTACAGAAATCGTCCACGGCGCGTGGAACCTTATTATATGCAAGATAACTCCTGCCGCCAATACCGGCACTGACATTACAGAGGCGGAACTCGCCCTTTGAAGAATCGAAATGTCCGGCAATCGTGGAGTATTCGCTTCCGGTACGGCGCATCACCAAGGCAGACAGTTGTTGTAATAACTGAGGCGTATATGTCGGATTTTCAGAGGCTATTCTGAAAGCATAAAGATAAGCGTCCTTCAAATCGACATTCATCATCTGTTCGGTCAGAGAACGCCCCTTTGCGGCAATACCCTCATCGAAAAGAAGCTGGTTTTCTATTTCGGTTACAGTAGATCCCTCTATCGCCGTAGAATGGGTCACGATGGAATAGAGGTAGAACTTCTGATAGTCCACCTGCTCCTCGACTCCTGAAGTCCGATAAGCCTTCAGAGCCTCCTCTATCTGTATGTCAAGAACTTTATCCATAACTAAAAAGGTACTTTTTATGTAAGGATTTCCCACCAGCCGTTGCGTCGTCCGTTTCGGCGGATAAGGATGCCTTTCTCGACGAGACTTGAGGTTATCCGCTTGACTGTGGATGCCGATTTCTTTATGGATTTGGCAATATCAGTCTGGGTGATTTGGGGATTATCCTCGATAGCCTTTAGTACGGCTAACTCTTCCAAAGTGCAATCCAAAGTGTCAAATTGAGACTTTGAGGTGGGCATCGTGATACTTTGGGGCTTGGTCTCACGCTGCGAAGCACCAACAAGCATATCGCGGTTGCGAAGCTCATTCTTTTCGCCGAGAATAACGTTACGCAGGAATCGCTCAACAAATTCGGTGGTAGGTGAGATATTCAGTCCCTTATATGAGGCTCTGACAAGTGCGTTGCGAAAATACCATGAATGTTCCTTGAACATATCGTTGGTTGCCGGAATGCCCATTGAACGGAGGTACTTTATAAGGAAAACGGCAGTAGTGCGGGTATTACCCTCACGGAAAGGATGTATTTGCCACAAATCTGCTGTAAATCTGGCTAAATGTTTAATCACCTCCGAAATATGTTTATCGGAGTAATCATATTCCTTCTCTTTTGCCAAATCATGCTCAATAGCTTGTCTAAGGTCGACAGAGGGCTGATATGCGACTGAAGCCTCACCGCCCAATACCCATTCCTTTTTTGATAGCTCTACAGTTCTGAGTTGACCGGCGAACTTGAAATAATTCTCAAATATGCGCCGATGGATAGAAGTCAGACCGATTAGCGAAAATGCGAAAGACGGCTCCATGATAATCTTTGCAATGTTGGCAGAAACTTTGTCGCCCTCCTCATCCACGGCATCATGCCCGGACTTAGTCTCATAATATGCCTTGATACGTTCACGAGCCTCATCAATGGAGATGTCTCCTTCAATATGCTGACGCGCAGTATCAAGCAGATAAGCTGAAACTTTCAGCCCATCCACATCCTGAAGACCGATAGCCGTTTGCCACGCATCAGCCTTCTCCTTCTGCCCCGGTTCCCCATGGACGATATATTCGTCAAATTCAGACATTAGGATTGATAATATTATTATTCAAATGAACCTAGTAAAGCACTTCTTTTGAATATTTTTTTGAACAATGGTCTCCATGGGAATATAACCAGAGCGGCAATACCGAAAATTGAAGTTAGCCCATTTTTAACAAAGTCAGCCAAGTCTTCACTACTATTAATCCATCGTTTAAGACTATATAGCCAATCACCCTCTTCTGATGCAAGTAAATAAATAACAACCGAAGCACCTATGATAATAGCAATTAGGACTCTTGCGATAATCCAGTTATTGATTATCCGATTGGCTTTATAAATTTTATATTCCTCTTGTTCTCTTTTTCGACCTTCCTCACTTTGACGTAATTTTTCCTTTAGTTCGTCAATCATCGCTTTATCTTTTTGTTTTGATTCTGAAGATTCGCGTTGTAATGTTTCATTTTGAAGAGCAAGATCATTAATTTGTTTATCAGCAATGGATTTCTGCGATTGGATGTCGTCTTTTAATAAAGAATTTTCATCCGTTAAAGCCGCATAAGCTGCAGAAATATGTTCTTTTTCTTCGTTTGCCTGTTTAAGTCGTTTTTCTAATTCACGCTCTGCTTCAACCTTTGCTAAATCGCGAATTGTACTTTCTGTTAGAGCTTTTTCTCTCCTATCGAAAGAAATTTTCAAAAGGTTCTCACAAACTGTTTGTTGAACATCGATATCTTCGGCTATTTCAGCGATTGCACTAATTGCAATGTTGAGTTCTTCATTGCTCATTGGTGCCTCGTTGTTTCTAAGAGTGAGAAAACTTATGAACGATTTGAAATCATCGGCAGTTCTATGAGAATATCTTAAAATAAGACTTAACCATTCTGATGGATGAATTACGATTCGTGGGCTATTGCCATCATTTCTGACAACATCCCAACATCTTAGTCCTTTATCAGATGACAACAGGAAATGTTTAGCTGAAAAAACCGAAATTTGGTTAGGCAATCTTTTCAATTCTACCCATAAAACATTCAATGCGTCGTGTAAAGCCATAGATAGACTTTTACGTTTTGAATAAGACTTTATGTCGCACGCCATTTTATTTAGAACATCATCCTTCTCAGCTCTATCAAATGGGCAATCTCCATCTGTTTGGATTGAGTATTTCTTTCGTAGATCGTCAAAATTAGCAAGAACATATGCTCCAAATAAATCCACGGATGTGTTTACTCGACCGACACACCAACGATGGTAGGCACTGTAAATATCATCATATGTTACAAATTCCTGAAACACTTTGGATTTTACTGCCGGATTGTGGTTTTTTCTGAGTTTTTCGAATTTGTCGTTTAATGATGCTATTAATTCTGCTTTCGCTTCGGTTGATATGTGCAATTTGCAATTTGTTGCTTGTAATTTTTCTAACAATTGGAGGGTTCGTTGTTTTCGATCTTCTCCATTTAATCCAATAGCTCGATAAACAATGTTGGTGTCAATATAGAATTCCTTTAGCCCTAATTGTTGATTGATATTCGTAGAATCCTTACGATTGGTTATCATGCAATATTCTAAGGCGTAACTCGCAAAATTAAAAATAGCCTGATCTTTATCTTGATTGTTCCAAAGAAGAAACCCGTTGATAAATTTTGCTTCTGAATCAGAGTAGTCCTGACTGATGTCAATGGCGAGTGACGCAGCTTTCTTTAGTTGAAACAATCTCCTAAAACTCTCCAAATTGGAGGTAAAGATACTGTATAAGTATTGTATTATGGTATCTTTTGCTTCGCTCGCTAAAGATTCCATAAGGATGTATTCATCAATATATGTATCAAGACTCTTGGAGGTCTGGGTTGCCTCAATGGACATACGTCTTTTCTGAGAAAGTACGAAATGGGTAACATTTCGATTCGTTAACTGTATATATCGATCGGAATTACGTGGGTTCGCCACGATACTGGTGATCTCTAAGTCATCGATATCTAACAAGTAATTATTTCTAATAAACTCGGAAATCTCATGTGTTGTCATTCCCTCTTTAGGTGAATGATATAAAGAAGACTCAACTAACTTCTGAATATTACGCACATTAGAACTACCATAATTAGCTGGGTCATTCCCATAGAAAATGGCGGCAGTTCTGAAAAGAGATTGAGCTTGGGTTGCTGTATCTGTCATTATAAATGTTTTACTGTTAGACGGCAATCATTGTGGTGTCATAACCATCAAATGTGGAATATGTTTTCCGTGCCCGTAGGCTTGGATTTGGGGATTTTTCCATAACTGCGAGTAGATCCCGTTTCTCGCATAGAAGCTTAACAACGATTTGAACAAAACGTTGTCAGATTCGATATCTGCGTTTTGTTCATCATTACAGCATATCGCGTTTGCACGATTAGAACTGATAGACGAAATAGATGAACTAATATTATCGGGAAAAACTGTTAGCATGGCTTATTCTTCGTTGGTTTCCATTTCGGCTATGTCGTATTGCGACATGGCTGCTTGCGGTTCTTCTCGTCCACTTACCTCTTTCCCAGTTGCTTTCTCTATGAGGTCGAGAAGAGCCTGTTGGCGCTTAGAGTAATAGGTATCGAAGTCGTCGACGCGGATAGCATTGACATCAATCTGATGTGAAGCGAGGCTTTCATTGAGCTGTACGGGGTCAGCGGCATGGTTTCTTTCAAGGCTTGAAAGATACTGAGATGGCGCATAACCGCCTATGATGCGGTTAGTGCGGGCATAGATGGGCGTTTTGTTAATAACAGAGTTCCAACGTACCCGATCGATTCCTTTCTTCTCGCAGTAATGTTGTGGGAAAATATGGTGAATGTCGGTATATTCGAGCGTATAAGTGGCGTGGCTCATATCCGTTCCCTTCAAGAAGTCCTTGGCACCTGCTTTGAGTATTAAAGCCATGACGCCTTTGTAAGCAGCTGAGTTACGGGTGTAGAGTTGTTGTAGACGTGATGCGTGGAAATTAGAACGCAGCACTGTATCAGGCAATGCATCGTCATTACTAATCCACTCAATCATGCCAACGACATCGTTAACGTATCGACCCTCATTGGCACTTCCATATAGTTCGCCGAACACTCCACACCAATACCACATTTCGAGTTTGCGGCGGTTGTGAGCCGAGAACCAGAGATTTTTGTCGATAGCAAAAAGTACGGAGAGTGGTATCAGCTGACTAGTGTACGGAAGATCGATCGCTGTATAGATACATTGCTCATTGATAAATTTCACTGCTTCAGAGAGACCTTCGAGGAGTCGGTTACGATTGGTCGCATAGTCGTTATAGTCCAGACGAAGCACATCTTTCTTCTTACAGCTTATACCACGAGTGTCCGGCGAGTTTATCTTGTTAAGATAATTGGTCAGTAAAGTGATGGCTGTAAGGAAATCAGTACCTTCAAAAGGCTTTTGGCCCTTGAAGTTGAGAAGTTGATTCTTGCCAAGTGTATTCCATATAGCATCCCAGTCCTTGCGAAGCTCAAAGTTGTCTGCCGCGAAAGTCGCAGTGACAAGTTCAAAAACAGTCAGAGAAACACCTCCTTGATTGACATTCTCGAATACTTGACAAACAGCTTCCTTAGGGACGTCGTTGCCAATCATTATGACAGGAATCTGATACTTCGACATAGGGGCCACAATGGTATTGAAGAATTGAGTCCATTGTGTGAAAATCTCAACGTCGTTGTTGTGATACATGGCATATTGCATTTGCCACTGCATCATACCGACGTTGTCAAAAATCAGATTAAGAGGGAAATAATGGTTCTCATACTCTTTCTCCGGTAAGGAAAGATCAAGCACTATTGTGCGTCCGATGTCTGTAGTAACGATACGACTTTCTGGCACCGACACAATTGCATCCACTCGGTCAACAAGAGTGTCAAGAGCCTTAGGTATGTTAATGTAGTAATATCGTTTGATGGGCTTTTTCTTGGAGTCGGTGGTTTCCACTGGCTTTTTGGAATATAGCGAACGATAGATAGAAGTATTACGTTGCTGACCGTCGAGTACCAAAGTGTCGGGATTGACATCGGCCTTAGATTTGTCAACTCCTTCAAACAGACGAGCCTTGAAGTGAACATTGTTACCACCTGTCTGCAAAAACATAGCTGCACCGATTGGATAACCGTTGCTAATACTTGCAATTAAGGCACGGATGCGTTGATCCTCCCATACCCAGCCGCGCTGAAAGTCGGGAAGTTGCGTCTTGCCTTCGTCGATGGATTTTAATATGTCGGCAATAGCCTGATTGTTGGAAATTATCATAGTTGTGAATTATCTGAATTAGAACTCAAAGTTACTAAGAATTTTCGAGACAGAAGTGAAATTTCCCTAAAATCACACCCTCTGTTCAAAAATTAATTGCTAATTTTGCAATCTTCTGATAATAGTATGTTATCGGAAGTTGAGCCACAGCAGCTATGATAGATAAGAGCCTGACAGAAGAGGACATAAAGCACCGCTATATCACTCCTGCCATTGAGCAGAAAGGGTGGGACAAGCAACACGTCCGTATGGAATATGCCTTCACGGACGGTCGTGTCATATTCGATGGAAACGTACATGACCGCAAGGCAAAGAAGCGGGCAGACTATCTTTTGTTCGGACATAATAATCAGCCAATCGCCATTGTTGAGGCCAAAGACGCAAGCAAACCGGTCGGAGGCGGGATGCAACAGGCAATTGAATACGCTGAAATTCTTGACGTTCCTTTTGCATATAGTTCCAACGGTGAGGCTTTCGTCGAGCATGATTTTCTAACTGGCAAGGAAACAACAATTGATATTGACAAATTTCCTACTCCGGATGAACTCCATATCAGATTTCTCAATCATAAGAAACTGACGATGGAGCAACAAGATATTGTTGACACTCCGTATTATTCCGATGCCTATTCGCATGAGCCACGTTATTATCAGAGGATAGCAATCAACAGAACCGTCGAGGCCATAGCCAAAGGACAAGAACGTGTGCTGATAGTGATGGCTACCGGCACAGGCAAGACATATACTGCATTTCAGATAATACATCGTCTGCATAAATCGAAGGCAAAAAAGAAAATCCTTTATCTCGCCGACCGCAATATCCTGATTGACCAGACCATGACGCAGGACTTCAAACCGTTCAAAAAAATCATGTGCAAGGTCAAGGAAGGCGATATTGACACGTCCTTCGAGATATACATGGCATTGTATCACCAGCTTGTCGGAAAGGATGGCGAGCCTGATCCGTTCCTGAAAGTCAAACCATCTTATTTCGACCTTATCATAGTGGACGAATGCCACAGGGGTAGCGCAAAAGATGATTCGGCATGGCGAAAGGTTTTGGAATACTTCAAGTCTGCCACACAGATTGGCATGACCGCGACACCGAAAGCTGAGAACGGAGCCAATAATCTTGATTATTTCGGTGAACCTATTTACACGTATTCATTGCTTCAAGGAATACAAGACGGTTTTCTCGCACCTTATCGAGTTACAAATTCATACATAGACCTCGATCTCCAAGGATTCACTCCTGACGAGGACGAGAAGGACATATTCAAAAAAATAATCGAGCAACGCCTATATCAGCAGAAGGATTTCGGGCGGGACATCGCGTTTACCACTCGCCGCGAATTAGTGGCACGGCGGATAACCAAGATGCTCCACAATATCGGCAGGATGACAAAGACCATAGTTTTCTGCACTGATATTGAAGAGGCAGAGGCCATGCGTCAATTGCTCACAACGCTCAACGCCGATCTCTGCCAAAAGGATTCTCGCTATGTAATGCGCATAACAGGAGACGATAATGTAGGCAAACGTCAGCTTGATAATTTCATTAACGTTGATGAACCATATCCTACTATTGTCACAACGTCTGAACTACTCGCTACCGGCGTGGATTGCAAGACCTGCGGACTTATCGTAATCGACAAGGAGATTGGCTCTATGACTGAGTTCAAGCAGATAATTGGCAGAGGCACCCGACTACGCACGGATAAAGGGAAATGGCATCTTGAAATTCTTGATTTCCGTAACGCCACAAAGAAATTCAAAGACCCGGATTTCGATGGAGACCCTTTACCTCCGACCAAGCCCAAAAGGGAATATCCCAAAGCCGGAGGTGACGGAGGCGGCAGCGTACATGAGCCGCATGTGAAATATATTGTCGCAGGTAAACCGGTGACAATAACGACTGAAATAGTTTCGGTTCTCGGTGAAGACGGAAAGACAATGCGGACTGAATCTGTAACTTCCTTTACCAAGAAACAGATTCTGAGCCATTATTCCTCTCTTGACAACTTTATAAACGAATGGACAACAGCGGAACGTAAGGCTGCGATTGTTGAAGAATTAAAGGAACTGAACGTTCTTGTCGATGCTGTGCGCCAGAAGAATCCGGCTCTTGCAGATGCCGACATATTCGACATCATCTGTCACGTGGCGTTTGACCAGCCTGCACTTACTCGTCGTGAACGGGCCAACAATGTAAAGAAACGCAACTATTTTGCCAAGTATGAAGGCAAGGCTCGTGATGTGTTGGAGGCTCTCCTCGAAAAGTACGCAGAACATGGAATCCTAAATTTCGAGAGTGCAGATATTCTCGATCACGCGCCTTTCAATAGAATCGGGAAGCCTCAGAAGATAATACGGTTATTCGGCGGCATAGATGAATTTAACAAGGCAATAGCAGAACTTGAAAACGAAATTTACAAAGTAGCATAATCAATGGCAGTCAACAATATAGTAAAGCGCATCCAGAACATAATGCGTCAGGATGCCGGTATCAACGGCGATGCCCAGCGTATTGAGCAAATGACATGGATGTTCTTCCTCAAAGTTTACGACACTCAGGAAGAAACATGGGAATACAAGGCGATGAAAGAGAAAAAGACTTTCAAATCCATCATTCCCGAAAATTTGCGCTGGAGAAACTGGGCCATTGACAATAAGGATGGAGAGGCTCTCACCGGGGATGCTTTGCTCAAATTGGTCAATGAGGAATTGTTCCCTTCATTGAAAAATCTTGATGTAAATCGTGAAACGCCACGTTCACAATCTATCGTCAAGGAGGTGTTCGAGGACATCAACCAGTATATGAAAGACGGTGTTCTGCTCCGACAGGTCATAAACATCATCAATGAGATTGAATTTGACGATGCAGAAGACCGCCACATGTTCGGCGATATATACGAGGGTATCCTCAAAGAACTGCAATCCGCCGGAAATGCCGGTGAGTTTTACACACCCCGTGCGCTCACCGATTTTATGGTTAAGACCCTTGACCCGAAACTTGGCGAGACCTTTGGAGACTTTACATCGGGAACAGGAGGCTTTCTCACTTCCGCACTCAATCATCTTCAACCGCAGATAGAAACTACTGCCGACGGCGAAAAATATCAGTCTGCCGTCATAGGTCAGGAGTGGAAGCCTCTCCCTTATCTGCTCTCAATCACAAATCTCCTTCTCCACGATGTTGAGGCCCCAAATATTCGGCATTGCGATTCTCTCGGAATCAATGTGTCCGACATCAAGCCCGAAGACAAACTTGACGTTATTGCCATGAACCCGCCATACGGAGGCAGCACGCAGAGCAATATCAAATCGAATTTTCCGATGGATATGCGCAGTAGCGAGACCGCTGATCTCTTTATGGTGTTGATAATGTACCGTCTGAAAAAAGGTGGTCGTGCGGCTGTCATCATTCCCGATGGATTCCTTTTCGGTGCCGACAATGCTAAGTTGGCTATTCGTGCCAAATTGCTCAGGGATTTCAATCTCCATACAATAATCCGCTTGCCCGGAAGTATTTTTGCTCCTTACACCGGCATTGCCACCAATATAGTTTTCTTCAATAACGAGCGTGCGGAAGGTGCTCCCGAAGGCTATTCGACGAAAGAAACATGGTTCTATCGTCTTGATATGCCGGAGGGTTATAAGCATTTCTCCAAGACCAAATCGATGAAACTGGAGCATACGGCTCCCATCACGGATTGGTGGAACGATCGCAAGGAAATTGTTGCCGATAACGATGAAAAGTCCCGTTGTTTCGGTGTTGAGGAATTGATCGCCAGCGATTGCAATTTCGACAGATGCAAGTTCCCCAAAGAAGAAGAGGAAGTGCTTCCTCCAAAGCAACTTCTTGAAGAATACTACAAGAAGCGTAAAGCTCTTGAACATCAGATAGACAAGACTCTCCAAGAGATTCAGGACATCCTCGGATTTAAGATTGAAATCGACTGACCATGACGGGCAAACAACTTCGCAACAGCATACTTCAGTGGGCTATTCAGGGGAAACTCGTCCCCCAGGATCCAAATGACGAACCCGCATCCGTCCTTCTTGAACGAATCCGGGCCGAGAAAGCACGTCTCGTAAAAGAGAAGAAAATCAAGCGCGACAAGAACGAAACTATCATCTACCGTGGTGAGGACAATTCCTATTAT
>HF985579.1:0-5933 GCA_000431215.1 Prevotella sp. CAG:1031
GTGTGCCCACCGGGAAAATCCGCTGACCCCTTCAAGCGCGCGAGATCGCCTCGGAGCGTGAAACGCTGGGTGTAGGCGGTGCGCCATTCCTGTGTAGGAGCGTGGCCGACAACCTCCCATTCAACATCGACATTTCCGGCGACGGCGCCCATAGCGGCCGTAAACAACAGTGCGGTGGCAATTTTTTTCATGGTAAGACTATTTTCCGCAAAAATAGCCAAAAAAAATGGAAATTTCGGGGTTCATCGGGATTAATCAGGATTAATCGGGATACTTCGGGATAAAGCCTAAACAACAGCGCGGGGCCCGGCTGACTGCCGGACCCCGCGGGTATCTCTTTTCAGAAGCTGTTCTTACTTGAAGAAGTGGGGGATATTGTTCTGAACCTTGCGGCGTCCCTTGATGATGTTGACGATGTTACGGCTCAGCGCGCCTGCACCGCGGGTCTGAACGAACTGGGCTGCGCTTTCGTCGGCATTGAACGGACGGCCCTCGGTCTCGATGTCGGTAACGGTGAACACAACCAGAGCGTTATTGGCTTTCATCGGGCCGACCATCTGGCCTTTCTTGGCAGCGGCAGCGGCAGCTGTCAGAGCGCTTTCGTTGGGGCCGAGACCCGGAATGAAGATCTGGCCGAAGGTAACGGTGGTGGTGTCGACAGAAGCGCCCATGGCCTTGGCGTAACCGGCAACGTCTTTGGCTTTACCCTGATACTGCTTCAGCAGGGCGTCGCCCTTCTTGGCGTTGCGCACGCGTGTCTCGAGCTCAGAGCGGACATCGCTGTAGCTGGCGGGCATATAGTCCTCATAGGTATCGGCCACAGCCACGGCAATGAGGCGGTCGTCGGTCTGTTCGCCGAACACAGGCGAAACCTGACCCTTCTTGGCATCGAGAGCCCATGCGACAGCATTGTGGGTTTCGTTGAGGTTGCCGATCATCGGCGAAGAGTTTCCGACAAGAGTTTCCTGAACGTTATAGCCGGCCTTGGCGGCGTTCTCCTTGAAGGATTTGGCATTGTTGTTTGTCTTGGCATATTTGTCGAGGTCGGTAAAGAGCTTGTTGAAGGTGGCGTTGCTCGGCTCGAGCACATAGTTGACTTCGACAATGTCGTAGACGGTCACCGGAGCCTTGCGCTGGCGCACACGGAAAATGCGGCCGTTCTCGGCGAGGGTGTCGGGGGTGAACCACTGACCCAGGGTTGCGCCGTCGATAGCCGGACGGAGCGAGGCCATGTCGGCGGCTGTCATCTGAATCCAGGTGCTGTCCTGCGAACCTGCCACAAGGCTGTCTTTAGCAGCGTCGGCAAACGATTTGCCGCCGTTGAGATCGGCCACCATCTTAGCGACTTGTGCGCGGGTGCCCTGAACCATCAGGAAGTCGATCAGCACAGAGTCGACCTGCGAAGTCGAACCCATCAGCTTGGCCAGTGTGTAGTCGTTGCCGCGATGGCTTACCAGAGCGGCTTTGCCTACTGTGGCGCTGTCGACGAAGCTCTTCATTGCCTGATCGGTGATGGCGCCACGGGTGAGAGATTTGCGCTCGGCGAGGAAGCCGTCCATATCTTCGACGCCGGTAGCGCCTTCCTTGGTGTTAAGACCTGCCAGAGCATTTTCTACGCGCTTCTGGCCGGCCTGGATGTCGGCGGGACTCGGAGTGATGTCGACGGCGATATATTCGACCTGACGGATCGGCTCGGCGAGCTCGTAGCGGCCTTTGCGCTCGGCATATTCGGCATTGATTTCAGCGTCGGTGACAGGATATTTGTCGTCGGCGAGGCTCGAATAATCTTTCTTGGTGTAGAGGATGTGGGCTGTCGAAGCGTTCTCGTCGTAGAGAGCCTTGGCATCGAGGTCGTTGGCCACGAGAGTTCCCATGAACAGAGTCTGGAGCTTCTGGCCGCGGAGCTGTTCCTCGATATTTTTCTCGAGATCAATCCAGATCGCGCGCAGGCGGGCTGCCTGATCGGCGTCGAGCTGATATTTCGAGGGATTGAAGGCCATGTCGTGGAGCTGGGTTGCGCTTTCAACGCCATACTGCTGCTGAACCATGCTGTTGAGATAGCCGGCGTTCTGGCCGAGCATGGCGTCGGAGAGTTCGGCGTCGGTAACCTTGATGCCCAGACGATCCATCTCTTCGTTGAACAGAGCCTCTGAAATCATCTGCGTCAGAACCTGCTGCTGAAGCACGGCGCTGTCGTATTTGCGGCCCTGGGCCTGAGCCTGCTGGCTGGCCTCTTCGAGACGTCTCTGGAACTCGTTGATGTTGATTTTCGTATTGCCGAAAAGCTTTGAGTTGCCGACCTCGGCTACAGTGGTGCTGTTGCTGAAGAACGAGCGGCCCGAGGTCAGGAAGTCGCCCAAGATGAAGGCGAGAAGGGCCACGGCGATGATGACTAATAGCAGCACTGATTTGCTGCGGATTTTTTCAAGGGTTGCCATTGATTATTTAATGATTTGATTTATCTTGTTTTAGTATGCCGTAAGGCCGCCCGACAGTCGCGGCAGCCAATAAAGCGCACAAAGATAGTGATTTTTCGCCGAAATCACAAAAACCTCGGCCGTTCCCATAAAAAACCGCATACGGGATTCTATTTCATGAACACAAAATAAACTGCAGCCACGAGACATACGAATGCCGCCAGATGGTTCCAGTGGAGCGGTTCGCCGCGGAAAAGCACGACGGTGAAAACAGTGAAGACAACCAGAGTTATACATTCCTGCATGACCTTCAGCTGCATAAGCGAGAACTGGCCGCCGTTCCCCTCGAACCCTATTCTGTTGGCGGGCACCATGAAGCAGTATTCGAGCAGAGCTATGCCCCATGAGATCAGGATAACCCAGATCAGCGACGTCTGCGACGTTATGATTTTTAGTTGCTGAAGTTTAAGATGGCCATACCAGGCGAATGTCATGAAAATGTTGCTGACGACGAGCAGCGCCACCGTCAGCCATGCCGAAGCTTGCATAATGTTTTTCCGTGGATATGACAAGCGAGAGGAACCGCGCTCAGTGCGGCGGCGCCTCTCGCTCGTTAAGGTTTGTTTATCAGCTTATTTCTTGGCGATCGATTTCACGGTCACGTCGAACACGAGGGTCGACATCGGGGGAATCGAACCGTCGGGAGTGCCGTCAACGCCATAGGCAAGCTCGGCGGGAATGTAGATAACATAGTGGCTGCCGGGATTCATCATTTTCAGAGCCTCGGCGAATCCGGGAACAACGCCGCGCACGGAGAAGGTAGCGTTGTCGTTCGAATCGAATTCCTTGCCGTTGATGAGGGTGCCTTTGTAGGCTACCACAACCTGGTCGGCATCGGTAGGCATTTCGCCCGTGCCCTGCTCGAGAACCTTATAGGCCAGACCGCTGGCGGTCTTCTTGATCGAAGGATCCTCTTTCATTTTCTTGGCTACGAAAGCGGCGCCGTCGGCTTTGTTCTTCTTGGCCTCGGGGCTGTTCTCCTTAGCTTTGGCCTCAGCCTCGGCTTTCTTCTGCTGCTCGGCCATCATCTGCTGCTGAACGGCGTTCATGACCTTCTGAAAGCGGGCCTGGATCGAGACCATATCGCCGACGCTGTCGGCGAGGAAAGCCTGCTTAAAGGCGTTCATGAAGGCCTTGCGGTCGACAGAAATTCCCGATTCTTCCATCTGCATGAGCATTCCGGCGAGGTTCTGGCCGATGCTCAGGCCGGTGAAATAGCTGGTTTTGGTGGTATCCATGTTGATCATGTATTCGATACCCTTGAGAATTTCGTCTTTGTTGTATTTGGCGCGCATTTCCTCAGGAACGGATGCCATCTGCTGGTTGAGCATCGAACCGTTGAATTCGCCCATGGTTGTGCTGGTTGAGTCGCTGGCGCCGGCAGCGCTGCTCGACGAGCCGTTGCAGGATGCCATTCCGGCAAGCATCATCAGCGATGCGCCGGCAGCAAGAATAATTTTCTTCATTTTGGTTGAAAAGGATTTATTTAGATAATGATGTTTGATTTCTTGTTGACTTTGATAAGCTCTACCTCGAATATCAGCGTTGCGTTCGGGCCGATGACGCCGCCGGCTCCGTTGGGGCCGTAGGCGAGATTCGACGGAATGAACAGGCGCCATTTCGAGCCTTCGTTCATCATCTGAAGAGCCTCGACCCATCCAGGGATAACCTGAGTGACGCCGAAGGTAGCGGGTTCGCCGCGCTCTACGCTGCTGTCGAAAACAGTGCCGTCGATAAGGCGGCCGGTATAGTGTACGGTGACTTCGTCGGCTGCGGTCGGACGCGGGCCCTTGCCTTCGATCAGCACTTCATACTGAAGTCCCGAGGCGGTTGTCTTCACTTCTACGCGCTTGCCGTTCTCTTCGAGATATTTCTTTCCGGCTTCTTCGTTTACTTTCGAAGCGGCGGCGGCAGCTTCCTGCTGCTTCTTCTCGAGAGCGGTGAAGTAGACGCGGATTTCCTCCTTGGCCTCTTCGTAGCTCATGGCGGGTTTCTCGCCCGAGAACACTGCGGCCACGCCGGCGGCAAAGTCGTCGACATTGATTTCATTGATTCCGCTGGCGCGGAAGTTGTTGCCCATGCTAAGGCCGAGGGCGTAGCTGAGGCGGTCGAGTTGTTTCTGTTCCATCGTTGATGATGAGTGTTTAGGGTGACGTTCGGAAGCGCGAAACGGGGCGCTCCCGATTGAGCGTCGCAAAGTTAGTGAATATTGGTCAATCGGCGATTAACTTCGTCATGTTTTTTCGCCGGAGAATCTGTCAGTCCGGTTTTTCGCCCTTGGCCGACGGTTCTTTCCTTCTTTTATCAACGCCCGCTCCTGCGGGTTTGTTTATTGCCGAAGCGAGCGCCTTGGCGTTGCGCGAGGTTCTGAAAGAGGTGAATGTGTCGAAAATATCGCGCATGGCAGCCGCGGCGTTCTCGGCCTGCGCGGCGTAGAGGCGCGCCGAGCCTCCGAGCCCTTCGACGTTCTGCCCCTGAAGGGCCGAGCTGACGCCGCTGACCTTCTCCATCATCTCCATCTCGATCCGCAGCAGCTGGGCGGCCGCGGGGTTGGCTGAGGTCGACAGCAGCTGCGGCATTGTCTGCGTGCGCGTCTGACTGACGGGAATAACCGCGCCCGGACGGCTGAACATCGCCGCCACATCGTTCAGCTCCACTCCGCGCGGCAGCGATTCTATCGGATAAAGCAGCGCTCCCTTGGCCGAAGTCCCCAGAATATGGTCGATCAGCGTTATCGACCGGTTGATATTACGCTGCTGGTCGACGATATCTTCGATAAACGGGTGAACTTCGCCGTCGATGAGCGGATAAAGCTTCACGCAGAACGGATGAGAGCCGTGACTGTAAGGCGACAGCTGAGTGGCGAGCAGTGTGCCGTCGGGGGCAAACCAGCTGCCGCGCCATCTGACAGAGCGACGCCGCTGCACGGCTATGGTCGGCTGCCCGAGTCTCCGGCGCCGGGCATTGATACTCTCGACGCGGTCGCGTTCCGAAGCGTCGGCAAGCACGAGCCGCGCCGCGCGACGGTCGTGACAGGCAAGCAGCTCCACCGAGTCGAGAGTCCACACCTCGACAACGCGGCAGCGGTCAGCGCGCGCGGCCACGTCGAAATCCTCGCATCCGCAGCTTGTCAGGAATCCTCCCGTCAGGGCACTCTCGCTGTAGATGGCCGCCAGCCGCTTCTCGCGCCGACGGTTGCCCCCGCCGAAACGGATCAGGACCTCGCCGAGGCTCATGTCGTGGAGCATCCCGACAAGCTCGATATCGTGGCCGCGCGGGTCGGTGAAACTGTTGACAAAGAAACGGTCGGGAGCCACATTGTCGACCCACACCCCGTTCCCCTCGGCTCTCTTCTCGGCCGTTATGCGCTGAATGGCGCAGCCCGAGATAAGAAACTCTTCGAGGGCACGGGCGTCGAGCTCGTCGAGACTGTTCATCGAGACTATGTCAGCGAGT
>HF985579.1:5970-20448 GCA_000431215.1 Prevotella sp. CAG:1031
CTTCCGTGGCGACGTCGGTGCGATAGCGGCCCACGACTGTCTTCACAATCTGTCGCAGAAGATTGTTCGTCAGCGGATGAGCTCCCGACGAAGCCATAGCCTCATATTCGCTGACGGTCCGGCCATCGGGCAACGTCACCGGATCGCTCCACTGATCACCGTAGACGAACCGCTTGAAACGGTCGCGGCGTGCGCGCAGGCCGGCCCATTCGCCCCATGCCTGCCGCGCCGTAAGAAATACTTCGTTTGTCATTTCGTATCAATAAAGGTTTAGTCATTAATGTGCGGAATAGTCGACAGTGCGCGCGGGTCGAGACGATAGACGCCGCGCGTTCCCTCGGCCGGAGCGAGGCACACAAGCAGCTGTTCGACCTCAGGCGGTTCCGAAGGTGACATTATGAGTCTGCGTCCGTCGACAACGGCGACAGGACAATGGCTGCCCGCGCGGCTCATCGGCGAGCACTGCCGCCGCGCCGCGGCCGACTCCCTGTCGGTCAGAATCGTCGCCGACCGCTCCCAGCCGGCAAGTCTGACCCCGACAACGCGCCGACAGCTCTCGGGAAGCGTGATCGCCAGACGTCCGTCGGCGAGACGCACGGGAACAGGCGCCACATCGCTTATATCGTCAGGATCAAGAAGTTCGCGCGGAGCAGTGTCGAGCAGATTCATAAACCAGGAGCGCATCTCGTCGGCGGCAAGCCGGCGCAGGTCGATGCCGTCGGCACGCACAACCTGAGCATCCGTGCGCGCCGTTTCGTGATAGCGGTGGAGAAGCCAGAGCTCCACCATCTCGTCGTAGCTGTAAACCATTGCAGTGAATATTTCCGGCAAAGCTACGCCGCCGCGCTCCCCCGCCCCCTCTTTCCCGCATTATCCCGGGCGCCATCAACGACGCCGGAGGAATTCGTCACGAACTCCTCCGGCATTGTATGCGCCCAAGGCGGGCGGGCGCACCTCTGAGTATATTCTTTACTTCTCTGCTTTTTCTTTCTTTGCGGGAGCCTTTTTGGCAGCCGGTTTTCCGGCCGCTACTTTCTTAGGCTTGGCGGGAGCCTCGGCCGCTTCTTTCTTTTTGGGTTCGCGAAGCCGGTGCTCTTCGTTGAGATGCTCGATATTCTGTCGCATCGACGCCGCCTCTTTGTTGAGGTTCTCGATCTCGCGCTCCTGATTGCGTATCGTCGTCAGCAGCGCGTTGAGTTCCTCGTTCTCGATCGAAAGGGGATACTGCTCTTCGACGCGCACAATAAAGTCGGCCAACACGTTCATATAATTCGTAAAGGCGTCGAACGGGGTGTCGTAGGGCGAGAAATGGCTGTGGACATCGCCGTCGGCCATATGTTTTGTCGACATATAGTAGAAGTGGTCGGAGGCCTGAAGGCGCAGCCAGTCCTCGTGGAGTTTGCGGTCGGTAGCCAGACGGACGCGCTCGGCAACGCTGTAGAGTTTGTTGAACGCCTCCTGCTGGAGCTGATTGCCGAGCCATGCCGAGGTGTCGCGCGCTTCGTCGGCCCACGATATGGGGTGCATGACCGACAGTTCGGCAACAGATTTCAGCTTCTGCACAGCCTCGGTCGGCGTCCAGAACTCAACGCCGCGCTCTGCGGCGAAGCGCGGCAGAGCCTCGAGGAACTGGAATATTCCCGACGAAGCGGGCTGCAGTTCGCCGAAGGTCTCGAGGTTCATGAACAGGTTTATTATCTGTTCCTCGGCCGGTGTCGATGCGATCCAGTCGATATATTTGTCGGCAGTCATGGGATAGCCGTCCCATTCGGTGTTCGAGAAGCGGAAGGCGATATCGTCGCTCAGCTTCGAGTTCTTGAGCAGCAGTTTAAGCTTCGGGCACGAGGCGGCGCTGTAGACGTAGTTGGGCGATTTCCAGCCCAGAATATGCTTGGCGCCCTCGGTTATGCACCCTTTGAAGCCCATGTCGTAGATCTGCGGAGCGAGGTCGTCGCAGTAGATTAGCTCGGTGTTGCGCAGAACTTTCGGCTTGACGCCGAACAGGGTATGGAGTTTCTCGCTGTGGGCCTTGACCTGCAGGCGGAATTCCTCAGGGTCGGCAAGCGACGCCAGCGAGTGGGCGTAGGTCTCGGCAAGGAACTCTACCTTGCCGGTCTTGGCCAGCTTCTTCAGCAGGTCGATGAATTCGGGCACATACTGCTCGAACTGATCCAGAGCCGTTCCTGTCACCGAGATAGCGCAGCGGAAAGCGCCGTTGGTAGCCTCGATCATGCGCAGCAGGCTCTCGGCGGCGGGTATGTAGGAGTTGGCAGCTATGCGAGTGATGATATCGTCGTTGGCGAAGTCGTCGAAATAATAATGGTCGTTGCCTATGTCGAAAAAGCGGTAGCGTTTGAGGCGGAACGGCTGATGTATCTGGAAATAAAAACAGATTGCTTTCATTGTTGTCGTGTTCTATAAAATAAGGTAGTGATAGGTTTATTTGCCGGTGACGCGGTGATAGATGTCGATAACCTTCCGGCCGGCTTTGTCCCAGGTTATGCGGTTGACTTCGTCGAGACCATCGCTGCGAAGCTGGTTGTAGAGCGCCGGATAGGTTATTATGGCGTTGATGGCGTCGGCCATGGCATCGATATCCCAGTAGTCGGTCTTGATGACATTGGTCAGAATCTCGGCACAGCCGCTCTGCTTCGATATTATCGACGGCACACCCATCTGCATGGCCTCCAGCGGCGAGATGCCGAACGGCTCGCTGACCGAGGGCATGACATAGACATCGCTGGCGGCAAGCATCTCATAGACCTGACGTCCCTTCTGGAACCCGGGGAAGTGGAACCTGTCGGCGATGCCGCGACGCGCGGCCAGATCGATCATCTTGTTCATCATGTCGCCTGAGCCGGCCATGACGAATCTGACGTTATGGTTGTTTTTCAGAACCTTCACAGCCGCCTCGACGAAATATTCGGGCCCTTTCTGCATTGTGATGCGCCCTAAGAAGGTGACGACCTTGTCTTTCCCTTTGGGCATCTTTATGTCGAGAAGGTCGGGGCTGAGCGGTGTGACGGCGTTATGGACGGTGGTGACCTTGGCGGGATCCATGCCGTATTTGTTGATGACGGTGTCGCGCGTCAGGTTGCTGACGGTTATGATATGGTCGGCGTTGCGCATTCCGTCGAGCTCGATGCCGAACACCGTCGGGTTGGGCTTGCCGCGCGAACGGTCGAACTCGGTGGCGTGGACATGGATGACCATAGGTTTGCCTGTGACCTGCTTGGCATGGATTCCGGCCGGATAGGTCAGCCAGTCGTGGCTGTGTATGACGTCGAAATCGAGCGTGCGGGCTATGACGCCTGCGCAGATCGAATAGTTGTTGATCTCTTCGACAAGATTGTCGGGATAGCGGCCCGAGAACTCGAGACATCCCAGGTCGTTGGTGCGCATATAGTCGAAGTTGGCGTAGATATGGTCGCGCAGCCGGTAGTAGAGGTCGGGCGACATGACGCGCCCGATGCGCTGCTCGACATAGTCGCGGTCGACGTCGCGCCAGGCTATCGGAGTCTGGCTTGTGCCGATTATGTTGGCAAAGTGGCGGTCTTCGTCACCGAAGGGCTTGGGGATGACGAAGGTTATATCCATGTCGCCACACTGCCACATGCCGCGAGTGAGGCCGTAGCTGGCGGTGCCGAGACCGCCCAGAATATGCGGTGGGAACTCCCACCCGAACATTAGAGCTTTCATTTAGCGGAAGTGTGGAGGTTTTTACAGGTTTAATTTCTTCAGAGTGCGCAGGGTCCGCAGAATCTCGGCAACGTTGGTAACGTGGCTGATGGCGCCGCGTCCCTCATAGGGCGGATTGGCGTCGTAGAGCTGGCTCAGCGACCCTACACAGCCGTTGCCCATCTCGTCTTCGAAGCCGATAAGCATCCTGTCGATATAGCTCACTCCGCTCATGCCGAACACTTTCAGATAGGCGTCGGCGTAGAAGCCCATGAGCCAGGGGCGCGCCGGCCCGTTATGGAGAGCCATCTCGCGATCGTAGGGCGAGCCGAGATAGAACGGGCGGTAGCCGTAGCTCTTGGGCGACAGTGTGCGCAGCCCTTTCGGGGTCAGCAGTTCGCGGGTGACGACGTCGAGTACTTTCTTGCGCTGTCGGCGGTCGAGCGGCGAATAGTCGAGTCCGATGGCCACAGCCATGTTGGGACGCACGCTCGGGTCGGCGTAGGTGCCGTCGACATAATCGTAGAGATAGCCGTAGTCGTTGAGGAAGGTGTCGGTAAACGCCGGCTTGAGCTTTTCGGCGAGGGCCGTCCAGCGTCCGGCGGCCTCGGCCATCTCGGGGACTTCCTCGACGAGTTTCGACGCAAACACCAGTGCGTTATACCAGAGCGCGTTGAATTCCACCAGATAGCCGCTGCGGGCCACTACGGGCTTGCCGTCGAGAGCGGCGTTCATCCACGACACGGGAGTCACCGATCCGTCGGTCGACAGCATTCCGCGCTCGTCGATAAAGAGATTCGGGTGGCGTCCTTCGGCAACGTAGTCGACGAGACCGGCCACCAGTCCGAGATAGCGCTCGCGCGTCTCTTCATAACCGTAGGCGCGGGCATACTGCTGGAGCGCCCACAGCGTCCATAGCGGAATGTCGGGCAGGTCGATGCCGGCGATGCGGTTGCCGACAGTCTCGCCCGTGGCCATGAAACGTTCGAGCTCTTCGGCGGCCGTGGCCATTATGGCGTGATAGTCATCTTTATGGTCTATGGCAATGGTAGCGCCCGGAAGCGCCATGAAGGTATTGCGCGCAAGAATCTTGCCCCAGGGGAAACCCGAGATGAGATACATCTTGTCGTCCTCCTTGATATAGCATTGCTTCACGGCGTTCTTCAGGCAGTTGAAGAACGACGAGCGGCACGTGCGCGACGCTATCTCGCGCTCATACATCTTCGAGAGCTGACGCGGCTGAATCTCGCTGACGCCGGCCGAGAAGATTATCGACTCACCTTTCTTTATAGGAATGTCGAAATAGCCCGGAACCCACAGGTCTTCGACGTAGGGGACGCCGCGCTCCATGTCCTTGACATATTCAAAGCCGTTATACCAGTTCGGCTCGTAGTGCCACTCGGGCCGGTGGTTGAACTGCATGTAAAGCCGCGGATAGCCCGGATAGAGACACGCCGACACTCCGTTGGCACATTCGGGACACTCCGTATTGAGCTTGTCGTTGGCCTGCACGAGGGCGTTCGCCTCGCGGAAAGCCAGATGGGGCCTCAGCCTGAGCATTGTCGGCGAATGGGCCTCGACGAGGGTGTAGCGGATAAGCAGACGGTTTTCGTGGCTTATGAAGATTTTCTCTTTAGTCAGAATGACACCTCCGACACGATAGGTTGTCCGCGGAACGCTCTCGCAGTCATACTCGCGGATATATTTGTGCCCCTGATGGGAGTAGACACCCCCCTGATAGCGGTGGAGATCGAGGTTGAACGGCGCGCCGTGCTGAATAACGGTGACATCCATCGACGAAAGCATCACGTGGCTCGTATTGCCGAATTCCTTGATGGGGATTACCAGCAGGCCGTGTTGCTTGCGCGTGTTGCAGTCAACGACCGTAGTACAGTGATAAGCGCCTGACTGATTGGTTCGGAGCATTTCCTTGCGGAGCGACTGCTCGAGATTAATCATCAGGCTTTTATCAAATTTAAGGTAACTCATTCAATCAGTTAAAGGTTAGAAGTTAAGAATAGACACAGGCCCGGTTCGCGGGTCGGCTACGAAAGTAGCACTTTTCGACGAAACAGCCAAACAATATGTTGTCAAACATTATAATTGTCGCCATAAAGCGCGCCCCGGTTATAAGATTATAAATTTTATAAGACTTATAAAAATTATTGGGCCTATATGGCCTATAGGGCTTATTTTAGCGCGCCGCCCGGCTCAGATTAAATTTAGATTAAATTTGCCGGATTTTCAGCTGAAATCTCTCCCTGAATATTTGAAAATTTCGACAGCGTTTTATAACTTTGCGGCGACTATCGCCTATCGGGATTATTCATCTATAAGTTAACCAAATAAATTAAACATGAGAAAACTATTACTGACTTTTCTGTGCCTCTTCGGCTTTATAGCCGCATGGGCTGCGGAATCTACGGTCACGGTCGATTTTCCAAAAGACAGTCCGACATGGCCCAATTCCAACGCTTATACGGGCACGACAACCTCAAATGATCGCAACTGGACCATTACCAACGCCAACAATAGCAATAATGGCTGGGGTTACATCAAAATCGGCGGCAAAAAAAAGGACGATTTTGACGGCCACACCATTTCAGCTTTAACCTCGGTCAAACAATTAGGCATAGCAGTCAAGACTGTCGCTGTCAATGTGCAGAAGCTTGGTGCCACCAGCGTTGTCATCAACAGTATTTTCGTTGAAGTTTCTGCTGACGCAACTTTCCCCGAGGCTTCCACGACAAAGGTTACAGCTACACTTCCTTCGTCATACAACAACACCGATGTGACGATGACCATAGCCGAACCGAAAGCCAACTGCTATTATCGTGTCACGATTGACGTCAACAATCCCACAACCACAAACGGCGCTGTATGGGTCAATAGCTACAGCTTCACCGGTGAAGCTCCCGCCAACATGACCGAAGCTCCCACTTTTGAAGGCTTTACCGGCGCCACTGCCGAATACTGGGATGCCCTCAACGTTAAGATGAACGTTCCCGAAGGCGCTACCGTCTACTACACTACCGACAACACCACCCCGACAACCTCGTCGACAGTCTACACCGCCGCCGGTATCGACGTTCCCGCCGCCACAACAGCAGGCGAGACTTTCGTCATCAAGGCTATCGCCGTTGCCGAAGGCAAAGAGCCGAGTGCCATCGTTACGCTCACCCTCACTGCTGTAAAGACCGTCACCGCAGAACTTCTTTCGGCCATTGAAGCCGGAGGCTCATACTTCCTCCTTGCCGACAATACCCGTCTCGCAGGCCCGATTGCAACAGGCTACTACATGCCGACAACCGAGGTCGCTCTCGCCGACGGTAAGCTCGTTGCTTCCGATGCCAATCTCTTCACCTTCGAAGCTGGCGACGAGGCAGGCCAGTTCTATATCAAGGACGTCAACGGCAAATACTACGGCATGGACGCTACCCACAACAGCTTCAACACCTTTGCCGACAAAGCATCTGCCACCAACGCTCTCTGGACAGTGACTTTCGCCGACGGCCTCGCTACGATCACCAACGTGGGCCGCGGTAACATCATCGCTTATCAGAGCAACCATAATACATTCTCGAGCGTGACAACCGACGTCGCCGCAAGCGCTTCGCTGCCCGCCATCTACGGCGAAAAGGCCGACGTTCCCGTTGTCAAGCAGCCCGCAGGTCTCGAATTCGCAGCCGCTACCGCCGAAGCTACCATCGGCGAGGCTTTCACCGCCCCGACGCTCACCTTCGCAACGACAGCCGCCATCAGCTACACAAGCTCGACTCCCGCTGTCGCCACCGTTGACGCCGCCACAGGTGCTGTAACCCCTCTGACCGAAGGAACAACCACAATCATGGCCACTTCGGCCGCAAACGACGAATTCGAAGCCGGCTCGGCCCAGTATGTGCTGACCGTCAAAGCCGCCTCGACCCCCGTCGATCCCGAGCAGCCCGAAGCTCCCAAGCCCGCAGGACTCGCCTTCTCGGCCGCTACCGCCAAGGCTGTCATGGGCCAGACCTTCACAGCCCCCGTGCTCGTCAAGGCTACCGACGCCGCTGTCAGCTATAACTCGAGCAACTCTTCGGTAGCCGTCATCAACGGCACCGACGGCGCTCTCGTTCTCGTGGCTCCCGGCACTACCATCATCACTGCCACAACCCCCGCCAACGACAAGTATCTCGCCGGCTCGGCCCAGTATTCGCTGACCGTCGAGGCTGCTCCGACTCCCGACCAGCCCGTTGTCCGCGAGGAACCTGTCATGTATTTCACTCCCGGCGTCGTTGAAGCCGAAGTCGGCAAAGCTTTCACCGCTCCCGTGCTGACCAAGCCCGAAGGCGTTGAGGTTCTCTACACCTCGAACAACACCGATGCCGTCGTTGTCGACGCTCTCTCAGGCGCTGTGACCCTCATGGGTCCGGGCAACGCCATGGTAACGGCCACTTCGCCCGCCAACGCTAACTATCTCGCCGGCTCGGCCTTCTATCTGATCACTGTCAAGGGCGACAAACTCCCCGATAATCCCGACAATCCCGACCAGCCCACCAACGTCACTATCGTCTACGCCAACCACTCGGCCGACGCTCTCGACGTCACAGTCGACGGCATCAACGCCAAGGCTGTCAACAACGGCGGTTCGACCAACCCGCAGTACCACGCTGCCACAGCAGCTCTGCGCCTCTACGCCAAGAACGACCTGACAATCTCGGGCAAGGAAATCGAGAAGATCGTCTTCACCCTCGCCGAAGACGCCAAATACCGCTACACGACATTCACTCCCTCTGTAGGCGCCATGGCAACCCAGGCCAAGGGCGACACCCAGATGACATGGACCGGCGACGCTTCGTCGATCACCTTCACCGTCGGTGAGAAAGCCACTCTCGGCGAAGACGGCGACACCAAAGCCGGACAAATCCGCATCTCGAAGATCGAAATCTTCGTCAAGGGCGGTGGCGACACCCCGACACCTCCCCAGCCCGGCGAAGGCTATTCTTCGCTCGCCGAATGGATGCAGGCCAAACCCGCTGCCGACGAGGCTATCAACGCTGCTCTGACAGTCCTCTACCAGAACGGCAAGGATCTTTTCGTCAAGCAGGCCGACACCTACGGATTCGTCTATGGCGACGTAGCTCAGGAATACACCAACGGCCAGGTTATCGCAGCCGGCGCCACCGGCCACTATGAGGAATACAACGGAATGCCCGAAATCATCCCCGTTGCCTCGACATTCGCCGAAGGCATCAACGGCGCTCCCGAAGCTCCCCAGCTCATCACCGGCGACAAGGTGACCGACGCCAACCTTCTCCACTATGTCCGCCTCGAAAGCGCTAAAGTCGAAGCTACCGAAACCGACCGCCAGTTCACCGTTACCGCCGACGGAGCCACCTTCACCCTATGGAACCGCTGGAGCAAGACCGTGACCAACGTCGCTGCCGCTGACGACGCCGACATCTACGGCTTCATCGGCAAGACCAAGATCGGCGACAACATCGAGGTTGTCCTCTTCCCCACCCGCTTCGAAGACAACGGCGGCACTCCCGTCAACCCCGGCGACAACACAGCTACATTCGACTTCACCCAGCCCGGCTCGCTCAGCCCCGCACAGTCGATGCCCGGCGCAGGCGCCGATAACGCTGTCGACGTCAACGGTGTAACCTTCACCTCAGGTGTCATCACCCTCGTCAACGACAAGGGTACGAACAACACCTCGCCGCGCCTCTACAAGTCGAAAGAAGAGAGCGAAGTCGAGCTCCGCGTCTACAACGGCGGTTCGACAACCATCAGCTCGACCAACGGCGCTTCGATCACCCGCATCGAGTTCGTGACAGCCTATCCCGCCAACTACGACAACTCTAAGGCCGACAGCGGCTCGCTCGCCGACGCTGTCTGGACAGGCGACGCTACCTCGGTAACCTTCTCATGGGCCAAAGACTCGCAGGGCAAATACTCGCCCTCGATGCAGAAAGTCATCGTTACCTACGGCGAAGGCGGCGAACCCGGCCCCGTCCAGCCCACCGAAGAGACTGCCACCTACAACTTCCAGGATCCGACAACCCTCAGCGATCCTTTCGAAGCTCCCGCTTCGGGCGAAGGCATAGAACTTGACGGCCGCACATTCACCGCCGGCAAGACCTCGATAACCCTCAGCCGCGGCACCAACGACAAGAACGCCCCGCGCGTGTTCACCTCGTCCAAGAATGTCACCGACCTCCGCTTCTACGGCGACAACACCGCCACTATCGCCGGAACAGGTGTCACCCTGAAACGCATCGAGTTCGTCTGCCAGTACACCTCGAACTTCGAGAACTCGACCGCCAGCACCGGAACCCTCACCGACAACATCTGGACAGGCGAAGCCGCTTCGGTTGACTTCCACTTCCTCAAGAGCAACCCCAACTCGTCGGGCACAACCTTCAACCCCTCGTGCACCTCTATCAAAGTGACCTATGTCACCAGCAGCGGCATCGAAGAAGTTGTCACCATCGACACAACCCCGGTTGAATACTACAACCTCCAGGGCGTTCGCCTCGAAGAGCCCGCTCCCGGCCAGATCGTCATCCGCCGTCAGGGCAACAAAGTTGAAAAGATCCTCGTGAAATAAGCACTTCCCGCGGCCCCGTGCCGCTCAAGGGCGCCCCTCGCCGGGCGCCCTTTCTTTTTCCATCCACCTCTAAAAAATCTAAAAAGCTGGCGCCCGTTTGGATTTTTTTGGCTACCTTTATCCCAAAATTATAACACATTCGCCAAATGACTTCAACCGCTAAATTCTTCAACTCCGTAGCAGCCGGCTACGACGAGCGCCCCAACCGCCCCGACAACGCCAAGCTGCAACATATCATCGACTTCGCAAAAGTTCACCGCGGCGACACTGTGCTCGACGTCGGAACAGGCACAGGCTCCCTCCTGCCCCTGCTCGCAAAAGCAATAGGCCCCTTCGGCAACATCGACGCCGTCGACATCGCATCGGAAATGCTCGCCGTGGCCCACGACAAACACGCCGGTCTCCCCCTGCCCGTGCGCTTCATGCTGACCGACATCGAGAAAGACCCCGTCCACTCGCTCTATGACCGCGTGATTCTTCTTGACGTTCTGCCCCATCTCGAACAGCCGATGGAAACGATCATGCGTCTCTACTACCACAATCTCGCCGGCGCCGGCTCGGTCACACTCGCCCAAAGCTGCGGACGCGACACCGCCAACGCCGCCAATGCCCAGCTCGGAATCCACGCCCACCAGCTTCCGCCCGCCCAGGAGATGGCAACACGCCTCACCGACGCCGGAATTCCCGTGGAATACGTCGAAGATACCCCCGAGCAGTGGCTCATACGCATCGTCCGTCACTGATCGCCATATTTGCACACACCGCAAATAATTCGTATCTTTGCGGTGTTGTTTATCGGGGCGTAGCGCAGTCCGGTTAGCGCACCTGCTTTGGGAGCAGGGGGTCGAAGGTTCGAATCCTTTCACCCCGACAACAAAACGCCGCACGGCCTGAGGCCGCGCGGCGTTCGCTTTCTAGCTAAGATAGCTACATCAGAAACATTAGAAACATCAGAAACAACGAACGAGGGCGCCCCGCAGGGCGCCCTCGACTATTCGGGAAACCGGATTTGCTTAGAAAGTGAACTGCAGACGGCCCTGGAGAGCGTGGATGTCGCGGTCGAAGGGGAGTTTGTCGCGGCTCAGACGGTTGTAGGTGTAGTCGGCCATAACCTGGACATACTTGTTGAAAGCGAAGTTCACGCCGATGGTGAAGCTGTTGACATTACCGCCGCCTACGCTCGACGAATTGTAAGGGTAGTCAGCCTTGTAACCGTCGGGATAGTACTGGTCGCGGCTGACGTCGTAATATTCGCCGTCGACAACGTCGTTGAGTCCGGTATAGTTCCAGCGGGCAACAACTTCGAGAGCTTTGCCGTCGAGACCGCCGAGAACGGCGTCGGCATTGTTATAACGGTAGCCTTTGCCGAAGATCTGATAGCCGACCTCGATATATCCGCCGTAGAAATTGTTGTTACGCAGAGGATTGGCACCAAGCCATGCCTCATAGGTGCCCCATGCGTCGATGTTGTTCTGGGCATCCTCGAAGAGCGAGTAGCTGTCGCGTTTCTTGGTCAGATGCTTGTAGAGGAATTCACCGCGGGCGAAGAATTTCGGGACACGGAAGAGAACTTCCGCACCGACGTTCACAACATTGTTGGCCCAGGGGAGAACGGCGCTTACCATGTCTTCGTTGCCGTCAACGTAGGTTTCCATGGGCTGGCCGAGGGTCAGGGTCTTCTTCATAATGTTGTTGGTGACTTCGCCGCCGCCGAGGTGGGTCCAGCTGAAGTTGGCACCGATATGGAAGGTCATGTCCTCGGTGTTGATCGGACGGACGAGCCAGCGACCAGAGAGGCTTACGCCGCCGAAGCCGACCGACTGCTCATTGTAGCTGTTGTCGGTGAAGATACCCTGCTGGGCGAACCACATATTGTTGCGGAACTTGTAGGTGATACCGAGTTCACGGCCGAGTCCGAGAGCCATTGTCGAGCCAGGACGCGAGATGAAGTGGTATGAACCGAGCGAGGTGTTGCGGGCCATGGAACCGGGATCGTTATAATAACCGGCTTTGATCGAGTTGACGCCGCCTACAGAGTTCTCTTTGCTCCACTGGGCGAAGATGTTCTTCTGCGAGAACTTGCCGCCGCCGAAGCCGAAGTCGGCATAGAAGTACCAGTCGCGGTAGGTGAACGATGTGCGGATGCGGGCATCGGTCAGCGAAGCGCCTGACTTCAGATTGGTGAAATCACTGTGATAGTAGGCTACATCGCCCATCATGCGGGCACCTACGGTGAATTTCATATCGTTTTTCTCGATGTTGACGGTCGGGGAATTGTCAAAGTCCTGGGCTCCGGCGGTCAGACATACAGCGGCCATAAGGGGCAGCGCGAAATATTTCTTCATTGTTTTGGATTTTTGTCGTTAGTCGTTGAATGAATTATATCGAAAGTCAACCGAAGCGGCTTATCTGTAGTAGCCGAGGTCTTCAAGAACTGTTTCAGCGTCAGGCACAACTGAGGGAGCCTCGGCGTTGTTGTAGATCTTGTTGGTGTAGAAGGGGTTGGGGAGCTTGGCGTTGCAGCGGAAGCCCTGTTCGATCATATAGCGCAGCGACATTTCGGTGCGGTTGGTGAAGAATCCGTCCATATAGATGGGCAGCGAGACAGGCGAGTCGAACACGGTGTACTGGGTCGGGTCGACGGTAATTTTCATCAGGTCGTCGAATTTGGTTTCGATACCATAGTTGTATACACCCATGTATTTACCCATCTGGGCATACGAGTCAAACGAGTAGGGATGGTTGATCATGCCCGATTTGCGGATCATGTAGGCCTGCCAGGGGGCGTTCATCTCGGGATAGTTGTTGGGAGCGCCTGAGATAGCCGGGCCGATGATGTGGGCGCCGTTGTCCTGAGCCCATTTGATGACTGCGGCATAGCCGGTCGGAGTGGCGTAGGTCACGTCGGTTGCGTAGGTGCCTTCCCAGAGGAGATAGCACATCGGCACGCGGCCCTTGAAGATGTCGTTGGCGCGGCGGAGGGCGTCGAACGAGAACGTCTGGAGGATAACCTTACCGTTGGTGTTGGCGATGTTGACCTTGCCGTTTACATAGAAGGGAGCGTTTTCAGCTTCAGGCTTCTCGATGATGTTCCAGCCGCAGGCGGTCAGGTCGTTGTAGACGAGCTGCTCCATGTTCGACGGGTTCAGCCACGATTCCTTGAACTCGATGTAGATGCCGGGACGGTTGCCGTTGTCCTTCGGGTCGGCTACGTATGCGTTGGCCCAGTCATATTCCACGAATGCCATATATTTGGCCTGCGGCATCTTCTCGCGGATCTCCTTGAGGCTCATGCCTTCATATTCGGGTTTGATCTTGTAGGTCAGAACGCGCTCGCCCTGGGCGTCGCGGTTGAGGCATTTACCCTCGGCGTATGCGACCTGGTCGCGCAGGGCGCTTACATAGAGGTGGTTGTCGGTGAAGCCTTCGCGAGCCTGCTCGGGGCTTGAGTCGTTGAACCATTTTCCGGCGTCGAGGGCGAGAAGCTCGTGGTAGTAGTAGCTCATCGTGTAGTACGGACGGAAGTTGGCGACGTCGAGGTTATACTGTTCCTGGATGTCGGCTTCGGTGAAGGCCTGGGTTCCGTCGGCTTTCTTGAACGAACGGTAGAAGTCTTTGCGCGATGCGGGAACATATTCGCTGTAGACATCTTCGACGTTGGTCGTGCGGGCGAGGTTCTCGTCGTGGTTAGCGAGGACGATGCAGTCTTTGGTTGCCTGCATGTCGCTCTCGAGATAGTCGGCACCCATATTGCGGGCCCAGCGCCACGAGGCTTCGGTTTCCTCGGGAGCCCAGAATGTTGAACCGCGGTGGGCGATTACAGCATAGAGGGGCACGTAGTCGCGCACCTTCTGAAGCTCGGGCGAAAGAACTTGAACGTCGATGCGTTTTGCATCCTCCTTTTCACTGGTGAACTCCTGGTGGTCACAGGATGTCAGCGTTGTCACGGCAACGGCCATGGCCAAGGCTGAAACTGCAAGATTTCTGTGCATATCAGAGATTTGGTTGGTTAGGTATTATGTTTTTCGGTTAATTGTCAAGTAGCTGCTGGTATAAAGCGTGAATCGTGTGGTTGCGATTTTATCGCGGGAATTATAAAATATAATAATCCTTTGATTCGTTGCAAAGGTAAAACGAAAGGTTGAATTTTCAAAACGAAACGCAAATAAAAAACAGCACGTAACTATTCAGCGAATCGGCAATAGAGG
>HF985580.1:0-1103 GCA_000431215.1 Prevotella sp. CAG:1031
TGTGCCCACCGGGAAAATCCGCTGACCCTCCATTTCTCTATGGTGTTAGCAGGATGCAAAAAAAGAATGAGTAAATGAAATCGCGATGGATTTTCAATTACTCATTCTCCTCTCTCCTCAGCGGTGCGTACGGGACTCGAACCCGTGACCTCCTGCGTGACAGGCAGGCATTCTAACCAGCTGAACTAACGCACCAGATTCTCTGTCGAGAGTTTTGCAGCGGCGTTGTTTCCGTTTTGCGAGTGCAAAGATAGGGCGCTTTTTTGGACTGTGCAAATTTTTTTGAAGAAATTTTCAAAAAAAATGCACTGAAGGCCTTTTTGGCCTGTTTTTGGCCCGTTTTGTTGCCGCGAGGGCGCCCCTTTCGCGGAAAAGTTGTAATTTTACGGGTTGAAATATCTAAACCAATCAAAGAATACCCCCTATGGGAAATAAGATAAGAGTGGGAATCACCCACGGCGACATTAACGGCATAGGCCCCGAGGTAGCGCTCAAGGCGCTGGCCGACGAGCGTATCCTCGATCTGATGACGCCTGTTTTATATAGCTCGTCGCGTGTAGTCCAGCATTACCGCAAGGCTTGCGAGCTGCCGCATATAAAGTTCAATATCTCCGACACGGCCGACGATATCGTGGCCGATGCTGTCAATCTTGTGAACGTTGTCGACGAGAGTGCCAAAATCGAGACGGGGACTCCGACGAAAGAGGGGGGTGAAGCTGCTTTCGCCTCGCTCGAGCGCGCTGTGGCCGACTTACGGGCCGGTCTGATCGACGTGCTTGTCACAGCTCCTATCGACAAGAAGACTATCCAGAGTCCGACTTTTACCTTTCCGGGACATACGGAATATCTCGAATCGTCGCTTTCCGAGCCGGGGCGCGACAAGGCGCTGATGATGATGGTCGCCGGCAACCTGCGCGTTGCGCTCCTGACAGCCCATACGCCTATTAATAAGGTGCAGGAGGGCGTCACGGCCGACGCTATCCGTCAGCGGCTGGCGACACTCAACCGCGCGCTCGTCGAAGACTTCGGAATTGCCACGCCGCGCATCGCCGTTCTCGCTCTCAATCCCCATGCCGGTGAAGAGGGGCTGCTCGGATCGGAAG
>HF985580.1:1130-6607 GCA_000431215.1 Prevotella sp. CAG:1031
GGAAGAGCATGATATAATCGCTCCGGCTATCGCTGAGGCCAATGAGGCGGGCATTCTCTGCTTCGGCCCGTATGCCGCCGACGGCTTTTTCGGGGCGGGGCAGTGGACGCGGTTCGACGCTGTGCTGGCCATGTATCACGATCAGGGGCTGGCTCCCTTCAAGACGCTCGCCATGGACGCCGGTGTGAACTTTACCGCCGGACTGCCATACGTGCGCACGAGCCCCGACCACGGCACCGCCTTCGACATCGCCGGAACGGGCAAAGCCGACGAGCAGTCGATGCGCGAGGCTATATATCTCGCCCTCGATATCGAGCGCAACCGCCGCCGCTACGCCGAATTCTCGGCAAATCCGCTCAAGAAGCAGGTCGCCGAGAAGCGCAAGCAGGCTCCCAAGACCGACAAGCCGACGAAATCACCGAAAGATAATCAGGCCGAGGCGCCCGACGCCGAGGCTCTTTCCGAAACAACAGCTGAAGAATGAACTACGCTATTATTGCCGCCGGCGAGGGCTCGCGGCTCGTTCAGGAGGGGGTTAAGCTCCCCAAGCCGCTTGTCGATCTCGACGGGCGTCCGATGATAGGGCGCCTGATCGACATCTTCATGAACCATAACCCCGAAAGCCTTTCGATAATCGTCAACGAGCAGATGACTGAGGTTGCCGACTATCTGCGCAGTCGCAGCTATCCCGTCGGGATGCGTCTGACGGTGAAGTCGACTCCGAGTTCGATGCATTCGTTCTGGGAAGTCAGCCGTGACTTTGCTCCCGGCAAGTTCGTTCTGACCACTGTCGACACAATCTTCCGCGAAGACGACTTCGCCCGCTATGTCGAGGCGTGGGAGAACGATGCCGACGGCTGCGACGGCTATATGGCCGTAACTCCGTTTATCGACGATGAGAAACCGCTCTATGTTGCCACTGACGCCGACAACCGCATCACCGGCTTCCTTGACAGCTTCGAAGATGGTGTGCGCTATGTCAGCGGCGGAGTCTACGGCCTTACATCGCCCGGCGCCCTCGACGTTCTGCGCCGCTGTATCGACGGCGGAGTGTCGCGGATGCGCAACTATCAGCGTGCTCTCGTCGATGCCGGACTGAAGTTGCGTGCATGGCCCGTCGAGAAGATCGTCGATGTCGACCACGCCGGCGACATCGCCACAGCCCGTGCTTTCATCGCCTCGAGATAACCATAGAAAACACTAACCGCAAATATATTTCAACACGTATGGCTGAAATCAAGATTGCCGGTATCATGAGAGCCGGCGCCTACAGCCCGAACCATATCGGCAACGACGCCGCCATCTTCAACCTGACAACCGAGCAGCTGCGCAAGCGCGGATGCGAGGTGAAGGTCTACAGCGAAGAACAGTTCATCGCCGGCGAAGTCAAGGAAGACATAATCGTCGATATGTGTCGCGAACACCGCTCGATGGTGCTCCTTCAGCAGCTCGAAGACGCCGGCGCGCTGGTCATCAACAGCGGATATGGCATCGAGAACTGCACGCGCGAGCGCATGACGCGCATTCTGCTCGGCAGCAACATTCCTTACCCCGACAGTCTTATCGTCGACACCGACGAAGTCGTCAAAGACCGAATGGTGGCCGCGAAGATGGATCGCGCCTGGATAAAGCGCGGCGACTTCCATGCCATGCACAAGGAGGACGTGTCGTATGTGCGCCATCCCGAAGAGGCTCAGGAGGTTCTTCAGGAATATTTTCTGCGCGGTATCAAGCGCGCCGTCATTAACCGCCACCTTGTCGGCGACCTCATTAAGTTCTACGGCGTGCGCGACACCCCCTTCTTCTACTGGTTCTATCCCTTCGACGAAGGCCACAGCAAATATGGCCATGAAGCCGTCAACGGCCACAGCCGCGGCATAGAGTTCGATGTCGCCGGTCTGCGCCATATATGCCAGCAGGCTGCCGATGTGCTCGACGTCATCGTCTATGGCGGCGACTGCATCGTCGACCCCGACGGAACGATACGCATTATCGACTTCAACGACTGGCCTTCGTTCGCCCCGTGCCGACAGGAGGCAGCCCCGCATATCGCCAAGGCTATCATTAAGAAAATCAAGGAACGCCAATGACAGAAACCGCTACACAACGTCAGAAC
Source organism: Prevotella sp. CAG:1031 (assembly GCA_000431215.1). Lineage (GTDB taxonomy): Bacteria > Bacteroidota > Bacteroidia > Bacteroidales > Muribaculaceae > CAG-1031. Next base: position 3,247 of record HF985580.1, read on the forward strand.
GGGTCTGCGGCCGGGTCGTCGTATCGCGACAGCCTCAAGTCGATGGACACCGAAGAACATATCGACCTCTATTTCTACCGCCGCATAGGCTACGCCTGGGCTGTCGCGGCCCGCAAGCTCGGTGTGACCCCCAACGCAATCACCATTGCCTCGATCTTCCTCGGTCTGGGCGCCGGTGTGATGTTCTATTTCTCGAATATCTGGCTCAATATAGTCGGGATGCTACTGCTTATATGGGCCAACTCGTTCGACAGCGCCGACGGTCAGCTTGCCCGCATGACCCATCAGTATTCGCGCCTGGGCCGAATTCTCGACGGCCTCAGCGGCGACATCTGGTTCGCCGCCATATATGTGGCCATCTGTCTGCGCGAGAATGTGACGAGCGAGTTCTTCATGACCCATCAGTGGGTAATATGGGTCGTGGCCGTCGTGACCGGCATCTGCCACGCCAAACAGGCAGCTATGGCCGACTACTACCGCCAGTTCCACCTTTACTTCCTCAAGGGGGAAGAGGGGAGCGAACTTGAGCGCGCCTTCCCTCTCAAGAAGAAGCTCGCCGGGCTGAGCTGGAAGCATGATTTCTGGCAGAAGCTGACCCTTCTGTTCTACACCAAATATACCATCAACCAGGAGGCTTACACCCCTGCCATGCAGGCTTTGCGCAACGAACTGCGCGACCGTTTCGGCGAGTCGACGCCCCCGCAGGCCTTCCGCGACGAATTCCGCCGCCTGAGCCTTCCGCTGATGAAATATACGAACATCCTCTCGTTCAACTGGCGCACGATAGCGCTCTTCACGTCGCTCTTCCTCGAGATGCCGTGGCTCTATTTCGCTTTTGAGCTGACGGTGCTCAATATACTCCTTATATATATGATGACCCGCCATGAGCGCCTTTGCCGCCGGCTTACACAGGAACTTCGCGATGGAAAATACTGACTCTGTTATTAAAGGTGTCATCTTCGACTACGGGGGCACCATCGACTCTCACGGCGACCACTGGAGCGAGGTTATCTGGCAGGCATATCTCGACGAGAACATTGACATCTGCAAGAGCGACTTCCGCGACGCCTATGTCTTCGCCGAGCGCGAGCTTGCCCGTGTGCGCCACATTCTTCCCCATCATAATTTTCTCGATCTTCTCGAAATAAAGATGGATATCGAGATGCGCTGGCTTGTCGACCGCGGTCTGATGTCTCCCGATGTCGCCGCCGACAAGGCTCCGAGGGTTGCCCGGCGCTGCTACGACGCCGCGCGTCGTTCGGTCGAAGACGCCCGCCCCGTGCTCGAGGCCCTCGCGGCGCGCTATCCGATGGTTCTCGTCAGCAACTTCTACGGCAATGTCGAGGCTGTTCTGGCCGATTTCGACCTCAGCCGCTATTTCCGCTCGGTTGTCGAGAGCGCGGTTGTCGGCGTGCGCAAGCCCGACCCCGCCATCTTCGCCCTCGGAGTCGAGGCGCTCGGTCTGCGTCCAGAAGAGGTTATCGTTGTCGGCGACAGTTTCCGCAAGGACATAGCGCCGGCTCGCTCTCTGGGCTGCCGCGTGGCGTGGCTCAAAGGCAAAGGCTGGACGGCCGAAGAGGATGCGTTGACCGACCCGTCGCAGATCGCTTCGCTACGCGAGATTGCCGATGCATTGTTATAGGCTGTTAACAATATTGACACAGTTTTAATGCATTTTTACATAAAATTGGCAAAATACCAGCGTCGTTAACAGTCGTTGACAAATATAAGGTTACTTTATATTAGAAAGTTTTTCACAATCAAAAATATTGCAGTAATTTTGAGCGCTTTTCCGGTTGACCCTACTGTGAAAAGCCACTAACAAACCGAAAATAATTCAACATTATCATCTATTATGAAAGCAAATAACGTTAAGCCCGCACAAGGCAAACTTGGTGTGATGGTAGTCGGCCTCGGTGCCGTTTCTTCAACGTTTATGGTGGGCACACTGATGACCCGCAAAGGCCTGGCAAAACCTGTCGGCTCGATGACACAGTACGACAAGATCCGTGTTGGTCGCGGCGCCGATAAAAAATATCTGAAATATAACGAGATCGTTCCTCTGGCCGACCTTAACGACATTGTCTTCGCTGCATGGGACGTCTATCCCGTCAACGCCTACGAATCGGCCATCAACGCCGAAGTTCTCCGCGAGAAAGACATCAATCCCGTCAAGGACGAGCTCGAGAAGATCGTGGCCATGCCCGCCGCTTTCGACAAGAACTATGCAAAGCGTCTCGACGGAACCAACGTCAAGAACTGCAAAGACCGCTGGGACATGGTAGAGCAGCTGCGCGAGGATATCCGCAACTTCAAGAAGAACTCGGGCGTTGACCGCGTAGTAGTTCTCTGGGCTGCCTCGACCGAAATCTATGTTCCCGTCGACGAGAAGATCCACGGCACTCTCGCCGCTCTCGAAGCCGCCATGAAGGCCGACGACAAAGAGCACGTCGCTCCCTCGATGTGCTACGCATATGCCGCTCTCAGCGAAGGTGCTCCCTTCATCATGGGTGCCCCCAACACAACCGTCGACATTCCCGCTATGTGGGAACTCGCCGAGAAGACCAAGATGCCTATCGCCGGCAAGGACTTCAAGACCGGCCAGACTCTGGTGAAGAGCGGTTTTGCTCCCATTATCGGCACCCGCTGCCTCGGACTCAACGGCTGGTTCTCGACCAATATCCTCGGCAACCGCGACGGCCTCGTGCTCGACGAGCCCGCCAACTTCCACACTAAGGAAGTGTCGAAGCTCTCGACCCTCGAGACCATTCTCGTTCCCGAAAAGCAGCCCGACCTCTACGGCCACGGCAACGACGAAGACACTCAGTACTACCACAAGGTGCGCATCAACTACTATCCTCCCCGCAACGACAACAAAGAGGGTTGGGATAATATCGACATCTTCGGCTGGATGGGCTATCCCATGCAGATCAAGATCAACTTCCTCTGCCGCGACTCGATTTTGGCAGCTCCGCTCTGCCTCGACCTCGTGCTGCTCAGCGATCTCGCCGCACGCGCCGGCCGCTACGGAATTCAGCGCTTCCTGTCGTTCTTCCTCAAGTGCCCGATGCACGACTATACTCAGGGCGAAGTGCCTGTGAACCACCTCTTCCAGCAGTATGTCATGCTCAAGAACGCCCTTCGCGAGATGGGCGGTTACGAGGCTGACGAAGAAATCGACTAAATCTCAGCTTCATCAACACAGAACAGCGCGGGCGGTGCCTCAGGCATCGCCCGCAGCTTTTTCGCGGGGTTTATAAATCTTATAAAATCAACCGCTCGAGCTGATTTTAACAAACGTTAAAATCGGGCGACGCTATCCCTTTTTTTGGTAACTATTCAGCGAATCGGCAATAGAGGT
>HF985581.1 GCA_000431215.1 Prevotella sp. CAG:1031
GAAGCCGGGGAAGCGCAAAGGTGGAACATTAGGGGTTTTGAGGTCTTTATCTTGTGCCATGGAGATTGTCTTTGAGGTTATTCAGCTATTCCAAGTTCACGGAGGTAGCCCTCAATCTCTTTATCGAGATCGGCGCGCTTGGCCTCCAGTTCCTTTATTTCAGCCATAACAGCCTTGATGTCGATAGGCTCCTCTTCCTCGAATGTGTCAACATAACGGGGAATGTTGAGATTATAGTCGTTGTCGGCTATCTCCTGAAGGGTGGCGCAATGGCTGTATTTCTCAATCTCCTTGCGGTCGCGGTAAGTCTCGACAATCTTACGAATATGCTCCTCACGGAGTTTGTTCTGGGTCTTGACTTTTTCAAACTCCTTGCTCGCATCAATGAAAAGAATATTGTCATCCTCCTTGCGGCATTTCTTCATCACTATGATGCAGGTCGGGATTGAGGTGCCATAGAAGATATTTGCCGGAAGTCCGATGATTGCGTCCACATAGTTTTTATTCTCAATGAGGAAACGACGGATTGCACCCTCGGCATTTCCACGGAACAGCACGCCGTGAGGAGCGACACATGCCATTGTGCCACCGTCGTTGAGGTGATAAATCATGTGGAGAATAAATGCGTAGTCTGCGGTTTTGCGAGGAGCCAAACGTCCGGCTTTGCTGAAACGGTCATCGTTATTAAACTTGTCGGCAGCACTCCATTCTGCGGAGAAGGGAGGATTTGCGACAACTGCGTCAAATTGACGTTCTCCGAAAGCATCGGCTTCGAGGGTGTCACCATTTTCTATCTTGAAATTACTGAACTTGATGCCGTGGAGCAACATGTTCATGCGGGCAAGATTGTAGGTGGTAGGATTCTTCTCCTGACCGAAAATCTCGACCGCATTACCGATATTGGCGGCACGGATAAGCAGTGAGCCGGAACCGCAAGTAGGGTCATAGACATTGCGCAAGCGTGCGTGTCCAAGTGTCACAATCTCAGCGAGAATGCGGCTAACTTCCTGCGGGGTGTAGAACTCACCGGCCTTCTTACCTGCACCGGCGGCAAACTGCGAAATCATATATTCATACGCATCACCGAGAATATCAATCTGAGTTGCCTCGTCAGCACCGAAGTCAATGCCATTAAGTGCGGTGAGTACACTGCTGATGAGGTTGTTCTTGTCATCGGCAGTCTTGCCCAACTTTGGTGATGCCAAATCAATATCCGAGAAAAGACCTCCGAAATCCTCCTCACTCTCCTGACCGAGAGTGCTGTCCTCAATACGTTTCAGTGAACGCTCCAACTGGGGGAGAATGTTCTCCTTGCGGTTGATGCCGTCGATAATGGATGTGAACAGGAATTGTGGCTCAACGAAATAGCCGATATTTTCCAGACACTGCTTCTTCACTTCGTCTTGAAGCTCAACGGCTTCCTCTTCCTGACTTTCCCAAAGCTGCTTGAATGTTATCTCGTCATTTTCAAGTGCTTGGTTGGCATATTTCTCAATCTTTTCTGACAGATACTTATAGAAGATGAAGCCAAGCGAAAAATACATAAATTCGTTGGCTGACATGTTGCCACGCAGGTTATTGGCAACCGCCCAAAGTTGGGTACGCAGTTTCTGTTGGAGTTCCTCGCTCATGATCTTATTCTGATATTTCTTCGGATGTCGTTTCTAATTCTTTGCGCATATCGTCCAAAACTTTCCCATTGAAAGAGAAATATTTAGAGCCTTGGTATGCCCCAGAGGTATTGCGCCTTTCCTCCGGCATAAAAGTTCCTACAAACGGAGATAGTTTGTAAATGCGGTCTTTATACTCAACGGAGTCATCGCTGGCAACCTTCACGCTCACCCCGGTAGGGTCAAATATGATGTAGTCACCGATTTTGATGCCTACCATGGAAAATTTGAACCGCCCACGCTTAACCTCTCTTTTGTGGGGCGTTGGCTCCGGATTGTGTTCTTCCTTGATGATAGGCTTGTTATCGCGGTACTCGGTAACTACAGCATCGTCAATGGTCTGGGCGATGTCGTTGAATATATCGAGTGCCACTTGGGGCGGTACGTTGAAAAATTCGCGGTTCTGACGGATTCGCAAATCTGTCAGGCGGTCAATGGTTTTATGAACCAGTTTCTCAACCTCGTTGAATTTCACAGTCTGCATTGTGGCGAAAATCTCAAACGGCAAGGGCACAGCCGTGTTGTCAAGTTCCTTTGAACGTATGTCAACCGGACGGCTACTCTTGCCGATTTTCACCCAGTCCTCGCGGAAACTGGGATTCGTCAGGATATAGACATAGCCGGGGTCTATGTTTTTAGCGCATGTCTTTTTCGTTGCTTTCATATCAATCCCAGCTGAATGTTCTTATTATGTTACGGAGACGGTCAACAATACGCTTAATGGTACGACGACGGGCCACAAGACCAAGTTTCCTGTCTTTGAGAGCTTCTTGAATAATTTCGGTCTGCTCCTTCTGTACATAGTCATACTCCGACATATAGCGGTTGATAACCTCAACCGGTATCTCTTCCTCCTGTGCTATTCTTTCAATGGCACGGCCTTTCTCCTGACGGATATATTGGTTGAGCCGCTCTTCAAGGTCGATGCTTCCATCGGCTTTCTTATCACGCATGAAGCCGTCCTTATCGTTATCGACGGTCTGTAGAATGAAGCCGTCGATTAGTTGTGTCTTGCTACGCAGTTCCGCATCCTTGATCATAGTGTCGAGAATCTCCTGACGCTTTTCGGGATAATCCTCTGCATCCGGGTCAAGGTCGGCAATAAGACTGAGGATATAGGCCACATTGATGATGTCGCTGTGGAGAAGTTCCAGACAGAAGTCAATATCATCAAGTGTCGGCTCTGATTCATCGGCATCATCTGCCGGAGTGGAATCCTTCACAGTCTTTGAATCCATGAAGGTGTCGTGGATGTCAAGATACTTGCTCCGGAAATCCATATATGACTGCTCATCCATCGGAAAATCCGGGTCTTCATCGTTGAAATCCTCGTATATCTGAATTTCAGCGTGTTTGCGGATGATGTCGCGGAACGCCAAGATGAATTTTCGTTTGTCTTCCTCGCTCTGCAAGTAGTCCACCACACGCGAGTCGGGATAGTGTTCAAGAAATTCCTTTGTCAAATCGACATATTCTTTCTTGACATTATCATACGGCTCTCTGATAATACCTTCTTCGCCACCGTTGCTGAATAGCTTGATGGCGGCATCGACATTGGACTTCAAATCACGGAAGCAGACAATCTTGCCGAAGCGTTTGCGCTCGTTGAGCACACGGTTGGTGCGGCTGAATGCCTGCAACAGACCATGATACTCGAGATTTTTGTCGATATAGAGCGTGTTGAGTTTCTTGGAATCAAAACCGGTGAGGAACATGCCGACAACGAGACAGAGGTCGAGCGAGAGCATATCCGGCTTTTTCTTCTTCAAACGAAGGTTAACATCATCGTAATAGGCACGGAAATTCTGCAATGAGAAAGAGGTGCCGTACATCTTGTTGTAGTCATTGATAATGTCCTCCATGTCATCGGCTCCGGCAACGCGGTCACTGACGAATGAACCGCTCGACATGCCGGTAGTCTCGTCATCCTGACTGTCGTTGGCTGTATATGTGAATATCGCACCGATACGGATTTTAGGATTCAGTTCCTTGAAAATCTTGTAGTACTGAACAAGCATCGGAACTGACTGCACGGCAAACAGAGCGTCAAACTCACCGTCGTAGGTGGATTTGTTGTAATTATTGAGAATGAACTGCGCAATTTCGCGCATACGGTTTTGATTGCCGTTGTTCACATCAGCGTTGCCGTGATAATACTCGACAAGGAAACCAAGCACATTTTCATCGGCAATGGCATCTTTGATGAGATATTTGTGGAGACATTCGCCGAAAATTTCTTTTGTGGTATGCTTATCGGTAGAGTTTTCTGCGAATATTGGTGTGCCGGTAAAGCCAAATATCTGTAAGTTATTGAAGAACTTGACAATATTTTTATGGCTGTCACCGAAATGGCTTCGGTGGCACTCGTCGAAGATCATCACAATACGGCTATCCTTAATCTCCTGAAGTTTGCTGCTGTACCACGGACGGGTAACTGCGGCATTGAGTTTCTGAATGGTCGTAATAATGATTTTGGAGTCGCTTTGAAGTCGGCGCGTAAGTTCGCTTGTGTCGGATGTACTGTCAACCGCACCCGGCTCAAAAGCATCATATTCCGACTGTGTCTGAGTGTCGAGGTCATGACGGTCAACAACAAACATTACCTTGTCAATGCCGTCAAGTTCAGATACGAGCTGGGCGGCCTTGAAAGAGGTCAAAGTCTTTCCGGCTCCGGTTGTATGCCAGATGTATCCATTACGGTTGGTGTTCTGCACCTTGTCAATAATCTCCTCAACGGCATAATATTGATATGGGCGTAGCACCATAAGCGACTTGTCGCCCTCGTGCATCACCACATATTTGCTGATCATCTTGCCAAGTGTACACTTGTCAAGGAAATCAGCGGCAAAGAGACTCAGTTCGTTGAACGGGTTGTTTGCTCTATCAGTCCAATTGAATGTAAATTTATAGCCTAAATTTGGAGTGTTGGCAAAGTAGCGGGTGTTGACACCGTTGGAAATGACAAATATCTGGATGTAGTCAAATAGCCCGTGGAATGAAGTCTTGTGATAACGCTGAATCTGATTGTACGCTTGTTTCAGTTCAATGCCGCGACGCTTCAATTCAATCTGCACCAACGGCAAACCGTTAATGAGAATGGTCACGTCATAGCGACACTTCTTGCGTCCTTCAACTGTAATCTGATTGGAAACCTGAAATTCATTCTGGCACCACTGCTGTGTATTTAGGAAATTCAACCAAATGCGTTGTCCATCTTCTAACTCAAATGGAACAAATTTTTCGCGGAGCTTCTTCGCTTTCTCGAAGCGCGTACCGCCTTCAAGGTGAATCAGAACCTTCTCGAACTCACCGTCTGTCAGATGCTCCCTGCCGATTTCGGCAAGAGCCTTCTTGTTATGTATTTCAAGCTGCTTCTTGAAATTAGATTTAAGGTTGGTCTCTTCATCTATCTGAACATACTCATAGTTCATCTTTTGAAGAGCCTCGATAAGCCCTGCTTCCAATGCAGCCTCGCTCTGTATTGCCATTTCCTTAATTGCTAACATTAGGGATTTAATATGCAAAGTTAGTGAATTTTCGCAAGATATATGGCTTTCAGGGTCTTAAAAGTGATATATCTTTGTGATTTTCGTAATTTTGAGATAGATAGTTTCGCTGATATTCGGTCAATTTTCAGAGTTGTTTCAACTTTAATGCCCAATTACACAACGTCACATCAAATGGATTTACCAATATGGGGAACTTGCTCAGAATTGAACTTGTGCATTTTTTGCACAAGTTCAAGCAAAGAATAAACATTAGATAAACCGAAAGGAGACTACCAATATAATCTTACATATAGCAAATGATTATTCCGGCAGTAGGTAGTTGGCACTGCGACCACCTTCACCACTATTGCGGAGCATGCCTTTCGCTATAAGGTCGTTGATGTCGCGCAATGCTGTGTCCTGCGAGCAACTGCATATCTTCGCCCATTTTGAGGATGTCAGTTTTCCCTCAAAGCCATCCCAAAGGCGGTTGACAACTTTGCGCTGACGCTCATTTATGTCAACATCGCGGAACTCATCCCAATATGCCGCTTTCTGCAATGTCCGCTCGATTATACCCGAAGCGCGGACAATGGCATTTTCCAAACAGCCAAAGAACCACAGCATCCATTCGGTAATATCAAGACCTCCGTTCTTTGCGGTTTTATCATTTTTATCGGTGCAAAGCGACTTCGTCGATGATTGCGTCCTTTCAAGAACTTCATAATATGCCTTCTTGTTACGGTTGATTTCAGCCGACATACTGTAATATCGTGCTGAATCCTCATCAAGCCGGGCAAGGAGCATATCAGCAAGCGTGCGGCTTATGCGACCATTGCCGTCATCAAACGGATGTATGGTCACAAACCACAGATGTGCCACAGCAGCCATAATAAAAGGTGACTGATTGGCTGTATTGCACCACCCAATCAACCGCTCCATCTCAGCCGGAACAGCATCCGATGGCGGAGCCTCGTAATGCACCTTCTCATGCCCGAAAGCACCGGACACTACCTGCATCGGCTCCTCTCCCTTCCGCCAATCGGCAACTGTGATTCTGTGCATACCGCTTCGTCCAAACGGAAACAAAGCAGCGTGCCAATCGAACAATCGTTCTTCTGTCAATGGCTCTTGACAATTACGCACGGCATCGAGCATCACATCGACCAATCCCTCGACATAATGATCCTCAATGAGAAGTCCGTCATCCTCAATGCCAAGCCGTCGGGCGATACTGCTACGCACTGAATTCGGGTTGAGCAACACGCCCTCGATCTCCGAAGAACTTATCAGTTCCTCGGTCATGGCCGACAACAGCGACTTGCATTTTTCGTTGAATCCAAGCATCGACATCCTGCCGTTCAGAAGTCCATGCAACTGACTGAGCCTACTAAGCGGTTCAAGCAACGCCTCGGAGTCCCAACGGAACTCCGGCCAATCCTTCCGTTGCCATATATAGGCACCATGTCTTACGGTTCTTCTCATGCTGCGAAGTTAGTCATTTGCAGTTAAACCACCAAATATTCTCCTTAAATTTACGGAGAATAATTCAAATTTTTACCATGATTATTTTTGTAGTTTCTGTGATTTTGTATAACTTTGCGTTCGGAAACAAGAACATAGCGGTACAGACGATTTGCCCGAAAACGCTGATTACAAGCAAATTGCACTTTCAAAATCCAATCATACAATAAATCATTGAAAGTAAGCAACTTAGCGCATTCATCATCTGTACCTTTCAAGAGGTTAACTCGCTGTTTATTAGCTGATTATATAGTGTGTATCGGAAAGTGAGGGTCAGCGGATTTTCCCGGTGGGCACA
>HF985582.1 GCA_000431215.1 Prevotella sp. CAG:1031
GCCTCAGACACACTCAGTGAAACACTACCCTTTTGGGTGGAGAAAGCGACAAATTTGGGTTCTTTCATTCATTTTTGAATAGAAGTTAAGACACAACACGGGCCGTGGGCGACAGCGGGGAATTCAATCCGGGTAATTGGATTCCACACTACCGTCTGTGTCACAGCGTAATAATAAAATGTATTGGAAGTCGGCCTTACAAATGGCTTAAATAGCCCTGACGTGCAGTCCCATAGGGTAACTGTTTTGAACTCAGCGGGCACCAATCACAGCCATAGCATCGGCCGTGTGAATTGTATATTGTGTCGCATTTCAAGAATAATGAATCGCGCTGGAGTCGTTCCTATAACCATTAACTTGAACGCTCAGGGGATTCTGTCAACCGGAATGCTCTGCAAAGTTACAACACAAGGTAAGTGTTTTCCAAAATTTCGAGGGTCTTGGACGCACAAAGTATAGATATGACCGCATTTGGCCGGGTACTCGTGATATATCCTTAACCCGAATCTTTTATGAGAAGGGGGTGCATTTCAGATTCAGAGGTCTTGCTGTCGCTGTTCCTATAACCATTAACTTGAACGCACAGGAGTTTTCGTCAGCTGGAATGCGATGCAAAATTACAACAACAGCTCAGCAATTTCCAAATTTTCAAGACCCTTGGACGCACAAAGTATAGAAATGGCCGCATTTGGCCACATACTCTTGAAGTCAATCATCATGTTCAGGTTGCGGTTAAAGCATGGTGACTCCTCACACAACTTCCAACGTCCATAAGTCCCTATATCCTTATAGACATATAGACCTATATCCAAAATATTAAGAGAAATATATTTCTATATAGATAGAACTGAATATAGATAGAAATAGCGATACATCTACTACACCAAATAAACATAAATAGATACTACGATAGAACGATAGTAGTAGGGATAAATAGAAACATCATTCTATCTATGACAATAAATACACATACTAATCTCTATGCAGATAATTAGAATAATATTTCTATTGATACATTGAGATAGTACAAAGTATATATCTCACGACATCGGTATTTTTATGAACATAGGTATTGAACTATAAAAATCTCTTTAACTGTATCATTATACATATTTCCCAATATTTTCTAATGTGACGGAGGGCTGTCCGTATTTGGTCTGGAAATGGCCGTATTTGACCGCAATAATTGAACATGGCTATGGCGGCTCCGGTATCAACGTGCCAAACCAAAATCCTTGACTTTTTCAAAAAAGTGCTTCCAAGAGGGTCAAAAATTTGCATTTCGGGGTTCCCGTGTCGTATCTTTGTAGGAGCAATAGCGCATGACGCAGCCGAAAATCAGGCAGGAGCGAATGACAAACACGGATTCTGATATACATCAATCCAAAATCCACTTCCTTATATTATATCGGATGTTCACAAGAACATAGCAAGGTGTCTTTTCAGTAACTGAAAAGGTTTTGGGTTACCGGGTACCCACAAAACGACCTTGCAATGTTGGGTAAATGCTCCGAAGTCGCATTTACCTTAAATAGACCTGCCGTCGGCTACAAAAACGCCATGCGTCACTTTCAATTCCGTTCTGTTATGGCAGAAAATTTCAACAAAGGAGGGCGTCCAACGGTCGCCAACCGTTGCCACAACTGCGTAATGCTACGCTTCGATGACCTCGAATTTGACAAACTTATCCGCATGATGGAGCTTGCCGGGGAGAGCGTAAAGGCTACTTTCATCAAGGGACTGGTCTTTGGAAAGACTTTCAAGGTGCATAAAATCGACAAGACAATGCTCGATTATCTCACCAAACTTTCAGCCCTGTTTGCCGAATACCGTAATATCGGCGTCAACTACAACATCGTGGTGAGGGAACTCAAAGCCGGATTCTCTGAGAAAAAGGCAATGACATTGCTCTACCGTCTTGAAAAGGAAACGAAGGCACTGGCGGCTGTCACCGCCAAAGTCCTTGCACTTACTGAGGATATGCGCAACCAATGGTCGCAAAAATCTCAGTAGGCAGCAGTCTCTACGGCGCACTATCATACAACGGAGAGAAAATCAACAAGGAGGAGGGTCGCGTCCTTTGTACCAATAAAATTTATGTGCCACCTGACGCAAAAATCGGCATTCCGGAAATGGTGGAGGATTTCAAAAACTACATGCCGAAGACCGGACGCACCAAGAAGCCGGTTCTCCATATCTCCCTCAATCCACATCCCGATGATGTGCTGTCTGATTCCGATCTCGCCAACATTGCCCGTGAGTATCTCGACAAACTCGGATTCGGTCAGCAGCCCTACATAATCTATAAGCACACCGACATTGAACGCCACCACATCCACATCGTGACGGTCAATGTAGATGAGCAGGGAAAACGGCTCAATATGGATTTCATTCATCGGCGAAGCAAGAAAGCGACTACCGAGATTGAGGAGAAATACAATCTCCGTAAGGCAGAGCGTCAGCGTATGGACCCGGACACTCCATTAAGGAGAGTTGACTACAATGCAGGTGATGTCAAACGACAGGTTGCCAACAATGTCAAGCTCATAATGAGCCGTTACTCATTCCGGACAATGGGAGAATACAACGCTGTGTTGTCGCTCTATGGCTTGACCTCCGAGGAAACCAATGGCAGAGTCAATGGCAGGGAGTATCATGGCATCGTTTATTCTGTACTGGATGAAAACGGCAGAAAGATTGGTAACCCGTTCAAGGCTTCACGCCTCGGCAAGTTCGCCAGCCTTAATGCTGTCCACGAGAAAATCAACCGTTCCGAGCAGAAGATAACTCCTGAGACAGAGGCAAAGACAAGAATGCGAGTTGCGCAGGCACTGAATGAATCTCACAGTAAGGAAGAATTTATTGCTGCACTGAAAGAGTGCAACATCGACCTTGTATTGAGATATACCGATGAAGGCCGAATCTATGGCGCAACCTTCATAGACCATGATACACATACCGTACTGAATGGCTCTCGCCTTGGCAGGGAATATGCCGCCAATGCTCTTAATGAACGATTCTCCGGAGATAATGAGGTCAGCCGGACTCCGGATATTGTTGAACCGACAAATCCGGATAATGAAACAAATCAATCACAGGAGCAGCAGACATCAACCAACACGGCTCCTACTCAACAGCATCAGGATAGTGGTAACGACTATGATTACTCTCTCCCCGGTCTGGATCTGTTTCAGCTCAGTCCGACAGTTGACGCTGATGAGGAGGATTTCAAACGCCGCATGAAGCGGAAGAAGAAGCGCGGTCAACGACCGAAATTCTAAATTCTATATTTTATAAATGTCTCAGCAAGAGGACGACCTGCGGGCATTAGCTAAAATCATGGATTTGATCCGTGGTCTTAGCATCCTCGTTATGATCACACAAATCTACTGGTACTGCCATAACCTTATCGGCGATTGGGTATTCCATGCCCAGACAATGAAAATCCTTAATGGACTTAATGAAGCCGGAGGTCTATACAACAACTTATGGAACGCCAAATGGTGGGCCCTTCTATTGTTGGCTCTCTCTTGTTTCGGAACAAAAGGTGTCAAGAATGAGAAAATCAAGTGGAGGCAAATTTGGATAATCATTGGCATTGGCGGTGTCCTGTTCCTTTTCAACTGGTGGATGATGAGTTTAGGTTGGCAAATTACTTACATCGTGACCACAGTTGCCGGCTATGTCTGCCTCCTTTTGGGAGGAATCTGGATGAGTCGTATGCTCAAAAATAACATGATGGACGACCGTTTCAACGATGAGAATGAATCATTCCAGCAGGAAACACGCCTGCTTACGAATGACTATTCCATCAACCTTCCCACAAAATTCTACTACAAAAAACGGTGGAACGAGGGGTGGATAAACATTGTCAATCCATTCAGAGCGACAATCGTTCTTGGCACTCCCGGTTCCGGTAAGTCATACGCTGTTGTCAACAACTTCATCAAACAGATGATCGAGAAAGGGTACTCACTTTATGTCTATGATTTCAAGAGTTCTGACCTCAGTACCATCGCTTTCAACCACCTGTTGAACCACCTTGACAAATACGGAGATGTTGAGCCAAAATTCTACATGATAAACTTTGATGATCCGGAGCGCAGTCACCGTTGCAACCCCATTCATCCTGATTTCATGTCGGATATTGCCGATGCCTACGAGAGCGCATATACTATAATGCTCAACCTCAATAAATCGTGGGTGCAAAAACAGGGTGACTTCTTTGTTGAATCTCCGATTGTATTGTTCGCGGCTATCATCTGGTTTCTGCGAATATATAAGGGTGGACGGTATTGCACGTTTCCCCATGCCATCGAGTTCCTGTGCCGTAGATATGAGGATATTTTTCCGATACTCACCAGCTATCCCGACTTGGAAAATTACCTGTCGCCATTCATGGATGCTTGGCTCGGAGGGGCGGCGGAGCAGCTTGCTGGTCAGATTGCCTCGGCAAAAATACCCCTCTCGCGTATGATTTCACCTCAGTTGTACTGGGTTATGACCGGCAATGATTTCACTCTTGACATCAACAACCCGAAAGAGCCTAAGATTCTTTGCGTCGGCAATAATCCCGACCGTCAGAATATTTATGGCGCGGCCCTCGGACTTTACAATTCGAGAATTGTCAAACTTATAAATAAGAAGGGGATGTTGAAGTCAGGAGTCATCATAGATGAGCTCCCGACCATATACTTTAAGGGGCTGGACAATCTAATTGCCACTGCCCGAAGCAATAAGGTTGCCGTGTGCCTCGGTTTTCAGGATTTCTCACAGTTGGAACGTGACTATGGAAAGCCGGAGGCGGCGGTCGTGATGAATACTGTCGGGAATATCTTCTCAGGGCAAGTAGTAGGCTCGACCGCCAAAACATTATCGGAACGGTTTGGAAAGGTGTTGCAGAAGCGGCAGTCAATATCAATCAACCGTCAGGACGTCAGTCACTCGTTCAACACGCAGATGGACTCGCTTATTCCACCGAGCAAGATTTCCACATTGACACAGGGAATATTCGTCGGAGCAGTTTCCGACAACATCGACCAGCGCATAGAGCAGAAGATTTTTCACGCAGAGATTGTCGTGGACAGCAAAAAAGTCGATGCCGAAATGAAAAAATATGTGCCGATTCCAATCCTGACCGATTTCAAAGATACCACGGAGGATAAGCACAAGATGAGAGCCGATATTCAGGCAAACTACGACCAAATCAAGCAGGATGTGCGGGATATAGTTGACAATGAGATTGCCCGCATAGCCGCTGACCCGAAATTGCGACACCTTCTCCAACAGAAGGGTTGAAAACATCAATCAAAGTTTATTGATGACAAATAACCATTTTGACAGCCGGGGGTATGACCTCGACTACTACAACCTTTTTCTCCGTCGATACCTTTCGGAGCATAGATTTCCGGAAGCAGAGGATGATCTGTTTATTGCCACACGCACGGAACAAGCATACGATGTTTTCGTTGAATCCCGCGTTGCCGGTGACGAGTGGTATATTTCCAATGAAAAAGCAATGGCGGCACTTTATGCCGGATTTGAAATGTCACCTTACGATTTCATCAGCGGCCTGTTGCTTGATGAGTTTCAAGACAACATCTCACTTGAAGATGAATCCATTGAGTTCTGGACTTTCACGTTCATTGATGAGATGAAAGAGGAGTTCAAAGGAATTACTCTTGGGGAAGAATTCCTCAACACTACCGACGGAGAAGTATTTCGACTTACGGTTATTGGCCGTATTACCTTATTCTTTGAGGAGTATGGCTTATAACCGTTTACAAACCATGCGCGACAATATCGAAGCGATAAGAATTGTCTTTCGCCTCGATGTCGAGAAGCGACCGCCTAATGATATTGAGAGTATCGCGTTAGGCAAGTATGCCGGGTTCGGAGGACTGAAGTGCATACTCAATGATGCCAATGAACTTGCGGATGCCACCAAGTGGAGCAAATCTGATATTGAACTGTTTGCACCGACTATTGAGTTACGTCGTCTTATCCATGATTATAGCCATAGTGATAAGGAGTTTACCGCCTATATGGACTCGTTGAAAGCGTCTGTGCTGACGGCGTTTTACACTCCTAAAATAGTAATAGATGCTTTGACTGACTCGCTACATAATCAAGGAATTAAGATTGCTCGTTTCCTTGAACCATCAGCCGGACAGGGAGCTTTTGTTGATTCGTTTCTGCAACGCTATCCCGGAGCAGAGACTCTGGCATTTGAGAAGGATTTGCTGACGGGCAAAATCTTGTCTGCACTGCATCCCTCAATATCTACAGAGATAAAAGGCTTTGAGAAGATAGATTCTGATTTTGAGGGGTATTTCGATGTGGCAGCATCAAATATTCCATTTGGAGATTTTGCAGTTGCCGACCCTCGATATGCCACAAGCAAGGAGATTGCCTACCGTCAGTCAACTAAGGCTATTCACAATTACTTCTTCTTGAAGTCTTTGGACTCGGTGCATGAGGGCGGTATTGTGGCATTTATTGCCTCGCAGGGTGTGATGAATGCCGCCAGTCCCTTTGTTCGCATGGAGATGATGCGTCGTGCTGACCTTGTTGGTGCTTTCCGTCTGCCGAACAATACCTTTTCCGATAATGCCGGAACAGATGCCGGGTCTGACCTGATTATTCTCCAGAAGCACACCAACAAGAAAGCGTTGTCGGCTGATGAGGAGTTTTTCATCCAATCTATCGTTGACCGTGAGACAAAAGTTCCCAACAACAAATATTTTGCAGCATTTCCGCAGAATGTCATCTGCACGGAGGCAAAGGTTGGCACTGACCAGTTCGGAAAACCGGCTATCATCTACAAGCATGAAGGTGGTGTGGATGGTATTGCAGCTGATATGCGAAAGGCACTCGATGAATCGCTGAAACTGCGCCTAAATCTGGACTTCTATAATAATAGGAGTCTCACACCACCAACTCAAGAACCGCCGACACTCAAACCGACAAAGAAGGCTCCCGAAAATAAGGTGGAGAAGCCGAAGCGCATTGCTGAGACTCCGCTGATGCAGCAATACCGGGAGATGAAGAAGAAACATCCTGATGCCATTCTTCTTTTCCGTGTCGGTGACTTCTACGAGTGCATGGGTGTGGATGCGGTCAAAGCGTTGGAGGTTTTGGGAATTACCCTCACCCGCCGTATGAATGGTGACAAGAGTAGCATAGAGTTGGCAGGATTTCCGCACCATGCTCTCGATGTGTATCTGCCCAAACTGGTCAGAGCCGGCAACCGCGTCGCTATCTGTGAGCAGTTGGAAGACCCGAAGCTGAAGAAAAAGACGGTGAAGCGCGACACTCCGAAGCCAGAGGATCAGCCGAAACCTGACCCTCCCAAGCCAGAACCGCCAGAACCTTCTCCTGCACCAAAGGATGATGATCCAACGCCACCTCCATCCCCAATACCATCCGATAAGGAAATAGAAACATCTGGTAGCCCGGATTACAATGATAATCCTGAGCCTCGTTTGTTCGCCTACAATCTTTTCGGAGAACTGGAGCCTATCGGCAAGCCACAACGTCAACCGAAGCAGCCACCCCAGCAGGACGACAAGCCGAAGCCAACGGTTACTGTAACCGACACTCAGGCTAAGAAATTCCGACCGCTCTCTGAAAAGGAGCTGGAGTTTTACGGCTCTCTTGATTGGGAAACCAATCCTCCCATCAATGGCTTCTATGAGACAATGATGTCGATTGCCCATCGTCAGCTTGCTGAAATGGAGGCTGAACGTCAGGCAATGGAGGCGGCAAAGAAGGAGACAATCACCGAAGACGGCACAATCATCGAAATATCAAAAGGTGATTTTGTCCCGAAGCCAAGAGTGGCTTCGGATGCACGCAAGCCTGCGGAACGTGATATGTCGCCACGTCCTTTCTCGGAGGATATTCAGTTCTTCCATCACAACGGCTCTATGGTCGTGGACAAGGGGCAGGTCGGTTTTCTCTCAGAGGTTCGCAAGAATGGCGCAACTTTCTCGCCGCTGTCACTCAAACCGGAGCAGGAGAAAAGAGCAATGCTATATGTTACCCTCTCTGAAACGTATCAGCAGCTCTACAACTTCGAGGCCGAGACGCATGAGGCTTCAACCGAGTTGCGTCAACACCTCAATGACTACTACGATGAGTTTGTGGATAAGTACGGCAACCTCAATGAGAAACAGAACGTCAAGTTCATTCTCATGGATGCCAACGGTCGTGATTCTCTCGCCCTTGAACGTGGAGAGAACGGCGTATTCGTAAAGGCCGACATCTTTGACCACCCTGTAAGTTTTTCGCAAGATGAGATAACCTCGGTCGAGATGCCGCAGGATGCTCTTATGGCTTCGCTTAATAAATACGGTGAAGTCAACATGGACTATATGGCAGACCTGTTGGGTATTGACAAGACCGCCGGATCCATCGTAGGCGAATATGAGTGGGATTTGCTTGATGCTCTCAAAGGTCATATATATTACAATCCACTTGTGGAGAAGTATGAGATTGCTGACCGATTCATTGCCGGAAATGTGGTCCAGAAAGCGGAGGACATCAAGGCATGGATTGACCGAGAAGAGAAAAGAATCGAGAATTTCCCGGGCTATGACGGCATTGAACCGTTCATCGAAATTTCCAGAGACTCGTTGAAAGCGTTGGAGGAAGCCATTCCACGAAAGATTACCTTCGATGAACTGGACTTCAACTTCGGTGAACGCTGGATACCGACAGGCATTTACTCTGCGTACATGAGCCACCTTTATGGCACTGACGTGAAAATCGCATATTCTTCATCTATGGACGAGTATTCCTGTGACGCACGTCGCAAGAATATGAAGATATGGGAGGAGTTCTGTGTCAGAGGCTACTATCGTGTCTATGATGGCATGAGCCTTCTCAAACACGCCCTGCACAATACTGTGCCGGACATCAAGAAGTCCATTGGCAAGGATGAGAACGGTCACGACATAAAAGTCCCCGACAGTGAGGCAATCCAACTCGCCAACACCAAGATTGATGAAATACGCAATGGTTTCTCTGAATGGCTTGATGCTCAGTCGCCGGAGTTCAAGGATAGGCTTGTGGATTTGTATAACAGCAAATTCAACTGCTATGTCCGTCCTCATTACAATGGAGCGCATCAGACATTCCCCGACCTCAATATGAAATTGTTGGGTGACCGCTATGGACTCGGCTCTATATATCAGTCGCAGAAGGACTGTATATGGATGCTGAAACAGAACGGCGGAGGGATCTGCGACCATGAGGTCGGCACGGGTAAAACACTGATAATGTGCATTGCAGCGCACGAAATGAAGCGTCTTGGACTCGCCAACAAACCGATGATTATCGGAATGAAGGCGAATGTCGCGGAGATTGCCATGACCTACCAAACGGCCTATCCCAATGCCCGTATTCTATACGCCGATGAAAAGAGTTTCAAGGCAGATAACCGTGTCGCATTCTTTAATCAAATCAAGAACAACGACTATGATTGCGTGATAATGTCGCACGACCAGTTCGGCAAGATACCGCAGTCGCCGGAGATGCAGCAGCAAATCCTGCAAGCGGAACTTGATACGGTTGAGGAGAATCTGGAAGTCATCAAGCAGCAGGGCCACGACATTTCCCGTGGTATGCTCAAAGGTCTTATCAAGCGTAAGGAGAATCTGACCGCCAAGATAGCCACCATTCAATATCAGATGGAGCAGAACAAAGATAGTGTCGTTGACTTCCGACAGATGGGCATCGACCACATTTTCGTTGATGAATCGCAGAACTTCAAGAACCTGATGTTCAACACTCGGCATGATAGAGTGGCAGGTCTCGGCAACAGCGAAGGAAGCCAGAGGGCACTCAATTTGTTGTATGCAATCCGTACCATCCAAGAGAGGAATGGCAAAGACCTCGGCGCAACATTCCTCAGTGGTACGACAATCTCCAACTCATTGACGGAGTTGTATCTACTGTTCAAGTATCTACGACCAAAAGAACTTGAAAGGCAGGAGATTCGGTGCTTCGATGCGTGGGCGGCTATCTTCGCCAAGAAGACAACCGACTTCGAGTTTAATGTCACAAACAATCTGGTGCAGAAGGAGCGTTTCCGCTACTTCATCAAGGTGCCGGAGTTGGCAGCTTTCTATAATGAGATAACAGATTATAGAACCGCAGAAGATGTGGGTGTTGACCGGCCGCAGAAGAATGAGATACTCCATAATATCCCTCCGACAAAGGAGCAGGAGATTTTCATCCAGAAGCTGATGGACTTCGCCAAGAGTGGCGATGCCACAATCTTAGGACGTGCGCCGCTGTCTGACACCGAGGAGAAGGCGAAGATGCTCATAGCCACCGACTATGCCCGAAAGATGGCTCTCGATATGAGAATGATTGACCCTAATTATTCCGATAATCCGAACAACAAGGCCAGCCACTGCGCAAAGATGATTGCAGAGTATTACCATAAATATGATGAGCAGCGCGGGACCCAGTTTGTATTTTCCGACCTTGGGACATATAAGCCCGGTGAATGGAACTTCTATTCGGAGGTCAAGCGCAAACTCATTGAGGACTATGGCATACCGCCGCATGAAATCCGCTTTATTCAGGAGTGCAAGACGGAGCGGTCAAGAAAGGCCGTGATTCAGGCGACCAACGACGGTGATGTTCGTGTTCTATTCGGCTCAACCTCAATGCTTGGCACCGGAGTCAACGCCCAGAAAAGGTGTGTCGCAATTCATCATACCGATACACCGTGGCGCCCGAGTGATTTGGAGCAGCGCAATGGTCGAGGAGTAAGAGCAGGCAATGAAATTGCCAAACTCTACGCCGACAATAAAGTTGATGTAATCATCTATGCAGTAGAGAAATCGTTGGACTCATACAAGTTCAATCTTCTCCATTGCAAAGCCACTTTCATTGCGCAGTTGAAGTCCGGCGCACTCGGGGCGAGAACCATTGACGAAGGTGCTATGGACGAGAAATCAGGCATGAATTTCTCGGAATACATGGCAATCCTCTCCGGCAATACAGACTTGTTGGATAAAGCCAAGTTGGAGAAGCGCATCGTGTCACTGGAGAGTGAGCGCAAATCATTCGGGAAAGGTCGTGCAGATGCCGAGTTCCGTCTGAGTACCATTACCCATGATATTCAGAACAATGAGGCTGCTATGGAGCGTATGAAGGCGGATTATGAAAAATATTCTGCCGTAGTCCAACGAGATAAAGACGGTAATCCGGTCAATAATCTCACCGTTGATGGATGTAAGTTCAAGGACGAGCAGAATATGGGAGTCCACCTGCAAGGGCTGGCACAGCGTACCGACACCCACGGCCAATACGTCCGTGTTGGAGAAGTCTATGGTTTCCCAATCTCCATCATATCAGAGCATACCCTGATTGATGGCAGGGAGGGAGTGCAGAACCGCTTTGTTGTAGAAGGCTCATATAAATACAAGTACAACAACGGTTTCATCGCCATGAGCGACACCCATGCCGCCTGTATGAACTTCGTCAACGCACTGGAGAAAATCCCCGGCATTGTTGAGCAATATGAGGAGCGAACCGCCAAACTCAAAGCCGATGTCCCAGTCTTGGAAGGCATTGTCGCCAAGCAATGGGGTAAGGAGGACGAGTTGAAGCAGCTCAAATCCGAACTCGCCGCCCTCGACCGCAAGATAACAGCGGAACTGAAGCCCAGCGACGCAGAGGGAGCCGCCCGTGCCAAAGTAGTCACCCCAACCAAAGGCAACGGAGAGCCTCTCGATGAACCTGCACCATCTCAGGCCCCTGACACCAAGAAGTCAATGGTAGCAGAGCCGACCACCACATACAAAGAACGGGAACCCTTAAGTTCCCGCATCATAATTGGTGGTTGTGGCGTAACTCCACTCGGAGGTTTTCGCGCCGCCGGCCCGAAATTGTAGATAAGGAATTGAATGGCGACACTCTTGAAAAATAGAGCGTCGCCATTCAATTCCTTATCTATAATCCTTTGGAATACCTTCTGCCTTAATCCAAGCATAGAGAGTCGAGCGGTTTATGCCGAGCAACATTGCAGCCTGAGCCTTGTTCCCTTTAGTCTGTCTTAAAGCCCTTTGCACACGATAATGACGGGTATGGGATTCTCTGTTCTTGGGAATCTCATTCAGGACTATGTCATCTTTACCTAATGTCTCACCACGGAACTCATAGCAAGCGCGTGATATGGTGCTGAATAATTCCCTCACGTTGCCGGTCCATATATGGTTGGTCAATTTGTTGATAGAACCTTTTGTTAGACGAGGGGCTTTGATTCCTGTCTCAGCGCAAATCTGCTTTATAAAGCACTCTGCCAAAGGTATAATGTCGTCCTGACAATCTGAAAGAGGTGGAACAATCACAACATTGCGGTGTATGCAATGAAACAAGGCTTCGGAAAAATCACCGTCCCGTACTTTTTCAGCGAGATTTACTTTTGTCGATAGTATTATGCGTCCGGTAAACTTGATTTCCTTTGTAAGATTCTGAGGAGTAAACACGCCGCGTTGAATCACAGTGGCAAGCACTTCTTGAACGTGCAACGGAAGCATACAAACTTCATGGATGTAAAGAGTGCCTCCATTGGCTTGAGCCAACAGTCCTTGCTGGTTGCGATACAAAGGATGTTTCACACCTGTTTCCTTGCCACGGAATATATCCATGCTTTCAGTCGCGCTCAGATAATGTGCACACTCAGCCACAACGAATGGTCCGGAGCGGCGAGGGCTGCTGTCATGAATCACTCGCGCTATCGCACTTTTTCCTACACCTTGGGGCCCTGAAAGGAGAAGCGTGGAATTTGAGTTGCTCTCAATATTTATCCTTCTCGAACATCCCTGAAAAGCATTACTGTTCCGTTGAAACCATCTTTGGTCTTCTCTATGGCACTTTTCTATTGCAATTGTAAGTCTGTCAACAACAAGTGAATCAAAATAGAAACAATGGTCAGCACCTAACTTATACACCTTATTATATATGTCGGGGGACTCCGTCATGGCTACACCAACTTTTTTAATACCTAAAATGGTATCATTCGTCCATTCAAGAAGTTTTATACCATCACAGTCTTTACCTGCGACTGCCACTATCAGCGTACTGCAATCACTTCGTTCAAGGATTTTCTTTGCAGTACTGATGCTGTTGGTGGTCTGTATTTTTAGTCCCGGTCTGGAAAATACCTCTTCCATTTTTTTACCATCCTCTATCCGGGAACTGTAGATAAGGAGGCTCCGATTACTCGGTGGATCATTGTCTATATTCATAAGACTTTCGGGGAGTGTTAAAAATGATTTTGCCATTATAACAAATGTGTATAGGGTATTTGTTCGCCAAAACTGAGTGCAAAGATACAATTTTTATTTTAGAATGACATACTGTTGCACAATCAAATATGGATTATATCGCGGATATTTATGTTGAATACACAACATAGTGTTGTCTAAATCCGACACTTTTAACACACTATAAAATTCATACACGCGCGGTTGTATAAGATTTATATTACAGGATAATAGCGTGTTACAAATATTTCACATCAGGGATTGAACCATTTTGAAATTAAATATATTGAGAAGGGCATAACTCAAAAACAATACTGAAATGGAAATATTAACCCTCCTGAACAGCCAGTTCTTTCACCAGTTGGAAGAAGGCGATGAAAGCAACATCAAGGCACTCTACGCCGATATGAGAGCCACAATCGTGGAGTATGCCCACGGCAACAGCCAATGGCGAGTGATACACACCGGCCTGTCGATATTCATTTCCGAAGTGGCTGAACTCCTCGGTTATGCCGATGGCTTACTGAGCCGATATGCAAAGCGTATCCTTGAAATAGCCAAATGTCTGCTCAACCAAATTGAGATGGCTGTTTCAGCGAAAATCGCACTGGATACAGTGGCTGAGAATAATCAAGTGATTGATACAACATCAGATGTAACTTTCACCGGTAACTATGCCGACTTCTGTGAACTCATCCACCTTATAATAGCCTGCAAATTCATCAACGGTGGCAGCAAGTCTTACCAGCTCCATATCAAGAAAGAGCTTCATTCACTCTTCGGTCTTGACTTTGACCCGAAGAAATACCAGAACGCACGGGATGGCATAAAGCGCCGCTGTCCTGCAAAGGGTAGCCGGGTGACATACTTCCTCGACAATATGGTGGATGTCGTAAATGCCGAACTTGCAGCATGATAACATACCCAAATGCTGATACTCACTTATGGTTTCGGACGATAGTGAAGGTGCAATTGTTTGGGAATCAAGAATTGAAGAATATTTGAAACAATAAAACATCAGCACTTATCCGATGCTTACAATGCCCGAGAAAAGCCGCAGTAACTTTGCATCGTAAAACTTAAACAACACCCGATATGAATACTTCACCACCTCCTCAATATCCGGAGTCCGAACCATTCAAGAAATGGATCATGGACGCAGTAGGAACAATGGTATTTCTTCTCGGCTCAATGACAGAGTCTTTGAAAGAAATAGCCGAAAAGTCCGGTAAAGCCAAGCTGAAATACAAAGGCAAAGAGATAATAATGCTTGAAGACCTCGCCATCGGTCTCAACAAAAGTCCGAGGACATTCCGGCGACTTCGTGCTGAGAAGAAAATCAGTTATTGGTCAAGCAAAGACGGACACACTGTCTTTGTCACACAAGACCAGTTCGATGATTACATCACCAATAATTTTGTTCCCAACGAAATTGAAGATGAATCAACAGCACCCCAGAGATAATTATCGCGCCGCAAGTCCGGCGTAATGTTTAACCAAATAATTTTAATGGAACAAAACAAAGAACAGCAACAACCTGAAGTGCTGATTGCCCGCAACCACGAAACAGGGCAGGTCGGCGCAGTCGTGGGACAGAATCCCGACGGCACCCCGAAAATGGCGGATGTAAAATCCGCGAAGCTCAGTGACCTTGTGAAATTCTCCAAAGGTCAGAATCCCCTCGAAGCCTTCATGTCGAACTTCATCCGACAGGCAAAGAACCCTTCGCTATTCGGTTTCTTCAAGATTCCTGAAACTGAATTCGACAAAATCGGCCCGGCGATGTCCGATATGCTCCAAGACCCTGTGGCTAACGCCGACCTTCTTAAACCTTTTGAGGTTGATGCCAAATCAATGGCAAAGGAACAGACGGTTACTGAACAGCATGACCAGACTCCGGCAAAGGAGACTTCGACCGCAATCAAGATGGCGCCGGTTGACCCCAACAAAGTTGACTGGGACACCATCGAAAAACAATGGGGCATCAAGAGAGATGACCTCGAAAAATCCGGAGCAATGCAGCAGATGGTCTATAACCACAAGTCTCCGCAGCTTTTCACCCTGAGACCGGAAATCGGCGGCGAGAAATTCGAGGCACAGGCCCGGCTCTCGTTCAAGTCCAATCCTGACGGCAGTTTTACCCTCACGCCTCATTTCGTGAAGCACGAGCCTCAGCTCGACAAGGCCTATAAAGGCTATTCTTTCACGGACGAGGATAAGGCTCAGCTCCGCAAGACTGGAAATCTGGGCAGACCTGTTGACCTTACCGACCCGAAAACCGGGGAGGTCAAGAAGTCGCTCGTCAGCATCGACCGTCTCACCAATGAGATTGAAAGTATCCCCGTGGATAAAATCTACATCAAGAACAAGGTTGCTAACATCGAACTTGACATGAAGCAGATCGGCATCCTCAAAGACGGAGGCATAATCAGAGAGCAGCATATCGAGCTGCCCAACGGACGGAAGTTTACCGCCGACCTCCAGTACAATGCCGACAAGCGCGATGTGGTTTTCGTCAACTCGGAACAATACCGCCAGAAGCGGGAGCAATCTCAGGAACAGGGTGGACAGCAGTACAACTCATGGCTCGACAAGGAGGGCAACATCAAGAACCTCACCAAATGGAAAGGTGTGCCGCTCTCCGAAACAGCCCAAGCTGACTATCGTGCCGGCAAACAGATTATGGTAGGTGAAATCCCTGACCGAAACGGGAATCCCTGCACGGTCTATCTCCAGTTTGACCCTGCGAAGCAGCGTCCGAAGCAGACCTATGTCTATCCCGACAAAGAAAAGGTTGTCGGCATAGCCAGCGAGAGCAAGACCCAATATGCTGTCAACAATGAGGGTAAGACCAACGAACCCACAAAAGGGGTTAAGGAACCGCTCCAGAGGGGGCAGACCGAGCCCAAAAACGAAGAACAGAAAAAACAGCAAAAGCCGAAAGGCCCCAAACTCTGACCTTCAACCACTTTATCCGCAAGCTCTGAATTGAGCAGACCGCCATTCCCTCGCGTGCGCAAGCGATGATATGGCAATCCCTCCACCGACATGGGGAGGTCGCGAACTCCCCGTGTCATTCTCTCCAAACCTCCCGGCTGAGAGTGTCAGCCTTCAACAAACCCAATTTACAAACTCTAAAAAATTTTCAGACATGAAAGTCATAATTACCGAGGCCGCTCCCGTGGCTTCAGCCATCGCCCGCGCCCTTAACGTAACCACCAATGTAGCCGTCCCCGGCGTAATCTACAACAATGACATCGCTGTCATCACCGTCACTCCTGACTTCATCCGTCCATTCGGACTCGGAGTGCTTCCCGGCAAGGACGCTCTCCCCATCGTGCCGGAACGCTACACATACGGTATCCGCCATACTCCCGATGAGAACGGTCGTTATGGTATCTCGACCGAGGACAAGACCTATGCCGACTATATCGGCAAACTTATCCGTGGCGGCGGTGAGGTAATCTTCGCTTCCGACGGCGGAGCCGATGCTCAGGGACGTTTCGCCAACATCTGCCGTTTCTTCAAAGTCGGCGCACCCACAAGCCGTATGTTACTGACCCGTATGGAGCGCAAGGCAATCAAGTCGGCATTCAAGACCCGTCAGTGGGGACGTAAGTTCCATAATCTCGCCCAGACAGGACTGGTGGGCATGGCGATGGACGAGGCTTTCAAGTACAATGTTTCAGAAGTCTATCGCTCTCTGTTCAAGGAAATGAAGTCGCCTATCTGCCGTCAGGATGTGCTTGTACTTGCCGCCGTCAAGAACTATCTTGAATCTGACGCAGAAGCCCGTGGCCAACACGTTCCCGTCACCACCCATTCCGTTATGGTGAGCGGCGTGGTTCTCGGCAAGGATGTCAAATTCTATCCCTGTTCGACATTCTCCACCAAAGATGAGGCAGCGGAGGCATACAAGAATCTGTGTGTGCCGGCAACAGTCGAGGCTTCCGATGTTATGCTCGACACTGAGATGAGTCCGGCTCCGGCACTCTTCACTCTCGCCACACTCCAGAGCGAGGCATGGGAAAAACTCAATCTTAATTTCTCCACAACCCGCGACATCACCGTCAGCCTCTATGAGCGTGGTTTTATCTCGTCGCCCCTGACATCATGCGCAAAACTGCCCGAATCGTTGCGCGATGAACTCCGCCGCTACAAATGGTGCAGGAAGTATCCTTTTGCCGCCGACGGGACAATCTCCGGCAATCACGGCATCATCATCTCCGGCAACAAGCCTCTGTTCCTCGACAGTGATGAACAGCGTGTATATGACCTTATCCGTTCTCGCTTCTATGCCAACCTTGCCGGCCCTACCGCAGTGAACGAGCTGGTTATCGAGGTGGAAATCAACGGCGAACCGTTCTATGGAACTATCCCTTACACCCCCGACATCAAGGTGCCTAAGGCCGTGGAAGTGAAACTCACCGGTAAATCCCAATTCTCCCGCACCTCAGTGGCTCCCACAGCGCCCAAAATGAACGATCTTCTCTGCGCAATATCAATGTTGCTCCGTTCACTGTCGGACAAATACAATCCCGGTATGCCTTTCACATTGGCACACCATGATGTGGCGGACGCATTCGACCGTCTCCGCGACAACCGCCTTCTTCTGGACGTATGCGGTGAACCTGCAATCACCGGCGAGGGAAATCTCCTGCTTGAAACCTTCAACGCAACTTATGCCCTCGGTCACCTTATGGCATATCAGGTAGAGGTTGAACGGCTCTACGGCGACCGCAAGAACAGTGTCGGCGGAGCGCAGCTCATGAATGAGTATGGCAAATGGATCTATGACAAGACCGAACAGCTCATCACCGACCACCGTCTGTTCCCGGCTAAGGCAGATACCCATGTCTGCCCGATATGCGGCCGACACTCGGTTATCCGCTATCCCCGCGTTGCGAAATGCCACGTTTGCGGATTCACCATGCCTTTGCAGTTCATGGGCCACAAGTTCACCGACAAGGAGGTCGCCAGCCTTCTGACCCACGGCTACACATCGCAGATAATGTTCACCAACCGTCACGGCCATGAGTTCTACGACATCGTTGTGCGCGGCAAGGGCAAAGGGCTGTCATTCGCCCCGATTGAAGCCAAATTATACTGAAAATAACCGCCGTTTGAAAATAATTCACTAAATTCGCAATCGAATCGCAGTCTATGTAACATACGACTTGCGGATTTAGTGGTTGAAGGCGGAGGGGACTCCGCCTTCTTTTTTCACTCGGTCACATTTGAAACCGCTAAACATTGGAATACGTAAGAATCGACAAAGAGGCACTGGATGCAATGTTCGAGATAATGGAGTATCAGTCCCTTTTGATTGCGGCGATGTATGAGAAGTGCCGCTCAATCCAATCCGGCAAATGGATTCCAACTGAGACCGTCGCGGAACTGCTATGTGTTTCAACCCGGAAAGTGAGAACTATGAAAACGCTCGGACAAATCGGCTATGTAAAACATGGACGGAAATGTTTTTACAAGTCAGAGGACGTATATTCAAAAATAAACAAAGGCAAGAGTGAAAGAAATATATGACAAAGAACATGACGTTATAAGAAAATTCCTCTCGATGGGAAGGCGGAATATTGAGATGCTGGAGGAAATAGCGTTGGAATATAAACCTTTCCTGATGGGTAAACGCTTTATTACTGATGCCCAGTTATCTGAAAGACTCGGTATTTCGCGCCGAACATTGCAGGACTTCCGCGACAGAGGCATTATTCCGTTCTATCGTCTTGACGGAAAGATACTTTATGAAGAAACGGATATAGAGGAATACCTGTCCTCAATCTACATACCCAAATATTAAAAGGGAGAGTTACCGAATCGACCGGTAGCTCTCCCTTTTCAGTTGTCTGATGTTGATGTCATCTGTTGATGCTCAGTCTGTCAAATCGGTTGCGCATGGTCTGCATATCCTCATAGACGGTCTGGTCTTGAATCTTAGCGTAGATCTGCGTTGTTTTGATGTCGCTGTGTCCGAGCATCTTCTGGATTGATTCGAGAGGAACATGATTGTTGAGCGACAGAGACGCGAAAGTGTGTCGCGCGATATGGGTGGTCAGAGGCTTGGTTATCTTTGCGAGATCCGCAATCTCTTTGAGATAAGCGTTCATTTTCTGATTGGAACATACGGGAAGCACTACTCCTGTAGATACTGCAACGGGATGGTTGACATATTTGTCGGCTATCTGACGCGGTACCTCCAACATCGGTATGATACTCAACTCGCCGGTTTTCTCGCGGGACTTGCGTATCCACATATTGCCGTCACGGTCTTTCTCTATGTCGCTCCATTGAAGCGATTTTATATCGCAGAATGCAAGGCCGGTGAAGCAGCAGAACACGAATGTGTCCCTGACAAGTTCCAGACGCGGCATCATGGAGAAGTCGAGTTTGAGAATCTCCATAATCTCAGCCTCAGTCAGAAATTGGCGTTTCGCCTGAGTGCGGTGGAACTTCCTGCCGATGAACGGGTCTTCTGTTATCCACTTATGCGCGATGGCATACTGGATAGTGTTCTTGAGATAGCGGAGGTACTTCACAGCCGTGTTGTTGGCGCAGTTCTTGCTGACACGCAGAAAATGCTCGAAATCATCTATCATTCCTGCCGTGACATCCCTTACCGGAATATCATCGACATTCATAGTCAGACGCAGGAACTCGCCGAGGTAGGTCACGCACCGCTCCCAACGAAGGTAGGTAGCATTGACCATATCGCCACGCTCCATCTCCTCTTTTCTCTTGGCGTTGGATTCTGTGAAAATCTCACATAGCATTTTAGGCTTCTCTACCTTGCCGAGAAAAAGGTCGCGCATAACAATAGGGTTGACGAGTTTCTTCTCGCGGACGAGGTTAGTATGTATCTCGCAGAATCTGGCCCGTATCTCATCGAGGTACTTGTTCAGCTCCAGATCGCGCCGGGAGCGACCTTTCGAGAGCTTGCGTTTCTGGTCCCAGTTCTCAGGATTGACCGAGCGGCCTATGGCGAGGTCAGTCTGCTGACCTGCCACTGAAATTCTGACATACACCTTGTGGTCGGTGTAGCCTTCCGACCTTGGCTTCCTTGTGAAGAAGGTCAGGGTGAAATAAGGGTTGTTTGTCATGTTACTTACGGGTTTAATGGTTACTTAAAGATACTCATTTTTAACCCAGATTCCAAATGCACTTCGGAACATGATACTCCGGCGGTGGCGTAACCGTGTACATCAGGCCGATTTTTCGGCGAAATTTAACATTGTACACGAATTTCACACGGCAGAATGGGGAAGACCGCAGCAGTGACGACAGACAAAATCATCGGATAGGATTAACTCTTAAATAAAGTTAAAATCTACTTTATCACACCCGAATTGTGGGTCGAGGGTCGCGTTCCCGCCCGCAGAACCCCACTTTTTCAAAGTTGAATTTCTGCAAATGCGCAGTCCTCAACCTGTTGCGGGCCTTTCCGTGTAACCGTGTACATTTTTGTACACGAAACACGATGTACACGTTTTGTACACGCCTGTAGGTAATATTGGGTCAGCGGATTTTCCCGGTGGGCAGAC
>HF985583.1:0-3250 GCA_000431215.1 Prevotella sp. CAG:1031
TCGAAATAGCTTATATCGCCTTTCTCGATTTTCTTTAAGGTTGTCAGAGAAACTTGCGCCTGTTCTGCGAGCGATGCCTGGGTGAAGTTCTGTCGGAGTCGCAGACGCCTTATTTTTTGTCCAAGCCGACGGCGTATTTCACCGTCAGGCAACATGTATATGTTTTCTTCCATGGTTGCACTTGCGTCTATTATGCTGCAAATATAGCAATAATAGTTCAAACTACGACTATTTTGCCCTAAATGGTTACAGCCTGACTAAAATTTTTATCGGCATGGTTTCGGCGGTTTGAATCGCGGCTGCGCGCATTTTGCGGGTAGCGGATTTTTTTGTAACTTTGCAGTGTATATCAGCGCATATTGCGTTGCTTGTTAATTTGTTAATAACCAACATGATAAATATGTCAGAAAGAGAAGAAGGACACGAAGAATACGGCGCGAGTTCCATTCAGGTGCTCGAAGGCCTCGAGGCTGTCAGAAAACGCCCTGCAATGTATATCGGTGACATCAGTGAGAAAGGTCTCCACCACCTTGTCTACGAGGTTGTCGACAACTCTATCGATGAGGCTCTCGCGGGATTCTGCACCCATATCGAGGTGACCATCAACAAAGACAACTCCATCACGGTTGTCGATAATGGCCGAGGTATTCCTGTTGGCCTTCATGAGAAAGAGCATAAAAGCGCACTCGAAGTAGTCCTGACCGTGCTTCATGCCGGCGGTAAGTTCAATAAAGACTCCTACAAGGTGTCGGGCGGTCTCCACGGTGTCGGCGTCAGTTGCGTCAATGCCCTTTCGACCTATCTGCGTGCCGAAGTGCGCCGCGACGGCAAGCGCTATGTCCAGGAATATTCCTGCGGCAAGCCGACAACCGAGCTGCGGATAGAAGGCGAGGCCTCAGACACCGGCACATCAATAACCTTCCGCCCCGATCCGTCGATTTTCACCGTCACCGTCTACGACTATAATACTCTGGCCAACCGTCTGCGTGATCTCGCGTTCCTCAATGCCGGAATAACGCTGGCCCTTACCGACCTGCGCGGCGAAGAACCCCGCAAAGAGGTATTCTACAGCAAGAACGGTCTGCGTGAGTTTGTCGAATATATCGACAAGAACAAAGAGCCGCTGATCAATGATGTTATCCATCTTCAGACCGAGCGCTCCGGCATTCCCGTGGAAGTGGCGCTGACCTACAACAGCACTTATAACGAGAATATCTATTCGTTTGTCAACAATATCAACACTATTGAGGGAGGTACTCATCTGACCGGTTTCCGCCGCGGACTGACCCAGACCCTCAAGAAGTATGCCGAAGACAACAAGCTTCTCGAAAAGGTCAAGGTCGAGATTTCGGGCGATGACTTCCGCGAGGGTCTGACGGCAGTGATCTCTGTGAAGGTCATGGAACCGCAGTTCGAAGGCCAGACAAAGACCAAGCTCGGCAACAGCGAAGTTATCGGCGCTGTCCAGACTGCCGTCAGCGAGGCTCTGCGCGACTATCTTGAAGAGAATCCGCGTCAGGCGAAAGCTATTGTCGAGAAGATCGTGGTTACCGCCCAGGCCCGCTATGCCGCCCGCAATGCCCGCGAGAAAGTGTTGCGCAAGTCGCCGCTCGTCAGCGGAGGTCTGCCCGGCAAGCTCGCCGACTGTTCGAGCCGCCATGCCGAAGACTGCGAACTCTTCATTGTCGAGGGAGATTCTGCAGGCGGAACGGCCAAGCAGGGCCGCAACCGTACGTTTCAGGCTGTTCTGCCTATCCGAGGCAAGATCCTCAACGTCGAGAAAGCCATGGAGCATAAGATCTTCGACAATCAGGAGATAACGAGCCTCTTCCGCGCTCTGCGCGTTACCGTCGGAACTCCCGACGATCCGAAGGCTGTCAACATCAACAAGCTTGCATATCACAAGATCGTAATCATGACCGATGCCGATGTCGACGGAAGTCATATCGACACTCTTCTGATGACATTCTTCTTCCGCAGAATGCGTCCCGTTATTGAGAACGGCTATCTCTATATCGCCACACCGCCTCTATATAAATGTAAGTGCGGAAAAGTCGAAGACTATTGCTGGACTGAGGCCCAGGTGCAGCAGTTTATCGAGCGCAACGGCTCGCGCACGAAGGTGCAGCGCTATAAAGGTCTGGGTGAGATGAGCGCCGAAGAGCTCCGTGACACCACCATGGATCCCGAACAGCGTCTGCTGAAGCAGGTGACGATCAGCGATGCCGCCGAGGCTGACCGCATATTCTCGATGCTTATGGGCGAAGATGTCGGCCCGCGTCGCGATTTCATCGAAGCAAACGCCAATATAGCTAACGTCGACGCCTGACAGACGCAACCATTTCCAGCCGCCGGGCCAACTTTAAGCGCCCGGCGCTGTTTTTATTACATAACCAAACAACAACCGATACTATCATGGCCAGCAAGAAACCATCAAAGACAAATCTGCGTGCCCGCGATCTCGACGCGGCTGTGCGCGACTACATATCCAGGCAGGGAAACGCCACATTCAATTATCGCCAGGTTTCATACGCCCTTGGCGCCGACACGGCAAAGTTTCAGCGCGCCATAGCCCTGTTGCTGGCCGAGATGGCTTTCGACGGCGACATCGTCGAGACTGCTCCCGGAAAATATAAGAACATAAACCGCACAACAGAGGCCACCGGCGTTTTCGTGCGCCGCAGCAACGGCAAAAACTCCGTTATAACCGACGAGGATGCCGAGGCTATCTTCGTGGCCGAGCGCAACTCGATGCACGCCCTCAACGGCGACCGTGTGCGTGTGTCTGTCGCCGCCCGTCGCCGTGGAGCCGAGCCTGAGGCTGAAGTCATCGAAATTCTCGAAAAGAAAGACCAGGTGTTTATCGGCACGCTGAAAGTCGATAAATATTTCGCTTATCTGCTGACCGACAGTAAATTTCTGGCAACTGACATTTTCATTCCGCGCAACCGGCTCAAAGGAGGCAAGACAGGCGACAAGGCCATTGTCCGCATAACCGAATGGAACGACGACGACAAAAACCCGCGTGGCGAGGTTGTCGATATTCTCGGTGTGAGCGGAGAGAATCAGGCCGAGATGCACGCAATTCTCGCCGAATTCGGCCTGCCTTACCGCTATCCGGCCTCGGTTGAGAAGGCTGCCGAAAAGATCCCCGACGACATAACCGACGAAGAGATCTTGCGTCGCGACGATATGCGCGACCGAATCACCTTCACCATCGATCCGCGTGACGCCAAAGACTTCGACGACG
>HF985583.1:3291-13595 GCA_000431215.1 Prevotella sp. CAG:1031
AAACTACCCAACGGAAACTATGAGGTCGGTGTCCATATCGCCGACGTCACCCACTATGTGCGCCCCGAGTCGGCTCTCGACCGCGAGGCGCAGAGCCGCGCTACGAGCGTCTATCTCGTTGACCGCGTAGTTCCGATGCTCCCCGAACGTCTTTCCAACGGAATATGCTCTCTGCGTCCCGACGAAGACAAGCTGACTTTCTCGACTATATTCGAGATGGACTCCAAAGCCCGCGTTGTCTCGGCGCGCATAGCCCGCACGGCGATACGCTCGAACCGCCGTTTCACCTATGAAGAGGCGCAGGACATCATCGAGACCGGCAGCGGCGATTATGCCGACGAGGTTCTTACGCTCGACCGCCTTGCCAAGCAGCTGCGCGCGCGCCGCTATGAGAACGGCGCCGTTGAGTTCGACCGTGCTGAGGTGCGCTTCGAGATCGACGGTGACGGCCGTCCGACAAGCGTTTATTTCAAAGAGTCGAAAGACGCCAACAAGCTTATCGAGGAATTCATGCTGCTGGCCAACCGCACTGTCGCCGAGACAATCGGCAATCCCGGCGGAAAGAAGAAACCCAAGGCCTTTGTCTATCGTGTCCATGATATGCCCGATCCGGGCAAACTTGCCGATCTTGCCACTCTGTCGCGCTCGTTCGGCTATAAGGTACGCGAAAGCGGATCGGCCCGCGACGTCAACCGCTCGATCAACAGGATGCTCGCCGAGGTCAAGGGGCGCGGTGAAGAAAACTATCTGTCGACGCTCGCCATACGCGCTATGGCCAAAGCCATCTATTCGACTGTCAACATAGGCCACTACGGTCTCGCCTTCGACTATTATACCCACTTCACTTCGCCAATACGCCGCTATCCCGACATGATGGTCCACCGCCTTCTTGAGAAATATCTCGCGGGTGGGCGTAGTGTCAATGCCGCCAAGCTCGAAGACCAGTGTAAGCATTGCAGCGACATGGAGCAGCTTGCAGCCAATGCCGAGCGTGCCTCAATAAAATACAAGCAGGTCGAGTTCATGCAGGAACGTCTCGGTCAGGACTACGACGGAATGATATCGGGCGTTACAGAGTGGGGCCTTTATGTCGAGCTCACCGAGAACCTCTGTGAAGGGCTCGTGCCTGTGCGCGATCTTGCCGACGACTATTACGATCTTGACGACAAAAATCATTGCCTGATCGGTCGCCGCAACGGAACCCGCTACCGCCTGGGCGATGCGGTGAAAGTGCGTGTGGCCCGCGCCGACCTTGAGAAGAAGCAGCTCGATTTTGTGCTTGTCGACGACTTCGGACAGCTCAAGCATGAGCGTCAGGAAAAGCCCGCTACCTTTAAGGAAGCGATGGCCACCTCAGGAAAGAGCCGCGGCGACAAGTCGCGCAAAACGCGCAAACGCGATAACCGCAGCCGCCGCAGATGAGCGTCGTTATAACTGTTGACCGCCTGCGGCTTTTCGCGCGCCACGGCGTCATGGAGCAGGAGCGGCGTGTCGGCAACGAGTTCGAAGTCTCGCTGCGGATTACGTATCCCTCCGTTATCACCCGCGATTCGATCGATGCCACTCTTAACTATGCCGAGGCTGTCGGTGTCGTCAGTGAAGTCATGGCCGAACCGTCGCAGTTGCTCGAGCATGTCGCATGGCGCATCAGCGAAGCCCTGCGCCGCCGGTTCCCTGCCATAGAAGCCATAGAGACAACGATAGTCAAACTCCGCCCCCCGATTGAGGGAGCGGAGCTTGCCGGGGTAGGGGTGACCTACAGCTGGCCCTGAGGCCGGTCGGTCATTTTCGTTCGAGATATTCGCGGTATGCCTGCGAGAGTTCGTCGGGGCCTATTCCCATTGAAGCCAGGCGCCCGAATGTGTCGGCCAGTTCATTGTCGAAGAACTCACGGCGCAGATAATTGTCGGCTAGTCCGGCGGCATTGTCGGCCACAAAGAATCCCATTCCGCGCCGTGAATAGATGATTTCGTTGCGCTCGAGAATCTCGTAGGCTTTCAGAATCGTGTGGAGATTGACGGCCATCTCAACCGACAGCTCGCGCGCCGACGGCAGTTTCTGTCCCTGCTGCCATTCTCCCGCCACGATGCGGCCGAGACACCAGTCGACAATCTGTTTGAAAATCGGTTTGTTAACTGAAAACTCCATTGCTTAAAGGCGGTATTTCTTCAATAAGCGGCCGATCCAGATAAGTTCAGCCACGAAAAGCAGTCCGTTTAGAATGGCCAGATTATAGACGTTGGTGAAGATGTCTTCGAAGAATTGCAGACCGTTGTGGCTGTTGTAGAGCAGAGCGATGCTCACTCCAAGGGCGATACCGAGACCGAATATGGTTCCGAAAACTGTCAGTATGCTGTTGCGGACAACATGGCGCCGACTGCGTATTACCGTTATCATTACAAGCCCTGTCATCAGAATGTTCGACAGTTCATCCACGAAAGCCAGCCCCCAGGTCATCCGGCTGCTGTCGGGAACCATAGTGGTGAAAATCCTGATGCTGTCGTCGAAGATGCCTATTCCGCACAGATACCATGTCATGTAGATGAGAACCGGAATGACGATGAAGCTGACAAGGAACATTGCCGTGAACCGTGTGGCCGTTGTTGTCGGCAGCATGGCGTCGACGTCGTAGCGGCCTGTGTCACTTCTGAAAGCCAGAGGCGAAAAGATCATGACCAACATCAGAATTGTCCGCGACCCGAGGAAAGATAAATGCCAGGGGAGCAGTTTCGACAGTGCCGCGAGTGCTATCCCTGCGCCTGTGATTGCGAAGAGAGTCAGAACGGGACGTCTGTAGTATTTGAACAGCATCGAAAGGCTGCGTAGACTCAGTGTGTTCATTTTTCCGCTTTGTTAAGTATTGACATTATTTTTTTGGAGACATCTTTCGACATCAGCGCCGAATAGAGCAGCGAATAGTTTATGTCGGTCTGCGGTTCGCCGCTGAGGTTCTCGGTGATTGCGTTGACAGTCGCCAGATTCCATTCCGAGAAGATGGCTCCTTCGGGAATTTCTGTGCCTGACGTGAAGTTCAGCCGGCTCAGAATGTCGAAAGCCGACATCGCAGTGAGCAGATGGCCGCGGTGAAGAATGATCACGCCGTCGTAGAGTGTCTCGAGGTCGGCGATATTGTGGGTCGACACGATCATCGTCTGTCCGTCGGTGGCCGACTTGCTCATCAGCTTGCGCAGTTTCTTGCGCGCGTCGATGTCGAGGCCGTTAGTCGGCTCGTCGAGCATCGTGAGCGGGGCACGCAGTGCAAGAGTGTAGGCTGTCTGGGCGCGCTTGCGGTACCCGAGGCTGAGGCGGTCAATTCTTTCCTTGCCGGTAAGGCCGAACTCTTCGAGGTTGGCCTCGAGAAGTTCACGTGAGAACGTCGGATAATAGGGCGCATGGATAGAGGCGAACTCATTGATGGTCTGCGCCGGGAAAATCATGTCGTCGGTCAGCAGGAAGAGACGGCTCAGAGTCGACGCCTCGTGGGCCGTTACGTTTTCTCCGTCGAGAATGACTTGGCCCGAGGTCGGGCGAAGCAGCGACGCGGCAAGACGCATCAGAGTCGTCTTGCCGGCGCCGTTCTCACCCAGCAGAAGCCAGGTGCCCTCGCCGATACGGCAGCTGACGTCGGTCAGCGCCTCCGCATTCTTGGCTTTCGGGTAGGTATATGTCAAATCTATTAGTTCGAGCATAATGGTTATGTTTTTTTTGGGTTAGTTCTGGATGATGAAGGGGTCAGTGTCTGCCCTTTTGAAAAATCGAGACATCGAAGCCGGCTACAGCGAGAGCCGACATCGTTACGAGCGCAGAGGCAATCACGGCACGGTTTCCTTTGCTGCCGCTCTTAGCCGACGAAGTGGCCGTTGCTGCGAATCCTGTGGCCAGAGCTATCGCCAATACCACTGTTAATGCGCGTCTCGATTTTAGGAGCTTCATAATGTTTGAGTGTTATAGTGAAGTGGAACACTGCAAAGGTGCACACTTTTAAAATTCCCTCCAAATATTTTGTCAAAAAAATGAATGGAGAAGGCGAAAAACAATCTTATCGACTAATTTTTGAGATGTTTTTCGGGGGCTCGGATGCTTTAAATAAAATTTACCGAAAAAAATGGCCAAAAATTTTGGTGGTTCAGAAAAGTTCACTACCTTTGCAACGCAATTGCGAGAGAGCATTGCTGAAACGCGAAAATAGCTCAGTTGGTAGAGCACGACCTTGCCAAGGTCGGGGTCGCGGGTTCGAGTCCCGTTTTTCGCTCAGAACATTGAAATATCATTTTTACCGCGCAGCAAAGGACAATATGCGAAAATAGCTCAGTTGGTAGAGCACGACCTTGCCAAGGTCGGGGTCGCGGGTTCGAGTCCCGTTTTTCGCTCAAATCATTATCGCATTTTCCTCTCAGTCCGCGTTTCGACGGTAAAAATTCGTCCGGGTGGTGAAATTGGTAGACACGCTACTTTGAGGGGGTAGTGGCCGAAAGGCTGTGTGAGTTCGAATCTCATCTCGGACACCAACGAGGGTTGCAGAATTTCTGCGACCCTCATTTTTTTGTACCCCCGCGGACTATCAGGGGCGCGACCACCTATTCTGATATGTTGCCCGACTGCTATGATGTCGCTCTTGCGTTTACCGAATGTTTATAGAAAAAGAAAAGAGCATCAGAAAACTGATGCTCTTAATCTGGAGGGGTGAACAGAGGGTCTCGAACCCTCGACCTTCGGAACCACAATCCGACGCTCTAACCAACTGAGCTATGCTCACCATATTGGCTTTTGACGCTGCAAAGGTACGACAAAGTTCTCACCTGACAAAATCTTTTCGCTATTTTTCTCGAAAATTCTTTCTTGATCATAGCCGAAGAAGTTGTAGACGCGCTCACGGTTTTCCGAATACCTCGATTTCGGAGATGCAGACGTCATTCCATTTATCGCCGGGATAAAAGTCTTCGATGATTAGGTTATAATAATCGTATTGTCCTGTTTTTCGCAATGTAATAGTCTGGGGTTCTGCGGTGTCGGAAAGCGTTCCCGAATAAAGATTGTCGGCTAAATTCGAGCCTTCGGTGCATCCCATTATCGTTATGTTCTTTACTCGCGCATTAGTTATACCTGGACTATATCAGGACAATATTGGGTAAGAATCAATGACGACTCAGTTAGATGCGCAAGAGCTTGACTCATTTTTATAAGAGACTTTATGATCTGTTAATTCATTGATGTGATCAATGAATTTCTCGCCAGTTGTCACATAGTCGGGCACTGACAAGCCTAACTTTCGGATTTTAGGAAGTCGAGCTTGTATTTCATTGTTCATGGTTTCGGCCTTTGAATAATTATAGGGATCCGAGTATATGGGATAAAGAATATCTACAAGCATAGTGAGAGCAGCTTTTTGAGCTTGCTCTTTTTCACCAATGGCGACAAGGTATGTCAGTTTTGGATTGGCATGAGTAAGGTGCTGTCGAATTTGTTCAACGTCGGTGGTTAATTTCCACCAGCGTATTAATATTACAATAGAGAGGATAATGTAAGCAATCATTACAATTAGAGTAAAGATTGCGAACCCAGACATTTCATTCTCACGGCTCGAATAGCCATAGTCGCCGTAATAGGCGAATGCGCTGATCGCTGGAATTAAAGCGCAAAGGACAACTGCGAATTTCTTCATTATATAATATCAATATTATGATTTTGAAATGAAAGAAGCAGCTTCTTATCAGTTCTAGGCTGTGCAATAGAACTACAGCAGTAGCTTCAGATAAGACTGATAAAAGAATGATAGAACTTCCGAAGAAGTTAGCAGCGGAATATGAATATATAGAAGGGAAGTGGGCAAAGGTCAGACCTTAAAGAACAGAAGCCAGTCTATTCAGTTAGGCTGGCTTTCTTTTTCAGGGTTTTCATCATCAGCCTTCTTTTTCTTCCAAATATCTAATAATATATCAGACATTCCTAAAGAAGGAAATTCAGCGTTAAACATAGCTATAAATGGTGCCATAACAAAGCCTATTATAGTGTAAATAATTATCATTCCTAATATTACAAATATTGAATGAATAACTTTCCATAAAAACACAGCAGCCTTTTTTACATAAGAAACAATATCTGACCACTTAAAGCTACTTTTTATTTTTGAACAAAAGCACCCTATTTTGTCAGGAAAAGATTCTGCTTTTTGATTGGTATTGAATCCCTCACCACTGATATTACTTCCACAGTGCTGACAAAATATAGAATCATCTGCTATAGGTTTTCCGCAATATCTACAAAACATATTTACCAAGCTACGTTAAGAAACTTCTTTTTTACTAACCAGTAGTCAATCTTCTTAACTTTAAGGTTATCTAGATACACTACATAATATAACATATCACCCTGAAACAGCCTTAGTTTCTCTGATTTTGCAGTAATATCATATTCACTTAATGGCACTTTCAGAATATTTTCTATATTCATCGGTTTGTTTTCAAAGGGAATAAATTCTATCATTCCTATATCTTCCCTTTTACTACCTCCCCAGTGGCATATAATTTTACCATTATCAAAGTAATAAATAGGGCTATGCTCTTTATCTTCTCCTTCCCCTTCATCTAGATATTCATTAGGTTCACCAATTCTTTCACATAACTGGTCAAAGGTAATATCAGGTTCTGCACCTCTAAACATTGAATCAATAAATATCTGGGAAATATCATCTACTACTATCTTTTCCCCTTTGTTGCAGGAACAAAGCAGTAGCGGAATAAGGAAGATATATATAACTTTAATTATATTATTCATTTTTCTTTTGATTCAAGTAATCCAGCATTATAGGCAAAAATTTGGCTTTGTAGAAGAATCGCAATAATACGGTTTATTTCTATCATATCACTACACAGACGTTTAATTTCAGCCTTAGTTAACACTATCTTATCCTTATTATAACTATAGTAACTATTCACTTCAAAATTTGTCTGACCTGAAGAAGGGTGAATAAAGCAGGAATAGATTTTATAAAGTTCATTTAATCTATAGCCATTCTGTTCATCTAGTTCAGCCCTAACAGCAGAAGGAACTATAGGCTTATTTTTTATCTTTATATCATTAAGCTGCTTCCCCTCTCTGAAAACTCTATACAATACCCTGAAGGGGTATTTGAGTTCAGCCGCTAAGTAGGTCAGATTATCTAACTGAAGCCTGATTAGTGGCATAGCAGCCAAAGGTTCTGTAGCTTCAAGTAGAGTTATAAAACCTCTATTCAGGGCATTTATAGAAGTTTCTATTTCTACAAAATCTCCTAACCCTATTTCAATATAAGCCATTCCCCTTAACTCATTTTCGTTAAAGGTGTAGCCTTTTGATTCTACATTAGTCCTAATTTTTTCTTTAGTTATTGCAGTATCATCTGCTTCTACCATTTCAGGGGTAATAAGGTCTAAAGATACTGCATAGCCTTTTTTTCCTAGATAATGAAACTGGGCATAGAACAGCCTTCCGAAGATAGGGCTATAATATTCATCGGAAGCAGCTAACCACCGTTGTGTAAATTTGCCCTTCAGTTTCAGGTTTTCTTCCATTATAGATTCTCTAAGGCTTTAATACCAAACATAATTGCAGCTATAACAGCACCAAAAAGTAAAGCAGTGATACAGCCTCCACCTGCACTTTCTCCTTCTTTCGGGTCATCTTCTTTGTCAGTATGAAAAAGAAAATAGCCTATTGCACCTACAATTATTGTTACAGCTATAAATCCTACTACCATCAGTTATCTGTGTTTTGTGAATCTTTGAAAGCAGACCTTATTAAGAAATCGCATTTTTCTATAAGGTCTGAATCCATACACTTTGAACAAAAATAGTAAGGGTAGATTTTGCTTTTGTTATATTCATAAGAAAAGCCGTATCTGTCCATCTGTAATCCATACCCTATTTCAGGGCAGTCTGTGGTAGAATGATAAACTAGATTTTCATTTGCACTGTCATTTATAGCAGGTCTACTTTCAACAAAGAAGTGGCTTCCATCTCCTTTAGGGTTCTTATCCTGATATAGACCTACAAAGTAGCCACCAGTGAAACTAAGGGCTATAATCCCTATAGTGATTACTGCTACTATAAGCTGCTTCTTTGTAATTTCAATTTTCATTTATATTTGGAAGGGTATATTAGACTGCAAAGTTAGCAAAAATCTGTGAATTAGCCACTAAGAAAGGGCTACTATTTACAGCAGCCCCTACTTACTTTCATTAAATCAGCCTATTCCTGCACTGGCTTCAGCTGCTTATTCTTCATCATTACTTCAAAGAAGGCTTCTGTGGTATAAGTGCCGAAAATAGTTACATCAGTATCTTCACCGCTATAATAGCTGCTGTTTTCATCAGTAACTTCTATCAGTATTGAATCCTTCAGCTTCAGGTCAGTTTTAGCATACTTCTGAAGGGCTATAGCGTCTGAAATAACTAAATCACCCTTATCTAAGAACCAATACCAACCCTTCCACAGTCTGATAAGATAAACTGTAATACCGTTCAGATACTGAATAGCTA
This sequence comes from Prevotella sp. CAG:1031, assembly GCA_000431215.1. Classification (GTDB taxonomy): domain Bacteria; phylum Bacteroidota; class Bacteroidia; order Bacteroidales; family Muribaculaceae; genus CAG-1031. The sequence continues at coordinate 11,807 of HF985583.1, forward strand.
ATATTTTGTGCTTCTGTTCACCGTACACAAAGATGGCTTCTATTACCTTATGTAGGTATTCAAACTTTTCATCTTCATCAGTTATTTCAGTGATTTCATCAGGCGAATCTAACCGCTTCTGAAGAAGGGCTATTTTACTTTCTCTGTCGGCTATCTCTGTAACCATCATTTGCCTTTCTTTCTGAAGGGCTTTAATTTTTTCTATTATTCCTTCAGTATCATCTACCACAGTGGCTAGGGTTAGCAGCTTAGATTCCTGCTTTTTACTGTCAGTTATTGAATCCTGATAACCTTCTATTTCCTTCTGAAGCAGTGCTATTTCTGCTGCAATAGGTTCAGCCTTCTTAGCTGCTTCTTCCTTAGCCATAGCTTCAGAAAACACTTCCTTAGTAACATTCCAAACAGCCTTATTCAGATTTTCAGTAGCTATAGAAGTGCTTCCACATCGGTTCAAATATTCATTAGTTCCTGAAGTGCAAGTGTACATTTTCCCAGTGTTAGTGTAAACGTGATTACACCTACCGCAAAGAATCAGACCTTTCAGAAGGGCTGGCTTCTTATTTCTCGCTTCCTTAGCTAGGCTTCTAGTTCTTCTGCCATTCATAGCAGCCTGAACAGCGTTAAACAGTTCAGCAGTTATAATAGCAGGTGTTTCTACGCTGTCAGTTTCAGGATTGAAGAACCTGATTTTACTTCCCTTTTCTAATTTTGTTAATTCCTTCTTATAGTATTTTTTACCACCTACTTTCTTCTGACCCATATAGGCTGTATTATGAAGAAGGTAGTTAAGGGTGTTAGCACACCAGTTCAGACTATAGGCTGCTTTCAGATAAGCCTTCAGCCTTCTAGCAGAATAGCCTTCTGAAGCCTTCTGAAAAATATCCCTTACTATAGCAGCTTCTTCTTCATTGATTACTAACCTTCCGTTTTCATCTTTATTATAGCCGAACACTGAAGTATTACAGTAGGATTTCTTTTCTACCAGTACTCTGTACCTTTTACCCCTTTTTACACGTTCTTTGAACTTCAGGGCTTCAGCTTCTGCAATAGAAGCGTAAAGGGTCAGAACTAGCTTAGAAGTAGAATCCTTTTTACCGTTTTCATTCCAACTTCTATAGTTTTCATTTAAGGCATAGATTAAGATTCCTTTCTTTTCTATTTCTTCAATAGTGCTAAGAACCATTACAGTTCTTCTAGAAAGTCTACTGATTTCCCAAACAAATACAGCGTCTGTATCTGCATTAGTCAGGGCTAGAACCTTAGCCAGTTCAGTTCTATCATCATCAAAGCCTGATTCTTTTTCTTCATATATATGGGTAACTTCATAGCCCATAGTTTCAGCCTTCCTTTTCAGGTCAGCAGTCTGTGAAGTATAATCCTGCTCTGTTGTAGAAACACGGGAGTATATTACAGCTTTTTTCATAATCGGTTAAATTTTCTGCTGCAAAGTTACCACCTAATTTCCCCATATCCAAGCGTTTTGAGAATAAAGTTATATCTGTGTCTATCCAATTAAGCACTTTTGAACGAAGACATATCCATATGATAGACAAAACAATTAATGTCAAGGTTATAATTGTATTTGTTGAATTTAAGATGTCTACGATATTTTGCAGGGAGTCAGTTTGTTCAAAAGAATAGTCAGATATATTCTGATACATGGGGACTAATTGGGCCCATATCATATCGCCTATTGTTGAAACGACAACTGATAAAGTAGTAACGGGTCAGCGGATTTTCCCGGTGTGCAGACGGTGTATCGGAGTAGAGTGCTATCTTTGCAGGATGA
>HF985584.1:0-13998 GCA_000431215.1 Prevotella sp. CAG:1031
CGGGCGTAGGGACGTGCCTTCGGCACGTTTGGCTGCGACACGATGTTCCAATCATATACGAAATGCACGTTTGACGCACCACTAACGTAGTGCATTGACAATCAATCACTTTTGAAACGTGCCGAAGGCACGTCCCTACGCCCGGATAGGATAACTTGCTCGGAAGAATTTTAAGTTAATGGCATTAAGGCACGTCCTACGCCCGGGCGGGGTTGATAATGCAACGATTTTGCCAAAACCTATTCGGACTTGTCGGGCAACTACTCGCTGAAGCGGCGGAGGGCGTCTTCGAGCGAGTCGCCGCGCGCCCGAGCGGTTTTTATTGATTGTTATTAATCACATTTTGGATTACTCGGGGGAGTAGTTCTTGGCGAGGCCGCCTTCGGCGGTTTCTTTGTAGAGCGAGGGGATGTCGTGGCCGGTCTCTTTCATGACCTGGGTGAGGCGGTCGAAGGAGACGCGGTGGCCGCCGTCGCTGAACGAGGCGTAGATGTTGGCGTCGAGGGCTCGGGCGGCGGCGTAGGCGTTGCGCTCGATACAGGGAATCTGAACGAGGCCGCAGACGGGGTCGCAGGTCATTCCGAGATGGTGCTCGAGGCCCATCTCGGCGGCATATTCGATCTGGGCCGGGGAGCCGCCGAAGAGCTGACAGGCGGCTGCGGCGGCCATGGCGCAGGCTACGCCGACTTCGCCCTGACAGCCGACTTCGGCGCCGGAGATCGAGGCGTTCTGCTTGACGACGTTGCCGATGAGTCCGGCCGTGGCGAGGGCGTGGAGGATGCGTTTTTCGGGGAGGTTGCGGCTTTTCCAGATATGATAGAGCACACCGGGGAGCACGCCCGACGAGCCGCAGGTCGGGGCTGTCACGATTACGCCGCCCGAGGCGTTCTGCTCGCTGACGGCCAGAGCGTAGGCGAAGGTCAGTCCGCGGCTCTTGAGGTTGTCGCGGTAGCCTTCGGCCTTGACGTGGTATTGGGCGGCCTTGCGGCGCAGGTTGAGCGGGCCGGGGAGGCGTCCCTCCTGGGCGAGACCGTCGGTGACCGACTGCTTCATCGTCTCCCAGACGCGGTGGAGATATTCCCAGATTGCCGGGCCTTCGCATTCTTCGACGTATTCCCAAAAATCGCGGCCTGTCTGCTCGCAGTAGGCCATTATCTCGCTGAGCGAGTTTTTAGTGTAGACGTCGGGGGTTTCGGCTTCGTCGGGGTCGCCTTCGATTTTTATGGCGCCTCCGCCGACGCTGTAGACGGTCATCTCCAGCGCCTTGCGTCCGTCGGCTGTGAGGCCTGTGAGTGTCATGGCGTTGGGGTGGTAGGGGAGAAAGACGTCGGGTTTCCAGATGATTTCAACCTTATGGCCGCGCCGTTCGAACTCGCTGATTATGGCGGCGTCGGTGAGGTGCCCCTTGCCTGTCGCTGCGAGCGAGCCGTAGAGCGTCACACTGAAGCTGACGGCGTCGGCGGGGCAGCGGCGCAGGAATTCTATTGTGGCGGCGCGCGGGCCCATCGTGTGGCTCGACGAGGGGCCGTTGCCGATACGGAATATCTCTTTTATGGATTTCATGCTATATATAATAATGTGGGAGAGGGTCAGTATTCGCTGAAGAGGCGCGGCTTGATGACTATTCCGACGCGCACGCGGCTGCGGAACTGATTGTAATCGAGCATACATTCGCCGTAGCCGTTGTAGAACTGGAGAAAGAGGAACTGGTTGTCGCGGCGGAAAATGCGGTAGCCCAGCTCTATGATGGTGTTATAGTTGAGCTTCCAGCCGCGGCGCTTTACGAGCACTACGGAGGCTGTGAAGCGCCGGTTGCGCGAGGTGAACTCCGTTCCGACCTGATAAATTCCGCTGTAGTCGAGGATGTCGCGGTTGTTCTGGCCGTCGACGATAGGAATCCACACCTTGCCGTGGACTGTCACCTGCGGGTCGATCATTATCGAGGCCGCCAGAGAGATTTTGTTCCACGAGCGTGAGGCGAGTCCGTCGCGGCCGTTGCTCTCATGCTCGGCCATGAGCGTGACCTTTCCGACATAGCGGTTCTTGACGAAGAGCGGTTTGGCGAGACCTATGCCGGGGTTGAAGTTCAGGTCGACCATCGGCATTGAGTTTTCCAGGACGTTCCACCAGCATTTCTGGGAGTAGAACAGATAGAGGTAGGTCCCGAAAGGGAGCGTCGAGCGTGTCAGTCGCTGCTGAATGGAGATCTGGAACTTTATGTCGGTGTTGGTTTTCGTCGGGGTGTGGTTCACCGACGTGCCGAAAATGAAGTAGTTGTCTTTGTAGAGTCCGAAATACGGGCCCCGGTCGAAAGCGCGGCGCACACTGTCGGTGTCGACACGCTCGAGCGAGTCGGTGACGATCTGGGCTCCGGCGGCCATCGATACCGCCCCCAGAAAAACAGTCGCTATCAGACGCAAAAGGCGGGTCATATCAGCGGCAAAATTACAAAAAATATCGTCACGCCGGGCAGGCGCCGGCGATAATGGCGACAGCCTCGGCCGGGTCGGCTGTCAGACTGTAGTCGGCGTGGCCGAAGAGTAGATCTTCAGCCTCGCGCAGTTGGGCGTCGAGAGGATTGTAGTAGCCCCGGGTGTTGAGTATGACGATCTCGCCCTGCCAGAGGCCGAGCTTGCGCCATGTCAGGGCCTCGAGAAGTTCCTCGAAAGTGCCGATTCCGCCGGCCAGAGCAATGACACCCGAGGCGAGACCGAGCATACGGGCTTTTCGCGAGTGCATGTCGGGCGTGACGATCTTCTCGATCAGGGCCGGATGGGCCCAGCCGCGGTTGTCCATAAATTCGGGAAGCACGCCGACAGCGCGTCCCCCTGCCTCGATGCAGCCGTCGATAGCGGCTCCCATCATTCCGAATTTGCCACCGCCGCATACCAGTCCGAAGCCGGCGCGGGCTATCGAGCGGCCGGTCTCGACGCCCGCTTCAATGAATTCCTGATCGATTCTGGCGCTCGAAGCGCCGTAAACAACAATATTTTTCATTTCTATGGCAAAGATAACACACGTTAACCTACTGAAACATAACAGGCTATAATGAATTAACAATTTTTAGTAATCGCAAGTGCTGTTGTAACTATTCAGCCAAAGAACCGATATGCCGGAATGGCTCGCGGTAGCGCGCTTTCTTCACCGAGTCGTAGGAAATGCTGAGCACACGCGCTATCTGCTGCCCCGTCATCCCCGACGCCACGTATGCCGCCAGCCTGAGCTGCGACTCGCTCAGGTCGGGCACGGCCTCTTTCAGCCGGCGCGTGAAGTCGGGACTGAGGCGGTCATGGATCTGAATGAAGCTCTCGCGCTCAACCTCGGTGGAATCGTGAAGACGCAGCGTCGAGTCGAGCTTCTTCGCCGTCTCGGCCGGCATGTCGCCGCTGTCGCGCATAATCGTCCTGACGGCGTTTATCAGCTTCTCTTTCTCTTCGAGCGACGCAACCTGAGCCGTCATGCGGTAGCGCTCCTGCTTCAGCTCAGCCTCGCGCTTCATCTGATCGACCTTATGGCGGCTGTTGCGCCGCTGCAAAACCAATATCACCGTCAGAGCTGCGACCGCCAACAGCCCTCCGACAACGGCCCAGACTATGCGTTCGCGCTCGATTTTCAGCCGCATGTCGAGCTGACGACGCTCTATCTCGAAGTCCATATTGAGCGACAGCGCCTCTTCGCGGTGGGTCTCGCGCATCAGCGAATCGCGCCAGAACGCTGCCTCATCCATGTATTTCAGCGCGCTGTCGGCGTTGCCGAGCGCCCGGTAGATGTCGCTCATTATCGAAGCTCCCTGTTCCTTGAAGCGCGTCGGCGTGCTGTCGGTCATCATCGCCATCGCCTCGCGCCCGATTGCCAGCGCCTCGACCGGTCGGCCGTGACGGCACAGATGGTCGGCACGCAACTGAACTGTCAGAAACCTATCCGTAGCAAGATAGCTGTAACGGTCAATAACGGCGTCGACGCTATCGAGATATTTCACACTGTCGGAAAACAGATACAAATTACGCCGGATAAGCATACGATGGTAGGGATCGGAGTTACACAACGAGTCGACGAGCAACTCGCGCATAAGCTTCTGAGCGGAATCGCCCGGTAGGCAGATGGAAATGCTTATCCGATTGAGATTCCGCCTTATCTCATCGCTATCGAGAGCAAACAGAGAGTCTATCATCAGGGCGTGTCTATAAGCCTCGTCATGCTTGCCGAGATGGAACAGAATACCGAATATCGCGCTGTGCACTCCCGCTTCATTGCCGTATGACCCGACGCTGCTGAAATAGCGCCGCGCACTCTCAAGCATCCTCAGGCCGCGGTGCTTGTCGAATGTAGTGCTTCCGTAATACCATAGCAGAGCATTATAGTCCTGAGGATACTGCGCCGAATCGACAAGCGACATCGCATGACTTAACATTGCAAGTCTTGATGCTGTCGACGATTCATTGTAACCGTGGGAGTAGCGGAAAATGTCGAGACGCGCCTGCATAATCCTGTTATTGCTGTCGGCCCGGGCTATCTTTTCCATCTGTGGAATAATGCTCTCGCTCGTATCGAATGCCTGAGTGTGGCTGTCGAGAACTATGGCCGTCAGCGAATCGAACTCGGCGTTGCCCGACGACCGCCAGCGCTCATAGCCCGGCACTGTCTTCGCACGCGAGCATCCGGCAAGCAGCAATAACGACGACAGGATTATATAGAAACAGCGTCTCATGGCAGCAAAGTAACCAAAAATTAACTTGTCAGACAAGAAAATATCGCCTTGTCCACTACGTGTCCACCATGGTAGACATTGGGAACCAACGATTCAGGCATATCTTTGCGACATCAGCAACCATAATAATTATCTCTATGAAGCACTTTTTACTACTCCTTTCAATGGCGACAGCCCTGACTGCCATGTCGGCCACGCCAAAGTCAACACAATCAAACCTTATGGCGCCCCATGCGCCCGAAACAGTCAATGCCAAACTCGTTCCGACAAAGAATCTCGAACACAAAGCTACTTTGACGGCATCTCGCGCCGACGAAACCCTCTACACCGTGAAATGCTACTGGGACAAAGCGCCTGAACAGTGGCAGCCCAACGAAGCGGCCGTATACAACAGCGATTTCTATGAATCGGGGAACTTTGAGCCTTATGATGATGAGGGCAACGAACTCGACATCAACTATATCGAGGTGAAAGTTCCCGCCGGCACCTACGACATTATGACATCGTTCTACGGGCTGAAATACAACGAACTGTTTCAGGCCTACGTCACCGACTTCAATGCTTACGTCATTAAGCAGAATGTCACTGTCAGCGGCGATATGGAACTGAAGTTCGACCCCGCAACCGCAACAAACGCCTATACTTACGAGCCCAAGACTCCCGAAGGGGAACTGTTCTGTCCGTCGGAATACTATGTCACCGAAGACTGGCAGTTCACTCTCAAAAAACAGGGTAACATCACCGGCGGACTCTCTTTTGATTTCCTCATGCTCTACAAAGGGCAGACTATCGTGTCGCACGACAGCGGTTATTCCTGCATCACCTACACCGACGACAGTCCTGTCGGAGCCTACAATCCATTCCGCGAATGCGTCTTCAAGGTATCGGATGTCAGCGACGACTATACATTTATCGGCCTGACAAAGACTTTCTCGGAAGGGGAAAACGGGCGCCTTCTCTACGCTCTCGGCGCTCTGAAACCCAACGGCAACAAGGCATTCACGAACGATCCGTCGACCTACCGCAACACTGACGTAAAATTCAAATACAGTCCGCTTGGAGCAAAAACAAAGGAGATCGCCGATAAGATTCGCGAAGAAGATCCCTACAGCGGCGAAACATTTTATATCTATTCAAATATCGCTATCAACGGTGAACTTAGCTGGATGGCCCATGGATGGGGAGGATCCAGTGAGAGCTTCCTGCATATCTCGGCAAGCAACGATGCTTTAAGCACAAAAATCGCGAACATCGCCCACCAAACAAACATCAATGAATACTGGGAAACGGGCGAGAACGAAGCCTCCTATTCTCAAAACGAAGTAACGAATCTGAATATCTTCGACGGCGACAACACTTCGCTGGCTATTTTCGGTCTCGGATGGCTCAATTCCCCTTCAGAGATTTTGCCCGGCAACACAGTCTACAACGCAACTATGGGCAATCTCGACGACATTTTCTACGGCACTTCTCCCGCAGCCGTAAGCTACTATATCAACACCAAATGGGGCGACGATATGATGTATAGCATCGGACTCAACTTCTGCGGACGTCTCGGAGAATCGCGCGGCGTCGACGCTGCCGTCACCTCCTACAAATTCTATCAGGACGGCGCTCAGGTCGAGACCGTCACCAATAGCAACAGCCTCTGGGAGTGGATGGACGAGAATGGCGCCAATCTCGGAAAGACTCGCCTGACATGGGAGAATCCCAATATGGAGGTCGAGGGTATCAGAGCCGGCAACAGCGGCGAGCTCTGTTTCGACGCCAAGAGCGACAAACCCTGGCCCGCATCGCTGACGATGCTCCAGTTCCGCGACGAGAACAACCGCATCTCTTCGGTATTCCCCTCGGGTGAGAAGGCCATCATCGGTCTGTCGGCCGCCGGTCTCGAATGCTATCCCACAGAATATAATCTTGCTTTCACGCCGACGAAGCCGGCTCTCGTAAAGGTCGAGATCGCCCCGACCGGCACCGATAACTTCACCGAGCTGACCCTCGAAGAGCATCCCGACGCTTTCTATACCCCCGGATTCGGCTCATACTACACTTCGTCGCTCGCAACGGCAACAGCCGAAGGATGGTATGACGTTCGCATCCGCGTCGAGGAATCGGCCGACAACTATCAGCTTCAGACGATCACACGCGCCTTCAAGATCGGCGAGCGCGCCGGAATCGACGCCCCTGCCGTCGCCGAAGTCAGCGAAGCCCCCGTCGTCTACTACAACCTCATGGGCGCTCGCGTAGCCAACCCCGAGCGCGGTCAGATACTCATCCGCGTCCAGGGCTCGAAAGCCACCAAGGTCATCTTCTGACCTCTTCTTAATAACTGAAAAAGTGCCGTAATGACGAGGACGTAAAAATCCCGTCATTACGGCACTACTCTTTCAGATTCCCGATTTTATGTATAAAACGCTCTGGCAACTTAACTTTAAGGTGAATTTATTTGTTATATTGAAAAAGAGTCAGTAATTTAGCGCAGTTAATCTATAAGTTAAGTATGACGCAAAAATACTCCATCGAACTGATTGAAGAACATGACGCTGTAAACTTCTAAAGCGTGCTTCTTGATAAGGAAGAACTCTCTGAGCTTGAAAGGTTTTTTGAGAAATTTCCTGAAGGATGCGGTTATGACGAAGACATCGACACCATAATCGCATGGCTCGACAGGATAGGCGAAAACGGTGCTTTGGAAAGATATTTTCGTTATGAGGGAAAGTTTGGCGATGGGGTAAGCGCTATACCGATTGAAACAAGCAATCTGCGTCTCTACTGCATCCGTCTCTCGGACAAAATTCTCATTTTCGGCAACGGAGGCGTCAAAGACTGCGCCACGTGGCAAGATAGTGAAACCTTATCAGATTATGTAGAGATGCTTGTCGACACAAGCCGGTTCATATCATCCCGGCTCTCAGACGGGAAACTCTATATTGTCGACAAGGATATTATAGGAAATCTAAATTTTACCCGCGATGAAAAGAAGTAATATAATAGAAGCTCGACGGGCTAAAGTTTCACCCGAAATCCGCAGACGTGTTGATCTGTCATTCCTGATAGTTGACAGAATCCATAGCATACTGGACGAAAAAGGGCTAAAACAAAAAGACCTTGCCAATATGCTCGGCAAAAAAGAATCTGAAATCAGTAAGTGGATGCGAGGAACCCACAATTTCACTATCGACACAATCTCGTCGATCGAAAATGCACTGGGAACCCCGATCCTTCAGGTTGCGAGTGTCTGAAGTTCGCGTTTGTCGATGCGCCGGGGTGTAATTTCCGGGCGCGGCCGGCGTCATATAGATATGAGGCGGTTTGCTTTTATCTTTCTGATGATTCTGGGCTGCGTTGCCGCGCAGGCCGGACCGGTGGTCGTGGCTGATTCGGCGTCGCGCGTCCCTCTCCCCAATGCGTCGGTCTACGACCGCGACGGCCGCGCTATCGCCACAACCGGGCGCCGGGGTGTGCTGCCGTCTGTCGCCGAACGGAGCTACCCGATAACGCTCCGTTATCTCGGTTTCGAGGACAAGATCCTCGAATCGGCGCCGACCGACACCGTTTTCCTGCGCGAATTCGCCGAGGAACTGCCCGAAGTCGTCATCGAGACACGCAATCGCCGCGTGTTCCACATTCTGGCCTACGTCAGGGAGTATTCGACCATGACAACCCTCAGCGACACAATCTTCCTCTTCCGCGAGAAGATGGTCGACTATATGCTCACTCCCGGCAACGACACGAAGTTCCGGGGCTGGTCAACTCCACGGATACTGGCGAGCCGCTCATATTACCGGTTCACCAACGAAGCGGGGCTCGACAGCGTCAGCGACATAGGGCGTCACCATTTCTCGTGGTCCGACTGGATGGGGATCGCTCCCGAAATAGAGCTTCCCGCGAGTCTGAAGGGAACCTCGGGACTCTTCGAGCGGCGCGGCCGCTACAGCCCGGCCGAGACATGGATAAAAAACGACGACAAGGTTTCGGTGGAGGTCGATGTCATGGCCGACTCGCTGAGCCGCCGGTGGATTCCGAACCTTGAGGGATTTTTCGGCACGGGCCTCGATTTCTGGTCATTCAAAGCGAAATATGACTATGGCGACGTTGTCGGAGAAACGCTCAACCCCATCGATCTGACCGGCTATTCGTTCTCTATCGAATCGCAGGGGCGCGGCCACGATATGTTCCGCTTCAACCGCGTCGGCCAGTCGTTTTTCGTCAACACAAACGCCGAAGTCTATATCATCGACAAGGAGTTCATAACCGAGAAAGAGGCGGGCAAATGGGCCGACCGGAAGTTCGACGCGTCGACAATGGGAATCTACGAGCCGCTCGACGCCCCGCCGCTCGAGGCGTCGGTACGCGAGCTCGTCGACCGGGTCGACAGCCTCGACAAAGACAGCGCGCGTCTCGGATATACCTACGACCACCGCCTGCTGAGCGACATCGACAACAGCCGCAACTTCCGCATCGGCAACCGTGCCCTGTTTCTGCTGAAAACAATCACGGGCATCTCCGCCATAAAGGCGAAGAGGAACCAGAAAAAACGCTGGGACGACTTCAAGAAAGCCCAGATAAAGAAGAATCAGGGACAATAATGTTGTTCAGTTAGATTTTACCGAGCAAATCGACCGATCCGAGCGTAGGGACGCGATTCATCGCGTCCGTCAAGTCAATGGCAATCAGGACGTTGCGTTGCGACACCCTGATTGCCAGTCGCATGTGAAACGTGCCAAAGGCACGTCCCTACGCTCGGACAAGATAATTTGCTCGGAAGGATTTTAAGACAGACATAACCCGTCGCATACTGAAAAGGACGCCTTCTCGACGAGGGCGCCCTTTCCGGTGTAAAATCAGTTTATTCAAAAACTACTTTTGTTGCTGTGTTGCCTTGACGGCGTATGACGAGCTGGCCTGGCTGCGGCGTGGCCACGCGACGTCCGAGAAGGTCGAAATATTCTGCCGGGGCATTGCTGTCGGCTCCTACGGTCTCGATGCCTGTCGTCTGTGTGTCGTTGGTGAATGTTGCTGTGGCTTTGCCGGGAGCGACAAGCGGACGAATGACGAAGCTGAAACCTTTGGCGGTCGTCACGTCGACGGGAGTCGTGAGATCCGCGGCAGCCCGGCTCCTTACGGTTCCTTCGGTCTTCGAGAACGCCTCTTCGTCGTAACGGCCGTCATTGTTGTCGATAAGGCGCGATTCACGCCATAGGCCTTTGCTGCCGTAGGCGAAGTTATAGACGGCCTCGACATTGTAGTGGTTATAGTAGTCGAAGTCGGGCGTCGTGCCGGCGTTGTGGAAATGGGTCAGACCGCAGGTCGATTCGTCCTGATCGAGCCATCTGTCGCGATTGGTGCCGTCGAGTGTGGTGTTGCCTTCGCTTATGTAGCTGTAGACGGCGTCGTCAGCGGCCTCGGATGTGTTGTCGGCATAGTGGCTGACGGCGTAGGTGTAGACGGGAAGCGTTCCGCTGTTTGAAATCTTGTTGTTCGCGGCGTTCCAGCTCACGCGGCTCCAGAAACAGGTCTTGTCGGTACTCATCTCTATGGCCGAGGCCGAAGGATTCAGCGTATAGCTGAGCTCGGGGAAGCTGAATTCGATGTCGAAGACACGGTCAACCTTGGTCGGCTTGGTCTGGTTGGGGAAGTTATATTCGCCGGTCAGATGAATCTTCGCGGGAGTGTGGTCGACATCTTCGGGATCGAAGAGCAGTCCTACCTTCTTGGCGTCGACAAATGTGTCGAGTCCGGCGGGGCTATAGTCGAGCTTCGTCTCTTCGGTGCCGTCGACATTGTAGTAATATCCGCCTTTGGCAACGATTTCCACAGTGCTCGATACTCCCGGTGCCGATTCGCCGCCTTCGGCGTCGGCATAGGGGATATGCTTCCCGGCGGCATTGAGCAGGCTGCGGCTCGACACTACTTCGTAGGGGTCGCGGAAGTCGAGGTCGTAGAGAATATGGTAGATGCCGGTGTGGCTGAGATATTCCTTAAGCGAGCAACCGAGACGCGCCTTGACGAATTCGTCGGTGTCATTGCCGCTTTCGTCTTTGGTGCGCAGATTGTAGAAGCGGCGGAAAGCGGGTTCGCCCATCTTGGCGTCGGCTCCGCGGAAGATATTGGGGGTCGAGGTCACGCAGCTGCCGTTTGTCGCGGCATTGTAGATATATTTCTGCTCGAACTGAACCAAGGCGGGCATATCGTAGTCACCTTCGAACGAAAGGTAGAGGCGCTTATAGGCGGGATTCTCCTTGCAATAGGCTACTTCGAGCCATATCCGCTTCAGATACATCGGATATTCGGCAAGCAGGCGCGTATCTCCGAGCTTGTTCGAACGGGTATTGTAGTCATTCGCCGGTTTATTCTGGAAGTCATCCGAATCCATCTTGACGCCGTTCCATACGCAGGGACCGAAGTCGTCGGTGAATGTCGTGAAGTTGTTGTTAGAATCGAACTGCGGGAAAGCGTTCAGCGGTCGCGAGATCTCGTTGAGGCGGAACACGTGGCCCCATTTGACGAAACGGAGATGGTCGGTCGGACGATCGACATTCTCATTGAAGTCGAAATCGAAGAATCCGAAGCGTATTCCGTTGCGGTAGAACATCGGAACGCCGTCGACGCCGGTGCTCGATGCGTCATAGCCGCCGTCTTCGGGCTGAGCCTGCAGAGGCACGGTTATATGGATGCCCTCGGGGTGTCCCTCAGCTTCGGTGAAGTCGATGACATATAGCTCGGTTGCCTCTTCACGCGCGAACTTCGTGCCCTCGCGGTAGTCGGCCGACGCCCATTTCTTCGCTGTGGCGCCTTTGGCTTCGAGCGCGGCGATGTCGTCGGCATCGAGCGGCCCGTAGAAAGCAAGGAATTTGCGGTTGTCACTCTCGTAGCGCTTGAATTTCTCGGGAAGCGGGAACGGATCGCTGTCGGCGAACACATCGTTCAGACCGCCCGAGGTGTCCCAGGCTCGCGATGCGGTGTCCCACACCTGGAGGCCGTAGCTCGACATCGAAGCGGCGCGTTGCGACCTGACTTCGAGAGAGTATTTTACATTACCCGAGTCGCTGTTATCGATTTTCAGGCGTATCTGGCGCACTGTTACGGTAGAGCTTCCGTCGGTCGACCGCACCTCCATGTCTTCGGTGCCGTCGGTGAACCACTGGCGGTTATAGGCAGGAAATGTCGAGTCGTGGAAGTGAACCCAGGTGTCTGAGCCGTTGGTGTCGGTGTCGTGGATACAGAAGCGGTCGCCGTTGCTCATGACAACGTCGCGTGTGAAGGTCAGCACGTAGTTTCCGTCTTCGATCTCGGTGAACTGAATCTGCTTGTTGTCGCCTGTCGTTGAAATCCCTTTTTCGGTCGCGTAGGCTACTAATGCACTGCTGCCCTGCTTAGAGGCACCTGTCGATGAATCCCAGCAGGCGAGAGTGACTGCGGCGTTCCCTGCCGTAGTCCCCATCAATGCCGTCAAGGTAAATAAAAGTAGTTTTTTCATTTGAATAAATAGATTTAATCAGGTGTGATGCAAATTTACCTTGCTCCATGCGCGCGACAATCCTATAGGCCCGGAATATAGCCTATATAGCAGCTAAGCGGCTGACAGTCAGCCGCAGCATCCCTGATTAATATAGTGGCAATATGCGCCCGTCAGAGCTCTTCACGCAGCCTGTAGCCGTTGCGCAGGGCCTCGAACTCGGCCGTCCGGGCGCGAAGGAGGGCAGTGTCGGCGGCGATGTCGTAAGACGCCGCGGCCTCGGCGAGACTGACTGTTTCGGGCACGCGGTGGACACTTTCCGCTGCTCCGGTCGGAGCCATGCCGAGATAGCGGCGCAGGGCGTCGGCGGCCATAATCGAGGCGCGCATCTTCCCCTGGCGGCTGTAGCCGGCGATATGCGGAGTAGCCACGGCGGCGCGCTCCAGAAGCGCGGCGCTGATATTCGGCTCGTTCTCCCAGCAGTCGATGGCGGCGGCGCCAGCAAGCCCCTTGTCGAGGGCCTCGACGAGGGCAGATGTGTCGACAATGGCGCCGCGGGCGGCGTTGAAGATAGCCGGGCGGCGGCGCAGTGCGGCGAAGAACTCTCGCGAGGCGAGATGGCGGGTGGTGGCGTCGAGCGGAGTATGGAAGGTTATGACATCGGCCTCGCGGGCTATCGTCGCGAGGTCGCAGAATCCTTCGGGGCCTTCGCGCATGGCGCGCGGCGGGTCGTTGACGAGAATACGCAGCCCCATTGCCCTGCCCCAGCGCTCGACGATAGAGCCGACATGGCCGCAGCCGACGATTCCGAGCGTCTGCGCGTCGGGACGCACGGCGGCGAGGGCGGCGAAGACCCATTGCGCCACGGCCGGGGCGTTGCAGCCGGGCGCCGACGCCACCGTTATTCCGCGCCGGCGGCAATAGTCGAGATCGATATGGTCGGTGCCGATGGTGGCGGTGGCGATGAAGCGCACCGCAGTGCCGTCGAGCAGCGCGGCGTCACAGCGTGTGCGCGTCCTGACGATAAGTCCTTCGGCATCGCTTATTGCATCACGGGTGATAGCCTCGGGGGGCAGAAAAAGCGGTTCTACGGGGAGCTCCGCCAGAAGCGGGGCTATATGCGGAATCTTGTTTTCGACAATTAGTTTCATATGGCGGCCATCCATGCGAAAAGACTGATATAGACAAGCGGCAGCGCCGGAACGAGCAGATAGCTGCGGCGCCGCTCGTAGAGCTTCATGAAATAGTTTGCCTGAAACGCAGTCAGGGCGTTGAGAAGCACGATATAGACCGGCATATTGGTGAAGTCGATAACAGCCATAGCGGCTGTGATGAACGACACCGTCGACAACAGACCGTTCAGGGCGCGCGAACGCGCGTTGAGGCTGTAGATCTTCAGCAGATTGACGATTCCGAGCGCCGAGCCGAGCACGATGGTGAACCCGACCGTGACCCATAGCCTGACGATGTCCTCGCCGGCCCATGTCTGATAGATATTGACGATTTCGGGGCGCCGCAGGCCGCCGATGCCGAGCCATAGCGCTAAGCATATCGCCGGGAGCGGCGCGGCGACTACGCCGAGAAGCGCCGCCGTCAGGCTGCGCTCGGTGAAGGCGCGCAGCTGTATGAGGCCGGCCACGAAGATGACGGCGTAGGCCACGAAGGCATATTGCGTGAACGACGCCACGGCTACGACATAGAAAGCGAGGAAGATTCGCCGCGACAGACGCGGCTCGCTGTAGACCGACATCAGCATCGCCACCGCCGCCAGAACCACGAGCGCCAGCATCGTAGCCCCGGTAAAAGCGGCGACAGCTATCGGAGTGGCGGC
>HF985584.1:14022-20433 GCA_000431215.1 Prevotella sp. CAG:1031
GGCGGCCGTCATGACGAGGAAGAAGCCGATAAAGGTCGCCGAATAGTCGCGCACGACGCTGAACCGCGCGTTGATCCACACCATCAGCATGGCGACAGCCGCCAGACAGGCGAGGTTGACGAAACAACCGGTGGCGGGGCTTCCGGCGAACCACAGGTTGGGCGACGGAAGCAGGAAACTGCGCAAGGCCGTAAGGTCGGGTACGGTCGTGCCGCCGCACTCCCACGCTATCATCGCCACGCCCGCCAGAGCGAGCGCGACGGCAAACGGGGTCGAGCGCAACGTCGCCGACAGATTGGCCTCACGCGCTGTCATCAGCCCAGAGCAAGGAGGTCGCGGCCTATGTCGCGACGGAAGTTCTTGTTTTCGAAGCTGACGGCGTCGACAGCCGCATAACTCGCTGCCAGAGCATCTCCGACGGTCGGGGCTATGGCGCTGCATGCGATAACGCGGCCGCCCGAGGTCACGAGACCGCCGGCCGTGGCGGTCGTGCCGGCGTGGAAGAGTGTCACCCCTTCAGGCAGGCTGTCGGCGATGGCTATCGGCAGTCCCTTGGCATACTTGCCGGGATAGCCGCCGCTGACGGCGATGACCGTAGTGGCCGCGCGCGGGTCGATGTCGACCCTGACGTCGCCGAGATCGCCGCGCGCAGCGGCCTCAAGGGCCGGAAGGAGGTCTGAGGCTATGCGCAGCATGACGACCTCGGTCTCGGGGTCGCCCATGCGGGCGTTATATTCTATAACCATCGGGTCGCCCCCGACGTTGATGAGTCCTAAGAAGATGAATCCGCGGTAGTCGATGCCGTCGGCTATGAGACCGTCGACTGTCGGACGCACGATGCGCTCTTCGACCTTGGCCATGAAGGCGTCGTCGGCGAACACAACGGGACTGACGGCGCCCATGCCGCCGGTGTTGGGGCCTTTGTCCCCTTCGCCGACACGCTTGTAGTCTTTCGCCACAGGCAGAATCCTGTAACCTCCGCGGCCGTCGGTCAACACGAAGACCGAACATTCTATTCCGCTCAGAAATTCCTCGACGACAACCGTGGCCGAGGCGTTGCCGAACATTCCCGAAAGCATCTCGTCGAGCGAACGGCGCGCCTCTTCGAGATCGTCGATGATTAGCACGCCCTTGCCGGCGGCGAGTCCGTCGGCCTTGAGCACGTAAGGGGGCTTCAGCTCGCCGAGGAATGCGCGCCCTTCGGCGGCGGTGGCGGCGGTGAAGCTGCGGTAGCGCGCCGTAGGAACGCCGTGGCGCGTCATGAATTCCTTGGCCCATTCCTTGCTACCTTCGAGGCGTGCGCCGTCGGCACCCGGCCCGACTACAAGAACTCCCGGACGCTCTTTGGCGAGGTAGTCGCGCAGGCCGGCCACGAGCGGGTCTTCGTTGCCGACAACAACGAGGTCGACAGCGTTGGCGTCGATGGCGCCGGCCACGGCGTCGAAGTCGGTCGGCTTCAGAGCGATGTTGGTGCCGAAAGCGCCGGTGCCTCCGTTGCCGGGAGCTATGAAGAGGCGCCCCATACGCGGGCTCTGCGCCATTTTCCAGGCCAGAGCCGACTCGCGGCCTCCCGATCCGAGCAGAAGCACATTGAGCGGACGCTCGCGCTGTTCGGTCCTGGGATCCTGAGCCACAAACGGATTTTCTTTCAATTCCTGCTTAATGAACGCGCTTGGGTCAACGCGATATTGTATTGCCATTGTCGTTGTCGGTTTAATGAGGTTATCTGTCGGAATTATTGTCGCTGCCGGGACGTTTCCAGCCGCGGCGCGGACGCATGACTGTCTGGCGGCCGGCGTTGTCGCCGAGCTTCGGCTTGCGCCCTATTATATCCTTGAGGGCATGGGGGTTGCGGCGCTTTGCCAGCGGATTCTCCGATTCTTCGTCGTCGAAGTCGCGCTTGAAATCTTTTCTGGCTTTTTTGAGTTTTTTGGCTTTAAAGTCTTTGGAGGCCTTAAGGTCTTTAAAGTCCTTAAGGTGTTTTTTCGCAGCTGTGTCGAGCGAGCCGCCCGAGGCGCGGAAGCTGTCGTAGTTCCCTTCGAAGATGACATATTCGCGCAGCTCGCATTCGAGCGAGCCGTTGAGGGTCGGCAGCTTGACGCTCGGCGCAAGCCCTATCTTGTTGAAATAATCGTCGCGGTAGCCGATTATCCAGGCGTGGTAGCCCTTGAACACGTTCTTGAGCTTTGTGCCTAACAGGCCGTAGAGCCCTTCCATATCCTCGACGCGTATGCGCTGTCCGTAGGGCGGGTTCGTGACCATTATTCCGGGAAATCCTTCGTCGGGTGCCTCAGTCCACTGAACCAACGCCTTACGCTCCAGTTCTATGAAGCGGCCGACTCCGGCGCTCTTTATGTTGCGCTCGGCTATGGCTATGGCGCGCGGATCGACGTCGGCGCCGTAGATCTTGAACGGAATCTCGCGTTCGGCGCTGTCGTCGTTATAGATGCTCTCGAAAAGCTCGCGGTCGAAGTCGGGCCACTGCTCGAAAGCGAAGTGGCGGCGGTAGATGCCCGGCATTATGTTGGCGCCTATCAGAGCGGCCTCGACGAGGAATGTTCCCGAACCACACATAGGGTCGACAAGCGGGCAGTCGCCGCGCCAGCCGCTGCGCAGAATTATTCCGGCGGCAAGAACCTCGTTGATCGGAGCCTCGGTCGAAGCCACGCGGTAGCCGCGCTTATGGAGCGATTCGCCGCTCGAATCGAGCGACAGCGACACACGCCGTCCGGAGATATGGACGTTCAGCATGACGTCGGCGTCCTGAAGCCTTACGCCCGGACGCACGCCCTCGCCCAGCCGGTCCTGGAAATAGTCGACGATGGCGTCCTTGACCCGGTAGGTCACATAGCGCGAATGGGGAAACTCGTCGCTGTAGACGGTGACATCGATCGAGAAGGTCTTCTCGGGAGTGAGAACCTTGTCCCATTCCTGAGCCTTGACGCGGTCGTAGAGCTCATCGGGGTCTGAGGCCTCGAAGCTGAACAGGGGCTTGAGGATGCGCAGGGCCGTGCGGCAGCACATATTGGCGCGGTAGAGCATCTCGAGATCCCCCTCGAAAGATACCATGCGGCGCCCCGGCTCTACGTTGTCGGCCCCGAGAAGACGGAGCTCTTCGGCGAGAGTGTCTTCAAGACCCTGAAAGGTCTTGGCGAGCATCGCGAATCGTTGTTGTTCGGTTGACATTTATTAGGTGTTTTGGGAGTTTTGGGAGAATTGGGGGCTACTCGCCGAGCAGGTCGGGACGCAGAAGGCGCGTGCGCTCGATAGCCTGCTCGTGGTGCCACTTGTCGATATTGGCCTGATGGCCCGACAGGAGCACTTCGGGAACGCCCCACCCTTTGTATTCGGCCGGACGGGTGTAGACCGGCGGAGCAAGGAGATTGTCCTGGAAAGAATCGCTCAGGGCGCTCTGCTCGTCGCCGAGCGCGCCCGGCAGCAGGCGCACGATGGCGTCGGTGATGACAACGGCGGGAATCTCGCCCCCGGTCAGCACATAGTCGCCAATCGAAATCTCGCGCGTGATGAGGTGGTCGCGGATGCGCTGGTCGACCCCCTTGTAGTGGCCGCAGAGAATTATTATGTTCTCCATCAGCGACAGCCGGTTGGCCAGAGGCTGCGAGAGCACCTCGGCGTCGGGGGCCGTGAAGATGACCTCGTCGTAGTCGCGCTCGGCCTTCAGAGCGCTGATGGCGCGGTCGACAGGCTCGATCTGCATGACCATTCCCGCCTCGCCGCCGAAGGGATAGTCGTCGACCTTGCGGTAGCGGTTGGTGGTATAATCGCGGAGGTTATGAACCTGAATGTCGACGAGCCCGCGACGGCGGGCTCGGTCGATGATCGAGCAGCTCAGCGGCGACTCAAGCATCTGGGGCAATACGGTCAATATGTCAATGCGCATGGCGAAAGGTCGTTTTCGACCGCAAAGTTACAAAATTCCCCGAAATAATTAACGCGCGACGTCGGACAAGTCCGACTGGTCCGACAACACGCAAGAGGGGCGCGCCTCGACGGCGCGCCCCCACAAAAACAATATGCAAATGTTCTTAAATCTTATTTCACGAGAAGTTTCGAAACTTCGTTGCCCTGACGGCGGATAACGATCTGACCGGCTACGGGCTCGTTGACGCGAACACCCTGGAGGTTGAAGTATTCAACAGGAGCGTTGTTGTTGTCAACAGCTACGTCGTTGATAGCGCCTGTGCCACCGAAGGTGATGGTGGTGTTAGTGAAGTAACCGAGTTCCTGACCGTTGCCAAGAAGCCAGCTGAGGTCATCGTAGGTGATGGTCTTGGTGTCGCCGTTTTCAGCGAAGCTGCCAGCAGCTGCGAAGTTGTCGGCAGAGTTCTGAGCATCGCCCCAGTAGATGGCGCTGCCGGCATAGTAGATAGCGACATTGGGATAGCAGGTAGCGTCCTTGCCGTCGACAATGCTTATGATAGCGCCGCCGCAATCAGCAACGCCGTAGGCTTCATAACCGCTGCCGAGCTGCTGATAAGTAACAGGCAATACATAGCATTCGCCGGAAATATCCTCGTCGCCTTCTTCACCTGCCATGGTTGTGCTGTAGCTGGCGTTGTTCTGATAATACACGGGATCCATGACGTCGAGACCGATGTCATAAGTCTTGCCTTGAATATCAGCGGCAAACCAGATGCCGCTCACAGGGGCGTTTGTGTCGTTCCAGTTGAACTGGATGAGTCTCAGGAAGTCGCCGCTTGCCGAGCATTCGAACATGGGATCCATTCGGCTTGAATTGCCTTTGTATGCATAAGCGCCGGTGGTCTGATCCATGTCGTAGATAGCGTAACCGCCGATATAAACATCGACCTTACTTCCGTCGTTAAGCTCAACATCGTTCATAACAACCTGACCTCTGGGAATACCCCAGAAATAGGTAGTTGTGCCGTCGTTACCCTGATAGGCGACCTTCTCGAGCTTCACGTCATTGACAGTCAGATCGGTGAAGAGGCCGTTAAGACCTAAGTCGAGAACATAGCCTTCGCCGTCCTTTGTTATTTTGGCAGTGCGGGGGTTGGCCGAGCTGAAGCCATCCGAAAAGTCCATAGCGAACTGGGCAACATACTCGCCGCCGGTGAGTTCGGGAGTTGTTTCATCAGCGCGCGAAGCAACCGACATTGTTTTCATCGAAGTAGCGGTGAGCTGATTCTTCGACTGTGTCAGTTTGATCTGAGGAGCGCTCTTAAAGCTGAGCGGAGAAGCACTTGCACCGACAACTGCTGCGGCTGCCAAAGCGAGAGTAAAGATTTTTTTCATAAATTAACCAATTGTTAGTTAGTGAGTTGATTTAATACTGTAGGCTTTCGGGCCTTATTGTTTGTCGCAAATATAACCGAAATTGATATAAAAGCGAGCGGTAAACCAAAATTTTAACATCATTTCACATTATCGGAAAGGCTTTGCGCAGCGGTTATAAATCTTATAATTCTTCTAAGTCTTCTAAATTTTATAAATCTTATAAGTCTTATAAATCTTATTCGCTATCTTTAGATAAGATAGGAGGCGGCTCGGCAAAGGCAAATAAAAAAACATGTTTTTCATTTGCCTCTGCTCTCGCCTTTCGCTATCTTTGCCGAGCTATGCAAAGAGTATTATTCCATTCTACTGTTTTCGGGCCTATCCGGTCGCGGCGCCTCGGAGCGTCGTTAGGGGTCAATCTGTCGCCTAACGACGGCAAGGTATGCAGCTTCGACTGTCTCTACTGCGAGGCAGGCTACAACGCCCAGGGCCCCGGCACGACGGGCCTGCCGGCACGCGCCGACGTCAGCCGCCTGCTCGGCGAACGTCTTGCGGCGCTCCACGCCGCCGGCGACCCGCTCGACGTCATCACCTTCTCGGGCAACGGCGAGCCGACGCTCCATCCCGACTTCGCCGCCATTATCGACGACACCATTGCCGTGCGCGACCGCTTCTATCCCGAGGCGAAGATAAGCGTGCTGAGCAATTCGACACAGCTTCGGCGCCCCGACGTTGTCGAGGCCCTCAGGCGCGTCGACAACAATATTGTGAAGCTCGACAGCGCCGTCGAAGCCACGATGCGCACCCTCGACCGTCCGACATCGCCGGCGTTCACCGTCGACCGCGCCATTGACGACCTCTGCCGGTTCGGCGGCGATTGCATCATTCAGACAATGCAGACACGCGGCTTCCACAACGGCGTGCGTGTCGACAACACTACCCCCGGCGAACGGGCCGCGCTGCTCGAAGCCTACCGCCGCATACGCCCGCGCGAGGTGATGCTCTACGGCATCGACCGCAAGACTCCCGAAGAGAGTCTCGAAAAGGTCGGCCGCGAAGAGCTTCAGGCTTTCGCCGACATGATAACCCGCGAACTCGGCATCCCCGTTCAGACCGTATGATTTAGAAGAAACCGGCGTCAGAAACGCCCTG
>HF985585.1 GCA_000431215.1 Prevotella sp. CAG:1031
GGCATATCGGTTCTTTGGCTGAATAGTTACCTACGGTTTCAATTCCGTTAAATATCTTTAAATAAGCAGCGGCGGCAAAGACTTTGATATAACTCCCGATGTATCAGCACAAACCATCAGCCGGGCGGCTTCAGCCATATATTCGGTAACAAATTCCGATAGCTCACTTTTCGGAGTAATTCACTATCTTTGCAGGTTGAAATGAAAAAGAAATTATCACTTGGCGAAATCGCCGAAATCATAGGAGCTGAAAAGCCGCGCCACCCTGAGCGCACCATTAGCCGATTGCTTACCGACAGCCGCAGTCTTACGGGGAATCACGATGAGACAATATTCATTGCCCTCGCCACCAGTTCTAACGACGGTCAGCGATACGTAGCCGAACTCTGCCGCGAAGGGGTCGGCGCATTCATTGTCAGCCGGCAGCCTGACGACATTAAAAATGCCGACGCCGATTTTCTCGTCGTCCCCGACACACTGAAAGCACTTCAGGCTCTTGCCGCCCGACGCCGCGGCGAACTCTGCGGAAAAGTTGTCGGAATAACCGGTTCTGCCGGAAAAACAACAGTAAAGGAATGGGCTGCACAGCTGATCGGAAATGGCCATAACGACACGCCAGTCCGCATAAGCCGATCAGACCGCAGCGACAACTCTCAGATAGGAGTCCCGCTCACAATCTGGCAGGCCGACAGTGATTCCGACGTTGTTATCGTTGAGGCAGGAGTGTCAGAGCCCCACGAAATGGAACGTCTTGCCGCGATAATCAGGCCGGAGATAGGAGTGCTGACGGGCATCGGCCCCGAGCACGACAGCGGTTTTGCCTCACGTGAAGAAAAAGCAGCAGAGAAGTCCAGTCTTTTCAAAGACTGTAAATCGGTAATTTATCCGGCCGACGATATTATATGTGTCGGAGCGGTGAAAGCCTGCGGTGCTCCCGAGAAGATCGCATGGAGCCGTAAGCAGCCCGACGCAGATCTGTTCATCGACAACGAAACGGCGGAAGGCTTTTCGTTTACCTGGCATGGAGCCGGATATGGCGTAACGACCGTGATAAACGGAAAAGAACGCGACAGTCTGTATGCCGCAATAGCATTGGCATTGGTTCTGGGAAGCGATCCCGAAGAAGTAGCCGAGAACGCGGCTTGCCTGAAAAGTGTTGACACCCGCCTTGAGGTTATAGATGCCGTAAACCGTTGCCTTCTCGTTCACGACCGCTACACGGCCGACGCCAACTCATTGGCTTCGGCCCTCGATTTCATGCGCCGCCGTCTGCGCAAACGCATGAGTCTGACGGCTGTTTTAGGCGACCTCGACGAAGGGAATTACGAAGATGTCGCCGAAATACTGCGCGACGCGGAGGTCGCCCGCATAATCGGTATAGGAACACGAATAGCAGCTGCCACCGACGCTTTCGATGGACTCAATGTCAAATTTTTCGACAATATCGACGGTTTTATCTCGGAAATGGGGCCTGAAGAGTTCCACGACGAATTCATTCTCGTTAAAGGAGGCGCCTTATCTGCCACAGACCGTATATGCGATATGCTTGAGGCGCGTCAGCATGAAACGGTGCTTGAGGTGAATCTCGAAGCCGTTCGCCGTAACTATAATTTCTTCCGGTCGAAGCTAAAGCCCGAAACGGGTATAGTTGCGATGGTCAAAGCGTTCGGCTACGGTGCCGGCTACTATGAGATTGCCCGCACGATGCAGGCCCAGGGTGCGGCCTACCTCGCCGTGGCCGCCCACGACGAAGGGGTCGATCTGCGCGAAAACGGAATAACAATGCCGATAATGGTTCTGAATCCGAAGGTTGTCAATTACCGCGCACTATTCGCTTATCGGCTCGAACCTGAGATCTATAGCTTCGAGATGCTCGAGAAGGTGATCGAAGAGGCGCGCCGCTGGGGTGTTACCGACTACCCTGTCCACATTAAGCTCGACACGGGAATGCACCGTCTGGGATTCATCGAAGAGGAAATTCCGAAAGTTGTCGAGATGCTCCACGGTCAGCCGTTCATTCGTCCGCAGAGCGTTTTCAGCCACCTGTGCGCTGCCGACGACCCCGCCGACGATGACTATACGCGCGGTCAGTTTGAATATTTCTACCGCTGCTGCGACACTCTTCAGGCCGGGTTCCCACACCATATATTACGCCATATATTGAACACAACAGGCATTGTCCGCTTCCCCGACCATCAGTGCGATATGGTTCGCCTCGGCATCGGCCTTTACGGAATAGCGACAATGCACGACGGCTCAATGGACGCCCTTGAGCAGGTGTCGAGCTTCAAAAGCGTCATAATCTCGATACGCGACTGGCCCGCGGGAACAACCGTCGGCTACAACCGCCGCGGACTTCTCAAACGCGATTCGCGCATTGCCACGGTTCCGGTAGGATATGCCGACGGAATCGACCGCCATCTCGGCAACGGAGGTCTGAAAGTGTCGGTCAACGGTCATCGCTGCCCTACGGTCGGGAACATCTGCATGGACGTCATGATGATTGACGTCACCGATGTCCCGAATGTCAGCATAGGCGACTCAGTTGAAATTTTCGGCAGGAACGTGCCGGCCGATGATGTTGCCGAAAGCCTGTCGACAATAACTTATGAGGTGCTGACGTCGGTATCAACCCGAGTTAAACGAATCTATTACCGCGAATGAGCAATATCGTAGTCAAAGGAGCCAGGGTAAATAACCTGAAAGGCGTCGATGCTGAGATCGAGCGCGGCAAACTGACAGTCATCACCGGCCTGAGTGGCAGCGGCAAGTCGTCGCTGGCATTCGACACGCTTTATGCCGAAGGCCAGCGTAGATATGTCGAGAGTCTGTCGGCCTACGCCCGCCAGTTTCTCGGACGCATGGCGAAACCTGAGGCCGACTACATAAAAGGCTTGCCCCCGGCCATCGCCATCGAGCAGAAAGTAAATACGCGCAACCCTCGGAGCACAGTGGGAACTGCCACTGAAATTTACGACTATCTCAGGCTTCTGTTCGCTCGCGCCGGCCACACAATATCGCCCGTAAGCGGACGCGAGGTGAAAAAACAAAGTGTCGACGACGTTGTCGACGCCGCCGCCGAACTGCCCGAAGGCACACGCATAGCTGTGGCAGCCCCGATTATTCTGCCTGCTGGACGCTCCCTTTCAGCGCAGCTCGACATTTACCGCAAAGAGGGGTTCAGCCGTCTTGTCGACACATCGACCGGCGCCTTCAGCTCCATTGATGACATTCTCGCCACTGATAATACTGAGCAGAAACCTTCGCTTGCACTGCTTGTCGACCGCCTGACAGCGCCGCGCACTCCCGATGAGCGCAGCCGAATGGCCGATTCGGTAGAGACCGCTTATTTCGAAGGACGCGATACAGTGATTGTTCTCGTATACCGCAGCAGCGGTGTCGAACGCCATGATTACTCCAAACGTTTCGAAGCTGACGGAATCTCGTTCATAGAACCTTCCGACAGCCTTTTCAACTTCAACAACCCTTACGGAGCCTGTCAGCGATGCGAGGGATTCGGCCGCATAATCGGTATCGACGAACGCCTCGTGGTTCCAAACACGGCGCTGAGCGTCTACGACGACGCCGTTGTCGCCTGGCGCGGCGAGAAAATGAGCCAGTGGAAACAATGGCTTATATCAGTCGCTTCACGCGCAAAATTCCCAATCCACAAGCCCTATCAGGATCTTACTTCCGACCAGCTCGACTTTCTCTGGCACGGGGGTCACGACACCGACTTCACGGGAATCGACGGTTTCTTCAAAATGGTTGAAGAAAACCAATATAAGATTCAATACCGCGTCATGATGTCGCGATACCGCGGACGCACCGTCTGCCCCGAATGCCACGGACGCCGGCTGCGTCCCGAAGCTCTTTATGTAAGAGTCAACGGCAAGACTATTTCTGACCTGACAGAGATGTCTGTCAAGAATCTCTCGGAATGGTTCGACAACTGGCAGCCGGATGGCGCCGAAAAGCAAATCACATCGCGCCTGCTGAAAGAAATACGTTCGAGGCTCCACGTCCTTGTCGACGTCGGGTTGGGCTATCTTACTCTCGACCGCCTGAGTTCTTCACTGTCGGGCGGCGAAAGCCAACGCATTAATCTCGCGACATCACTCGGCAGCAGCCTGATAGGATCACTCTACATCCTCGACGAACCGAGCATCGGACTACACTCTCGCGACACCGGGCGCCTTATCGATGTTCTCAAAAGGCTCCGCGACGCCGGCAACACGGTTGTTATCGTAGAGCACGACGAAGAGATCATGCGCGAGGCCGACAGGCTGGTCGACGTCGGCCCGAAAGCCGGACAACTCGGAGGGGAAATCGTTTGGAACGGCCCGACGGCCGATATTGACACTGCTGACGCCCCTCAAAGCTATACCGTCGGTTATCTTACCGGCAGGCTATCGATTCCGGTTCCGGTGCGGCGCCGTAAATTCGCCGACTATATTGAAGTTGTCGGCGCACGCGAACACAACCTCAAGAACATCGACGTGAAATTTCCTCTGGGAATCATGACAGCTGTCACCGGAGTAAGCGGCTCGGGAAAGTCGACGCTCGTGCGCGACATACTCTATCGTGCCCTTCGGCGCCATCTCGGCGAAGGGGGAGATCTTCCGGGGGCTTTCCGCGAACTGCGCGGCGACCTGAAGCGTATCGAAGCGGTGGAATTCGTCGACCAGAACCCTATAGGAAAAAGTTCGCGCTCCAATCCGGCAACCTATCTGAAAGCCTACGATGAGATTCGCAAACTGTTCGCCGACACCCAGCAATCGAAACAGATGGGATTCACCCCTGCCTATTTCTCATTCAACACCGAGGGGGGCCGATGCGAAGAATGTAAGGGAGAAGGAACGGTAACGATCGAGATGCAATTCATGGCCGACGTCACTATTCCGTGCGAAAGCTGCGGTGGCAAACGCTTCAAGCGTGAAGTCCTCGAGGTAGAATACCGGGGCAAAAACATCAGCGACATTCTCGACATGACCGTTGACGAGGCTATCGAATTCTTTGGCTCGGCACAGGGCGCGACAGAAAAAAGAATAGTAAAACGGCTCCAGCCATTGGCCGATGTCGGTCTCGGCTACATTAAGCTCGGACAGAGCTCGTCGACCCTGTCGGGCGGCGAAAACCAGCGTGTCAAACTCGCATATTTCCTCGGTGGCGAAAAACAGCGGCCGACAATGTTCATCTTCGACGAACCGACAACCGGCCTTCATTTCCACGACATCAGCAAACTGATGGTCTCGCTCGACCGGCTCATTGAACAGGGCCACACAGTCGTTGTCATCGAGCATAATCTTGACGTAATAAAATGTGCCGATCACGTTATCGACATAGGGCCCGAGGGGGGTGACCTCGGCGGACAGCTCGTGGCCGCCGGCACTCCCGAAGAGATTGCCACTACCCCCGGCTCCTACACAGCAAAATATCTCAAAGAAAAACTAACAACAAAATAAACAACAAGATGAATCCCAAGGTCAGCATTATCATGGGCAGCACCAGCGACCTGCCCATTCTCAACAAAGCCGCTACATTTCTCAACGACATGAAGGTGCCTTTCGAGATGAACGCCCTGAGCGCCCACCGCACGCCTGCCGAAGTGGAAAAATTCGCCCGCACGGCAAAAGAGCGCGGAATCGAAGTGATAATCGCAGCTGCCGGCATGGCTGCCGCCCTTCCGGGCGTTATCGCCGCCATGACGACTGTTCCCGTTATCGGAATCCCTATCAACTCGACTCTCGAGGGCCGCGATGCACTGCTCTCAATTGTCCAGATGCCCCCGGGCATTGCGGTCGCCACTGTCGGCATCAACGGCGGCCTGAACGCAGCCATTCTGGCCGTGCAGATTCTTGCACTCGGCGACCCTGAGCTTGCCGGACGCTTTAATGCCTATCGTGCAGGGCTGTCCGAAAAAATCGTCAAGGCCAACAGCCAGCTTGCCGAAGTAAAATACGAATACAAGACGAACTGATTCTCAACGATATGAAACGCTGCTACGACACTTTTCAACGGCCGACAAAGACGGTCAGCGTAGGCGGAGTGCTTATAGGCTCTAATGGAGTTATTCCATTGCAATCTATGACTAACACGTCGACAATGGACACCGAAGCGTCTGTCGACCAGATCTGCCGTATCGCTGAAGCCGGGGCCGATATCGTCAGACTGACAGCTCAGGGGTCACGCGAAAGCAATAATCTCGGCATTATCCGCCAAAAAGTGCGTGAGCGAGGCGTTAATGTGCCCCTCGTTGCCGACATCCATTTTAACCCCGCAGCAGCGTTCGCAGCTATCGGTAACGTAGAGAAAATACGCATCAACCCCGGAAATTTCGTCGACCCCGGACGCGTGTTTAAGAAAATCGACTATACCGACAGCGAATATCAGTCTGAGCTGCAAAAGATTGAGACCAAGTTCGGAGAATTTGTCGACCGATGTGCCGAAACTGACACAGCCATTCGTCTGGGAGTTAACCATGGCTCACTTTCCGACCGCATTATGAGCCGCTACGGCGATACGCCGGCCGGAATGGTCGAGAGTGTAATGGAGTTCCTGCGCGTGGCGGTTGCCCGCAATTTCCTCAATATCGTCATCTCAATAAAGGCAAGCAACGTGGTTGTCATGGTCGAGACTGTTCGGCTGCTTGTCAAGGTAATGGAGAGAGAAAATATGCACTTCCCGCTCCACTTAGGTGTCACGGAGGCCGGCGATGGAGAAGACGGGCGCGTGAAAAGCGCCGTCGGAATCGGCACTCTCCTTGCTGAAGGAATCGGCGATACAATCCGTGTTTCTCTCAGTGAGGCGCCCGAGGCCGAGATACCTGTTGCCCGGATGCTTCGCGATTACGTCATGAGCTTCAATGACGCTCCAAGATTAGGGTCTGTCGAGGTCACGAGGAAACGCCGCAACAACGTGCCGGTTGTCTTAGGGCTTGATGCGGAAGCCGACTACAGCGACGACCGCCGGCCTGATATTTTCGACGAAATTCCTGGATTTGATGCGGAATCAATGCCTGAAACCATTCCGGAAGGAATGATAGTTGTCACTTCAGGCCATCGGAACTTCGCAGCCTCTGTGGCGACAGCAATAGCCGGCATTGACAACCCCGTCATTGCAAAAGCCTGTTACTCGGGGTTGTCGGCTGAGGAAATCACAATCAGGGCATCCGTTGATCTCGGACGCCTGCTGTTAAACCACGACATTGACGGTATCGCCATCGAAACCAACGGCGCGATGAGCCGCGAAGCAGAGGCCAATCTCGCGTTCGCGATACTTCAGGCCACGCGCCGGCGCATAACCCGCACAGAGTATATCTCATGCCCGAGTTGCGGCCGAACGCTTTTTGATCTCCAGTCAACTCTCGCAGCCGTCAAAAAAGCTACTGCCGGACTGAAAGGACTTAAAATCGGTGTTATGGGGTGTGTTGTCAACGGCCCCGGAGAAATGGCCGACGCCGATTATGGCTATGTCGGCGCGGGAGTAGGACGAGTAAGCCTCTATCGGGGAAAGGAATGCGTCCTGAAGAACATCCCTTCTGAAGAAGCTATTCCGGCATTGCTTGAGCTGCTGCATGCCGACGGTCATCTGTAAGTTTCAACGGGCTATAGGCCGGTGGGCGCGACGCGCCGAGATGGCTCTGCATTCCGGAATTCTGGCCCGCGTGTCTGCCGACGCATAAGCGCCGAGCAGTTTCTCGTAGATATAGTCAGCGGCAACCTCCGACGGATGCTTCATATCAGCCGCATAGAAGCGATAGTCGCGCAGATCATCGATAAGCATCTCATAGGCCGGGAAATACTCAACCCCGGCCTTTTCTATTGCAAGATGGAGAACCGATTTCGAGAGAGTGTTTCCGTGAAGACCGTCGGCGAGATGACGTATCGGACTGACCGTGAACACACACGGACACCCCGCAAGTCCGGTTATCTGTTCAAGATAATCGGCGACCTGCTCAACCGACAACAATCGTCTGACAAACTCACGTTGCGGAAGCTTGTGACAATTGGCGACTATATTGTCATCGCCATGATAGTAGACCCATGCGGTGCCGAGGGTCACGAATAAAACCTTTGACTTCGATAAACTTTCATGAGCATCCGCTAGAGCGACATTTATTCGTGCAAGCGATTCTTCAGGCGTCTTAGCCGAAAAAGAGGTATTATGGTCAAAGGAGTGCCATAAGCCGTCTGGCCCCTGAAAGAGCTCTTCTATTGTATATGGTTTAGCTTCGACAATCCGCCTTAGTACCGCACAGAGCGATGCCGGATTGTAAAGAGGGCCAAACGGATTGACCATTACATCGAAAAGGTCGCGACGCAGACGCTCGGCCATATTGTCGGAAAAACATGAGCCGAGCAAAGCTACAGGTTTGTCATATCCCAGCAAAGGAGATATAAATCTCGTGGTTTCTTCAGTCCGGAACCTCATCAGAACATCTGGTAATCGACAGAAAGCACTTGAAATTCTGTGCGACGGTTAACCTGATCGGCGGCCTCCTGATCTTCGGGCGGAAGATTGGATATATATTCCTCAGTCAGCACGTCCCCCTCCTTGAACTGAGGATAGAGCTTGTTGACACGCTTGGTGACAACCTTGGGACGGGATTTTCCATAACCCTGATGCTGAAGGCGCTCTGGGGCTATTCCCTTTGAAATCAGATAATCTATGACTGCTTTCGCGCGCCGTTCAGACAAATCAAGGTTATATTCCTCAGTGCCGACACGGTCGGTATGGGAAGCCATCTCGATAGTGATGTTCGGATTGTCGGCAAGAAGCTTCACAAGCTCGTCGAGAGCCTCTTCCGACTCGGGCCTGAGTGTAGCCTTGTCGAAATCATAAAAGATATTCTCGATAATATTGGGCTTGTTGATACTCGCGAGAACAAAATCAATCTCATATTCAGCGTCTTCCTCGGCATTGTCGGCTGTAAACTCCTGTTTGGCATTAAGATAACCACGGCCGCCGGCCATCATTACGTAGCTTACGCCGCGCTGAAGCGGGAATGAGAAGGAACCGTCGTCGCGAGCGACAGCTTTCTGGATAGATCCGTCGTTTCCAACGATGCGAATGACCGAATTAGGCACAGGTTCATCGTCGCGGTCGACAACCCAGCCGCTTATGTTGATCTTCAGATCGGGAAGCTCAAACGTATAGATATGGTCATAACCGCGACCGTCGCCACGGTTAGAGCTCATGTAGCCCTGAGGATGATCGGCTCCTGGAAGGAAAGTCATTCCGAAATCATCGGCTTCGGAATTGATCGGAGAGCCCATGTTGGTGACAGTCCATCGGCCCGAAGGCTGGAGCGTGGCGCAGAAGATGTCGAGCCCGCCCAGTCCCGGATGGCCGTCAGATGAAAAATACATTATGCTGTCGGTCAGCATATACGGAAACATCTCGTCGCCGGGCGTATTGATGTCCGTGCCGAGATTTTCAAGAGAGCCCGACCGCTCTTTAAGATTTATGCGCCAGATGTCTTTGCCTCCGGTTCCGGGCATATCCGACGCAAAATAAAGATAGTTGCCGTCAGGGCTTACGGCCGGATGGGCGTAGCTCGACACCGTATCGGCGGTAATCTCGAATTTAACCGGCGCGCTCCATTTGGCATCGCTTCGCTGAGAGGTATAAATCTCAACACCGGTATTGGCGTTCGGCTCACGGCGCGCTTTGGTGAGATACATTGTCGAACCGTCGGGAGAAAACGACATGATGCCCTCGTCAAGCTCCGAGTTAAGTTCCCCCTCGACAGGCTCAGGACGTAGACGGTTGCCCTGCTCGTCTTTCTTCGACATCCAGATATCGGATTTCTTCATTCCGGTTATCTCGCTGCGCTTGTCGCCGGTAACTTTTTCATTGGTGGTCGTAAAATAGAGTATATCGCCGTTGAACATCGGCGAAAAATCCGCACGACGCGAATTCAACAGCTTGTCCTGTCTGACAACCCAGCGCGTTTTGTTCTTTTTAAGCGCTGCCGATGCTTTGGCTCCCTCAAGTCCCGATAGAGCAACAGGATTGGAGGGCGACAGCTCAAGAAATTCTTCATAGGCTTTTATTGCCGGCACATATTTGCCCTCGGCATGAAGACTCTGGGCGAAATATAACCTGGCCATCGAATCTGTAACCCCATATCGGATTGCATTCTGATATGAGGCAGACGCTCTGGCTGCCATATTGAGCTTCTGATAACATTTGCCCATTTTATATGCCACTTCGCCACGCTGAGGGCGCTGCTCGCGCTTTGTCAGCTTGTTATATATCTTGCGATAGGTTTTAGAAGCATCGTAATATTCACCGCGGGCCATCTGCTCATCGGCCACGGAAAGTTTGGCTCCTCCGCAACCTGTTAAGGCGCTTCCCGCGACAGCAATCACTGCCGCCCATATTATTAGTTTTTTCATACCGACTTATTAACGCGCGCGAGGTACAATTTATTGTTGAAGCGTTTGAAAAGGCGTAACTATTCAGCGAATCGGCAATAGA
>HF985586.1:0-11831 GCA_000431215.1 Prevotella sp. CAG:1031
GTGTGCCCACCGGGAAAATCCGCTGACCCGTGAGGCCCGGCCCGCGATGGCTTAGCCAATTATGTGAGTCAAATATAGCAAAAAAAATCCAGTCTCCTCGTCGCGAGGAATCTGGACTAAGCCAAAAGGCATTTCTTTAAGCCGAAAAGCTTTAAAGTGTAGAGATTATATCATACTTACAAGTATCACACCTTGATTCGCTTTTGGCGTCGTCGCGACGATTCAGGCGATTGTTGCCTTTTCCTTAGTCCAAAAAATTGGAATAAATTGCGTAAAATAAGTTACAGCCAAGGAATGCAACGAGGTGTCCTTTCGTTTTCAGTGCAAAGAAAGTTATTGCTGTTGTCAAGACAAAATTCGCCGAGCGATTTAACATTTATTTGCAATCAGAGCGGTTGCCCAGGCTGCTATCCCTTCGCCGCGTCCGGTGAAGCCGAGGTGTTCGGTTGTGGTGGCTTTGACGGCGACGCAGTCTATCGGAATGCGCAGGTCGTCGGCTACATTGGCCCGCATCTGTTCGATGAACGGGGCCATTTTCGGAGCCTGGGCGGCTATCGTGATGTCGGCGTTCCCGACTATGAATCCGCGGTTGTCGAGCATGTTGACCACGGCGCGGAGAATACGTCGCGAGTCGGCTCCTTCCCATTCGGGATCGGTGTCGGGGAAATGACGGCCGATGTCGCCGAGGGCGGCGGCGCCGAGCAGCGCGTCGGCCAGAGCATGGAGAGCCACGTCGGCGTCGCTGTGGCCGAGCAGTCCTCGTGAGTAGGGGATGTCGACGCCGCAGATTATGCAGCGGCGGTCTTCAACGAGGCGGTGGACATCGAAGCCGAGGCCCACGCGCGGCAATTGGAATCGGGTCATGGACGTCAGCGGCGGCGACGGCCGAGAATATCTTTCAGCCCGTCGAGATTGAAGGTGAGGGTGAATCGGAGAGTCTGGTCGAGCGGCGAATTCTGAGCCGTGGCGAGCATATAGCTTGCGTCGAGTTTGACAACATTGAGCGAGAATCCGGCGCCGAGAGCGAAATACTGCTGATTGCCCTTCTTGGGGTTCTGGTAGTAATATCCGCCGCGCACAAAGAACTGCTGGTTGTAGTTATATTCGGCGCCAACGGAGAACGCTATCTCGCGCAGCTCTTCCTTGAAGCCGCCTGGAGCGTCGGAGAACGATTTGAAGATTCCGGTTATCGGCGACATGTCTTTCCATTTCTCTTCGGCCAGGGCAAATTCCTTTTCGCCTTCGATGTCGTCGGCGTAGTCGTCGCGTCGCGGGCGCGTCGGCACAAGCAGCTTGTTGAGGTCGAAGCCGAGCGAGAGGGTGTGATAGTCGGCAAGGGGGAAGGCAAACGTTGTTCCCAGACGAAGGTTTGTCGGAAGGAATGCCGGGTTCTCGCCGTGGCTGTAGCTGACTTTCGTGCCTATGTTCGAGATGTTCCATCCCCACGACCACTGGCATTCGTTGCGTCCGACCATCGGATAGGTGGTGAAATATCCCGATAGGTCGGCCGAAAAAGCCGATGCGCCCGTCGACTGGTCGCCGGCATAAGAGCTCGAGAATCCGAGGTCGCTGTAGATATAGCGGAACACTACACCCATCGAGAATTTTTCGGAGAGCTTGCGCGAATAGCCAATGTCGAACGACAGCTCATAGGGATTGAGGCTCTGCGATACTGTGCCGCCGCCGTCGTAGGAGTTGACTTCGCCGAGCGAGAAATAGCGGAGCGAGGCGCTGAGGGCCTGATTGTCGCCCGAGCCGAGCTTCCAGTAACCGGCGAGGTTGGCGAGGAAGATGTCGTTGACGAGTTTGCGCAGCCAGGGGGTGTAGCTCAGGCCGAACTCTGCTGTCGAGTAGGCGAAAGCATATTTCGAGGGATTCCAGAACTGGGCGTTGACGTCGGGGTCGGTGGCGGCGCCGAGGTCGCCCATCGAAGCGCCGCGGGCATCGGGAGTGATACTCAGCGAGAGCACACCGGTCTGAATCGGATTGAAGTCATCTTTCTGGGCCATCGTGGCCAATGCGCCGAACGTCAGGGCGATTGCTGCCGCTGCGAGGCGTCGGAGTATGTTGTTCATCAGCGTTTTGGGGCTAACTAATATGATTGTTCTCATAATATAAACTCCGACAGGGCCGATTTATTGCCCTCGCGGGCCCGAATAATCTCAAAAAGCTCACTTGAGCATGTCGAGAAATTCCTGCTCGCTGACGACAGGCACACCGAGTTTCTGCGCTTTTTCGAGCTTTGACGGCCCCATGTTCTCGCCGGCGAGGATGAAAGAGGTCTTTTTCGAGACCGAGCCGACATTCTTGCCGCCGTTGTTTTCGATCATCTCTTTGTATTCATCGCGGCTATGAAGCGAAAAGACGCCGCTGACAACGATAGATTTTCCCTCGAGGCGTGTCGAGCGCTCTACACTGTCGTCGCGGGTCATAGCCATTGTAACGCCGGCCTCGCGCAGCCGTTCTATTATCTCGCGGTTGACTGCGTGGGAGAAATAATCGGTAACCGAGGCTGCTATGCCGGGGCCGATGTCGTTGATTGCCGTCAGCTCGGCTTCGCTCATCGACATGAGCCGGTCGATGTCGCCGACGGCTCGGGCAAGGTGCTTGCTGACCGTTTCTCCGACCTGAGGAATCGACAGCGCGTAGATTACGCGGTCGAACCCGACATTCTTGCTTGCCTCGACGCCGTCGAGGATGCGCTGTGCTGTCCGGGGGCCCGATCCGGGAATGCTGATGATGTCGTCGGCTTTCAGAGAGTAGAGGTCGGCGATGTTTCTGATATAACCGCGCTCGAAAAGCTCCCGCGACATTTCCTCGCCGATTCCGTCGATGTTCATCATCCGGCGACCGACGAAATGTTCGATGCGGCCTATCTGCTGCGGCGGGCAGCCATAGCGGTTTGGGCATACCCAGGCCGCCTCCCCTTCGACTCTGACGAGCGGCGTTCCGCAGGCCGGACAATGGCTCACAAAGCGCACGGGCTCGGCGCCTTCGGTGCGTCGGGAAAGGTCGACGCCTGTAATTTTCGGAATAATCTCGCCCCCTTTCTCAACCCACAGCCAGTCGCCTTCGTGGATGTCGAGGTTGCGGATTATGTCTTCGTTATGGAGCGACGCGCGTTTGACGATGGTGCCCGAAAGGAGCACCGGCTCGAGATTCGCCACCGGGGTTATTACTCCGAGTCGCCCGACTTCGAACGAAACGAACCGCAGGGGGGTTAGGGCGCGTTCGGCCGGAAATTTGTAGGCTATGGCCCAGCGCGGAGATTTCGCGGTGAACCCCAGATTGAGCTGCTGCCGCAGCGAATTGACCTTGAAGACGAGGCCGTCGGTGGCCACGGGCAGTTCTTTGCGGGCTGTGTCCCAGTGGCGGATATATTCGTCGATTTCGTCGATGGAGGTCATCAGTTTCATCGCCGGCGACACCTTGAAGCCCCACGAACGGGCCGCTTCCATGTTCTGATAATGGTTGTCGAAAGGAAGATTGTCGCTCAGAAGATAGTAGAAGCGTGCGTCGAGGCCGCGTCGGGCCACGATCTTAGGGTCGAGAGTCTTGAGGGTTCCGGCGGCGGCGTTGCGCGGATTGGCGAAAAGAGGCTCTTCGTTGAAAGCCCGTTCGGCATTCAGGCGGTCGAAAGCTTTCCAGGGAAGGAGCACCTCGCCGCGAATCTCGAACTCGTCGGGCCATCCGCTCCCGCGCAGCTGCAGCGGTATCGACGGAATAGTCTTTATGTTGTCGGTCACCACGTCGCCTTTCTCGCCGTCGCCGCGGGTTACGGCCCTGACCAGACGGCCGCCTTTATAGATAAGCGAAATCGACGTGCCGTCGAACTTCAGCTCGCCGACAATGTCGAGCCGTTCGCCGGCCAGAGCGTCGCGCACGCGCTTCTCCCAGTCGTCGACTTCCTCGATAGAATAGGTGTTTGCCAGCGACAGCATCGGCCTGACGTGGGCGACCTGCTCGAAGCTGCGGTTGAGGTCGCTGCCGACGCGCTGTGTGGGCGACAGTGGGTCGAACTCTTCGGGATGTTCCTTTTCGAGCTGTTCGAGCTCTTTGAGAAGCATATCGAACTCGCGGTCGGAGATCGTCGGCGAGTTCTCGACATAATAGGCGTGGTTATGGCCGTTTATCTCGTCGCGCAGGGCGGC
Source organism: Prevotella sp. CAG:1031 (assembly GCA_000431215.1). GTDB lineage: Bacteria > Bacteroidota > Bacteroidia > Bacteroidales > Muribaculaceae > CAG-1031. The sequence goes on from HF985586.1 coordinate 4,152, forward strand.
GATACGGGCGTGGGCGTCGGAGGATGTTGTCATCGGTCAAAATCAGTTTTGACAAAATTACGAAAAAATTGTCAGAGGATGGCGGCCAGCTCGAAGAGATTGCGGTAGTAGTCGGCTTTCTTCTCGAGTTTCATGGGGTAGGCACGCGAGGTCGAGGGCATGCGGGCTATCGTTATCGGGCGATCTCCGAGCTTTATATTGACGGTGGCGCCCATTTTCGGGACTTCGGTCGAGGTTTGTTCGGCAACGACTTCCGAGGCTTTTATTCCGGCGGGGGCTATGAAGCGGCAGTCGGGCATCGTAGCGACGAGCGCGGGGATGTCGCGCTGCTCGACGATCTCGAGGAATTTGTCGGAGGCGTTGCCGGCGAGGCGTCTGATGGCGAGGCCGGTGTCGCTCAGGGCGATATGGCGTTCGGTCAGCAGCTGTTTTATTTCATCGAGGCGGTAGCCGGTGAGGTCGGGCGTCAGCAGTGCGTTTTTGTCGCCTTTGAAAATGAGGCCCATGATGCGCCAGAAGTCGTTGATTCGGTTGGGGTAGTAGAAGTCCATCGCCCAGCGGCTGCGCGCCGGAGGAAAGGTGCCGACGAACAAAACGACGGCGCCGTCGGGAACAAAGGGCTCCCAAGGGTGATGTTCAACGGGTTGTTCCATAGTATGTCAGATAATTATTTGCGGCCGAAATCGGCGGGTATCTCGCCCCATTCCTCGGTGTTCCACTTCAGGATGGGGTTCATTACGGTGTGTGTGGCGAGCCAGGCCTCGGCGCGGGCTATCATGTCGCGGATGGGGGCGTTGGCGGCGGTAGGTGTCAGATTTGTGTTGGCTTTTTTCTTGCGAACCCAGCTCTGCCCGGTGCGTGAATCGGAGTAGACGGGCACTTCATGGCGGCCGAGCTTGTCGAGCCAAGCCAGAGCGTGGACGAGGGCCAGAAATTCTCCGATATTGTTTGTTCCTTCGGCGAGCGGGCCGACGTGGAAAAGTTCCTGACCGGTCATCACGGCTACGCCGCGGTATTCCACCGGGCCCGGATTGCGGCTGCAGGCGGCGTCGACGGCGATGGCGTCGGGGCGCATTCCGGGAATGAATGCCGGATCGGTTTTGGGCTTGGCCTGCCGGGCCATGCCGCGGAAGATGGCGAGATGGTCGGCCGGGTTGCCCCGGTATGCCTCGATGGCTTCCTCGCGGGAGTTGAAGCTCTTGTAGCGGGCGTCTTTGTAGCCTTTGACCTGTTGAAGGCAGTCTTCCCACGAGTCGAAGACACCTGTCTCGACGCCGTTCCAGACAACATAGTATTTCTTAGGCATCAGCTCAGCGAGAGGTAGATTGATATATCGACGGGGCGCATGCCGGCGGCTTTCGCAATCTGCTGGTTGACAACGCGCCCGAGATATGTCACCACGGCGGTTCTTAGTCCGCGGTGGCCGTTGAGCGCGTCGGAAAGCGACCTGAAGGCAAACATACGCTCGAGGGTGGTGAGCAAAGTGTCGCTCATTGCCATGGCGGCGGTGCGCGGCACGAGGCTTCCCGGGTTTGTCAGAGCCACGCGCTGCGAGCAGCGGCGCGCTTCGGCTATTGCGGCGCGGTTGTTGACGTCGATTGCGGGCAGCGACGGGAATGAGGCGCCGGGCATTGACGAGAGGTCGACGATGACGACGCCGGTTTTCATCAGGTCGACGGCGTCGGCGCCGAGGATGACATCATGCGAGGGCGCTGCGGCCACTATGACGTCGGCGCTACGCAAGGCGTTCCCCACGACGTGGGGATGGAGCGATGAGGCCACTACCCATTGTCCGAGCTCACTGACGCTGCGCCGGAGGCGGTAGACATCGTTGTCGAACATTCTGACCGTGGCTCCAAGGCCATTGGCTGCGCTCGCGGCCGAACAGGCGGCTATGCCGGAGCCTATGACGACAACCTCACAGGCAACAATTCCGGCTACGCCCCCGAGCAGGATTCCCTTTCCGGCAGGATCAGCCAGCTGCATCGCCGCGACGGTCATCGCGGCGCGACCGTCGATTTCGGCGAGAATGTCGCCGAAAGGGCGGTTGCCTTCCGAGTCTTCGATAAGGTCGAGCGCAAGGGTGGTTATATGGCGCTGAAGCAGAGGGGCGACTGTATCGGCATTCTGCATCTCGGGATGGAGCAGCGTCAGCAGGAGGCTTCCGCGCCGCATATTGCTGACATCTCGCGGGCGCAGCGGCGCCATCGATATCACGATATCGCAGCCGAGAGCCTCGTCGCGGCTGACGATGAAGGCTCCCTGACGGGTGTAGCGGTTCTCGGGATAGTTGAGCGCAGCTGCAGCTCCTTGCTCGATCTTAATTACAAAGCCGCGCTCGGCAAGCCGGGTCACGCCTTCGGGCGTCAGTGGGAACCGGCGTTCTTCTCCCCGGGAGCTTGCCGGAAGACCGATTGTTAGGCGGCGGCGAAGGGTAGCTGCCATGTCGGGCGCCGGTTTTGTCGTGTAGGCTTGCTTTTCCACAGCTTCAGTAATGGTCAGTTTATATGAAATGATTCGATGAATCGGTTTGCCGATAGCTCGATCTGTTCGAGAGACTCGAGCAGATCGCCCGAGAATGTTGCTTTAGCTTCGGAGTAGTAAGGCTCGCGCTCGGCGAAGAGTCTGTCGACGAAGGTTTCCAGCGAACTGTCGTCTACGCCCGACAGGAGCGGGCGCGATCTGCGTCCGGCATTGAGCCGCCGCAAAAGCAGGTCGCGCGAGGTATTGAGATATACGGTAAGTCCGCGGCTGTTCATCAGCTCCATGTTGTCGGCGTATGAGGGAACGCCTCCCCCGCAGGCAACGACGATGTCTTCGCCATTACTGACCTCTTCGAGAAGGCGCCGCTCGATTCGGCGGAAATGTTCTTCGCCATCTTCTTTGAAAATGGTGTTTATCGTGCGGTGGCAGCGGGCTTCTATCAAGGTGTCGAGGTCGACGAACCGCAACGAAGTCATCGCCCCGAGCGCACGCCCGAGCGTCGACTTGCCGCAGCCCATAAAGCCAATTAGAAATATTGGACGCATGACGATTGAAATTAGAGAGGCCGACCGCAGAGGCTTAATCATTTAAACCGAAAAATCGCTTCCCCATGACAAGCAGAGAAAGTAACGACGATACTGCCTTTGACAGTTGCTTCTGTTTGCAAATATACAAATTATTTCAATTCGGTTACATTTTCAATACAAAAAACTTGAATCGTCATTGAAAACGATGGCAGCCGACCCGTTTCCGGATCGGCTGCCACAGAGCCGCGAGTGGGACTCGAACCCACGACCTTTTCGTTACGAATGAAATGCTCTACCAACTGAGCTATTGCGGCTTGGTTTTGCGGTGCAAAGATACTAATTATTTATTGTCTGCAAACTATAAGTAAACAGAATTTTTGAATTTTTCAGATCGAGAATGCCCATCGAGGGCCTGTTTACGTAAGGCGTCACGCTTGCAATTGTCAGTTGCTGGCTCATCGGCATGTTGTAGTAATAGTAATAATAGTAGTAGTTGTTACTTGTTGCATTGCTCTCGAAGCCGATTGTTACCGGGCAGATGGTGAAGTTCATGTCGTCGTCGGTAATCTCTTCTTTATCGAGTAGCGACAGTATGTAGTCGCGCATCTCGCTGAACACGTAGCGATGGTTGAACGAGTCGTAGGTCGCGTAAAAAGATGTTGTGTCGTTGGGAAGCTTGCTACGGGCGAAGAAGTCGTTTTTCTCGGAGGTTTTAACAAGAAGGACTGTCGGGGGCGGCGTGAGTCCGTAGCTGTTTGTGATGTCGAGCGTCGGAATTTCAAGCGACACGGTGTTTATAATCGAAAGCAGAGTTTTTTCGCTGCGGTATTTCTCGATCATCTCGCGTGCGGGAAAGCGGATCTCGACGTCGTAGCCTGTCGGCGCGGCAATGACAGCCTGTTCGGAGGCTTTTGCGCTCAGCTCGGGCGACACGTTATAGTGCATGTTGTTGTTTGTGACGATTTCGGGGGTCACGGCGAGATATGCTGCAGAGTTGTAGACGGTTGTGTCGCGGTCGGTCTCTTCGTCGCGATAGGTGCGATGGAAATAGAGAGTTATGGCTGTCGAGTCGATCTGGGCCACTCGGCCGCTGCCGAATGATGTTCTGATATAGAAGCCTTTGAACCATTGTGAGAATGCTCCGGGTGTGGCGAATGTCTCGGGCGATTCTTTGTATTTGGCAAGAAGCTCGGCTCCGAAGCTGTTCGGCAGATCGATATTGATAAGACGGAATTTGCGTTTTTGCTCGGTTGGGCTGAGGCCGGCGGCTGTGGCAGTGTATGTTGCCGTTGCGTAGGGCGTCGGCTCGTAATATCCGGCAGGATTGAAGTCGCTGAATATCGGAGCGGGGAGGTCGCGAGTCAGGCGGTGGACGGCTATTCCCATAGGCATCAGCGAGTCGCCGACATATCCGCCGAGGGGCATACGCATGACAAGCCGCACGGAATCAAGGTCGACGTCGGTGTAGGGAATGGTCTGGCTGGGCATAAACTGGGTTACTACGTCGCTCGAGAAAGAGCCGTAGCCTTCGGCGTCGATATTTCCCAGGAGCTGGAGTATTGTTCTCGACTGAACTCTTCCGGAGGCGACAGAGTGGCCGGTCAGTGTGAAAGAGTCGTCGACTACGATCTTGACCTGATCCTGGATCAGTGAGGACCCGATTGTCGAGGTATCGTCGTCGCACGCGCTGACCAAAGCTGACAGGGCGGCCACGAACAGAAATACCTTTAAGAGGCGTTTCATTTGTTAAAGCGAGTTATAGAAATCGACATAGGCGCGAGCGGCTTCGGCGGGGTCGTCGTGGTAGTCGAGGACGGGACGCCCGAGGCTGCGGGCGTAGTCGAGCAGAGCCGGATCGGCATCGGGCACTCCGGCGACGACGCCGTCGGCATAGTCGATGGCTATGCGCATCAGCTCGTTGAATCCGACCGGGGGTGTTGCTATGGACTTTATGTTGTCGGCCGAAATGCCGTCGGTAATGATTTTCTCAGCGAAGCGCTCAGCCAGAGGGGCGAGCAGTCCGTCGGGAGATGTTATTGTCACAACTACTTTAGAGTCGCGGAAGGCGGGATCGTCGGTGTAGTTTTTTTTGAGCAGAAGAGGGGCGAGGGCTGAAAGCCATCCTGTGCAGTGGATTACTTCGGGAGCCCAGCGTAATTTTTTTACGGTCTCGACAACGCCGCGCACAAAGAATATCGCGCGTTCGTCGTTGTCGCCGAGGCTTGTGCGTGTTTCGAGCTCTTTTATAGGGCTGCGGCTGAAATAGTCATCGTTGTCAATGAAATAGACCTGCATGCGTGTGGGCTGCAGGGTGGCGACTTTGATAATCAGAGGATGGTCGGTGTCGTCGATTATGATATTCATGCCGCTTAGGCGAATCACTTCGTGGAGCTGGTTACGGCGTTCGTTGATAGAGCCGTATTTCGGCATGAAAGTACGCACCTCAAAGCCTTGTTCCTGAACTCCTTGTGGGATCAGCCGGCTGCGGAGCGAGCTATGGTTTTCGGCAACGTAGGGCGAGATTTCCTGAGAAATATAGAGGATTTTTCGTTTCTCCATTGATGCAATATTGCTATTATTTCGCAAAGTTACGCTTTTTCCCTGATAAATGCAAACCTCGTGTGTGGTTTGCATGTGCGTTCAAAAGCTAAGCGCGGAGTGTCTCGTCGACAATCCGCGCTTTAAGAATTACTATTTTACAACCTTTGTAAGTCGTGTTAGTTCTTGGGTATAGATTTGTATATTGAACCGCTGTCAGGCGGTACGGTTTTCACGCTTGCAAAGGTAATGTGCGGTTGTTACAATTGTGTGGCAGTCGTGAGACAATGTTGTGAAAAAACTGTTTTTCGCGGATTTATTTCATCATCGACAGAAAAGCGGCGGGAATACCGGTTGAGAAGTCCATCGGACGACGTGAATTCGGATGGACGAACTTCAGAGTGCGGGCGTGGAGAGCGAGCCGGTGTATGGGGGATGTAGCAGCTCCGTAGCGGCGGTCGCCTACGATTGGATGGCCGAGGTCTTTCATGTGGACTCGAATCTGGTTCTTGCGGCCCGTGTCGAGGCTCAGTTCAACGAGTGTGTGGCCGTGAGAGCGGTCGAGAACGCGGTAGCGCGTGACGGCGAGCTTGCTGTCGGCGTTGACGGGCCGGGGAGTGGAGTAGACTTCATGCTCGGCGTTCTCGTTGAGGTAAGAGCGGATGGTTCCCTCGTCATCTTCGATATATCCCTCGACAACCGCAACGTAGTTGCGTTCGAGAACCATGTTGTTCCAGTTGTGCTGCATGGTCTCTTTGGCCTGTTGGTTCTTGGCGAACATCATCAGACCCGAGGTGTCGCGGTCGAGACGGTGGACGATGAAGATTTTGTTCCGTGGATTGCTCCATTTGACGTAGTCGCGCAATATTGAATAGGCGGTTCCTTCCTTTATCTTGTCGGTTCCCATTGAAAGGAGTCCGTAGCCTTTGTCGACAACAATAATGTCGTCGTCTTCAAATACAAGACGCAACCGGCGGTTGCGGAATGTCAGGAAGGGACGCACGAGGTTGATTTTCACTTCGTCGCCGGCCGACAGTCCGGTGTCGAATTGGCGTGTGGGCGCGCCGTTGACGGCGACCTGATCGTGGGCGAGCAGCTCCTTGATGTTTGTGCGTTTGCGCTGTGGCATCGATTCGATCAGGAAGTCAAGCAGACGTGTGGGGCCTTCAGGTCTGTAGGTTTCAATGACGTCGGGCACGAAAAGACCTTTTCTCGTGCCCGGCTTGTGGTTTAACGGACGTGGCATATCGACATCATGATTTTTTCTGGCGGATAGCGCGCCCTTTGGCTTTTGATTTCGGGGCGGGCTGAGAGGCGATTATTTCGCGGGCCTGCTCGAGAGTGAGTTCAGCGGGATTCTCGATGGTCTTCGGAATCTTGTAGTTAGCTTTTTTGTAAGCAATATAAATTCCATAACGGCCGTTCAGAATCTGAAGGTCGGGTTCTTCGTCGAACGTCTTGATGATCTTCTTGGCATCGGCATCGCGCTTGGCCTTGATTAGTCCGATGGCTTCGTCGAGGGTTATCGATGTCGGCGAGAGCTCTTTGGGGATAGATACGAATTTTGACGCATGGCTGATATAGGGGCCGAAGCGTCCGATAGCTGCTTTGACGGGCTTGTCTTCGAACGAGCCGAGTTCACGGGGCAGGTCGAAAAGCTTGAGAGCTTCATCGAGGGTGATGTCGAATACGCTCTGCTCTTTTCTTAGTGAGGCGAAGCGCGGCTTTGCCTCGCCCTGGGCATTGCCGATCTGGACGACGGGGCCGTAGCGGCCGATCTTGACGCTGACAGGTTCGCCGGTGGCAGGGTCGGTTCCGAGCATGCGTTCGCCGACGCGATGTTCAGTGCGTGTGTCTTCCGCTTTGACGACCTCGGGATGGAAGAGGGCGTAGAACTGCGATATCTCGTCGTTCCAGTTGCATTTTCCTTCGGCGATGAGGTCGAATTTACCTTCGACACGGGCTGTGAAATCGTAGTCGAGGATGTCGGGGAAGTTTGCTGTCAGATAATCGTTGACGACGATGCCGGTGTCGGTAGGGATAAGCTTGCCTTTGTCGGCGCCGTATTGCAGTGAAGCTGTCTGTTCGCCTATTTTGCCGCTGTTTCCGTCGAGAGTGAGGATCGTGTAGG
>HF985586.1:11868-26914 GCA_000431215.1 Prevotella sp. CAG:1031
CGTTTCACTCCCGGTTTCTCGCCTTTCTCGACATATTCACGCTGCTGTATGGTGGAGATTGTCGGCGCGTAGGTAGACGGACGTCCGATTCCGAGTTCTTCGAGTTTCTTAACGAGTGTGCCTTCGTCGTAGCGCGGTGGTTGACGCCTGAAGCTTTCGGTGGCAGTGATGTCTTCGGGCTTCATTGTGTCGCCTGTTTTCATCGGCGGCAACAGGGTCTCGTCGGCTGAGTCGTCACTTTCGCTGTCGGACTGGAGCGGGGTCTTCGATGCATAGACGCGCATAAAACCGTCGAATTTCACAACCTGACCCTGTATGTTGAAATGCTCCTGACGCTCGGAGTCGCCGGCGATTCTGACTGTGACGGTTGTCTTTTCAAGCTCGGCATCGGCCATCTGACTTGCTACGGCACGTTTCCATATCAGGGCGTAGAGGCGTTTTTCGCGGTCGGTTCCGTCGACGGTTGTCTTGTTGATATACGTTGGACGGATTGCCTCGTGGGCTTCCTGCGCTCCTTTGCTGGAGGTGTGGAAGTGGCGCGCATGGGCGTAACGCTCTCCCAGTGATCCGGTAATCTCGGCGGCAATGGCATTCATGGCCATCGACGAGAGGTTCAGCGAGTCGGTTCGCATATATGTTATGTGCCCCGCCTCATAGAGGCGCTGGGCGACCATCATAGTCTGGCTTACGGTCATTCCGAGTCGCCGCGACGCTTCTTGCTGGAGAGTGGAAGTGGTAAAAGGTGGAGCCGGGGACCTCTTCACCGGGCGAACCTGAACATCGGAGACTTCGAAACGGGCGCCGGCGCAGGCTTCGAGGAATTCTTCGGCGGCTTTGCGCGTAGGCAGTGTGCGCGACAGTTCGGCGCGCACAGTTTTTCCGTCTGGCGCGAAAAAACGTGCTGTCACGCGCCAGTGGGCTTCGGTCTCGAAGTTTTTGATTTCGGCCTCGCGCTCGCATATCAGACGCACCGCAACGCTCTGGACGCGACCGGCGCTGAGGGCCGGTTTGATTTTTTTCCAGAGAACGGGCGAAAGCTCGAAGCCGACGATGCGGTCGAGCACGCGGCGCGCCTGCTGGGCGTCGACGCGGTTGAGATCGATTGTGCGCGGATTCTCCAACGCTTTGTGGATTGCCTCAGGGGTAATCTCGTGGAATACGATGCGCCGCGTTGTGGACGGGTCAAGTCCGAGCACCTCAGCAAGATGCCAGGCTATGGCCTCACCCTCGCGGTCTTCATCGCTCGCAAGCCAGACCGTCTCTGCCTCCTTTGCGGCTTTGCGCAGGTCGCGGACAATGTTTTTCTTGTCTTCGGGAATCTCGTAGATGGGTTCGAAATTTCCCTGCTTGTCGACAGAGATGTCGCGTTTGCGCAGATCGCGTATATGGCCTATGCTGGCCATTACCTTGAAATCTTTTCCGAGGAAACCCTCGATAGTCTTGGCCTTCTCAGGCGACTCTACAATTATCAGGTTCTTCATTTACAGCATTGTTGGACGAGTGTCGTCGAAAGCCGCTGTCGCGGCACAAGCCTGAGGCCGCTGCCGCCCGGTGGCGGAGCAGCCTCGCGGGTAAAGGGGGAATGTTATTCTTTCATGTTGTGGAAGACGTTCTGGACGTCTTCGTCGTCTTCGAATTTCTCGAGAAGTTTCTCGATCTTCTCGCGCTGCTCGTCGGTGACCTCTTTGAGATCGTTGGGGATGCGCTCGAATTCGGCGGAGATAATCTCGAAACCGTGTTCCTCGAGGTATTTCTGAATGTTGTTGAATTCCTCGAAGGCGCCATAGATGTCGACTTCCTCTTCGTCAGCCTCGATTTCATCGACTCCGTAGTCGATCAGTTCGAGTTCGAGATCTTCGAGCGATATGTCTTCGCGGGGTTTTACCTTGAACACGCTTTTGTGGTCGAACAGGAATGAAAGTGAGCCCTGAGTTCCGAGCGTGCCGCCATGTTTGGTAAAATATGAGCGGACGTTGGCGACCGTGCGGGTGTTGTTGTCGGTAGCGGCTTCGACAACGATTGCAATGCCGTATGGCCCGTAGCCTTCGTAGACGATTTCCTTATAGTCGCCCGACTCTTTGTCGGTAGCTTTCTTGATGGCGCGCTCAACAGTGTCTTTGGGCATATTGGCGGCCTTGGCGTTCTGCATAAGCACGCGCAGGCGGGGGTTGGTATCGGGGTCGGGACCGCCGGCTTTTGCGGCGATGGTGATTTCCTTACCGATGCGCGTGAAAGTGCGCGACATATTGCCCCAGCGTTTCAGCTTGCGAGCTTTGCGATATTCAAATGCTCTTCCCATTGTTGGAATTGATTATAATTGTTGTTGATGATTTCAGAGGTCAGGCTCAGCGGAGTTCGGCGTGGAGCTCGCGCTTGAGATTGGCGATGATTTTGTTCATTACGGCGTCGATCTGCTTGTCGTTGAGCGTCTTTTCGTCGTCCTGAAGGGTCATTGAGATCGCGTATGACTTTTTGCCGGCGGGCAGGTTCTTACCTTCGTAGACGTCGAAGAGTTCTACGTCGCGGAGAAGTTTCTTCTCGCTCCGGCCGACTACGGTCTCGATCATTGCCATTGTGACGTCGTTGCTAACCAGCAGGGCCAGATCGCGTTTGACGGGATGGGTCTTCGGAGGCATCGAAGCGCTTACATTATGTCCGATTGACAAATTTGCCAGTTCGTTCCAGCGCAGATCGGCGTAGGCCACCTGCTGGGAGATTTCGAAGCGTTTGAGAAGTGATGCGCTGAGAATGCCCATGGTTCCGAGCAACTTCCCGGAACGGGTCGTCAGCGACAGCGAAGCTTCGAAATCGGCTGTTGGTTCGGCATCGGGGGTGAGCTGGACGGCGTGGCTGTCAATGCCCATGCGGGTCAGTATGTTGAGCACGGCGGCTTTCAGGTCGAAGAAACTCGACGTTTCGGCCTGACGGGCCCAGTTGCCGTGGCGTATATTGCCGGTCAGCCAGAGCGAGAGGCGGGCTTCCTCGCGATAGGGAGCAAGGGGCGCCTCGGCGGTCGATGCTACGGCAGGATTGTTGAAGTAGACGTTGCCGAACTCATAGAAAGCGAGGTCGGGGCGGCGCCGGTTGATATTGCGCCCGAGGCTTTCGAGGCCGCCGTAGAGCAGTGTCTGGCGCATGACGCCGAGGTCCTGACTCAGCGGATTGAGCAGGGCCACACAGCGGTCGAGAGGCATGGTGGCATTGTCGGCATAGTATTTGACCGACGTCAGCGAGTTGTTGAGAATCTCGTTGAAGCCCTCGCCGGTCAGCTGATCGCTGATGCGGCGGCGCAGCTCGTTGTCGAGATCGGTATGGGTTTTGTAGCTCAGCGAAGCGTGGAGACGCGATTCGAATTCGACGTTGTTGTAACCGTAGATTCTGAGGATGTCCTCTATGACGTCGCACGGACGGCGGACGTCGACGCGGTAGGTGGGAACTTCGAGGTCGAGCTCTCCCTCTCTGCGTGAGGCAATGGCTATTTCGAGCAGTCCGAGAATCTTGTCGACAGTGTCGTGACCGATCTTTTTGCCTATGAGGCGGTCGACCGAGTCGTAACTGAGGGTGACGGGGTAGGGCGCTGTCGGAGCGGGATATATGTCGCAGACGGGGCCGCAGATTTCACCTCCGGCAATCTCTTTGACTAGCATGGCGGCGAGCTTGAGGGCATACATTGTGCCGTTGGGGTCGACACCGCGCTCATAGCGGAAGCTGGCGTCGGTCTGGAGGCCGTGGCGGCGCGCGGTCTTACGGATGTCTGTCGGGTTGAAGCAGGCGCTCTCGATGAATATGTCGGTTGTTGTCTCCGTCACGCCGCTGTCCATTCCGCCGAAGACACCGGCTATACACATCGGTTCACGCCGACCGTTGCAGATGCAGAGGTCTCGCTCGTCGAGTTTGCGCTCGACTCCGTCGAGCGTGGTGAACGGTGTGCCTGTCGGGCATTGCGCTACGATGATTTTTCCTCCTTCGATTTTGTTGAGATCGAAGCAATGGAGTGGCTGACAGAAGGCATGGAGGATATAGTTAGTTATGTCGACGATGTTGTTGATCGGGCGCACTCCGATAGCCGACAGGCGTGTGCGGAGCCATTCGGGGCTTTCGCCGACCTTGACGCCGCGCACGGTTATTCCCGAGTAACGCGGACAGGCTTTTGCGTCGGCAACCTCAACGGCGATGCCTCCGTCGGGGCGGTCGAGGGTGAATCCGTCGACCGACGGGCGGTGGAGCTGACGGGCGGTGCGGTGCATGGCCATCCATGCCGCCAGATCGCGGGCGACTCCATAGTGGCTTGCGGCGTCGATGCGGTTCGGGGTGAGGTCGACTTCGAGGACGTAGTCGCTCGTCAGTCCGTAATATTCGGAGGCGGGAGTGCCCGGACGGATGTCGTCGGAGATGACAATGATACCGTCGTGGTTTGTGCCGACGCCGATCTCGTCTTCTGCGCATATCATGCCGAACGATTCAACGCCGCGAATCTTTGATTTTTTGATCTTGAACTCCTTGTCGCCGTCGTAGAGAGTGGTGCCGACGGTAGCCACTACCACAGTCTGGCCCGCTGCGACATTCGGCGCGCCGCAGACAATCTGAGTGGCCTGCCCGTCGCCGAGGTCCACGGTTGTAATGTGCAGGTGATCGCTGTCGGGATGAGCCTCGCAGGTCAGCACCTTTCCGATGACGAGACCGCGGAGGCCTCCGCGAATCGATTCGACTTCTTCGACGGAGCCTGTTTCGAGGCCTATCGACGTCAGTGCGTCGGCAACCTCTTCGGCGGGCATTTCTATATCGAGATATTCTTTGAGCCAGTTCAGTGAAATATTCATCGTTGGGATGGGTTGGATGGGAATAGTGACTTTTCGGCCGCAAAGTTACACAATAATATATGAAAGCGCCAAAAAAAGTTTCTTTGGCGGATTGGCGGGCTACGCCGCTGATGCTTCGGACACTTTTCGGTTGGATATTTGTTTGGATTTATTAACTTTGCGGACGTATAAACTTCAAATCTATCACAATTCATGAAAAAATCTATTTTTGCAGCGATTTTATCGCTTGTATCGGTTTTGTCGGCATCAGCTATCGGGCCGGATGTCTTCAACCATATCGGATTTGGTGCCAGCGTTGGCCTGACCGGCATAAGCATTGAGGCTGCCACCCCGATCACACGCTTCGTTCAGATGCGCGCAGGTGTGTCGATAATGCCCGGCATTAAGTTCGGCGTTCATGACATCGATGTCAATTATACGTCGCCCTTAAACACTCAGGAGTCGACGACCGTTGATCTGGACGGCAATCTGAAACGTGTTCAGGGACAGGTTATTTTCAATGTCTACCCCATACCGATGAAGTCGCTGTATGTTGCTGTGGGTGCATATTTCGGCGGCTCGACGATTGTCGACATCAAGGGAAGCAGTCCTGCTCTTGCTGGCATGAACGGAGCCGAAGTGGAAATCGGTGACTATACTCTTCCGGTTGACAATGAAGGTAAGGTCAACGGCGGCATCAAGGTCAACGGCTTCCGACCGTATTTCGGTATAGGCTGGGGACGGGCAGTGCCGGGAAAACTGGTGAATTTCGAAGTGGAGCTCGGCGTGCAGATTCATGGAACGCCGAAACTTTATACTGATTACGGGGAAATCGGCGTAAGCACTGATTTTGGCGACGACACTTTCCAGAAAATCATGGACAAGGTCAAAGTTTATCCGAACCTCGCGTTCAGAGTTAATTTCCGCGCTTATTAAACTATTATTTATATGAAAAAAACTCTAATTGCCGCTTTTATGGCTGTTGTGGCCTTCACGGCGTCGGCCCAGGTTCCGGCAGACCTTACGGTGAAGATCCCTGACTGGAAACAGGTCGCTTTTTCGCGTGCGGGTGGCGCGCGGGCGTATAAGACGGCGTCAAGCTCGGCCCCATTCTGTGTTTATAATCCCAAGTCGTTCGACGGCGAGGGGAGTCCGACTAAGGTTGCCTACTGGGGAAAAGCCGCCAAGGGACTTCGTGAGCTGCGTTTCAGCGGTTCTACTCCTGTCGTTGGCAAGACGGCCGGATGGCTTAATCTTTATCGGGTAGGGCCTAAACACAGCGACGGATGGGTTATGGCTAATGTGGTCAAAGTGGCTGACAAGGTTGATATTACCCCTCAGCTTATCGCCGAGGATCCGGGTCTGAAAGATTTCTACGGACTGACGGTTTTCATGCTCTATCGCGCCGACGAGCAGACTGCCGACATTTTCTTCGGGCGCCTTGACAACGGCATGCTGGGATTTCCTTATGCCGTAGAGTCGGTGACTTTCAGCGACTCGGAAGATGGGAAATGCTCGCTCGGAGAGAATGATGATTATGTCTATATTAATCTGACTCCGGCGCAGAAAGGGCAGGGAGGCGCTCCGGTTATGAAGCAGATTCCCGACGATGTCATCGCACAGCTGGCCGATATGGCGCAGCCGGTGAAGCGGCCTCTGGTGTTTGTGCTGACGACGTCAGGCGTCGCAACGACCAACCTCTGAATCTACGCTGATGGCCAGCGGGGCGATTGCGCGAGCGGTTCCGGTGGCCAGAAAGAGAACGCAGCGGGCAATCTCGGCGGGTAACAGTCTGTCGGGATTGACGCTGTGGCGTCCGCTGTGGTCGGGCTGCGAACCAACGTATACGTCGGCCTGAACTCCGGGCAGGTCGATTGCTACCGACGAGCTTGTCGAGCCATAGCGCGCTGCGAAATGTTCGCGGGCATTGCCTGCGTCGGGGTCGTATGTGGCGCCTGTCGCTCCGGCGAGGTTCATGGCGTCGCGCCTGCTACAGTTTTTAACTGTGAAATATACCGGCCGACTGTCGGCAGTAAGGCTACTGACTATAGCGGCGACAACGGGCGTCATCTCGCCGGCGGCGACGAACACGGGCTCTCCGGTCTGGCGGCGCGGCAGCGAAAGACGTCGCCGCGACACTGGGCCGCGGCGATAGTCTTCCATTTTCTTTTCGAGATAGTTGTCGGCCATCGATGTTACTCCATGAGCTTGCGATAGCGTCGGCGCACGGGCTCTTTGCCTCCGTTGTGGGCTCGTTTGAATTCTTCGTAGTCGCTATAGGAGCCTTCGTAGAAAACAACGTTGCCTTCGCCTTCAAACGAGAGGATATGAGTGCAGATTCGGTCGAGGAACCAGCGGTCGTGACTGACGACAACAGCGCATCCGGCGAAGTCGTCGAGACCTTCTTCGAGGGCGCGCAGGGTGTTGACGTCGATGTCGTTGGTAGGCTCGTCGAGAAGAAGTACGTTGCCTTCCTGTTTCAGCGCCATGGCAAGGTGCAGACGGTTCCGCTCGCCGCCGCTGAGCACTCCGATTTTCTTCTCCTGATCAGCGCCGGTGAAGTTGAAGCGCGACAGATAGGCTCGGGCGTTGATGTCGCGGCCGCCCATGCGGAATGTCTCGGTGCCTTGACTTATGACTTCATAGACGGTTTTGTCGGGCAGAAGGTCGTGGTGGTTTTGGTCGACGTATGCGATTTTCACTGTTTCACCGACATCGAAGGTTCCGGCGTCAGGCGTCTCCTGACCCATGATGAGTCGGAAAAGGGTTGTCTTTCCGGCTCCGTTGGGGCCGATGACGCCGACGATTCCGTTGGGAGGCAGAACGAAGTTGAGATTGTCGAAGAGCTGTTTCTTCCCAAAAGACTTTGCCAGTCCATGGGCCTCGATAACCTGATTTCCGAGGCGCGGGCCGTTGGGGATGAAGATCTCGAGCTTCTCTTCGCGGGCTTTCTGGTCTTCGTTGAGAAGACGGTCATAGCTGTTGAGTCGGGCTTTTCCTTTTGCCTGACGGGCTTTCGGAGCCATGCGCACCCATTCGAGCTCGCGTTCAAGAGTCTTGCGGCGTTTCGACGCCTGTTTCTCTTCCTGAGCCATGCGCTTGGTCTTCTGGTCGAGCCAGCTCGAATAGTTTCCTTTCCATGGGATTCCCTCACCACGGTCGAGCTCGAGAATCCAACCGGCCACATGGTCGAGGAAATAGCGGTCGTGGGTGATGGCGATGACAGTGCCGGGATACTGGCGCAGGTGCTGCTCAAGCCAGTCGATCGACTCGGCGTCGAGATGGTTGGTAGGTTCGTCGAGAAGCAGAATGTCGGGTTGCTGGAGAAGAAGACGGCAGAGAGCCACGCGGCGGCGTTCACCGCCGGAGAGGGTGGCGATTGTCTGATCGTCGGGCGGACACTGGAGCGCGTCCATGGCGCGCTCGAGCTTGCTGTCGATATTCCAGGCGTCGGCAGCGTCGAGATGGTCCTGCAGTTCGGCCTGACGCGCGATAAGGGCCTCCATCTTGTCGGGGTCTTCGAGGACATCGGGGTCGGCAAAGGCTTCGTTGACCTTGTCGAATTCGGCCAGCATGTCCATAACGGGCTTCACTCCCTCGCGCACAACTTCAATGACGGTTTTGTCGGGATCGAGCTGAGGATCCTGCTCGAGATAGCCGACAGTGTAGCCCGGCGAGAAAACAACCTCGCCCTGATAACTCTTGTCGATTCCGGCTATAATCTTCAGCAGAGTCGACTTCCCGGCGCCGTTAAGGCCGATAATGCCGATCTTGGCTCCGTAGAAGAATGAGAGATAGATATTTTTAAGGACTTGTTTCTGTGGCGGGTAGATTTTGCTTACGCCCACCATCGAGAAGATAATCTTTTTGTCGTCGGCCATAGAAATGGTTGATTATTGAGATTTCAAACTATCGGTTAATTGAAATTAATGGCGCATTCCGCCACGTTTTGGCTGAGCGTAGCGCACGGGATAGCCTGCACGTATCTTGCCTTCGGCAAGGTTGCGCAGCTTGTTGCGGATCAGCTGCTTGCGGATAGCGGAGATGTGATCGGTATAGACCTTCCCCTCGAGATGGTCACATTCGTGCTGGACTATTCTTGCCAGAAAGCCTGAGATTTCCTCTTCGTGAGGCTCGAAATTCTCGTCGAGCCAGCTGAGCCTGATATGATGGACACGCTTAACGGCCTCACTGAGTCCGGGAAGACTCAGGCATCCTTCGGTGCAGGTTTCTTCGGGGCCTTCAAGCACCTCTATTTCCGGATTGACGAGAACCAGTTTCCGACCCTTGCATCCGGGATCTTCGTCGCCCATGACGTCGGCATCGATAACGACCAGACGGATATTGCGTCCGATCTGCGGAGCTGCAAGACCGACTCCTTCGGAGGCGTACATGGTTTCGAACATATCGGCTACAAGTTTTTTCAGCTCGGGATAGTCGTTCGGCACGTCTTCGCTGACGCGCCGAAGTACCGGATGACCGTAGATATAGATAGGTAATATCATTGCATTGATTTATATTGTTGGCTGTCAAGAAAGTCCGATAGGATTATTGTGGCTGCGATCTCATCGACAACAGCCTTGTCGCGTCGGCGCATTTTCGGCATACCGCCGTCGATCATAGCCCTATGGGCCAATACCGACGTGAAACGCTCGTCGAAAAAAACAACAGGCATCGATGGCAATGCGCGCCGCAGGGCCGCAACGCCGGGACGGATGTAGCGCATCGATTCGCTGTCGTTGCCGCGCATATCGCGTGGTTGGCCTACGACGATCATATCGACGTCGTTCTCAGTGGTATAGCGCCTGAGCCACGCTGTCAGTTCCGATGTGGAAACTGTAGCGATGCCCCCCGGCACGAGCCGGAGAATATCAGTGGCGGCAATTCCGCAACGGCGCCTCCCGTAATCGATAGCAACAATCCTACCCATAACCGGTTATTTCCGGCAAAATTACAAAAAAGCGGCCACACCCGCAATTGCCCGGCTCATTTCAGAAAATTGTTCGGGAAATTCTCACTACCTTTGTGCACATCATGATTCAGGAAAACGACACAATCTGCGCCGTCGCCACCGGAGGCGTGGCCCCATCAGGTATCGCGGTAGTTCGCCTCAGCGGCCCCGATGCCATAGCCATAGCCGACACGGTCTGGAAAGGACGACGCCTTGCCGATTCGAAATCCCACACCGCTCATTTCGGAGCCATCTTCGATCCCGCCGATCATCTGCGGCTCGACGAGGCTGTAGCCACGCCCTTTATCGGCCCGAACTCGTTTACAGGTGAAAACACCGTGGAGTTTTCGGTCCACGGCTCGCTCTGGCTCCAGCGCACTCTCGTTGATATCCTCTGCCGCCAGGGCGCCCGACTCGCCGAACCGGGGGAATTCACGCGCCGCGCATTCCTCAACGGACGTATCGACCTCGCGCAGGCTGAAGCTGTGGCCGACGTGATAGCATCTACCTCGGCAGCGGCCCACCGCCTCGCCCTCAGCCAACTCAGCGGAGAATTCTCACGGCGCCTCGATAAGCTGCGTGAGGATCTGACAGAGCTTGCCGCTCTGCTTGAACTTGAGCTCGATTTCAGTGAGGAAGACGTAGAGTTTGCCTCCCGAAAAAAACTCGCCGAATCAGCTTCGGCAACTCTCTCCGAACTCAACCGGCTGCATGAGTCATTTGCAACGGGTGACGCTCTGCTCCACGGGATTAAAGTCGCCATAGTCGGACCGACAAACGCCGGCAAGTCGTCGCTCTTGAACGCACTTCTCGGGACTGAAAGAGCCATCGTCAGCGATATTCACGGAACGACCCGCGATATTGTGGCCGAGACTCTTCAGCTCGGAGGATTCACCTTCCGGCTTATGGACACCGCCGGATTGCGCCAGTCCGACGACCCAATCGAGCAGATTGGCATATCGCGTTCACGCGAGGCTGCCGCCGAAGCCGCAATCATCTTATCGGTAAGCTCGCCTGATACCGATGACGAGCCCCTTCCTCCGACATCAGCCAGAATAATCAGAATCGCTTCGAAAGCCGATCTCGGAAAGGACGCTGACTCCGGCGCCATAGCGATCAGCACCCGTACCGGCGAAGGGCTTCCGGCCCTTCGTGACGCACTTATCGACGCGGCGCGCCAGCTTACAGCCGACGCGGATGCCGACGTCATCGTGACGAACGCGCGCCATGCCGAATCGATCTCCCGAGCCGCCCAAGCCTTGTCGCGAGTAGTCGACGGTCTCAACTCAGGCCTCAGTGGCGACCTCGTGGCCCAGGATCTCCGCGAAACCACCCACCACCTAGCCTCCATAACCGGCGCCATCACCACCCCCGCCATCCTCTCCACCATATTCTCGCGTTTCTGCATCGGAAAGTAATTAGTTGATTATCAATAATTTATATTGATAGCAATTGACTGTTACTGAGCGACAAAACTTAACTCTTACAAGAACGCCTAATGCTGATAACTGTCAGTGTTAGGCGTTTTTATGCACCATTTTGTACGGATTTTGTACGACAGCGACTCATTTCACCCCAAGCGTCAGCAAGGTGGTGGAGAATGTGGTACGTCACGGTACGTCGTGATACGCCATGATACGATTAGTAACGAAATTAACACGTATGACATGAGTAGCAACATCAAAGTTGAGAGAATCTGCGAATGGTGCGGAAAGAAATTTATCGCCCAGACCACAGTCACACGCTTCTGCTCGAAGCGGTGTTCGGAACGCTCGTATAAGGAGAGATTCCGTCAGAAGAAGATGGCCGTCTCAAATCAAGAGACTGCCACAAATGCCGCCAACAATAAATGGAAGGACAAAGATTTTCTGACTCCGACCCAAGCGGCTGAATTGTTGGGCATCGGTAGAATGTCAATCTATCGCTATATCCGGAATGGAAAAATCAAAGTCGTCAGATTCGAGCGAAAGACACTCATCAGCAAAGCCGACATTCAGGCGATGTTCGATTTTCTCTCACCGAAAGAAAGTGAGCCAAAAAAGACCACTGAGAAAAAAGGAAAGTCCCTTTCCGACTTTTACACCCGCGCCGAGATTCGGGAGAAATTCGGGGTCAAGGATTCGTGGATTTACAAAGTGGTCGCCGAGAACAATGTACCAAAGATCATTCTTCGTGGCAAGGCTTATTTCAGCAAAAGTCATATCGACCGACTTTTCTCAACGAGAAAGGAGAATTCGGAAATTACGGAGTGGTATTCGGTTGAGGATATTCAGGAAAAATATGGCATGACACTCTCGGCTATTTACACTCTGGTCTCCAAAATCGGAATTCCGAAACGCAAGGAGGGGTCGAAGGTGTATTACTCCAAATATCACTTCGATGTGGCGAAAGGTGCCAAATCAGCTGAGGATGTGGAGTTTATCTCAGTGCCCGAAGCCATAGAAAAATACACGCTGACACGCGACCAGCTGTATCACTACGTCAAGACATACAAGATAACCAAGCTCCGATGCGGCAAGTATGTCAAGTTGAACGCCAAAGAGTTAGAGGCATTGTTCAACCCTGAGATTCAGTTATAATCCGGTGATTTTTCTCACCGGGCAACCACCATTTACCTTTGTACCTTATAATTCAAAACAGCATAATATGGAATCAGCAACCATCACCAAAGTGACTCTCCGTCAGGAGAAACTGCGTAGCGGCAAATTGTCGCTCTACCTTGACTACTACCCACCCATCTGGAATCCGCACATCAAGAAGATGTCGCGGCGCGAGTTCCTCGGCCTCTATCTCATCGGCAAACCGAAAGACAAGTTCGAGCTTGATTACAATGAGGAAATCATGCTCAAAGCCCGTGGCATCCGTGCGACCCGTGAACTTGCAATAATCAACGAGGAGTTCGGATTCCTCGACCGCACCAAGAGACAGGCGGACTTCCTTGAATATTTCGAGAACAAGACCAAAGAGAAATATCAGAAATGGGAAATCGTGTATAAGCATTTCAAGGACTTCTGTAATGGCAGATGCCTCATGAAAGACGTGACCATCGGACTGTGCAACGACTTCCGCACCTACATTCTCAAAATCCGTGTCAAACAGTCCGGCAATATCATATCACGCAACTCTGCCGCCGGATATTGGTCTACATTCCGAGCCCTGCTGAAGATAGCGTATAAGGAGGGCTGGCTGAAAGAGAACGTCAACGACTATCTCGACAGCATCGAATGGGAGGATCCGAAAATCAACTATCTCGAAATCGAGGAGGTGAAGCGCCTCGCTGCCACTCCCTGCAAAGTAGATGTACTAAAACGGGCATCGCTCTTCGCCTGCATGACCGGGCTTCGTATCAGCGATATTCTTCAGCTCCGATGGGAGAATATCGAAGTATCTCCCGACGGCGGCTACTGTATGCGTATCCGTACTCAGAAGACCAAGACGCAGGCGACATTACCGTTGAGCGATGAAGCTCTGTCGTATTGCGGAGAACCTGGACATGGCATGATATTCAGAGGGCTGAGTCGCGCTCATACACGCGAGCCATTCAAGAAATGGCTCAAAGATGCCGGCATCAAAAAGAAAATCACCTTCCACGGGCTGCGTCACACCTACGCTACCTTGCTGATAACCAACGGTACTGACATCTACACCGTCAGCAAGATGCTTACGCACAAAAACGTAGCCACGACGCAGATCTACGCCGAAGTCGTGAATCAGAAAAAGCGCGATGCCGCCAACTCAATCACCCTCAAATGATTGATAAGGTTAAAGCTCAAAGCAGGCACCGCAAAAACACCGATCAAAACACCACAAAAACACCGATTTGTGAATCATCATCATCATCATAACCTGTTTACGCAGAAAGCTACGCGATGCCGCTAAAATTCAATTATCCTGAAATAAAATAATTAGCATATAAGCTAATAATCTCGAAATTTTGTTATATCTTTGTAGACGAATTATGGGTAAGAAAGTAAAAATAGAGCCTGTGAGGTCTTCCGAATCGGCAAGCCTCTACACCATCATCTTTGAGGATGGTGATATGTCGGAGTTCGCAAAATTCCTTAACCGCTTCAAGGACAATGGCAAACTCCAGCATGACTATCAGCTGATTCTGTATGCCCTGCAAAAAATTCTGGAAAATGGAGTGCAGGAACGATATTTCCGTCCCGAGGGGAAATATGCAGACAGAGTATGCGCACTCCCGATTGACTCAGGCAAACTGAGATTATATTGCCTGAGAATTTCGGATAAAATATTGATTCTTGGTAATGGAGGTATTAAGCAAACAAAGACATACAATGAGAATCAGGAACTCAATGGTTATGTCATGGATCTTCAGAAATTTGATGCGCTATTAAAAGCTGCTGAGAAAGAAGGATCCATCATTGTCGAGGAAACAGTCCTGAATGGAATAACCGATAAAACATTTGAGTTATGAAAACGACTGCCCAACTATTTGATGAATGTCTTGCCACCGTTCAGAACGATGTCAAGATGGAACTTGATATGTCGTTTGCCCTTGCCGATAAGATTGACATGATTCTTCGTGAAAAGAATATCAGTCAGAAACAGTTGGCAAAAAAGATGGGCAAGACTGAAGCAGAAGTATCTCGATGGCTTGGAGGCACTCATAATTTCACACTGAGAACGATAGCAAAGATTTCCGATGCTCTCGGCGTCAAACTTTTAACCATATAGTGTGATGGAAAGCAATACCTCTAATCACGATGACAAGATAATGCATTGCTCAACTTTCGACGAGCTTCTTGATGCAGAATATGGCAAGCCCGGCACCTCGGAGCGGGAACAGTTCGACGCTGATGCGGCGGCGTTCTGTCTGGCAGAGACACTCAAAGAAGAACGTCTCAAAGCCGGACTAACCCAACAGCAGCTCGCCGAGCGTATCGGTACGAAGAAAACCTATATCTCCCGGCTGGAAAACGGCAAAGCTGATGTCCAGCTCAGCACCCTATTCCGAATCTTTGAGGGTCTCGGCAGAAGGGTATCTTTGACCATCCTGTAAATAGACAATAATCTTCAGACCGGCTCAAAAAATCGCACAAAATAGTCGTAGTTTGAGCTATTATTGCTATATTTGCAACCTAATAGATGCAAGTACGACTATGGAAGAGAATATATACATGTTACCTGACAGTGAAATCCGCCGTCGGCTGGGACAAAAAATAAGGCATCTGCGACTCCGACAGAACTTCACTCAGACATCACTCGCAGAACAGGCGCAAGTCTCATTGACGACACTAAAGAGAATCGAGAAAGGCGATATAAGCTATTTCGA
>HF985587.1:0-10860 GCA_000431215.1 Prevotella sp. CAG:1031
CCTTTTTTTAGTTTAGCGGACAGTAATAAATATTTATAAATCACATAAAAACATTAGTTACATAAGAAACAAGCGGCGAGCCGAAGCCCTTTGGGGCTCCGGCTCGCGTTATGAGATGGATGTCGGTGTCAGGCTACCGACTGGAGGATGTAGTCGTAGACGCAGCTGACGAGGCCGAGGAAGAGGATACCGGCGGTCGAGATCCACATTCCGAGGCGCTCCGAACAGCTCGAGCGGAAGGTTGCTATCGGGGCGTCGCTCTCGTTGATGAACATTGCCTTGACGACGAGCAGATAGTAGTAAAGCGAAACGATAGTGTTCAGCAAGGCGATGAACACAAGCACATACATTGCCGGGGTGCCGGCGCCGAGAGCGCCCGTGAAGATGAAGAACTTGCTGAAGAATCCGGCGAACGGAGGAATACCGGCCAGAGAGAACATGGCGAGCATCATCGTCACTGCCAGACGCGGGTTGGTCTTGTAGAGGCCGTTGTAGTCGTCCATCGACACCTTGCCGGTGGCGTTCTCCACAGCTCCGATAACGCCGAAGGCCGCGAGGTTGCTGAAGATATAGACGAGGATGTAGAACATCAGCGCCGTTGTCGACAGCTCGTTGTTGCCGATAACGCCGAGCATGATATAACCGGCCTGGCTGACCGACGAGAAGGCGAGGAAGCGCTTCAGGTTGCGCTGGCGGATGGCGAAGAGGTTACCGATGGTTATCGTGGCGATGATGACGGCGTAGAGCATCCATTCCCACACCTGGGGATAGGCTTCGCCGAAGGCCTGCTGCAGCACTACCATGAAGGCGAAGGCTGCCGAACCTTTCGAGATGACGCTGAGGTAGGAGGTCACCGATGTCGGTGCGCCCTGATAGACGTCGGCTGTCCAGAGATGGAAGGGAACAAGCGACAGCTTGAATCCGATACCGGCTATGACGAAGCCGAGAGCTACGATGAGGCCGATCGAATTGCCTGTCGAAATCAGGCTTGCGGCAATCTCACTGTAGCTGAGCGAACCGGCGAGACCGTAGACGATCGACAGACCCATGAGGAAGATAGCCGAAGAGAACACAGCTGTCAGGACATATTTGACAGCGGCCTCATGGCTCTCATATTTGTTCTTCTCGAAGGCCACAAGGGCTGCCAGCGGCAGCGAAGCGGTCTCGAGTCCGATGACGAACACGAGGAAGTGGCCGGCCGAAATCATCAGATACATTCCGAAGAGCGTCAGCAGAATCAGCTCGTAGAATTCGCCGCGGCGAATGCGGGTGAATTCGCTGTTGGCCCATGTCACCGACTGGATCAGAACGATGAGTGTGCCGATATTCAGAATGTTCTTGATTGTCACGATGGCGTCGGAGGTCTGATACATTCCGCCGAAGACCGAAGTGTCGGCAGCCAGACAGGGACAGAATCCGAGAACCGTCAGCGCGGCAAAGAAGATGCAGGTCAGAGTTCCCAGCGCCCCTAAGGCACGCTTGGGGGCAAAGGTGTCGTAGAAAAATACCAATAGGAACACGATCAACAGTCCTATTTCTTGCCACATTGTGAAAAATTGTGAGTAGTCCATATTGCGCTATTAATCGTGGTTGGTTAGTTGAGGCCTATAACGGCGAAGATATCTTTCTGGAAGGTGAATTCGATAAGTTTCACGAAGAAGTTGGGCAGGCAGCCGATTGCGGCGACACAGATAATGAGTGTCGTTGTCGACAGGCGTTCCCACCAGGTTGCGTCGGTCAGCGACAGATGGTGTTCATCCTGAACAGGGCCGTAGAGCAGTTTGCCGACAACGCGGAGGATGTAGACGGCCGTGATGACGATCGACGAGCAGGCGGCGATGGTGAACACGCGGTGGAACATATCGGAATGCTCGAACGAACCGACGAAGATCGTCATCTCCGAGACGAAGCCGCTCAGACCCGGCAGACCGAGCGAGGCCAGACCGGCTATGACGTAGCAGACGGCAAGATAAGGCATGATCTTCATCAGACCTCCCATCTGACGGATGTCACGGGTGTGGGTTCGTCCGTAGATCATACCGATCAGGGCGAAGAAGAGAGCTGTCATCAGACCGTGGCTGAGCATCTGCATTATGGCGCCGGTCATCGCCGTTGTGTTGAGCATGAGGATGGCGAACAGAACCAGTCCGCAGTGGCTCACCGACGAGTAGGCGTTGATATATTTGAGGTCGGTCTGCACACAGGCGCTGAACGCTCCGTAGACAACCGAAATACCTGTCAGAATCAGGAATATCCAGGCAAGGTCGGCGGCGGCTTGCGGCATCAGATAGATGGCCACGCGGAAGCAGCCGTAGCCTCCGAGCTTCATCAGCACACCGGCGTGGAGCATCGAAACAGCCGTCGGGGCCGAAGCGTGACCGTCGGGGCTCCATGTGTGGAAGGGGAACATGGCTCCCAGAACGCCGAATCCGACGAACGTCAGCGGGAAGAAGAGGTATTGCCACGAACTCTGCTGAAGGGCGCCGTTCGCAACGATTTCGAGCAGGTTCCAGGTGTGCTGTCCGTCGACACTCGAGTTATAGTAGATTCCGATGAGGCCGAGCATCAGGAAAGCCGATCCGCCCATGAGCATCAGGGTCAGCTTCATGGCCGAATAGTTCTTGTTGCCGCTGCCCCAGACTCCGATAAGAAGATACATCGGAATCAGAGCGACCTCATAGAACATGAACATCGTGAAAAGGTCGATCGAGATAAAGAATCCGAACACGCCTGTCGACAGAAGAATGAGCCACAGGAAGAACTCTTTCATCTGCGGAATCTCCCACGAGGCGAAACTGCCCGCGAAGACGATTATCGACGACAGCATCAGCATCGCAACCGAGATTCCGTCGACACCGACGGCAAGATGGATGTTGAGCGGTTCAAACCACATCCACGAGCCCTGGAAAAGCATCGGCGCTGTCTCGCCGGCGGCACGCAGCTGAAGATACTCTACAAGCAGCCATGTCGAAAGAGCCAGCAGGCAGACTGAACCGGCCACGGCCACGGCGCGAATGCTTTTCCGCCCCTTGCAGAGCGCGATTCCCCCGAGCATGAGCAGCGGGATAATCACATAATAGATGAGAATATTTTCTAAAAGCATCGAATTACTGTATTTTTCAGGTCAGAGAAAATAATGATTGGTTTCGCCGGATCACAGCAGGCAAAGAGTTGTTATGACGCCAAGGAGCAACGCACCGGCAAGATACCAGAGCACGTAGGCCTGGACGCGGCCGCTCTGCATTCCTTTGATTGCCACACTGGCGCGGTTGGTGATATAGGCGAAGCCGTTCATTGTGCCGTCGATGACATGGCGGTCGAACCAGGCTATCGGGCGGCAGATGCCGTCGAAGATTATGCGGTGGGTGACAAACATATAGATTTCGTCCCAGTAGAAGCGGTGGTAGGCGGCCTTCCAGAGCCAGTGGAAACGTTCGGCCAGACGGTCGGGCACGTCGTTCTTGCGGAAATAGAGCTTGTAGGCCACGAATATCGAAATCAGAGCCACGCAGACGCTGACGGTAGCGACTGTCATGTCGAGGTCGATGATATATTCATGTCCCTCGAAGGTCACGAATTTGCCGAAGGGGATGAAACCTGCCACACAGGTCACCAGCGCGAGGAACACCAGCGGGAAAGCCATCGAGAAGGGGCTCTCGTGGGGTTTGTGCTTGCCGTAGTCGGGATTGTCCCACCAGAAGATGAGGAAGTAGAGACGGAACATGTAGAAAGCTGTCAGAGCGGCAACGGCCGTCATCCAGATTCCCCAGAAGATATTGTTTCCGTAGCAGGCCGTCAGAATCTCGTCTTTCGAGAAGAAGCCCGAGAACGGAGGAATACCGGCGATGGCAAGACAGGCGATCAGGAAGGTGATATGGGTTATCGGCATATACTTGCGCAGGCCGCCCATGGCTGTGTAGTCGTTGGAGTGGACAGCGTGGATAACCGAACCGGCGCACATGAACAGCAGAGCCTTGAACATGGCGTGGGTGAACAGATGGAACATCGAGGCCATGTAGCCTACGCCTTCGTGGATTTCAGGACGGGCGACACCGAGGCTGACCATCATGAAAGCAATCTGAGAGATTGTCGAGAAGGCGAGAACACGCTTGATGTCGAGCTGCGTGCAGGCGACGATAGCCGCATACATTGCCGTGATGGCGCCGACGACGGTTATGAACATCAGGGCTGCCTCGCTGGTCAGATAAAGCGGGAAGAGACGGGCAACAAGGTAGACACCGGCCACAACCATAGTAGCGGCATGGATGAGAGCGCTGACAGGTGTCGGGCCTTCCATGGCGTCGGGGAGCCAGATGTGGAGCGGCATCATTGCCGATTTACCCATACCTCCGGTGAAGATCAGGACAAGAGCCCAGGTCAGAGCCGAAGCGCCCATGAAGGCTGCGCCTCCGAAGTCAGCTACAATAGCGCCGGGGTTCTCGGTCAGGGCCTTGAAGTCGAAGGTCTGGCTGTAGAACGACAGAATCAGAATACCGATAAGGAAGCCGAGGTCGGCGAAACGGGTGACGATAAACGCCTTCTTCGAGGCCGAAACGGCTGCCGGACGCTGATAGTAGAATCCGATAAGGAGGTATGACGACACACCCACAAGCTCCCAGAAGATATACATCTGGAAAATGTTGGTGGCGACAACAAGGCCGAGCATCGAGAAGCTGAACAGCGACAGGAAAGCGTAGTAACGCTGGAATCCGCGCTCGCCGTGCATGTAGCCCAGAGAATAGATATGAACCATGAACGAAACCGTCGAAATGACGACGAGCATCATGGCCGAAATCGGATCGAGGAAGAAGCCGAGCTTGATGACGAGATTCTGGGTGAACTGCAGCCAGGTGACATTGAAGACCTCATATTGCAGACGCACCGAATCGGCCGTGATAAACTCGGGATTGCCGCTGAAGAAGTAGGTGAATGCGACGATATACGACATTACCAGCACTGTTCCCAGACCGAGACTGCCGAGTGTGCCGGCGAGCTTCGGGCTCATCTTCGGGCCGAGAAGACCGAGGAAGAGGAACATGAACAGCGGAATGACGAGAATGAGCAGTGGTAAGGTGATTGCCATAGCGTCTTAAAATTTCATTTGGTTGATATCCTCGACGTCGATATTGTGGGCGGCGCGATAGATGTTGATGATGATAGCTATTGCCAGAGCCGTTTCAGCGGCGGCGATGCCGATGGCGAAGAGGGTGAACATCATGCCGTCGAGCTGACCCGGGAAGAGGAAGCGGTTGAACACTACGAAGTTGATGTCGACAGCGTTGAGCATCAGCTCAAGCGAGATCAGCATCGCAATCATGTTTTTGCGGGTGATGAACCCGTAGACGCCCGCCGCGAACATTATCAGCGACGGAACGAGATACCATACGATTGTATTTCCCATGATTCCTTTAACGTTTACGGGCGACGACGACGCCACCGATTATGCAGGCAAGCAGAAGAACACTGATAGCCTCGAACGGGAGAAGATACTGGCCCGAGCCTGAGCCGAGAAGGCTCTCGCCGATCACTTTCATGTCGGGGTTCTCCATGGCGGGCAGCTGTGTGCAGAGGTCGCCGCAGCGGCTCAGAAGAGCCGCGCCGCTGACGAGCAGGGTTGCCAGGGCCGCCAGCAGTCCGAGCGCTTTCTTGCCCGAACGCAGAACCGGAGAATTCTCGCCGGGACGCTGTGTCAGCAGAATTGAGAAAACAAAGAGCACCACGATGCCGCCGGCATAGACGGCAATCTGAACCGTTCCCAGGAACTCATAGTCGAGCTTGAAATAGAGCGCGGCAGTGGCGAAGAGCGTAAACAGCAGATAGGTGGCGGAGCGGAGAATCTTGCGGGTTGTCACGGTCAAGACCGAGAACACCACAATCGCTGCCACAATCAGCCAGTAAGCGATTATACTTCCTACGGATTCCATTTGATGAAAATATGGGGATGTGTTGATTTATTTCTTTTCGTCGGGTTTGGCCGGAGCATCGCCGGCTGCCTTCGCGGCGGCAGCCTTCTTCGCGGCCGCGGCTTTCTTGGCTGCTTCGATCTTGGCTGCTTTCTCGGCCTCGAATTTGGCGCGCTCTTCCTCGGTAGGCTCGGGTTCGGGCTTCTCGGGCAGATAATTGAGCTTCTTGACGAGCTTGTCGCGGGTGAACACGGCCTGCTCGAAATCGTTGTTGAAGCGGATAGCCGCTGTCGGGCACGATGTTACGCAGAGCTGGCAGAACGTGCAGCTGCCGAGGTCGTAGTTATAGGTTTCGAGTTTCTTTTTCTTTCCCTTCCAGGTGTCGACCATCTTGGTCTGAAGCGAGATGGTTCCGTTGGGGCAGTTGCGCTCGCAGGTGCCGCAGGCTATACACTTGTGGTTGCCTTCGGCATCGTAGATTAACTCGAGGGTGGCGCGGAAACGCTCGGGAACGTGGCGTGTCTCGCGGTCTTCGGGATAGCGCTCTGTTATCTTGGGGGTGACGAATTCCTTGCCGGTGACCTCCATGCCCTTGATGAGCGAAGAGATTCCCGACGCTAAAGAGGAAAAATACTGTTTTACACTACCCATTGCTTAGTTGTGAGGTTGATTGGTATGTCGTTGATGTTTGATTCGGTTGGTGATTCGGGAGCGGATAGCCGCAGAGCTAACGCACCTGGCCGCCGACAATGTCGAGCAGCTCGGTCGTGATGCTCTGCTGGCGCAGCTTGTTATATTCGAGACGCAACTGCTCGAGCAGCTTCTGGGCGTTGTCGTTGGCGCTCTGCATGGCCATGACGCGCGCCGCCATCTCGCTGGCGCGGTTCTCGGTGAACACATCCTGAAGCACGGCCAGCAGATACATCGGCACTATCGTGGTGAAAATATCCTGAGCCGACGGCTCGAACAGGCAGGGGCGGTTCGACGAAGCGGCGCCTCCGGCGGCAAACGCCGAGGGAGCGACCGGAAGGAACTGCATTTCGACCGGGCGCTGGCGGCTGACGCTCTTGAACGACATATAGAGAATGTCGACAGCGTCGTAGACGCCTCCGGTGAAATAGCCTGTCAGGGTTTCGAGAAAAGTCTTCACTCCGGCACCGTCGCTCTTCGAGTTTACCCCTTCGGGAACGATAGCCTTGATTCCTATCTTCTCGAGCGGGCGGCAGGCCTTTGCCATCTTCGAGCCTATGGCTATGACGCTCAGCTCGACCTTCGGGTCGGCGGCGCGCAGGCGCGTGATCGTGGCGGCCAGCTGCTTGTAGAGGTTGACATTGTAGGCGCCGCAGAGGCCGTCGTCGCTGCCCCAGACAACAACGGCGCGACGCTCTACCTCGCGCTCTGCGGTCAGCGACGAGGAATACTGTGCGTCGGAATCGAGAAGGTTGCCGATGATGCCCTCGATAAGAGTGCGATAAGGGAGAAGGCGTTTCAGAGCCTGCTCGGCCTTGTGCATCTTAGCCGACGAGATCATCTTCATGGCTCCGGTGATCTTCTCCGAAGAGGCCACCGAGCCGATGCGTCCCTTGAGTTCGCGTAGTGTTGCCATTGGCGGTTGCTGTCTTGGTTAATTCGTTAATTGATGTTGAAGCGGGCTGCTACTTCCGAGGCGGCGGCGGTGAGCTTGGCCTGACAGTCGTCGGTGAGCTGGCCCGAGCGAATCACGTCGAGCACGTCGGCCTGGTTGCGGGCATGGAGAAGCTGAAGCAGCTGGGCCTCGAACTCGGCCACATTCTCTTCGGGGACATTCTCGAGCAGGCCGCGGGTGCCGCAGAAAATGACTGCGACCTCGTCTTCGACGGCCACGGGATGATACTGGGGCTGGATGAGCAGGCGCTCGTTCTTGCGGCCCTTGTCGATGACGCGGGCGGTCACGGGGTCGATGTCGCCGCCGAACTTGGTGAACGACTCGAGCTCGCGGAACTGGGCCTGATCGATCTTCAGCGTTCCGGCCACCTTCTTCATCGACTTGATCTGAGCGTTACCGCCCACACGCGAAACCGAGATACCGACATTGATTGCCGGACGGATACCGCGGTTGAACAGGGCTGATTCGAGGAATATCTGGCCGTCGGTGATCGAGATGACGTTTGTCGGGATATATGCGCTGACGTCGCCGGCCTGGGTCTCGATGATAGGCAGGGCTGTCAGCGAACCGCCCCCTTTGACTCGGTCTTTCAGCACCTCGGGCAGGTCGTTCATCTGCGCGGCGACCTCCTGATTGTCGATAATCTTGGCGGCGCGTTCTAGCAGGCGCGAGTGGAGATAGAAAATATCGCCGGGATAAGCCTCGCGGCCCGAGGGGCGCTTCAGAATCAGCGAGATCTCGCGGTAGCTGACGGCCTGT
The DNA here is from genome assembly GCA_000431215.1 of Prevotella sp. CAG:1031. Classification (GTDB taxonomy): domain Bacteria; phylum Bacteroidota; class Bacteroidia; order Bacteroidales; family Muribaculaceae; genus CAG-1031. Next base: position 8,308 of record HF985587.1, read on the forward strand.
TTCGACAGATCGTCGTAGACGATGAGGGCGTCGCGGCCCGTGTCGCGGATATATTCGCCGATGGCGACGCCCGAGAACGGAGCGTAGTAGCGCATCGAGGCCGAGTCAGAAGCCGTTGCGGCCACGACCACGGTATAGTCCATGGCACCGTGCTGGCGCAGAGTCTCGACAATAGCTGCGACGCTCGACGCCTTCTGGCCGATGGCCACGTAGATGCAGTAGACGGGCTTGCCTTCCTCGAAGTTCTTGCGCTGGTTGATGATTGTGTCGATTGCGATGGCGGTCTTGCCGATCTGGCGGTCGCCGATGATGAGCTCGCGCTGGCCGCGGCCTATGGGCACCATAGAGTCGACGGCCTTGATACCGGTCTGAAGCGGCTGTTTGACGGGCTGGCGGTAGATGACACCCGGAGCCTTGCGCTCCAACGGCATGCGGAGCAACTCGCCCTCGATGGGGCCACGTCCGTCGATGGGCTGGCCGAGAACGTTGATGACACGGCCGAACACACCCTCTCCCACGGGGATCGAGGCGATTTCGCCGGTGCACTTGACGCTCATGCCCTCGGTGATAGTGTCGACGTTGTCGAAGAGGATTACGCCGACGTTGCTCTCCTCGAGGTTGAGCGCCACGCCGGTGACGCCGTTTTCAAATTCCACAAGCTCGTTGGCACGGACATTGTCGAGGCCATAGACATGGGCAACGCCGTCGCCGACTTCAAGAACAGTGCCGGTTTCTTCGAACGACACCTTGGAGTTGACATTGTCGAGCTGTTGTTTCAGTACTTCAGAAATCTCGCTGGGATTAATCATGAGTGGAAAAGGGGTGAGGGTATATGGGTTTGTGGAGAGATAGGGGGATTAACGTTTAATGAGTGAGAGTTTGAGCTGTTTGAGCTCATGGGCTACGGAAGCGTTGAGGCGCTCGTTGTCGATGTCCACGGTGAAACCTCCGATCAGCGAAGGATCGACCTTCGAGGAATATTCCATGGTGGCGCCGTCGAGATGGGCCGCGATGATCTCCTTGAGGCGTTTCTCCTGGGCCTCGGGCAGCGGAGCCGCCGAAGTGACGGTGACGTGCCTGATATTATTGGCCTGACGGTAGATCAGACGGTAGGCAATGGCGATGTCGCGAATCATGTCGAGCCGCCGGTTCTCGGTAAGCAGTTTCAGGAAATCGGCCATGAGGGTATCGTCGGGCGTTGCCCCCGAAGCTGTTTCAAGGAGCCTGATTTTGTCGGCACCTGCCACAAACGGATTGGCCACCGTGGCGTTCAGGCGCGGCTCCGAGGCGAAAGCGGCCGCCAACGCGCCGCAGAGGCTGTAGAGGCGTTTTTCGACGCCGCGCTCCGCGGCTGCCTTGAAAAGCGCCTTGGCATAACGTCGCGGTATTAGTCCTTGGTCCATCGTCGGTTAAGAGTTTAGAGGTTTGACGGGTTTCACTGTGGGTGGAGTCACTTTTTTTCTGCTTCGATACTGTCGAGCATGTCGCCTACGAGGCGTGCCTGTGCCTTGTCATCGCTGAGCTGCTGACGGACAACCTTCGAGGCTATCTTCAGCGCAAACTCCGACACTTCGTTGCGCAGCTGCTGCTCGGCCTGCTTGCGTTCCTGGCGTATCGACACCTGAGCGGCGTCCATAACCTTCTTCGCTTCGGCCTGAGCGGCCTCGCGGGCCTCCTCGATGATCTGTGATTTCATCTTGTCGGCCTCGCGCAGCGATTCGGCCTGCCGGGCACGCGCCTCGGCGAGGATTTTCTTGGCCTCGTCGGTGGCGCTGTCCAGCTGTTTCTTGGCGCTTTGGGCATACTCCACACCTTTATCGATGAGATCGGCTCGCTCGGTGACTCCTTTCATGATTGCGGGCCAGCCCCACTTCCACAGAATGAAGAAGAGGATGGCAAACGACACAAACATCCAGAAGATAAGGCCGAAGTCAGGCAAAAATAGTTCCATCGTTATTGATAAAAGAGTGTGGTAGGGGTTTGGGGGTTAGTTTTCTCGGGCCCGTCGGCGCATTAAAGGAAGAGGGCGAGGATACAAACGATCACGGCGAACAGAGCCACACCTTCGACGAGGGCGGCAATGACGATCATGCTCGAGCGGATGTCACCGGCAGCCTCGGGCTGACGGGCAATGGCCTCCATGGCGCTTCCGCCGATTTTGCCGATACCGATACCGGCGGCGATTGCGGCGATACCTGCACCGAGAGCGGCGCCCAACTGGCTGATAGAACCGGTGATACCGGCAGCTGCTTGTGCTAAGATTGTTGCTAACATAATTCTGAAGATTTTAAGAGATATGAGTTAGTTATTGATTTGATTTCTTTTATTTTATGAGGCGCGGGCCTTGAGTTCGGCGGCGGCTTCGCGGCGCTCTTCGCGGGCGGCGTGCTTAGCCTCTTCTTCATGCTCTTCTTCCTGAGCCAGGCCGATGAACACCGTCGAAAGCATCGTGAACACGTAGGCCTGGATGAAGCTGACCAGAACGTCGATAAGAAGCATGAACACCGAGAACAGAACCGACACTACGACAGTGCCCGAGCCTATGGCGGCTCC
>HF985587.1:10871-31701 GCA_000431215.1 Prevotella sp. CAG:1031
GAGCCTATGGCGGCTCCGCCGATACCGGCAAAGATGAAGATCAGCAGGGTCAGTACGATAACGATCATGTGGCCGCCCATCATGTTGGCGAACAGACGTATCGTCAGTGCGGCAGGCTTGGTGAAGATACCGAATACCTCGATTATCTGCATTATCGGCAGCGGACACTTGAGCCAGATGGGAACGTCGGGCCAGAAGATTTCCTTCCAGTAGTGTCTCTTGGCGAAGAAGTTCGTAGCGAAGAATGTTATCAGGGCCAGAACGAGCGTGACGCCGATATTGCCGGTCAGGTTAGCGCCGCCGGGGAAGATTACGATCAGACCCAGCAGGTTAGCCGCGAAGATAAACATGAAAACCGTCAGCAGATAGGGCGAGAAGCGGCGTGCCTCCTTTCCGAGCGTCGGCTTTATCATGTCGTCGTAGATGAAGAACACGAGACTCTCGACAGCGCCGCGGAATCCGCGCGGGGCGCCCTTGCCGCCGCGCTTGTAGTAGGACGACAGCGACAGAACCACGAGAATCACCACGAACATGGCTATGAACGTGGCACACACGTTTTTCGTTATCGAGAAATCGATGGGACGCACTTCGCCTCCGGCTGTCAGCTCGACGACCTTGCCCTTGTTGGGGCTGTCGTGGCCCGCGATAGCGAAACGCTTTCCGTCGGGAGCAGTGTAGACCTCTCCGCCGGTCACGCGCGCCGACGAGAACACATGGAACCCTGTTCCGTTGCCGAAGACAATGACTGGGAGAGCTATGCGCTTGCCGTGGCAGAAGGGAACCTCCCAGCCATAGCCGTCGCCGAGATGCTCGAAGATTATCTCCTTGGCGTCTTTGGGATTCATGACGACCTCTTCGCCGTCGGTCGGCTCAGCTGTCTCCGAGGCTCTGAGAGAGCCCGGAACAACCAACGCCAGAAGGGCGGCAAGTAGCGTGGCGAATATCGTTTTGTTCATCGGTTCAGTTGGTCAAGAGGTTGATGGAGAGACTAAAATACACAAACGGCAACCACATTGTTGTCGACGTCGGCTATTCCGCCGCCGATTTCGGTTGAGTGTTCCTCTCCGTCGGCGCCGCGGTAGACGATGGCGCCCTTGTCGAGCGACGACACCAGCGAGGCATGGTTCTGCAACACTGTGAAGGCGCCCATTCTTCCGGGAAGCTTCACTGAGGTCACTTCCCCCTCGAAGAGGATATCTTCGGCCGATATGATTTTCAATGTCATGGTTGTTGCTGTCTGTTGCTTGGTTATTTGACTTCTGCGAGCATCTTCTTACCCTTCTCGATGGCTTCGTCGATAGTGCCGACGTTAAGGAAAGCCTGCTCGGGATACTCGTCCATCTCGCCCGACAGAATCATCTTGAAGCCGCGGATAGTCTCTTTCAGAGGAACCATCACGCCCGGCAGGCCGGTGAACTGCTCGGCGACGTGGAAGGGCTGCGAAAGGAAGCGCTGGGCGCGGCGGGCGCGGGCAACGACGAGCTTGTCTTCGTCGCTGAGCTCGTCGACACCGAGAATGGCGATGATGTCCTGAAGCTCGTTATATTTCTGAAGAAGCTGCTTGACAGCCTGGGCTGTGTTGTAGTGGTCTTCTCCGATAATGTTCGGGTCGAGGATTCGCGAGGTCGAATCGAGCGGGTCGACGGCCGGATAGATACCGAGCTCGGCGATCTTACGCGAAAGCACCGTCGTTGCGTCGAGGAAGCTGAACGTTGTTGCCGGAGCCGGGTCGGTCAGGTCATCGGCAGGCACGTAGATAGCCTGAACCGAGGTGATCGAGCCGTTCTTCGTCGAGGTGATGCGCTCCTGAAGGGCACCCATCTCAGAGGCCAATGTAGGCTGATAGCCCACGGCGCTCGGCATTCGGCCCAGCAGGGCCGACACTTCCGAACCGGCCTGGGTGAAACGGAAAATATTGTCGATAAAGAGAAGAATCTCCTTGCCGCCGCCGTCCTGGTCGCGGAACTGTTCGGCAACGGTCAGTCCGCTCAGGGCCACACGCAGACGTGCGCCCGGCGGCTCGTTCATCTGTCCGAACACGAGCGTTGCCTGCGACTTGGCAACTTCGTTCATGTCGACATCGTTGAGGTTCCAACCCCCCTTCTCCATGTCTTTTTCGAACTTCTCGCCGTATTTGACAACGCCGCTCTCGATCATCTCGCGCAGAAGGTCGTTACCCTCGCGGGTGCGTTCGCCGACACCGGTGAACACCGAGAAGCCGTTGTGTCCCTTGGCGATATTGTTGATGAGCTCCATGATAAGCACGGTCTTGCCCACGCCGGCGCCGCCGAAGAGGCCGATCTTACCGCCTTTGCTGTAGGGCTCGAGAAGGTCGATGACCTTGATGCCGGTGTAGAGAATCTCGGTTCCGATCGTCAGGTCGTCGAACTTGGGCGCGGGCTGATGGATCGGGCGCAGATTCTTGCGGTCGAGGGCCGGAAGACGGTCGATGGCGTCGCCCATGACATTGAGCAGGCGTCCTTTGACCTGATCGCCCGTCGGGACAGCGATAGGATGGCCTACGTTGATAACCGGAAGGCCGCGCTGGAGGCCGTCGGTGCTCTCCATAGCAACGCAGCGAACGGTGTCTTCGCCGATATGCTGCTCGACCTCGAGTGTCAGTTCCTGGCCGTCGGCATCGCCGGGGCGTTTAACTTTCAAGGCGGTGTAGATAGGCGGTAGGTCTTGGTTGCCGTCGAAGCTGACGTCGACCACCGGGCCGATGACCTGGGCTATTTTTCCGAATTTGTCGCTCATGGTTTTTATTGGTCTGTTGAGAAGGATGGTTTTCTTTATTGGATTTTATTGAGGGTTCCGGGGAATCAGAGATACCAGCCGAAGGTTACTGTCAGCACCATCAGCACGAGGTTGAACAGCGATATCGGCATGAGGTATTTCCATTCGAGCGTCAGCAGCTGGTCTATGCGCAGGCGCGGGAATGTCCATTTGAACCAGATAATTATGAAGCTGATGACAACGGCTTTGCCGAGGAACCAGACAATGCCGGGGATATAGTCCATTACGGCGTTGAAGCTGTCCCAGCCGGGGATGTGGAACGGCATCCATCCGCCGAGGAAGAGCAGTGAGGCTACGCCGGCCACGATGAACAGGTTCAGATATTCGGCCAGATAGAAGAAGCCGAAGTGGATACCCGAATATTCGGTGTGGTAACCGGCTGTCAGCTCGCTCTCGGCCTCGGGAAGGTCGAACGGGCCGCGGTTGGTCTCGGCTGTGCCGGCGATGAGATAGATGACGAAAGCGATGATTGCCGGAACGTGGCCGCTGAAGAGGAACCAGAGATGGTTCTGCTCATTGACGATTCCGCTGACCGACATTGTTCCGGCCAGAACTATCATCGTTATTACGCTGAGACCTATCGAGATTTCATAGCTGACCATCTGGGCGCCCGAACGGAGGGCACCTATAAGGGTGAACTTGTTGTTCGACGACCATCCGGCCAGAAGTATTCCCAGCACTCCTATCGACGACACGGCCAGCAGGAAGAAGATACCGACATTGAAGTCGAGAACCTGCATTCCGTTGCCCCACGGCAGAACCGAGAAGGCGAGCATCGAGGCCAGAATTACAAGATAGGGAGCAAGGGCGAACAGGAACTTGTCGGTATGCTTGAGGTCGATAAGCTCCTTGATGAGAATCTTGAACATATCGGCGAAAGGCTGGAGAACGCCGCAGGTGCCGACGCGGTTCGGGCCGAGGCGGCACTGGAAATAGGCACACACCTTTCGCTCGAACCAGATATAGAAGAGAGCCAGCAGAGCGTAGGCCAGAAGCAGGGCGACGCCGATTGCCAGACACTCGAAAGTGACGGCAAGCCATTCGGGGATGTATGTTGTCAGGCCTGTGTGGATCCACTTGGTTACAAACGTGAAATCTTGCATAGTGAAATGGATGGATGATTGGGTTTCCGGTTACTGTACTGTTAGCGGTCCATGTCAGGGACGATATAGTCGAGCGAGCCTCCGATTGTGATGAGGTCGGCGATTTTCTGTCCGCGCGTCATCTTGTCGACGGCGGCGGCAAGCGGCAGGCAGGGGGGCACGAGCTTCAGGCGGTAGGGGTTCGTCGTGCCGTCGCTCTCGAGGCAGACGCCGAAGACGCCGCGGCAGCCCTCGACCATCTTGAACCAGCGGCCGGCGGGCACTTTGACTACTTTGGGAACCTTAACGCAATACTCTCCTTCGGGAATGTTGTCGATAAGCTGCTCGATTATGCGCGCGCTCTGCTCCATCTCGGCCACACGCACTTTGAAGCGGGCCATGGAGTCGCCTTCATGGGCGATGACTTCGTCGAAGTCAAGCTCGGAATAGATCGAATAGGGGTGGGTCTTGCGCACATCGCAGGCCCAGCCGCTGGCACGTCCCGAGGGGCCGGTCACGCCGCGCTGGATGGCCTCTTCGCGGCTTATGACGCCGACGCCTTCCATTCGGCCTTTGGCGATGACGTTACCGGTGAATATCTTGTTATATTCCTTTATATTGGCCGGCAGAACGGCAAGCAGAGCCTTGACGTCGGCAACGAAGTCGGGGGCGAGATCCTGCATGACGCCGCCGATACATTCGTAGTTGAATGTCATTCGGGCGCCGCAGGTCTTCTCCATGATGTCGAGAATCTGCTCGCGCACGCGCAGGGTGTAGAACAGCATCGTCGTGGCACCGAGGTCCATGCAGTAGGTTCCGATGAACAGGCAGTGAGAGGCTATGCGGCCGAGCTCGTCCATGAGCACGCGGATAACCTGGGCACGGCGGCTGATCTCGATTCCCAGAGCCTCTTCATAGCAGAGGCAGAGGGCGTGGTGGTAGTGGTGGCCCGAGAAATAGTCCATTCGATCCATGAAATGGAGCGTCTGGGGATAGGTCAGCTGCTCACAGATTTTCTCTATTCCGCGGTGGATATATCCCATATAGACATCGATGCGCTTGACATCCTCGCCGTTGATGGCTGTGCGGAAGCGCAGAACGCCGTGGGTGGCGGGGTGCTGCGGGCCGATGTTGACAACGAAGTCGTCTTCCTCGAAGATGCGCGGTTCGGTCTTGACGATCGTGCCGTCGGGCTGCTCGACCCAGCTCTGGGTGAAGTCGCTCTGGCGCTCGTTCTCGATCGACACGGGGTTGATGTCGGGGTTGGCGTCGTAGTCTTTCAGCAGCGGATGTCCCTTCCAGTCGATGCTGAGGAACAGACGCCGCATATCGGGATTGTTGATGAAGATGATTCCGAAAAAGTCGTAGACCTCGCGCTCATAGATGCCGGCAACCTCCCAGAGATCGCTGACAGAGTGGATCATGGGCTCCCGGCGGTCACCGCGGGCGATGACCTTCACGGCGAGCATCTCGCCGCCGCGGCCCGTTGAGCTGAGATAGTAGATACAGCCCAGACTCTCTTTCCAGTCCATGCCGACTATCGTGACCAGATAGTCGAAGGCTGTCGAGCTGTCGTCGCGGAGCGTCATGGCCACGGTGTGCCATGCTTTCTCATCGACGCTGAGCGTTGTTATTCCGTCGGGGCCGACCTCGAACGTCGCTGTCGGGTCGAGCTTGAGAATCTTTTCCTTAAAGTCTGCCATTGTCTGCTTCTTTCGAGATGATAAGATTAATCGGCAACGCCCTCAACGGGGTGGGCCTTGAGGAATTCCTCCTGTTTCTGCTGGCGGTTGACGCCTCCGAAGAAGCGCTCTACCTTTATCTTGCGCGACAGCTGCATGATGCCGTAGATCATAGCTTCGGGACGCGGCGGACAGCCGGGCACGAAGACGTCGACGGGCACGATCTTGTCGATGCCCATGGCAACATGGTAGCTCTTGCGGAACGGGCCGCCCGAAATAGCGCATCCGCCGCAGGCAATAACATATTTGGGCTCGGCCAGCTGGTCGTAGAGGCGGCGGAACACGGGAACCATGCGGTGGACGATCGTTCCGGCGACCATCATGAAGTCGGCCTGACGGGGCGACGAACGCGCTACTTCCCAGCCGAAGCGGGCCATGTCGAAGCGGGCGGCGCCGAGCGACACGAACTCAATGCCGCAGCAGCTCGTGGCGAACGTCAGCGGCCACAGAGAGTTCGAACGGCCCCAGTTGATGAGTTTGTCGAGCGAACCGACAATAACGTTGGTTCCCGACGCGCGAAGCTCTTCGACGAGCTTCTCGATATATTCGTTGTCTTTCCATGCCTCGTAGGGCATGCTCTTCGTTGTCACTTCCATTCCAATGCTCCTTTACGCCAGGCATAGACAAGACCCAGCACGATAATACTGAAAAATACGGCGATACATACAAGGCCGTCAAGGCCGAGGTCGCGCATTCTGACGGCCCACGGATAAAGGAACACTGTCTCGACGTCGAACATCAGAAACAGGATGGCGAAAAGGTAATAGCCTACCTTCATCTGCACCATCGAGCCGCCACGCGTCGGAATACCGCACTCGTAAGGCTCTCCCTTCTGTGCGTTATACGACTTCGGCGAAATCAATCCCGCGATCCACATAGCCAAAGCCACCAGACATACGCCCGTCAGCCCGGCCACTACCGCAAGAGTAACATTTTGAATCGATAATGACAACATTGTCGTGTTTAAGTTTTTACTTTTACTTTTTCTGTATGCTTCGGGCAACTCCTTGCCCTGCGACTATGATTGCTTTAATTCTGTGTCAATCATGGCATTAAATTGCCCGAAAGCGTTTTCGCCGGACATTTCAAGCCAAATTTTGGTGCAAATATACAAATTTTTGCATTTTCCCCGCCCTTTTTCCATAAATTTTTCCGTAATCTTTCATCGGCAGGGGAGTCGGCCGGAGGCGCCATCGCGCACTCACATCCGCGCGCCCGTAAGGACCTGACATTCGAGTCCTTGCATTTTTTTCACAATTTCAGGGGCGCCCCCGCTCGGCGCCGTCGGATTTTTTTGTACCTTTGCACCTTGAATAAAATTTCAGATCCCAAGCGTGGAAACAAAGTATATTTTTGTCACCGGCGGCGTCGTGTCGTCACTCGGTAAAGGAATTATCTCGGCATCGCTCGCCTGCCTGCTTAAGGCTCGCGGCTACCGCGTCACCATCCAGAAGTTCGACCCGTATATCAACATCGACCCGGGCACTCTCAACCCCTACGAACACGGCGAATGCTACGTAACCGTCGACGGTCAGGAGACCGATCTCGACCTCGGCCACTACGAGCGGTTCACCAATGTCCGCACAACGCGCGCCAATAATGTCACGACCGGTCGGATCTACCAGAACGTCATCAACAACGAACGCCGCGGCGACTATCTCGGCAAGACCGTCCAGATCATACCCCACATCACCGACGAGATCAAGCGCAACGTGAAGCTGCTCGGCAACACCGGCGACTACGATTTCATAATAACCGAAATCGGCGGAACCGTAGGCGACATCGAGAGCCTGCCGTTCCTCGAGAGCGTGCGCCAGCTGCGCTGGGAGATGGGCCGCAACGCCGTCTGCATCCATCTGACCTACGTTCCGTTCCTCCACGCCGCCAAAGAGCTGAAGACAAAACCGACGCAGCACTCCGTCAAACAGCTTCAGGAGGTCGGTATCCAGCCCGACCTGCTGGTTCTGCGCACAGAGCACGACATTCCCGCCCCCATGCGCAAGAAGATAGCCCAGTTCTGCAACGTCGACCCCGACTCGGTCATCCAGTCGGTCGACCTGCCGACAATCTACGAGGTTCCGATGGCCCTCCACGCCCAGCGGTTCGACCAGACTGTCCTCCGCAAGGTAGGCATCGAGCCTCAGGGCGAGCCCGACATGAAACGGTGGATCAACTTCATCGACAAGATGCAGAACGCCACAGAAAAGGTCACCATAGGACTCGTCGGCAAATATGTCGAACTTCAGGACGCCTACAAATCGATCAACGAATCGCTCTTCCAGGCCGCTACCTACAACGACCGACGTCTCGACCTGCGGTATATCCACAGCGAACGTCTCAACGACTCCAACGCCGACGAGCTCCTGAGCGGTCTCGACGGAATAATCGTGGCGCCCGGATTCGGACAGCGCGGCATCGAGGGCAAGTTCACAGCCCTGCGCTGGGCGCGCGAGCACGATGTTCCGACCTTCGGAATCTGCCTCGGAATGCAGTGTATGGTAATCGAATGGGCACGCGACGTGCTCGGCCTCGCCGACGCCAACTCAACCGAGATGGACCACACGACCGCAAACAACGTCATCGACCTCATGGAGGAACAGAAACATATCTCGAACATGGGCGGAACAATGCGCCTCGGAGCCTACGACTGCGAGCTGCGTCCCGACTCACGGGCCGCCCGCGCCTACGGCTCGACACGCATAAGCGAACGCCACCGCCACCGCTACGAATTCAACGAAGACTACCGCGAGCGCTTCGAAGCTTCGGGGATGCGCTGCACAGGCATCAACCCCGCCAGCGGCCTCGTCGAAGTTGTCGAGGTCCCCTCGCTGCGCTGGTATGTCGGAACGCAGTATCATCCCGAATACTCGTCGACGGTCGAAAGCCCGAGCCCGCTCTTCCTCGACTTTGTGGCAGCCGCCGTGGCCTACCGCAACGAACGCGCCGCCAAAGCCTGACGGCAACTTCCCCACCCCTTCACGAAAAACTCTAACGCCTTAATATAAAAAAAGACATTACTGTGGACAAGAATTCCATTCTGGGCATAGTGCTGATGGCGGCCATCATCATCGGCTTCATGCTCTACAATCAGCCGAGCCCCGAAGAGCTCGAACAACAGCGCCGCGAAGCTGCCGAGCAGCAGAAACTCGAACAGCAGAAGAGCGACGCCGAAGCAGTGGCGCCTTTCGACTCGATCAGCGCCGCCGAAGCTCAGACAATAGCCGCCACCGTGCGTGAACTCGGAACAACCGACAGCCTGACCCACTCGTCGACGCTCAAAATCGCCGGCGCAACACTGACTGCCGCTGCCGACGGAAAAATCGGCGGCACCGTCGAGGCCGGCGGGAAAGTCTTCGACGTAGCCTCGCTCACTGCCGGAAGCACCCTGCCCGCCGGAGGCGCCGAAGCCTGCAAGGCACTGCGCAAGGCGCTGGCCGACGCCGCCCGCTACCGCGGATTCGCCAAGTATATCAGCGGCGATTCGGCCACGGTCAAGCTCGCCAACAAGCTCGTCAGTCTCGAAATCTCAAACAAAGGCGCCGAAATCGCCCGCGCCGTGCTCAACGACTATTCGAGCTACGACTCGACAGCCGTCGAGATGATGAGCCCGGCCACAAACAGCTACGGCTTCACCCTGACCACAGCCACCCAGCGCTTCGACACCCGCGAATTCTTCTTCACCCCGCATCAGGTCGGCGACAGTATAGTCGAGATGAGCCTCGACCTCGGCGACGGCGCAACATTCGCCATACGCTACACCCTGCTGCCCGACAGCTACCTCGTCAGGATGGACGTGCTCCAGAACGGCATGCAGGCCGTGATTCCCTCGACCGTAGCCTCGATGGACTTCAGCTGGAAGCAGAAGATGCCGCGCAACGAGGCAGGCCGCGTGTTCGAGGAACGCAACAGCGCCCTATATTATATGTTCATGGACGGCGACGTCGAAAACCTCTCCGAGAACAAATCGGAAGCCAAGGAGGTCAGCGAGCGCTTTAAATGGGTCGGCTACAAGAACCAGTTCTTCTCGGCCGTCATGATGGCCCGCACGAACTTCTCGTCGGCGGAATTCGACAGCGAAGTGCTCGAGAACGACCCTGACTTCATCAAGACAATGACAACCGAGGCCACTCTGGAATACAGCCCCTCGGCTGCCAACCCGGCGTCGTTCACCTTCTATCTCGGCCCCAACTCCTATCCTCTGCTGAGCGATATTCAGGAGAATATCTACCCCGAGTCGAACATGAACCTGACAAAGCTCATTCCGCTGGGCTGGAGTCTCTTCCGCTGGATCAACACCCTCATAATAATCCCGCTGTTCAGCTTCCTCGGCTCGTTCATCTCGAACTACGGAATCATTATCCTGCTGCTGACGATATTCATCAAGATTATCCTCTTCCCCTTCACCTACAAAAGCTATATGTCGCAGGCCCGCATGCGTGTGCTCGCCCCCGAAGTCAAGGCCATCAACGACAAATATCCCGGTCAGGAAAACGCCATGAAGCGCCAGCAGGAGACAATGGCCCTCTACTCGCGCGCCGGCGCCAACCCGATGAGCGGATGCCTGCCGATGCTGCTTCAGATGCCTATCCTCATCGCCATGTTCAGCTTCTTCCCCAGCGCCATAGAGCTGCGCGGCGAATCGTTCCTCTGGGTCAAAGATCTCTCGGCCCCCGACGCCATAGTGTCGTGGACAGCCAACATCCCCTTCATATCGTCGACCTTCGGTAACCACATCAGCCTCTTCTGTCTGCTGATGACCGTCACCAATATCCTCTACACGCGCATAACGATGCAGAACCAGCCCTCGTCGTCGTCGATGCCCGGAATGAAATGGATGATGTATCTGATGCCGCTGATGTTCCTCTTCTTCTTCAACAACTACGCCGCCGGTCTCAGCTACTACTACTTCCTGTCGCTGCTGATCACCATCGTCCAGACCTACATCTTCCGCCGCGTCGTCAACGAAGAGAAAGTGCGCGCCAAGATGGCCGAGAACGCCAAAAAACCGCGCAAGAAGAGCGGCTTCATGGCACGCCTCGAAGAAGCTCAGCGCAAACAGGAGGCCCTGATGCGCGAACAGGCCCGTCAGAACGCTAAAAAACGCCGTTAAACAAGCCCTATGATAACTCAGGAACAACTCAAAGACTGCGCCGAACGCCGCGACGCCCTGCGCCGCTATCTCGACATCGACAACCGTCGCATAGAGCTCGAGGAAGAAGAGCTGCGCACCCACGTGCCCGACTTCTGGGAACACCCCAAGGAGGCGCAGGCCCAGATGAAGAAAATCAAAGACATCCAGGGCTGGATAACAGGCTTCGAAGAGGTCGACAAGGCCGTCGAGGAACTGACCCTCGGCTTCGACTTCATAAAGGAAGGACTTATCGAAGAGCCCGAGCTCGACGCACTCGCCGCCGATGCCCTCTCGAAGATCGAGCGCCTCGAGCTGCGCAATATGCTGCGCCGCGAAGAAGACCGCATGGACGTCGTGCTGAAAATCAACTCCGGAGCCGGCGGCACCGAAAGTCAGGACTGGGCCGAACAGCTCATGAGAATGTATATGCGCTGGGCCGAGAAACATGGCTACAAGACCTCAGTCGCCAACCTTCTCGAAGGCGATGAGGCCGGAATAAAATCGGCCACCATCAATATCGAAGGCCCCTACGCCTACGGCTACCTCAAGAGCGAGAACGGAGTCCACCGCCTCGTTCGCGTCTCCCCCTACAACGCCCAGGGCAAACGCATGACCTCGTTCGCCTCGGTGTTCGTGACTCCGCTTGTCGACGACACCATCGACGTCAAGGTCGAGCCGGCCCTGCTATCGTGGGACACCTTCCGAAGCGGGGGCGCCGGCGGCCAGAACGTCAACAAGGTTGAATCGGGCGTGCGCCTGCGCTATCAGTTCACCGACCCCCACACCGGCGAGAAAGAGGAAATCCTCATCGAGAACACCGAAACGCGCGACCAGCCCAAGAACAAGGAGAACGCCATGCGTCAGCTGCGCTCTATCCTCTACGACAAGGAGCTGCAGTGGCGCCTGCAGGAGCAGGCCAAGGTCGAGGCCGGAAAGATGAAGATCGAATGGGGGAGCCAGATCCGCTCCTACGTCTTCGACGACCGCCGCGTCAAAGACCACCGCACCAACCATCAGACCAGCGACGTCGGCGGCGTCATGGACGGCGACATCGACGAGTTCATCAAAGCCTACCTGATGGAATTCTCGGGCTCCGCCGAGGCTAACTAAGTTTTATAACTTTTATAAGACTTATAAGTTAAATTTATTCTACATAGCGGCGGATGAAGTCCTCGAGCGAGTCGCCGGGGGCGAGGCCGAAACGTGTTCGCAGTCGGTAGCGGTTCGTACGCACCGACTGCACTGTTATATTGAGCAGTTTGGCTATCGAGGCATTCGACATTCCCGCGCCGATATAGGCGCAGAGTTTCACCTGCCCTTCGGTCATCGTAGGGAAATCGGCTTTCAGGCGGCGCGCGAGTCCCGGAAGAAGATGGTCGTAGATGTCGAGAAACGCCTTGCGTTCCTCGCGGCCCGAGGCATGGACTTTCAGTGTTGTCAGAATCTGCCCGGCTCGGTTAGGCGAGAGGTCGCCCGACTCGGCGGCAGCCTCGATACGGTTCTGAAGGTCGTCGATAAGCTTCTCTTTCTGCTCGAACAGAACCGATTCGCGCGCCAGACGGCTCTGCGACTCGCGCAACATGGCGGCAGCCATATTCTCTCTCATCTCGCGCTCTTTGGCGCGCCGGTAGAGCATGAACATCGCCGTCGAAGCCACGGTGACGATTACCAGCACAATGATAAGGAACGTCCGCTGCTGACGCTCTTTCGATATGCGTGCCGTCAGCCGGGCTTCGGCGGCGGCATGACGTCCCGACTCGATCGAGATAGAGAGCGCACGCTTCTGCTCGGCTCCGAAAGCGTCGTTGAAATGGCGGAGATACCACATTGCCGAGTCGATATTTCCTACAGCCATCCATCCCTCAACGAGCACCTGCGTTATAGCTATTCCCTCGCGGGTATCGGCTTCGAAAGCACCGCTGCTGAACGCTTCTGAGGCCATTTCGAGAGCGAGACGCGGATCGGTGGTCAGATAGCGGCGCGCAAGCAGCCCTCTGTGGATAGCGACACGCGAGAGGTAACGCGGATTGTTTCCGGCCATGGCTATGGCACGCTCAGAATAGGGATATGAGGCTGGGGTGTCGACGGCCGCCGCTATGTTCTGGAGCAGAAGCTGATATGCGGCGGTATCGGCCTGCATGGTCAGCGACCCGTAGAGACGCCGGTAGATCGAGTTTCTGACGCTGTCGCGGCTCGACAGGGCAACGTTGATGAGGTTCTTTGTGTAGTTCGACGTCATTCCGGCGCGCCGCCATATCTCACCGGCGCGGCTGAACGCGTCGGCGGCGCTGATGCTGTCGGCAGCCTTGAGGCATATCAGACCGAGCGAGAGAAGAGAATGGGCCGCCGAGAGCGAATCGCCCACACCGAGGAAATAATCGACATTCTCCTGAGCCAGACGGAAACGCAGGGCGCCGTCGGTCTCGGTTCGCTCGAGCTCGGAACGCAGCTTGAAAAAATCATACGACTGGGTGGCCGAGTCGAGTCGCGAGATGGCCGAGCGAAGAGTGTCGCAGGCGGCTCCGAAACGGTTCACCTTGAAAAGATAGCGTGCACGCCAGTATGAAGTGCGCGTTGCCAGCAGAAGATTGTCGGGATGGCGGCGCGATTCGGCGGCAAGCTCGTCGATGCGGCGCGCCAGAAGCTCGAGCGATCCGCTGCGTCCGATAATGTCGTGGAGGCGCAGCATGGCGGTGTCGGCCGCGGCCACCCCGCTGACAGGCCATGGATAGCGCGATGACAGCACTTCGGGCGTCTTCCGGCAGGCCGGGACGATGAACAAAAGGGCCGCAAACAATACGGCTATAGCTTGTCGCATCTTCATGCCGCTAAGTTACAAATTTTATATTTCAGCTCCAAAAACCGACGAAAAAAGGCTCTAACACACAGATGTCTATTGTTTGTCTATGCATTTTTTATTGCAAAAAGTTGCTTCGCGCCTAACTTTGGCAATGTCAATTCATCCGAATTAATCTGAACATACATATCATCAATCCATCAATTAAAATGCTTATGAAGTATTTACTCACATCAGCACTGACATTGCTATTGGCGGCAAACGGATTTGCGGCCGACAGTGTGCCATGGTCTCAGGATTTTACGGCCTACAACACAATCAGCAACTGGACCAGTTCTGCAATCGCAAGGAACAGTTATAACTTTCGCTGTAGCAGCGGTGAACTACAGGTCAACGGTGCGAGGTCCAATTACCCTAATGAAGCGATCATCTTCTTCACGCCCGACGGATTCGAACTTACCGCCGGAAAAGACTACCGCTTCGATATCGACGCCAAGTCGAACTATGCTGACCCGACGGGCACGAACCGCACTTTTGAAATACGCCTGTATAAGAAAGGTGCGAACAAGCCTGTCTATACCGACGAGCACACCGTGCTTCTCGAAGTTAAGAACGAACCGGCTGAAGCCAGAGCCTACAAGACCTATTCGACCTATTTCAATGTCCCGGAAAACGGCGAATACTATCTTGCGCTCCACATGACATCGAAATCGAGCGCCGGCGCTCAGTACTGGGACAACTTCAAGCTCATCGAGCAGTCGATGGATGCTCCCGGAAAAGGCGTTATCAGCGCTATAGCCGACCCCAACGGACTTCACAAGGCAACAGTGACCTATACCGTGCCTACGCTGAACATCCGCGGCAATGCACTCTCGTCGGACACGAAAGTCGAGCTCTACCGCGACGGCGGCGTAGCCAACACATGGGAATCGCCTGCACCGGGCGCAACGCTGACCTTCAGCGACCAGCTCGCTCAGCCGGGCGCCCACCGCTACGGCGCCATAGCCTATAACGACAAAGGCGCGGGAGCAAACATCGAATATGACGTTACGGTAGGTAACACCATAGCCGATGCAAAATATCTCTACAAAGCCATCTACACCGCCGACGGAAAGGTCAGAATCGAATGGCCGGCAGCCGCCGAAGGCACCGTCTATCAGGTTCAGGCACCCGGCGGACGTGTTCTGACCGGCACAGCCACAGCCTCGGAAGACGGCACGACAATGTCGCTCACCGACGACGCCTTCACTCTCGGCACCGAGCCGACCGGCTGGCAATATAACGTCTACTCCGTCGCCGACGACAACACCACCTCGCTGTTGGGCGCCACAAACTATCTCTGCCTCAACAATGATATTCCGTATTATCCGGTAATGAACAACGACAAGTCGCTGACAGCGTTCACCCTCGACCAGGACCGTCAGTATGGCTGGCAATATTATGGCGCCAACGGCGGCCATGTCGGCGTCAGCATAAGCCGCGAATACGGAACAAACCGTCAGTATAAAGACTGGCTTATTTCTCCGGGTCTGCTGCTGAAGAAAGACAAGTTCTACCGCGTGAAACTCAACGGATGTTCAAGCAACGGCGCCGTGAAATATACCATCAAGGCAGGCAAGAGCAACACCAACGAGGCCCTCGACATTTTGGTAGCGGAAGACCGTCCGCTCCCCGCCGGCGGCATGGACATGAATCTGACCGTCACCGACGAATCGTTCCTCTCGGTTCCTGAGGACGGGATGTATTTCGTGGGCCTCCTCGGCAATCTGCCCGAGACAGTCAGCAGCGACTATCTGCGCGTTAAGCGTTTCGACATTATCGAAGTCGACGCCTCGCTGCCGAGCTTTCCCACCGACGTCAAAGTCCACTACAGCGCCACCGGCGGAAGCGACGGCAAGGTTTCGTTCAAGCTTCCGACCAAGTCGATCAGCGGCACCGACCTCACCTCATTCACCAAAGTCGAGATTCTCAAAGACGGCGAACCCTACAAAACAATCACCGAAGACCTTACTCCGGGCGCCGAGCTCTCGTTTGACGTAGAGATCGTCGCAGGCAGCCAGAACGTCTACACCATCCTTCCGTTCAACGCCGCCGGTCAGGGCGAGAGCGCAGCAGCCAGAGTGCTCGTGCTGACAGCCCCCTACTCCAACGACTTCGGAACCAAAAGCTCGCTCGAAGGCTTCACGACCATCAACAACACAGGCTCGACCAACAATATCGACCTCCGGAGCAACATGGTCCGCATCTATCCGAGCGATCTCGGCAACGACCACTGGCTCATCACGCCTCCCGTTACCCTCTCGGCCAACATGTTCTATGACCTCAGCTTCATAGCCAAAGCCGGAGGCGACGAAGGCGGCAAACTCGACGTTTATCTCGGTAAAGCTGCCGATCCCGAACTTCTCATGGGCGACGAAAGCACCGCAGTGCTCAAAGACATCACCCTCGACAAGGCCAACAATATCTTCGCCGGACTGCGCGAGGAATATATCACCGTGACCGAGAACGGCCAGTATTTCCTCGGCTTCCACTTCACCCGCGAACCGGGCAACCGCAGCGGTTCGGAAGTCTTCCTCGACGACCTCACAATCTCGTCGGCCATAACGGGTACAGCCCCTGACCGCGGCATTCTTGAGGTTATTCCGGCAGCCGACGGTTCTCTCAAGGCCGAGCTGAACTTCACCGTACCGACCAAGTCGCTCAACGGTGCCGACCTCAATGCCAATTCAACGCAGTCGTGCATGTTCTTCGTCAACGGCGTTCAGACACCCGCCAACCGAAACTTCAGCGGCTATCCGGGCCAGAAGATCGCCATCACCGTCGACGTCGAACAGGATCTGCCCTACATCTTCTCGGCCCGTGCAGGCTGGAACGGCCGCATGACCTATCAGGACGCCTTTGTCGGCATCAACCGTCCCACCTATCCCGACCCCGACAAGATCGAGCTGACCGAGACACTGCCCTACGGCACAGTAGTCATGGAATGGGAAGCCCCGACAAAAGATGTCGAAGGCTATCCCCTGAATCCCGAACTGCTCACCTACGACATTTCGCGCTTCGACGTTTCGATTCAGACCGGCCAGCCCTACGAGACCCCGATTCTGAAAGACTTCAAGGGCACCAAAGCTGAGTTCAAGGCTATGGAATCGACAGGCTCCCAAAAGATGATGCGCTTCGTTATCCGCGCCCGCAACTCCAAAGGAGACGGCTCGTCGGGCGTCATCACCCCATA
Source organism: Prevotella sp. CAG:1031 (assembly GCA_000431215.1). Lineage (GTDB taxonomy): Bacteria > Bacteroidota > Bacteroidia > Bacteroidales > Muribaculaceae > CAG-1031. The sequence goes on from HF985587.1 coordinate 27,652, forward strand.
TATCAACGTCGGACGTCCCTACCGTATGCCTTATAAGGAATCGTTCGTGACCGAACAGGGTTATCCCGGAGCAGCCACCGCAATCTTCGACGAAGCAGTCGAGGGAATGTGCCGGTGGGGCATCATGACCGACGGAATCGACGGATTCAAGTCGGCCGACAACGACGGCGCCTATATCGCTCTCGAATCGCCCTATATCGGCTCGACCGGACGCCTCTACACCGGCAAGGTCAACCTCGGCAGCAGCGAATCGCCCTGCATGACCCTCATGGTCTACAACCCCAACGCCGACGGCTCCAACCCGAGCAAGAACACCCTCGAATTCAAGGTATTCTCTTATCTCGACAACAAGTGGCATTCGCTTGGCGAGCCGCGTTCGATCGAAGACCTCACAGAAGGGAAAGCCGGCTGGAACAAGATCACCGTCGACCTGACCGACTACACCGACAACGTCGTCACCTGCGCCATCGAAGCGACATGTAACAACTACAAGTTCACCTCGATCGACAACATCAACATCCGCGAGATTCCCGCCAACGACCTGAGCATCCAGAGCTATGCCGTCCCTGTCAGCGTTGTTCCCGGCGAAAAATTCACCGCGAGACTGAATATCAGCAACAACGGCAAGACCGACGCCACTCCCGAATCTGTCGAGATGTATGTCGACGGTGAACTCGCCGGAACTGCCGAGGTATCTGCCATTGAGGCCGGCAAGACCTCAGCCTTCACCATCGGACACTCCTTCCCCTCGGTCGACATGGCAACCGAACATCTCCTGAGCTTCAAGGTCAACTACGAAGCCGACGAAGAACCGGCCGACAATGAGGTCAACGACATCGCCATACTGACCGTGGCCGGAAATCTGCCCGCAGTGACCAATGTCGAGGGAACGGCCGACGACGATATGTTCGTCACCCTCAAATGGGACGCTCCCGAGGTTGCCGAAGGCGGCGTGAAGACCGAATCGTTTGAAGACTGGAAGCCCGGCGTGGCCTCTCAGAACGGCTGGACAGCCTACGACGCCGACGGCCGCAATATTCTCGGAATCAACGACGGCACAGGCAATGCCATCGTAATCCCCGGCCTGACAAGCAACGAGCCCGCATCGTGGGCCGTCATCGACAACGCCGAAGGCGCACTGCCCGCAAGCCGCTTCCCTGCCAAGACAGGCTCGAAGTTCCTCATGTCGATCAACCCCGCCGGCGGAACAGGCTCGGCCAACGACTGGTTCATCTCGCCCGAGCTCTCCGGCAAAGCCCAGACCGTCAAGATGTTCATGCGCAACTTCCCGAACTACCGCGCCGGCTATGAAGTTCTCTACAGCGACGGCCCGATGTTCACCGACAAGTTCACCGCCGTCGACCGCGACGCCGTCAACACCAACGGCGACTGGGCCGAATTCAGCTTCGACCTCCCCGAGGGCACCAAGCGTATGGCAGTCCGCAACATCAGCTTCTGCGAAGACGGCTTCATGCTCATGCTCGACGACATCACCTATGAGGCTGCCGGCCGCGAATCGACCGAACTTCTCGGCTACAACATCTATCAGGAAGCCGAAGTGATCGCTCAGACCGAGACAGCCGCCTACAAGAGCCCGACAGCCCTTCCCGAAGGCACCTACACCTACGGTATCACCGCACGCTACAGCAACGGCGAATCGCCGATGACAGCCGTCGACGTTACCGTCAGCGCCAAATCAGGCATCTCGACAGCCACGGCCGAAGGTGTCCACGTATTCGGAAGCGAAGGATGCATCAACATCCTCGGTGCCGAAGGCATGGAAGTTACCGTCTGCGACCTCTCGGGACGCATAATGGCCGGCGGCACAATGGGCGCAGAGACACGCATCGCCGCCGCTCAGGGAATCTATATCGTTACCGTAGCCGGCAAGAGCTACAAAGTAGCCGTCCGCTAACCGCTCCGAAAGGGAGGCCGGGCGGCCTCCCTTTCTTTTCCCCAATGCCCCCGTTTTATCGGGATTAATCAGGATTAATCCCGATAAAACGCCGCCGAGTTCATAATTCCAGAAAGGAAAGAGGCCGCGCGATGGCGCGACCTCTCGGCGTGTGTTTTATGCCGGTGTATTTTGAGATAAATCTATTACAGCACCGAATATCAGCGATAGTCGGCAAAACGCTCCTGAAGCTTTTTGCGAGCGAAGAATATGCGGCTCTTGATTGTGCCGAGAGGAAGATGCATCTCGTCGGCTATTTCATTGTATTTATAGCCGGCAACGTGCATCGAGAAAGGAATACGATAGCAGTCGGGGAACGAGTTGATGGCTTCGGTGATTTCCGAGGCGGCGTAGGAACACTCCGGTGAGGATATGCCTGAGTCCTGGCTGATGTTGAGATGATAGAGGTCTTCAGTCTGATCCACTACTGTTGCGCAACGAACCTGACGGCGGTAGTTGTTGATAAAGATATTACGCATTATCGTGAACACCCAGCCCTTGAAGTTGGTGTTGTCAACGTACTTCGCCTCGTTGTCGAGAGCCTTGAGGGTGGTGTCTTGCAGAAGATCGTAAGCATCATCGCGGCTGCCGGTAAGCATATAGGCGAAATTAAGAAGATTGGACTGAAGGTCCATCAGTTTGCTCTGGAAAATTGTTGAAGCTGCCATAATAGAATTTTTTTTATCGTTGTAACGTCGTTTTTTCGATTGGTGATTATCGACAACACAAAATTACTTCGAAAATCAGGAGATGAACAGCTAAAAGCGCAAATAAATGTTAATTCTGTTACAAAATAATGACACATCGTATTATAATTCTGATTTTCAGTATATTGCTGATATTTTTTTACTATTACAATACTGTAACAGTAAATTGTAGCAGACTGTAACAACACCGTTACTTCAGCTCTTTAAAAATAAGTGAGTATCTTTGCGGAGTAAATCTCCAACACCTTTAATAAAACGGAAACCTATGAAAATGCCCCAGATATTCTCTTCAATCCTCGCCGCAGCGGCTCTGACTTTCAGTTCATGCTCCGACGGCGAGCCCTCCACTCCCCAGCAGCCCGATCCCGACCCGGTAATCCCCGTCAAAGAGACAGGCTTCGCCCGAGGAGCCGACGTCAGCTGGCTGACGCAGATGGAATCTGAAGGGCTGCGCTTCTACACTCCCGCTCCCGAACGACGCGAGATGGAGCTGATGGCCCTTCTGCGCGACTATTGCGGAGTCAATTCAATTCGCCTGCGCGTATGGGTCAATCCCGCCGACGGCTGGAATTCGACCGACGACGTCGTCGCTAAAGCGCGCCGCGCCGAAGCTCTCGGCCTGCGCACGATGATCGACTTCCATTTCTCCGACACCTGGGCCGATCCCGGCAACCAGAAAATGCCCGAAGCATGGAAAGGTCTGTCGTTCGACGGATTGAAAGCCTCGGTCACCAACCATGTCGACGGGGTGCTGAAAGCCCTGAAAAACGCCGGAGTAACCCCCGAATGGGTGCAGATCGGCAACGAGACTACGCCGGGGATGATGCTACCGGCCGGCTCGGTCGACAATCCGGCACAGCTCACAGCTCTCAACAACGCCGGATACGACGCCGTTAAAGCTGTCTTTCCAGAAGCGAAAGTCATTGTCCATCTCGACGCCGGCAACGACCGCTGGCGCTACGACCGCATGTTCGGCCTGCTCGAAGACAACGGCGGTAAATACGATATGATCGGCATGTCGCTCTACCCCTACTGGGCCGAAGAGCAGGGGCAGCCTGGCGGCTGGAAAAAGATTGTCGACGACTGTGTCGCAAACATCTCGTATCTCAAAGAGCGTTACGGCCGACCGGTTATGATATGCGAGATCGGCATGCCTCACGACAAGGCCGAACTATGCCGCGATCTCATCGCCCGTATGATAACTACTCCTGTCGAAGGCATCTTTTATTGGGAACCTGAGGCCCCGGCCGGCTATAACGGCGGCTACGGCATGGGGTGCTTCGAAAACGGCTCGCCGACCGTGGCCCTCGACCCATTCCGCAAATAACAACCGACGTGTAGGGTCGCGGCATGCCGCGGCGTAACTATTCAGCCAAAGAACCGATATGC
>HF985588.1 GCA_000431215.1 Prevotella sp. CAG:1031
CATGTACAAAACGTTTGCAGGCAAATATAAGTGCCGAACACGTAAGGTAAACAAGAAATATCGTAAGAACGGTAGGTTTATCGTAACGCACATGACTAAAACTGGTGTAAAGGAAAGATACTTTTACGACGGTGGCTTCAAACGAAAGAAGCCCACCTATAAATCGGAATGTGACATTATGCCACGAACAATTTATACTGCGGGGCGGACAAGCCTTGTTGAAAGGCTGAAAGCCCGTGAGTGTGAACTATGTGGAGCGACAGACGACCTTGATATGCACCATGTAAGGAAGCTAAAGAACTTGCAGGGAAAGGAAAGCTGGGAACGACACATGATTGCCCGTAAACGCAAGACGATTGCCGTGTGCAGGAGTTGTCACAAGAAGATACATGACGGAAAGATAGACTGAAATTAGTGGAGAGCCGGATACGCTGAGAGGTGTAAGTCCGGTTCGGGGGGCGAGCATTTGGAAACCTACCATAGAAATATGATAAGGCGCTGGGTGCTTAGCCTACACAA
>HF985589.1:0-11727 GCA_000431215.1 Prevotella sp. CAG:1031
CTTCACTCCGATTATAATCGGAGTGAAGCAAGGGTAATAACAATAGGTTCTTTGACTACTATTGATTGTATATGTCACCGGTTTTAAGAGGGGCTCCGACTTCGTTTGAAACGAGTACGAATCTAACGACGCTGCCCCATTTCCCGGCATTATCGGGAGCAATCCAACCGCTGACAAGCTTGTGATTTGTATCCGTATTATTTGAAAGCATGTTGTTGAATACAATCTTATTGTCTTTGTCAAGACACAGAACACGGAAGTCAGCCATACTCTTGTCGAAGTCGCCTTTGACAACCACCTCGATTGAGTTGCTTCCGGGGCGCCAGTCTTCATATCTCACGTTGGAGAGCCCTATTTCAAGACCGGGAGCAATCTCGATTTCTGCGGGTTTCCCGTTGGTTGCCTCGCAGAGAGACTGTGCCTGGTCAAGAAACTCTTTTGTCTGGGTTTCGGTCATTTCGTCGTCATCATTCGGAAGGTCTTTCACAATCTGTGCGGCAGCCTCGAAAGGGGTCTGCTGAACTTCTTCAGAAGCCTCGTTCTCTTCAGGTGGGCTGTCGTTCGACCCTTTCGAACTGCCTGAGCAAGCTGTTATAAAGCCCGTGAGGGCGAAGCAGGATACAGCTGCCAGAAGAATTTTGAATTTTTTCTTCATTATTTTGGTTTATGATTAGTTTTTTTACTCCTCAAGCCTTATCAGATTTCGTCTTCGCCTATGAGTTTCTTGAACTGCTTGGCTTTGTCGAGCTGGCCTTTGTCGAGTTTGTTGGAAGCCGCTGCATCCTCAAGAGCCTTGAGGAAGATATCGGATTCGGGATATTCCTCGGGAATCTTCGTGAGGGCATCGATATCAACCTTTTTCATGGCCTCGCCCATTTTGCTGCCCATAGCCAATACGTAGTCGAGCATTGCATTGTAGTCGTCGGTGGTCAAGACCTCATTGTTGGAGACTTTCTTTGCCAGAGTGCGTGCTGACTCTGGAGTTACTATGTGGTCTACGGGTGTTGTCATTTCTGTCTGTATTGTGTCTGCTTGTGATGAGTCGCCGGTATCAGTATTACTCTTGTTGGAGCATGAAGAGATGCAACATATCAAGAGGGATACCATTGCCAGATATTTAAGTTGTCTCATACTAATTATTGTAGCGGTTGAGCCACATTGCCTACCGGCGTCTGAATGCGGTAATTGTTGCCTTTAACGTCTCTTGTAAGACCGGTTTCAAGAATATAGCTCTTTCCCTGAAATTCAGCGATGATATATACCCATGTCTCTTCACCGTTTTTCCGATATGGCCATTCATGAGATTTCAGGTCAAACCATTTGCCATTCTTGAAAATCACTTTTTTATAGTAATTCCCGGCATAAGCTTTAGCGGCATTCTCTGCCTCTTTCTGAACCGCTGCACTTACGGCTACTCCTTTGGGCATTGCAACTGGAGCGCCTGGATTTTTAGGTATCCAGTCAGGTCTTAAATTTGGATCGACAAATGAGGATACAAACGCCTGCTGGATTTTATATCCTTTCGAGCCGTCGACCTTTGCCACAAGTTTGCGGTAACGTGTGTCGTCTTCGTTGAAATCCTTGTGATTCGGGAGGCAGTTCTTTAGGATATTTTCCCCAATAAGCAACTGGAAATAAGCTGCGTAGGGATCGTTTTGTGAATAGGCGTTGTCGAAATACTTCTCCGCCCAGCCAAGCATTGTATCGTATGACGCAACAGTGTTCGCCAGCTGGTCAGCCTGCTGACGACGTTCTTTTCTCTGGGTATAAAAATTCTTGGGAAGGATATTGCCGTCTTCTGTGGTGAAGTTGTCCTTGAGAGCATATCTAAACTGGCTAAAGGCCATATTATTGAGATAGGTATCCGCATATAGATAAAAGAGCAGAGCCTGGGTGGATGTGGGGTCAGCTATATATTGGGTTTGATATGCATTGAGAAACATCTCATCGGCTGGAATAACCATACCGTCCTCTACTTCTCCCCACATGTCAAGCGTTTTCTTATGGTCGATATCCGAAGCCATCTGTAACTTGAAAATGCTCAGAAATGCATTGAGGATACGGTTCTCGGAATCTTTGTTCAAAACCCAGTAATACTTGTTGTTGTCGGCATAATATGGCTGATAATTTACGGTGAAATCCGCCATATTCTCATACGCTCCGTGAAGTTGTCCGACACTTTTGTTGAATCCTTCCCACACTTCAGTTGAAGTGGCGAGCGGATCGGCAGCTTTTGCCTCGTGTCCGGGTGTGTAGGCCTTTTTGTAATCGAAGCTGCCAACCTCAGATTCTGAAGACCCTGAAACTGTGCCGGAGTCGGATTCAGAGTCAACTCCCGTAGACTTCTTCACGGCTTCTTTGGCTTCGTGTTTCTTTTTCTCTACTTTTTCTTTGACCGTTTTCTCGACTTTGCCTTTCAGTTTGTTGCCGAGACCTTTGAACTGGGCGTTGGCAGAAAACGATGCCGCGCCCGTCATGAGTATCGCTGCGAGCACGATACTGCCGATTTTCTTAAGGGTGTTCATAATGTTATTTTTTGGGTTATTTAATCATTTCTTTTTCTTAAGTCCGAACCAACGACGGAAACTGTCACGTAAGTTGAAAAACGAACGGATTTCACCCAATACGGGCACTTTGTACCATCGGTATATAAGCCAATCCGACACTTCATCGGGCAATGCGTTGATCAGCCAGCTGCGCGCCTGATTACGAACTATGGTAGCAACGGATGTCTTTGCCGTATTTGTAGCCATTCCTTTTATTACATCAGTCTGTGAAGGCATACCGTCAGGCATTTTGACGTATTTGGAAAATCGTTGGAAAAGGCTGTTGTATTCCTGTGTAAGCGGCGATGAGGCCAGCCGAGTCTCGAACTCTGCCTGATCTTTGCACTCTTCAGCCAATTTCAGCATGCCGTCAAATGTTCTTTCCGCCTGTTCCTTAGCTTGCGGAGGCAGATTGAAATAGTCGTAAAGACTGCTCTTCCTGACTGCTATCCAGTTTTCTTTATTCATAACCTGTGTTCTTATTTTGCATGTTGTTTAATAATGCCGATTCTTTATCATCTTTGTTGTGAGTACCCCCAAACAAATTTTTGATTCGACTAAATCCATTGTTCCGGAAACTCATTCGATTGCTTGCATTTGATTCTGACTTAATCATATCAGCCTCTTCTCTCTCTTTTTCAATCAGGTATGCCATGCGCTGATCAATCAGGATTTGCACCTCGTCAGGCCGAATGTCGCCGGTCGTGGAGTGCTGTTCTTCTTCGTTATACATATTCGATATATTTAGAATGATGAGCAATTCGCCTTAACGAAGGCCAGTGTATGTCGTGTCACACTTCTTCTTGTGAACCTTCAGATACATCGACCCTTTGGCATGGATATGATTACACATTTATTCTTTTTTTGACGTGCTTCGTCAGTAGCATTTCGCACTGCATTTCTGCTGCCGTTGCGCAGTTCGTTGGAAATGTCATCCTTTATTTGTTTTCCCAATTCCTTAAATATATCAGGAGTACCAGCCGCGATAATGACCTGAGCCGATTGCACGAAGGCGGCAATCAGCAGCAGGGAGAATATTGCCCGTAACGCTCTTTTCATATCTGTACGATTTGTTTCGTCGGCAAAATTATAGATATGCGGCTTGGCAGGGTTTCAATTCAGGAACAAACAGTTTCAATTGAGGAACATTCGGATGATTTTCAGCCTATTTGGTCCTGGATTGAAATAAAATGTTCTTGGATTGAAATCCCCTCGGATTCATTACCGCTAATTTTGCGACAACAAACAATAACTTAAACCAATCAACTATGGCGTATCAAGAGACCCATACCACAAGCTATGGAAGCCGTCTGTCTAATTCATTCAAGAAAATAGGCACCGGGCTTGCGATGTTCGTCGGAGCCACGGTTCTGCTGTTCTGGAATGAAGGTCGAGCTGTAAAGACGGCAGAAACGATTAAAGAGGCACAGGGTACGGCTGTGCATGTCGACAATGTTTCAGAAGTCAAGGCTGATCTTAACGGACAACTGATTCACGCTACTGCAATGGCAGAATCACACGACACACTGCGCGACGAAATGTTCGGAGCCGCTGTGCCTGCCATCAAACTGATTCGTAATGTGGAATATTACCAGTGGCAGGAATACAGTAAAGAAGAAAAACGCGAGAAGTTCGGAGGATCGGAAGAAACTGTCACGACCTACACCTATAAGAAAAAGTGGACCGATACCCCTATAAACTCCGCAGAGTTCCATGATCCGGCTTACCAGAACTCAAACTTTGTGATAACCGAACTGGAGAATAAGAAACAGTTGGCGGAAGACGTCACATTCGGGGCATATAATCTTCCTGATTTTCTCAAAAACTCCATAGGTGGTGAGAAAGACATAACCCTTTCGATGGATTCAGTTCAAAAGGCGACATTAAACCATGACATCATCGAAAGTCTACGTGCGTCCGGCAGAGTTGACGTCAGGCAACTTGCCGACTCCACGGGGAAGGAGATTCCCTATCTGGCGGTTAGCGGCAATACAGCTTACATTGGTAAAAGCTCTGGCAATCCGCAGATAGGCGATGTCCGTGTTATATTCAAGGCGGTTCCATCGGCGCAGATCTCTCTGATTGCAAAAGTGAGCGGGGACACCTTCGAACCATACATGTCTGCTAATGGAAATAATTTTTCTCGCGTGGAAATGGGTTCTGTCAGCATGGGAAATATGTTTCAGGGTGCGCATAATAATAACTCTACATTGACATGGATACTCAGGCTGGTAGGCATTCTAATGGCAATAGGCGGTCTGAAAATGACCTTTGAAATCCTCTCCATGCTGTTCAAGTGGTTCCCTGCTTTGGGCAGTATTGTGAATATGGGTGTTGGATTGGTATGTAGCGTAATAGGTTTTGTATGGAGCCTTTTGATTATTTCCATAGCATGGCTCTTCTATCGTCCCATAATTGGGATATCCTTAATTGTAGTTGCCACTGCTGCAATCTGGCTACTGTGGAAGAAATCAAAACAAAAAGCAAAATCAGCAGCTGCAAACGATTCCGCTAATAATTCAGACAATTCTGCTGCCGCGACTGCTGCAAGTTAATTTCAACTTTATAACACCAACAATCATGAAAGCTAAAATTTACCTCGTCCTTTTAGGACTTCTCGTCACCTGTCTTAACACGGTGGCACAGACGTATTCCATTGAAGTCACCAATGGAAAGGCTTTTAAAGTACGCGGCGCTTCTTTGGTAGAAGTCACTCGAGCCGAGGCTAATGAAGAAATTATTCTGGTAGCTGTCGCTCCAAATCCGGAATTCGAAGAGTTCTACCTGTGGCGACCTATGAGCGGGAATGTAATATTTGCTGATGCAAATAAAGTCAACACCTCATTCACAATGCCGGCAGAAAATGTCAGTGTGGGCGCCTCATACAAAATAGTCAACGTTACCGCTACCTCAGATTACAAGGATATCATGAAATACGGTAGCGAATTGAAGGATCCTACTTTCACTGTGGCTGATGGCTGCAATGCACAATTCTCAAAATGGACATACACCTATCAAAAACAAAGTGGAGAAAACTGGAATGGATACTCAGGACGAACTTTTGATGCCGGCGTCTACAGGTTATGCGCGCTGGTACGCACCGACGGAGATTACTACAAACTGAAACATTTTTCTACCGTTGTCATAAACGGCACAGAATGGACCGATAAGACATTGTTTTCTCAGGGGCCAGATTACTCGCAGTTTGTCGTTTACTCGCCAAACATAACAATCACTGATCCTTTTCCCCGTACTGAAATCTCCACCGTTACGGCGACCTCCAATATCGCCGACATTATCGGCGATGACAAGGAGTGTAAGCGTCCCGACTTCACCATTACCACAAGCGAAGGTGCCAAACCTTACATATCGGTGGCTAAATGGATGAAGAAAACCGAGGCAGACGAATGGGTTAATTACGATGAGACGACATTCACCCCGGGCATTTACAGAATGGATATCCAGATGGACCTCTGGAGTAAAACCTACAAGTTGGCTACTGACTGGTCTCTGACCATGGATGGTGTGAACTGGGAAACAGAACCCGCGCACGTTATCGACGAAACATCTTCTTATGGTTGTGCTCACTCGCCCGAATTTATGATAAACAAAGAGGTTACTGCTGTCTCAGCGACTTCTGACATTATGGACATAATAGGATACGCCAAGCAGAAAAAAACTCCCAAGTTTACTATGAGTGAAGGCTCGTTGGCGTATATCCCGTTTTCAATGACAATATGGCAGAAAAAGAATGAAGATAATACATGGGAAAATTATGAACAGACAATCTTTACCGACGGAACTTACAGAATAAGAGCCCAAGTAAGAGTGGACGAGGAATACTATAAACTTGCGACGGATTATACGCTGACAGTTGATGGTCAGGAATGGGAACACGACAAGCCCACTATCAAGGAAGATTACTCATACAGCTATGGATACTCACCGGAAATTGTGGTATCAAAACCGGTTTCACATCCGATTACTGTTGTCAACGGCAAAGCCTACATTTGGGAAGGCGATGAAAAAGTTGAAGTCACAGAAGCAAAACAAGGCACATACATTACTGTTATTGCTGATGAACCTGCTCCCGGCATGAGATTCAAGGAATGGATTGTAGAGTGCGACAAGTCCGCAAGCGTTATTTTCAAAAATCATTCAACAACCTCAATGTATATGCCGGATGCTCCGGTAAAAATAACAGCCGCTTATCGTGAGGAAGGAACGCTGATTCATAATGTTAAGCTCACCGGACTTTACCGGCCTATAATCGGAGAGAAACCTGCAACAGAGGATATTTCTCTGGGAGAAAATGTGGATTTGGCCGCTTATTGGCTGGTATATAGCGAAGAAAAAGGTGATTACGTTTTTGCTGACGCAGACAGTCCGTTTGAGTCTGACAAGAAATATGCTGTCCGCATTGATGCTCGTGCAGTTGACGGATATGATTTCGCTTATGATGTGAAAGTATTCTTCAATGGTAAGGAAGTGCCAGAGATAGACCTCGAAAATCCCGCGCAAACCATGTTCAAAGCTAATTATGAGGGAACTCTTACTATTGCTATCCTTGCCGATGAAATGCCGGAAATCCAAGATATAGATGACCTGACTATTTCAGGGTTTACTCGTCCTCAACCGGGACAGATACTGGCGAATCCTGACGAAATAAGCGTCTCTGATGAAAATGTCGAGGTAAAAGAAAGTTTCTGGTTGAAATTCGACGAAACAAAGGAAATCTGGATAGATGAATTTGATGATACCAAACCTGTTGAAGAGGGGCAGAAATATTACATGCAGATAAACCTCAAAGCAGTCGTCGGTTACACATTTGCCAGTGATCTTAAGATTAGAATAGGAGAAAAGACAATTCCACTCTTAGACATTAAAAATCCCCCGGAAGAAGAATGTTCTATAGCTGAAATCGATGGCAACATGGCGTATATCATGGTCATGATGGAGGATATGCCTACGGCTGGTATTGATGATGTCAGTGCTGACACATTTGGACATGTAGACGTCTACAATCTGCAAGGTATTCTTGTAAAGCGTAACATCTCAAGAGAGGATATTAAATATCTTCCTACCGGAATCTACATTGTCGCCGGCAAGAAAATCTTGGTGAAATAATCTTATCAGACGGATCAGGTCCGGATGTTTCGTCAACCGGGCCTGATTCCTGAAATTGTAGAATTTAGCAAAGATTGTAAGCTTCTGGATAAGCATACATCAATAACTAAGAATATACACAAAACAAAATGAAAATTAAAGGTTTCAACCTGTTATTGACAGCCCTTTGCATGTCCGGAATCATGTCGTGTGGTGTCGCATCATGCGGGGACGATCCGGAGACCCCGACATGGAAGGGAATAAAATCTCCCGACAACACAAAGGTCACTGGCACTGTTAGCGGTGACTTCGACATCGACAATCCCCAACCAGGCAGCATGGCAACAGTCACGCTCAGTGCCTTTCCCGGTTCGCAGAGTTCGTTTCAGGATCTGCAGTCCCAGATTGGAGGCACCCCTGTCGGAGCGGCTGTTCTTCCCCTCGTGGGAATGGAAGTATACTACCAGCGCGGATCGAGGATCGGGCTGGAGTGCATCAGGTCGTCGTGCACTGAATCCACCTTCACCGACCGACTGCAGCAGCGCCTGCTTGACATGTATAAGAGCACTGATGCCAACTATTTCCGCCCATATCAGGTAGCAGCATTCCTGAAGGACGCAACTCCCGAAAACGGATACAATCCCACCCGGCCTTACACCTTTGAACTTACTTATAAGAGTAAGGAGGAGGCTCAGTTGCTCGGTGGCACAGTCTATACCTTCCGGCTGAAATACTCCGGCTCGGAGTCATCCAAGGACGTTCAGATACAGGTTGTGCGTCCTAACGGTCAGCCTTACTTCATCGCCAGCAGCTGGTCGAGCTGCTATGTCTATGTAAAACAAATAGCCTACGGCCAGACCTTCAACGGGCTGGACTAACGACTTATTTTATAAGAATATGAAAATCGATAATCACAAATTAGTATTGGTAGTAATATTGTAAATTCAAGAAATATGAAAGCAAAGTATTTTGTATGTGTGCTCTTGACTACCATTATGTGCGCCTGCGGGGGCAACAGAACCGGCGAAAAGAACGGATCAACGGCCATTGATTCAACGGTTCGGGTCGGGCAAGAGGCGCCTGAAGCATCGGAAGATCCCACCACCATAGCTTACGAGGTGAAATTCGACTCCGAATACTTCTCCGACGCAAAGGTGACAATGGCTCAGAGCGAACTTTTCAAAAACACCGTAGTTGCTACGTTTACCTTGGCAGTCAAGAAAGCACTTCCGGAAGGTAAGGATGAGAATATCCTCATTTCTCCTATAAAAGAGGACCAGCCCGACGGCGTAATCAACGTCGGCGTGGACAAGCTGGCAAAAGACAGTGACAGTGTCTTTGAGAATGAGCCCGGCAAAACCATCCAGTTCACATGGGACTTCAACAAGGAGAAACTTAAGGGAGTTTCCGGTTTCCTGATCAAGACCAGCCTCTCCACCCCGGATTCCACTTTTGAAACAGCTATATAACAAAACACTGTATTATGTATCGCACGGCATCGATGCAGTGCCGTGCGATTCTTAAAGACACGTCATGAAAAATATGTGGAACTTCTATATTGCCGGCGCAGTGCTCTTATGCGTTTGCATATCTTGCGGTTACGCCAAGAATAAGCAGAGGGACTCCAAAGCAGGAAGCACCGCAAATTTCAGAAATTATCCCGTAGACGCAGATGGTATGGAGAAAAAGACAGAACCTCTAAGTTTTCAGTTTCTCGAGGGTGACTGGCAGCTATATGACGCCATCGAAAGCTCTTTTCAATTGCTGATGTACTTCGATGACAGCGGAAAAATGCGGCTCTCAAAAATCAAGCATACTGTAAGCATTCCCGGTGTGGAAGTTCTCGACGAGGTCCCTATAGTTTCTTACGATGGAACCTACAGAATTGACGGCTGCAATAACATAACGGTCGAGCTTAAGGACTGCGACAAGAACAGCGAGAAGGTTGTGGCAAGCATCATCGCCATCCCCGATGGCAATTTCTGCCGTATGACATTCGAAGACTGCGTAGAAGGGATTGCTAACAAAGGCAACTCATTCCTGATGTTCAACACAGCCCGGGCCTATCCCGTCTACCTCGGCGACAAGCCATCGGTTACCGAACTCTTCAAGGCCGTGCTTCCCTTTGTCGACAACGATGTCATCAAAGATGCGGCCACGCTCATCATCAATGGCAAGCAACCCGGTCCGGAAGGTGGTGCCACAAAAACAATCGACCTCAAGTCGGGCTATCTGTCCTATCTGGGAGGGGGTGCACCGGCTTCAGGAATGGAGTCTTGCATCTGGCGCTGCGATGACGGCACAACCTTGTTGGCAATAAACGTACTCGGCGAGTCGCCTGACATCCGGTATACCAGATGGTTCAAACTCATCAGATATTATCCCGACATCAAATCGGTGAAATTACTCGAGCGTGAGAGTGAGAGGATATTCATAAACAACTCTCGTCATCCCATGCACATCTCCCTTCCCCACAAGGGCAAAAATATCGAGCTCATCGAGCTGAACGTCGCCTACGAAGCCACCTCTACCGAAACAATACCCTGGACCGGCAATGGTTTTGAGTGACGCACTAATCCGATACAATGAAAGCAATCTCGATAAAGCAGGTGAAGAGACCTTTGATTGATCATGATGATAGTGAAATAACATGACAGAGAAATACGAGCTCCCGTTCGTAAAACAACAATATAATCAACTAATAAACAGCCCTTTAAATTAAATTAAAATTATGATGAAAAAGTTTTACATCGCATTGGTAGGAATTTTGTTTGTCTGCATCGGAGCGGTCGGACAGACAACATTCACCTATCAAGGCATCAAGTATGGCATTAACTCGAAAGGGGAAGCCTATGTCGCTGACAATCCAAACGTCAGCGGTAACATCACAATTCCCGGTACCGTTTATAACGGCGACAAGTCCTACTCTGTAATGGAAATCGGGAATGAAGCCTTCGAATGTAACCAAAACCTGAAGTCCATCTCAATTGGTGGATATGTCCGTAAAATAGGGGGTGGTGCATTCTTCGAATGCAAAGCCCTAACGAAGGTGACAATGAGCGACTATATGCAGGAGATAGGACCTGAGGCATTCGCATATTGCTCCGCCCTCACTGACATTAAGCTGCCCGGAAGCATTAACACGATCGGGGCTTATGCATTTTCGGACTGTGTCTCACTGGAGTCGATAAAAATACCTCTCTATCTGAATGACATTAAAGAATTCACATTTGACGGTTGTCGAAGCCTGAAGACAGTAAACACGGAGGAAGCCGCATTTTTGAAATCAATAGGCGAAAATGCATTTAATGGGTGTTCCAGTCTTTACGATCTGACTCTGCCAGAAACTGTAACCCGCATAGGAGACCAAGCACTCGGAAACTGTTCAAGTCTGGACCGGTTTGATATACCGGAGTCTGTTGCATCAATCGGTAAATCGGCTTTTCTTAACTGCACAGCCCTCTCTTCAATAGTCATCCCCTCAAAAATATCCGTAGTGGATGACAATACTTTCTCAGGTTGCACCTCCCTTACTTCCGCAACTTTGCCCGAAACCATGTATGCTATAGGCTCTAAGGCATTTTATGGATGCAGCAAACTTTCATCTATAGACATGCCTAAGTCAATGGACTATTTGCAGCCAATGGCCTTTATGAACTGTTCATCATTATCTTCAGTAACCATCCCGTCAGGAATAGAGGAAATCAGCAATAATGCATTTAGCGGTTGCATTTCTTTGACAACAGTAACTCTTCCTGAGTCAGTTACTACAATCGGTCAAGCAGCCTTTTCTGATTGCAAACTCACAGCAATAGAATTCCCAGAATCACTGACTAATATCGGCAGTAATGCTTTTTCATCTTGTGATTGGCTGGAAACTGTTACATGCACTTCTTATATCCCTCCTGTTATGGAGAGCTTTAACGCTTTTTCAAATGCAGCCTATGACAACGCAACCCTGATTGTTCCCGATGAAGCATATTATGATTATCTGCAATCTTATGGTTGGGACATGTTCGAAAATACGAAGTCAGCAGCCATAGAAGATGTTTTCGCCGAGACAACGGCGGGGGCC
>HF985589.1:11750-40553 GCA_000431215.1 Prevotella sp. CAG:1031
GGTGGCCGATATATTCAACCTGCAGGGCATCATCATAAAGCGTAATGCCTCTAAAGAGGATCTGCATTCTCTCCCGACAGGTATATATATCGTGAACGGAAAGAAAATAGTTGTGAAATAATTCCTCTTACATTATGAAAAACCCACATGCGCAACTCATGTGGGTTTTTCATAACGGCATATCGTCCGATATCCAAATAATCTGTTAAAGGTCTAAGGAACATATTAGTATGAAAAATAAAGATAACGACACTTCTGCTATACACGAAAAAAGCACCGGCGAATCTTCCAAGAAAATCAGCAAAAAAGAAAATAGGATAATAACGATTATAATGTTCGGCGTTATTGCACCATTGCTTCTGATTGCACAACATTATTATGATGCCATGGTAGAATTTTTAAGTGAACATATCAGCCGATATATAGATTGGATTCTTGATTTTTTGGACAAAACCGGATACGGGTCTTTATGACTGTCAATCACAAATATATGCAGAAATATATGTCAGAATGCTTGCTACGTCTTTCTATATAGCATATATGCTATACGCTGTTTTTACTACCCATTAATTCTGTTACGGTATTGTAAAGGCGTGAGCCCAGTAGCTTTCTTGAACACTGTGCAGAAATAGCTGTCTGAATCCATTCCACAATCCATTGAAATCTCGATTATTGACTTATCTGTATTATCAAGAAGGTTCTTTGCGAGCGAAATTTTTATCTTTAGAATAAGGTCTGTAGTGGTTTCTCCCGTAATCGCTTTAATTTTGCGATTCAGTTGGGCACGAGAAAAACAGAGCGTGGATGCAAGAAGGTTGTAATCAATTTTACCACCGGATATTTGTGCTTTGACAGCATCTGTAACTTTCGTGAGAAAGCTTTTATCCGGTTCAGATATTACAGACGCACCCTCCTCCGAAGTCTTTTCGGGGTTGACTTTGGAATACTTGTTCTGGAGGACCTGCCGTTGTTCCAGCAGTTTTTCAACACGCACATTAAGTTCATCAGCATGGAACGGTTTTTCTATATAAGCATCTGCACCGAACTCCAATCCGCGCATACGATCCTCATGTGTTGCTTTGGCCGTAACCATGATTACAGGGATATGATTCAACAGCTCGGATTCCCTGATTGCTTTACACAGTTCAAATCCATTCATGCATGGCATCATGATGTCGGTAATAATAATATCCGGCACTGCCTGAATTGCTTTTTCAAGTCCCTCACAACCATTTGTGGCAAAGATATAATGATACTTCGGATTGAGTTGCCGCATCATGTAACGGGCTACTTCCGTTGTATCCTCTATGATAAGTACGCGAGGGACATCATCTTCTTGAAGATTGTCATCCGAATTTGTTTCCGGCAGACAACTACAAGCCTTTTCTGTCTTACTGAATGAATCGTTTTTGAAATATTCAGCAAGATCAAAAGTCTTCACATCAGATTCATTTCTTGCCATAGGCAATGTAACAATAAATATGGAACCTTCACCCATGGCTGAATGCACTTCAATTTGACCGCCCATCTTTTCTACCGCAATCTTGACAACCGATAGACCTATACCGGAGCCCGCATTAATGGAGTTATCCGAAGCCTGATAGAAAGGAGTAAATATGTTTTCTTTTTGAACGTGGCTCATTCCAATACCGGTGTCACATACGATAAGTTGGATTTGTGATGCACTCGCTCTTGACACTATATACACGGTAGTGTCCTTTTCTGAGAACTTTATAGCATTAGATACGAGATTACAGATGATTTTTTGGACATAATCAGGAATGAAATCCATTTCCAGAGGTTCCTCTGCAGGGGCATAAATTATATTGATTCCCTTTTCGGCGGCATAACTTCTCAATCCATCGCATAAGACTTTGACAAACTCAACAATATCACCATGTCGCCATTGAGCGGATTTTACGTCTGCAGAACCCATTTTTGCGACGTCCAAAATCTGATTGATTAGATTAAGTAATCTTGACTCATGTCGAAGAATAGCTGTTGCATTCTGATATGTCATGCTCTCCGGCTCACTATCTTGAATAAGTTCCTGTGCGGCGGCCTGTATGACGGTAAGCGGTGTACGGAATTCGTGTGTAATGTTTGTAAAGAAAGTCGCACGCATTTTTTCGGACTGACGTATAATTTTGTTCTTTTGAGAGCGCAAACGATTTATATAGACTAATAATGCAATTATAAGACAGGCTATGATAAAGATTATCATAAAGCCGACGGCATATGTACGGCGTTGAGCCCGTTCAATCAGCAAATCTTTTTGCATTTGACCAATCTCGGTCTTTTTCAATTCACGTTCATAATTGATACGTGTATTTTGCATCTGAACCAAATTTTTCTCATTGTTAACACTATCAGAATACTGTTGACTCAAAATATAGTAGTCCAGGGCTTTGTTGATATTACCGGTTTTTAGGCTCATCAGATACTCCAATCGATATGCCTCGGCGATATGTTCCAAAGAATTTATCTCATTCGCTGCTTTTTCAGCCTTGTGGAGATAATTTGCAGCAATGCCAAGATTCCCTTTGGCAATATTTACTCGTGCAATAGATAGACAGGACTCAAGCCAATGCCAGACGTCGTTTGATGATGAAGATATGTCATAAGCGTGTCTATACTCTATGAGGGCACTGTCAAGGTCGCCGGATTTCTCAAATAGTCGCCCGAAATGGCCGTGACATAAGGCAATGCCAAGCTCCGAATGGGCTTGCTGGTTGAATCTCATGGATTGGTGATAGTAAAATAATGCGGAATCCATTTGTTCCCTTGCCTCAAAAATAGAGCCGAGATTAGCGTAATTGATAGCCTGTCCTAAGTCGCTCCCAAGAGAGTGTTCTCCCGCCAGTGCTTGACGCAGCACAGAATCAGCCTTTTCATAATTTTGCATGGTCATGTGAATGTTGCCAATGCCGTTCAGAGATATTACTCGATTTTTTCGAGCGACGTCACTTTCTTTGTCTCCATAGGCGTCGCAAATAGAAAGTGCTTGATAATGATAGGCAGCAGCCTCATCCAATATGCCCATACGTCGGTAGTTAGTGGCGATATTGTTGAGAGCTTGGACTACTTGAATTGTATCTTTGATTTCTACAGCCTTTTCCAACCCTTTTTTATGAATTCCAATTGATTCTATAAATCGACTTTTATCTCTGAATATCCGTCCGAGTTCTCGGTATGATATAATTTCTCCATATGAATTGCCGGTCTCTGCAAATTTTGATATCAGTACACGAAGAGAATCCTCGTTCTTGTTGGCGAAAACAATACTATCTGTTAATTTATTTTCTTCGTCAGCGTAATTATTATGAGGCTTGTTTCCACATGACACCAGAAATAAGGACATGAGTAGATAAAGCACAATGCCGCATTCGATAAAGAACTTGCTGCTATGTTTTATCATTTGCTGACAAACAATTCTATGATTGCTGTCAGTGACCGGTTGCTGATATGTAGATCCTTTTGCTCGTGTCTCCATAAATTGGTTTCAAGTCAACCGAGTCATATACTCATCATCAGATTTCCCGGGAGGTTTTGGGGAACCCGCTTCAAAGGCTATTATTTCTGACATTGGTTGATGAAGTTAAAGAGTTATTACTAAAATGCAAAACTAAGTGGATCAGCAGGCTTCGAGCTTGATAAAAACTTACAAACGCTTGTCAAAAACTATCAGGGCAACTAAAATGGCGTAAAAAACGAGTTGCAGCCCTGAAATATGATGATTTCAGAACTGCAACGTATAAGATTGTCGATACAGAAGCAGAGATGCCTTATGTAGATGTTTTCTCTGTATCGTTTCGGTATTCGGACGGAGAGCGTCCAAAAGAACGTTTGAAAGAACGGGAGAACGCACTAAGTTCTTCAAAGCCGCATTCGCGGGCCACCTCCGCTATGGTCATATCTTTGTTATCTTGCAATAATGTGGCGGCACGGTTCATCTGGATTGCTGATATAAAGGCTTTGGGCAACTTTCCGGTGGCTTCAACGAAACGTCTACGGAATGTTTGCTCACCCATATTCATGCGTGATGCAATATGAGAGACACTGTATTCTCCTTTAGGCAATCCATCATTAACGACTTCTATTACCATTTTCTCGAACTCGGAAATCGAATCTGACTCATCAGACGTAGGCTGGGAATCTTTTGTATCTTTTTCGTCAGATGTTGAAATTGAGGCTTGTATTTCCTTGATTTTCGCCATTAATGACTGCATCTCACGCCGATAGCGTTTGATGCGCCAACGATATAATGCAAACCCTCCAACTACACAGATGAACAGTAATATTCCACCTATAACAAAGTCACGTTTTCTATTAGAAATATGCTCATTGACCTCTTCTTTCAATCGATCTGTTTCAAATTCGACTTTGTAACGGGCCAAAGCATCCGCAGAAGCCTCCCTATATAGAGAATCCTTTAATACATTGAATTTCTGCAAGGCAATATGGGCGCTGTCCGGATTAATATTCCAATAGCTTTCATACAGTCCGCGTTGGGAATGAACCTGATTATACAGGTCTCCCATCTTATCAAACAATTTACTTGCTTCAAGAAAATATTTTATGGCATCCTTGTTCCGTTTCTGCTTTAGCAGCATGAAGCCCAACTGATTATAGTCAATAGCAAGCGAATGATAATTATTGGACTTAATCAGAATCGGAAATGCTTTTAAGAAAGTAGTTTCGGCTTCGGCATATTCCCCCAATCCTACAAGTGCCGTGGCTTTCTGAGAAAGGCGTATTGCAGCCCGATTCTGTCGGTCGTCAATAGAATCAATCCTATAGGCTTCATCGGCATATTTAACGGCCTTTTCATATTCTCCTTTCTTGTAATATGCCTCAGAAGCCATCCCCATGAGAATGGTCTTGCGCAGAGAATTGCGTGCCTTATCGGCATATTTCAACCCCTGTAGACTATACTTCAAAGCTGCATTCGGATCCTCGGCTGCAATATATGTTCCCGCAAGAGTGCTGAAACTTGAAGCAATCCTGTCATTGTCACCACTTTTAAGTTCAATATCTAGACACTGCTTAGTATATGTTACCCCAGAGGCGAAATCTCCCAATCGCACAAAGACGACTCCAAGAAGATTCAGGCAATCCGCTTTTGCATCGCTGTTTCCATTATATAGAGGTAATGCTTTAAGTGCATATCGCTTTGCATCTTCATAATCCTGACGGTCGTTGCACCATTCACCGGCCCAGTAATAGAACATCTGCCGTACTGAATCCAATGGAGTTGAAGATGTAAAAACTATATCTTCATCGATAAAATCCTGCGATTTAAGTTCTTTGAAAAAACTATTGGCTATTTCAACCTGATTATGTCTGCCATCAAAGGAATTTATCAGACGTTCTACATCGACGCCAGAAGCATTCCCTATAGTAGCAACAAATAGCATTATGATGGTTAAAATACATCTAACGCTATACATGACAACATTCTTTCTGCCATTTATAGCAGAAAGATTCTCTGTGGATTTAGGATTGTATAGCTTCAGGCTCATCTCGTAGGCTAATGCATAGGCACATCAGAGTGCAAAGTTAGCAAAAATTGGCGAGGGGCACAAATTGACGTAACAATCATCGTTCTTCGCGCACTTGGTCGAGTGCCTTCAGGAAGAAGTAATTGTGAATTGTCTTTGTCGCCTGACGATAGGCGATCTCCTTGCTCACGGCATACGCCGGGTCCGCAACCGCGAAATCACCGAAAGGAGCATTGAATGCAGCGACATCGAAATATCCGTTGAAGTCGCGCTCGATCTTCTCGAAGCCCTCTATGCGGGTCAGGATTGAAGGATGCAATGCCGAAAGGATTTTGCCGGTGAGCAAATCCTTCTCATACGCCAGCACCTCAGCACCTATCATTAACCCGGTTTTACCGTGGTTTGACATGATAACGAGTTTAACATTTGGTTTGCTTAGACCAATTTTGGCCAATGTCAGACCAATGTCGGACATCATCAAAATTGGGCCCGATAACCTCATTAGAGATGTATAGAGTGATGTTGATTCAGACAGATATTAAAAGGGTAAAAATTGGGCGTTGAAAGACAGCTCATGTGTACGGATTTTGACCGTATTTTTCCGACTTATGTCCGAGTTAGCATCTCGTAACTTATTGATATTATGCTTTATGCAGCGCTAATCGTTACCCAATCGTTACCATTTCATATTTTGAAAAATCGGGTAACGAGTTGGTAACGAATAGCCGTCCGTTGCGGTCTTTTTTCTGTCCGATGACGGTCCTGAGTCGTCATTTTTAGGCACGAAAAAACCGCAGAATTTGCTGATATTCTGCGGTTTGTCTTTATTTTGTCTTGTGTCGTCCGGAAGGTGTCCGGAACACTTAGTGGAGCTGGAGGGATTCGAACCCTCGTCCAAACGCGGAACTAATGAGCTTTCTACATGCTTATCCACAAGTTGGTTTTCGTGTGTCGCCCGGCCCGTGGCCACCAAACGGCACCTTATCCTCTAAATTTTCGGCAGGAGGCCGAGGCGTCGACCTGCCTATTCCCGATTTAACTGCACCACCTTGTCGATTAGTCTCGGGACGACGACAATCGGGTGATGTCTCGTCGGCGCAACTATTGCGCCGATAAAGCTGATCTACTGTGCTTCAATCAGGCAGCGAGAGCGTAGTTGTTTTCGCCATTTAAAATTGTTGATGTCTCTGATTATAGAGCGTAGCCATCATTGCTCTGCATGCTTACTCACCACCTCTACACGCTGTCAAAACCGGTCAGCCCCTTTCAGTGGTTGGAGTCTGCAAATATACTGCGATGATATTGAATATACGAAAGGTTTAACTATATTTAACTCTGCGGGCGCTTTTTTAGACGAATTGTGTGATGATGTCATGAAATTTTCGTAATATTGTGGCATATTATCAGCAGTTATGATTCTCAAGAGATTATTACCCATTGTGGTATTCGTCGCATTGGCTGCCGTTGCCGGCGCTCAGGAGATGTTTGTGCCTTCTGGTGCCACTTTTGTCGATGCAGCGGGCCCGCATGAGACTTATCAGTCGCTTCAGGCTCCGCCGATAGAAGTGACTGATCTGGGTTCTACTGTTTCGTTGCTCATGGGCAATGATGTTATGGAACTCATTCAGGAGCCTGACAATCCGTTGGAGTATAGATATTCCCTCAAGGGTAAGGGGCGCGGACAAAAAGTCATCACCCGGGCTTACCGCGAGGCGGTCGGTGGCAAAATAGTCAGGGTTACTGTTACGACTCTTAAGCCGTCGAAACAGATTGAGTCGCTGACTATTAATTTCACTCCTGAGATTGTCGGACTGCCTAAAGATTCATCTGAAAATTAATTTTTAACCCAATTTCGATATAATATCCTCTGAAATGGCAACAAAACCTTTCAAATACCAGGAAATGTTCCCGCTTGGTCCGGACAAGACCGAGTATTATCTGCTGACATCAGACTATGTCAAGGTTGAGAATTGGAACGGTCACGAGATGCTCGTGGTCGATCCGGAGGCACTGCGCGTTCTGACGCGTCAGGCAACACACGACAATGCCTTTATGCTGCGTCGCGAGCATAACGAGATGGTGGCCAAAATCTTGTCTGACCCCGAAGCCAGCGAGAACGATAAGTTTGTGGCACTCACAATGCTGCGCAATGCCGAGGTCGCTGCAATGGGTCAGCTCCCGTTCTGTCAGGACACCGGCACTGCTGTAATTCACGCTACCAAAGGCCAGTCGGTCTGGACCGGCGGACACGATGAGGAATATATCTCTCACGGTGTGTATGACACATATACTACCGATAATCTCCGCTATAGCCAGAACGCCCCCCTGAATATGTATGACGAGGTCAATACCGGATGTAATCTCCCTGCGCAGATTGATATTCATGCCGGTGATGGCGATGAGTATAAATTCCTGTTCGTAGCGAAGGGCGGCGGTTCTGCCAACAAGACTTATCTCTATCAGGAGACAAAGGCTCTTATCAACCCTAAGACTCTCATTCCTTTCCTTGTCGAGAAGATGAAGACACTCGGCACGGCTGCCTGTCCGCCTTATCATATCGCCATCGTTATCGGCGGAACTTCGGCTGAGAAGAATCTTGAAGTCGTGAAGAAAGCTTCGGTTAAATATCTCGACGAGCTGCCCGACCATGGCAATGAACTCGGTCATGCTTTCCGCGATAAGGAGCTTGAAAAGGAACTTCTCGAGGCAACCCGCAAAATCGGACTCGGCGCTCAGTTCGGCGGCAAGTATTTCGCCCATGACATCCGCGTTATCCGTCTGCCGCGCCATGGCGCATCCTGCCCTGTAGGTCTCGGCGTCAGCTGTTCGGCCGACCGCAATGTAAAGGCAAAGATCAACCGAGAAGGTCTCTGGATAGAGCGTCTCGACTCAAATCCCGGAGAACTGATCCCGGAGGCTTATCGTCGCGAAGGCGAAGGCGATGTTGTCAGGATTGACCTCAACCGTCCGATGGACGAGATTCGCGCCGAACTGTCGAAATATCCTGTTTCGACCCGTCTGTCGCTTAACGGCACTATAATCGTCGGCCGTGATATCGCCCATGCAAAGATCAAGGAGCGCCTTGACAAGGGCGAGCCTATGCCTCAGTATCTCAAAGACCATCCTATTTATTATGCCGGGCCTGCCAAGACTCCCGCAGGCTTGCCCAGCGGCTCATTCGGCCCGACTACAGCCGGCCGCATGGACAGCTATGTCGATCAGTTCCAGGCAGCCGGAGGTTCAATGGTAATGATCGCCAAGGGCAACCGCTCACAGCAGGTTACCGATGCCTGCCATAAGCATGGCGGTTTCTATCTCGGCTCAATCGGTGGCCCCGCCGCTATACTCGCAAAGAACTCCATTAAGAAAGTCGAACTTTTGGAGTATCCCGAGCTTGGTATGGAAGCTATCTGGAAGATTGAGGTCGAAGATTTCCCCGCATTTATTCTTGTCGACGACAAGGGCAATGATTTCTTCACTCAGATTGCAGAGAAATGCAAAGGGTGTCCGTTGACGAAATAATCATGACTTATATAAATATGCGCCGGGCCCGTCGGGCTTGGCGCTTATTTTTGGTAGTAACCGGGCTTGCAGTTTCTGTAAGCGCGTCGTCGAAGACTCTCGACGAGCTGTTCCGCGAGTCGGGAATGGTAGATGCTACCACTCTCGATCAGCGAATTGCCGTGGAACTTCTTTACGCCTGCGATGACAATTTCACCGGGGTTGTTCTATATACCGACTCAGTCAACGGCTGCTATCTCCATCCTAAGGCAGCGCAGGCTCTCGCGCGGGCTCAGGCCGAATTGTCGCGAATCAGGCCGGGTTTTCGTCTGCTTGTCACCGATGCTGCCCGGCCCATGAGCGTGCAGCGCCGAATGTATCAGAGTGTCCGTGGGACGGGGAAAGCGCGCTACGTCGCCAATCCGGCCCGTGGCGGCGGTCTGCATAATTTTGGAATGGCTGTGGATCTGACTATTATCGATTCTTCGGGAGCTCAATTGCCGATGGGGACTCCCGTCGACCATCTTGGCCCCGAGGCTAATATCGATCGCGAGGCTCAGCTGGTCCGTCAGGGCAGAATAACAGCCGAAGAGCGTGAAAACCGTCAGCTGTTGCGCAGAGTGATGGTTGCGGCCGGATGGCGCCCGCTGCGAACCGAGTGGTGGCATTTCGACCTGACAACGCGTAGCAATGCGCGCCGCTATTATCGTCTTCTTGATTTCTGAGCCATCCCGAATGTGAATTCGGATTATGGCATCAATTTGTCGCTTAAAATAAATTTAAGTATTTTTGCATCTCATAAAAGAATCATACGCCACAATATTATGAAAAAATTTGCATTGATCAGCCAGGCGCTTCTGGCGTTGGCTCTAACGCCATCAATCAGCGCTAACCCCGGTTTTCCGACGGAATATGAGGGCGTTATGCTTCAAGGTTTCTACTGGGACAGCTATGAGGACACCAAGTGGACGAACCTGACATCACAGGTCGATGAGCTCAGCAAGTATTTCGACCTTATCTGGATTCCGAACAGCGGAAGCTGTGGAAGCGGAAAGCAGATGGGCTATATGCCGCAATATTGGTTTACGAACCACAACTCGTCGTTCGGCACAGAGGAAGAGCTTCTGAATATGATCAGAGTTTTCAAGGAAAAAGGCATAGGTTTTATCGCTGATGTTGTTATCAATCATAGAAATGGTGTTACGAACTGGACTGATTTTCCTACCGAAGAATGGAACGGAACAAAATGGAAAATCGGCCCTGAGGGAATATGCCGCAATGATGAAGTCGCAAATGCGTCGGGACAGGCCACGCCGACCGGCGCCTACGATACCGGCGACAATTTCGACGGAGCGCGTGACCTCGACCATACGAACGCCAATGTTCAGGACAACTGTAAGAATTATCAGAAGTGTCTGATGGAGAAATATGGCTATGCTGGTTTCCGGCTCGACATGGTGAAAGGATATGGCGGCCAGTATACCAAAGTCTATAACGAATACAGCCAGCCTGAATTCTGTGTCGGTGAATACTGGGACGCCAGTTATGATGCCGTCAAGGCGTGGATCGACGCGACAGGCAAGACGAGCGCCGCATTCGATTTCCCGTGTAAGTATGCTATCAACAGTGCTTTCAGCGGCTATTGGGACATGACGAAGTTGGTCTGGAAGGCGAACGGAACTACAGACCAGCCGGCCGGCATGATCCATTTCGGCTACCCCCAGTATTCGGTTACTTTCGTTGATAACCACGACACCTATCGTGAAGGCAGCAAGTTCGGCGGAGACGTCGTGGCTGCGAACGCCTTCATTCTCAGCAGCCCCGGTACTCCCTGCGTCTTCCTTCGTCATTGGATTGACTATAAGGAGCAGCTCAAGCCCCTGATTCTCGCCCGCAAGGCTTGCGGGGTAAGCAACACGAGCAAAGTCGATGTCATAAAGAGCGAGACAGGCTGTTATGTGGCAAAGATTTATGGCTCGAAAGGAACCCTCGGCGTTAGAATCGGTTGGACAACAGATTATGATAATACATTCTCATCTTTCACCAAAGTTGCATCCGGTACCCAATATAGCATGTGGATGGATGTTGCGTCAGATCCGAGTGATGGGGTAGACCTCAGCGGAATGCCTAAGAATATGTATGTTGTCGGAACGTTCAACGGTTGGGCGATTTCTGACCCGACACGTCTCGTTCAGATGGGCGCGCAGTATGTGGCCCCGAATATTACTCTTACAGAAGAGGGAACTACCGGTTATTCTAAGTTCACTTTCATCACGGCTACAGGAACGAAATGGGATGAAGTGAATCAGTCTGATCGTTACGGAGCTGCAAGCGCCGATCAGGTCATCGCTTTGAACGAACCTGCTGATGTGTGTGATTTCACTGTCGGCAATAATCCCGGCGGCGCATATAACTGGAAAGCGCCCGCAGGAACATACGATATAGTCTTCGATTTCAAGAAAAAGACAGTGACATTGCTTGATGCCGGTTCATTTGTCTATGTGCCCGACAATCTCTTCATGGTCGGCAATATCGCGGGTTCATCTCACTGGAATATAGAGTCACCCGTGGCTCTCACCCGTGATGGGAACTCGTATATAGCTACCGATGTTGTCTTCGAAAACTCCGATTCTCGCGCCGACGGTGATTACTATTTCAATTTCCAGACCGGAAAAGCATTGACTTTCGATATGCTGAACAATAGTTTCGAACGTTTTGGTGCAACCGAAGAAGGTCAGGAACTGACTCCGTCGGGCAGTCTTGATCTGCAGCGAAACTGGCCTAATGGCGAGGATGCTTTCCATTCGTCATCGACCAAATCATTCAGCATTAAGCCAGGAAAATATGATCTTGTTGCTAATTTTGCCACAAACAAACTGTCGATAACCAAGACGACTTCGCTCTCTGAGCTTGAAAATATCGATCCCGAGAAAACATATTATACGCTTCAGGGGTTGAAACTGAATGAACGTTCTTCCACTCCCGGCATTTATATCGTTGTCTGTGGAGCGAAAGTCGAAAAAGAACTGATCAAATAAAATCTTAATTTATGGATTTAACAACATTATACAAGCTGACCTACGGACTTTATGTCGTTGGTGCGTTTATCGACGGAAAAGCTGTCGGATGCACTATTAATACGTGTTTTCAGGTAACAAGCACCACTCCCCGCGTTGCTGTGTGCCTCAACAAGAATAACTATACCCTTGAGGCTATCCGTCAGAATTGTCGGTTCTCGTTGTCGATAATCGCCGAAGATACCGATCCGATGATAATCGGCAAGTTCGGATTCTTCAGCAGCCGTGATACCGACAAGTATGAGCCGTTCGGTATGGAGGTAATTTCGATGACGCCCTGTGTCAAAGGAAAATTCTGTGGCCGTCTGATTCTCAAGGCCGAGCAGTTTGTCGAGTGTGACACCCACATAATAGTTGTTGCGCGGGTGGTCGATACGGTAGCCGGTTCAGGCGTACCGATGACCTACGCCTATTATCACGACGTTATTAAGGGAAAAGCCCCTAAGGCTGCTCCTACATATCGGGCTGAATAAAAGCTTTAATAAAATCGTCGGCGCCTTTTGCCCCTTTAGCGGGCGAGACGGCGCCGGCGTTCTTCTGCCGAAAGCTTTTCTATAGCATAGCGAAGCGCCGTGCGTGGCATCTGTTTTTGATATGTGTCGAGAAAGCCGCGGAGCGCATCGAGGTCTCTTTTGCCCATTTCCCGAAGCATCCATCCTGTGGCTTTATGAATCAGATCATGCTTGTGGGTCAGATATTTTTTGCTGAGCGCCAGTGTCGGTTCAAAAATTCCCGAACGTATGAGCGTGTATGTCGACACTATTGCGATACGCTGGCGCCACAGGTTTTCGGAGGAAGAGAGGCGTATAAGAATATCCGTCGAGGGCAATTTTCCGTCGGGCTTTTTGCGTGATAGCCATTCTCCGATGATATATGGAGCGGATAGATCGACAAGATCCCAGTTGTTGGCCCTTTCGGCATAGTCAAGGTAGAAGTCGGCTATGAGTGAGGCGTGTTGTCCCTGAGCTTTCTTCATCTCTTCGACCAGAAGAAGTAGCGCGCACAGGCGCACTTCGTGCCATTCAGAGCCGAGCATCAGCGCAATTTGGTGGAAAGGAACCTTAAGTCGGTATTCTTTGGCAATCTGTCGTGTCTGCGGCACTTTCAGCCCCAGAAACTCATCGCCCTCACCATATTCTCCCGTACCGGTTTTGAAAAACCGCATCAAAACTTTACGCTGGTCGCTGTCTTGCATGGATTTCAGCCTGTTGATAATATCGCTGGCCGGAAAGTCGAACTGCTTGCGGCGGTGGAAAGCTCTCCGAGGGCTGCCGTCATCCATTGTTACTATGCCGTCGAAAACGAATCCGGCTTCCTCGATTCTGTTAAGCATCGGAGCGTTTGCTGCGTGGGTGTCGATTCTCAAGATCGGCGAGTGCATATCGGCCCATTGGAAAATCAGTGGCATCAGACCTTTTATACTTCCATCTGTGGCAACCCGGTGTAATGTCAGATAGTGCTCCCCGTTGTCAATAGCGCTGTAATGCGGATCCCGGCCTTTGACCATGGCGAAGGTGGCGACAATTTTTCCATCGCTCTCGATCACATAGCTTTCTTTCCGACGGATGTCGCCGGCGACAAGATTCATATCCGGCGAAGAATTGCCCCACTGAGTAGGATTGCCGGTCCGGGCCATGAACTGTCGGGCCACAGCGAAAATTGAGCCGATAATCTCCGTGTCAGATTCTTCGGCTTTGCGAATGGATAAAACCATTTTTCAGGTCAGATTATGCCGCGAATGGCGTCGATGCTGTCGAATCCGTTTCTGATCAGGTATTCCTCGATTCCGTCGACTATCTTGCCGGTCACAGCAGGGTCTACGAAATTCGCGGTGCCGACTTCAATTGCCGAGGCGCCGGCCATAATGAATTCGAGCGCATCGCGGGCTGTCATGATACCGCCGAGGCCGACAACAGGTATTTTCACCGCTTTGGCTACCTGCCATACCATTCTGACAGCAACCGGACGCACGGCGGGTCCGGACAGGCCGCCCGTAATTGTGGAAAGATACGGCCGACGACGTTCAACGTCGATAGCCATGCCGAGAAGTGTGTTGATCAGAGAAACGCTGTCGGCTCCGGCACCTTCAGCGGCCAGAGCGATGTCGGTGACGGACGTTACGTTGGGCGACAGCTTGACCATAACGTGGCGCGGGAATGCGTCTCTGACAGCACGTGTGATAGTTTCGGCTCCTTCGCAGGTAGTGCCGAATGCCATACCTCCCTGCCTGACGTTGGGGCATGAGATATTGACCTCTACGGCCGCAACTTTCTCGAGTGGAGCGAGGCGACGGGCAACTTCGGCGTAATCGTCGGGCGAAGCGCCTGAAACGTTGACAATCAGCCGGCTGTCCGTATCGGCTATGCGAGGATAGATATGCTCGATGAAATAATCAACGCCCTTGTTCTGAAGACCGACGGCATTTAGCATGCCTGCGGGCGTCTCGGCCATGCGGGGGTAGTCGTTCCCTTCGCGCGGATTGAGGGTGGTGCCTTTTACGATGAAACCTCCGAGGCGTCCGAGTTCGACAAACGGGGCGAATTCTTCGCCATAACCGAAGGTGCCTGACGCTGTGAGTACGGGGTTTTTCAGTGTGAGGCCGCGCCCCAGATCAACATTGAGATTTACCATGTCAGCTGATTTATATTAAAGACAGGGCCTTCGGTGCAGACACATACATTTCCTTTCACGGTTTTCTCGACGCAGCATAGGCAGGCGCCAAGTCCGCAGGCCATCGTGTTTTCAAGTGAAACTTCGCAATCGATACCACGGCGCCGCGCTACCGAGGCTACGGCTTTCATCATCGGCATCGGCCCGCAGCAATATATCCGGTCGAAGTTTTCGTTCGCGATAACAGGATTGTCAACAACAGTGCCGGAGGCGCCCATAGAGCCGTCGTCGGTCGATATATATACTTTTCCGAGTGCCTCGAATTCCGGAAGCTGTAGCTGATCAGCCGCTGTGCGGGCGCCTAACAGGAATTCCGGCTTTGCTCCGTTGGCAACAAGAGCCGCACCGAGGCAGAGCAGGGGAGCAACACCTACGCCGCCGCCGACGAGCAGAACACGTTCGCCGGCATGAGATAGCGTGAAGCCGTTTCCGAGAGGCATCAGCATATTGAATGTGTCGCCGCTCCTGGCGTTGACGAGCCGATGGGTTGCGCGGCCTGCGTCTCTGACGAGCAGTCTTACCTGTCGTTTAGTGTAATCAACGTAATTAATTGATATCGGACGGCGAAGCATGACGCCTGGAACTTCTACAGCAACCTGTGCGAACTGGCCGGGAAGAATGTCGGAGGGGAGACTGCCGTCGACAGCTTCCATTACCAGACATGCGTAACGGCCGTCGGCCAGCTTGGTGGCGTCGACGACCTTGTAATCTTTTACAGTCTTGTTGGTCATTGGGTGAAAATTGTGCTCGAAGCGGGACTCGAACCCGCACAGCCGCTATGGCCAAGGGATTTTAAGTCCCTCGTGTCTACCATTCCACCATTCGAGCTTCAGGCGCTGCAAAGATACTCTATTGTTTTGAGATGTGCAAATCAGCAAAGTCATTGCGGGCCGATTCGAGAGTTGTCGGACGTCCGATGTCGTGCCATCGTGTTCCGCCGGGTTGCTGCCAGCAACGAATGTCAAGCTTTTCGACATTAGCGATATAAAATGGCGTCAGCGAGAATGGTGTGTTTGCCGGCGCATATTTTTCGAGGACCTCGAAAATTGCCGGCGAAACGAGATGAATTCCGCCGAAAGAAAGTGCTTTATCATCGGGATCAGGTTTACCCTTGGTTTCGCCAGTCTGCAAATTGCGCCAGCCGGTCAGACGCCCGTTCATGTCGAACGTAAGCCGACGTGATGATTCGCGGTTTGATGTCAGTAGTCTGATGTCGGCGCCATCGAGCTTCATCTTTTTCAGAGGAATATCTGTAACGATGTCGGCGTTATGGATCAGAATAGGTTCTCCGTCGGAATTGTCGAGCATGGGCCGCGCTTTAAGAAGGCCTCCGCCGGTATCGAGAAGAAGTGCCGACTCGTCGCTTATCCTTATCGGCACCTTCCAGTCTTTGTTCCCGATAAAGTCAATCACCATCGTAGCGAAGTGATGCACATTGACGACGATTTCGCGGGCTCCGGCTTCAGTAACGGCCTCAATAGCACGTTCAAGAGCCGTCTTGCCTGCCACCTCCACCAGCGCCTTGGGGCGCGTCAGCGTCAGCGGGTATAGGCGAGTGCCGAGTCCGGCGGCAAATATCATCGCTTTCATCGCGCAGGCATGAGTTTGCGGATTCCGCGCTCGCGGTGGTTGAGGTCGACGGCCACGCCGAATTCGCTGTTGAGCCATTCCGCCATTGCCTGGGCGCAGTAGACGCTCCGATGGCGTCCACCGGTGCATCCGAACGAAACTTTAAGGCTTGTGAATCCGCGTTCGAGATAACGTTTGACACTTTCGCCGACCATCGCTTTCGCATGGGTGAGGAATTCGATAATCTCGCCGTCCTCTTCGAGAAAACGGCGCACGGGTTCGTCGAGGCCGGTCAACGGCATATATTCCTGAATACGGCCGGGATTTGTGATAGCGCGGCAGTCGAATACGAAACCGCCTCCGTTGCCTGTCAGATCGCGGGGAATTCCGCCGGCTCTGAAGCCGAAGCTGTTGACCTCGACAGTCAGCCCGTCAATTTTTGTCGGCTGGCTGAAAAGAGGACATTCAAGTATCTGCGCCGCAGCGGCTGACAGTGCCGGAAAATCCCGTTCCAGCCCGATGCTGAGGCTCTTGAGGTTATTCAATGCCGGAAAAATGCTTTCTATGAAATGAGGCTTCTGTTCGTGAAGACCGCGAAGTCCGTATGCGCCTAAAACCTGAAGGGTTCTGAATAGCGCGAACAGGCTGAGCCTATAGTTGAACTCATCGGCATCCCAATGGTGATATCGCTGAACCGATTCAAGATAAAGCGCGGCAAGTTCCGACCTCAGCTCATGGCTGAAGCCGGCGCGTGCCTGCCATAGGAAGGATGCGAGATCGTAAAGAGCAGGCCCCCGTCGGCCGCCCTGAAAGTCTATGAACCATGGAGCATTTTCTTTTATCATGACGTTGCGCGACTGGAAGTCGCGATACATGAATGTCGGTTCGCTGTCGGAGTCGTCGAGAAGCAGGCCGGCAAGATGCTCAAAGTCATCTTCAAGTCCTGCTTCGTCGAATTCGATACCTGAAATCTTCAGAAAGCAGTATTTGAAGTAGTTCAGATCCCACATGACTGAGCGCCTGTCGAAACTCTCGACAGGATAACAGTGACTGAAATCCAGACTACGCGCTCCTTTATACTGAATGTCGGGCAATCGTCCGATAGTTTCACGAAGCAGCCCGCGGGTACGTTCGTCGGGCTTCAGGTTATTGAATTGCAACAGCCTGAAAAGCGACGTGTCACCAAGGTCGGATTGCAGATAAGCCATTTCGTCGTCGCTTACGGCGACAACTGTGGGAACATTCAGCCCGGCTTCGGCAAAGTGGCTGTCGAGATAAAGAAAGGCGCGGTTCTCGGCAACCGAAGTGCCGATTGTGCCGATCAGATTGCGTTCTCCTTCGAGGCGATAGTAAGCGCGCGCCGATCCTGATCCTATCAGACGTGTTACGGCCGCAGGAGCGCTCCCGACGGCTCTTTTATAGAGCTCCGAGAGCAATAACTGATTGTCGTCCATTACTTCTGCCAGTGGTTCCACCCTTGAGCCTTAAGCTCAATCTCTCCGCCGTCGCGCGTGACCATGGCGCAACCCATTTCAGGTTTGCAGATATGTCCGATCACGCTTACGCCTTTGATTTTCGAAACATCTTCGTGGCGTGAGAGCGGAATGGTGAAGAGCAGTTCGTAGTCTTCGCCGCCGTTAAGGGCTGCGGTGACGAGATTCATGCCGAGTTCTTCGGCCATTATGGCTGTCTGATAATCGATGGGAATACGTTCTTCGTAGATGCGGCAGCCTGTGTCGCTTTGCTTGCAGATATGGAGCAATTCGCTCGAGAGACCGTCGCTTATATCCATCATGGCCGTAGGCTTGATACCGGCTTCAGCAAGAGCGGTGACTATATCGCGCCGGGCCTCGGGCTTCAGCTGGCGTTCGATAAGGTATTCTTTGCCGCCGAACTCGGGCTGGAAGTCTTTGATGCCTTTCGAAGCGACTTTCTCGCGCTCGAGAAGCTGTAGCCCCATGTAAGCCGATCCGAGATCCCCGCTGACGCAGATGAGGTCGGTGTCTTTGGCGCCGTCGCGCGTGACAACAGCGTCGGGGGCGGCTTCTCCGATACAGGTTATCGAGATGACAAGACCTGATCGTGAGGCAGTTGTATCCCCTCCGACAAGATCAACCCCGTATATGTCACACGCCAGACGTATTCCGGCGTAAAGCTCTTCGAGGTGCTCGACAGCGAAACGCGATGATATTGCCAGCGAGACCACGATTTGGCGCGGATGTCCGTTCATGGCATATATGTCGCTGAAATTCACCACGGCTGCCTTGTAGCCGAGATGTTTAAGCGGCATGTAGGTGAGGTCGAAATGGATCCCTTCGACGAGAAGGTCGGTCGTCACGAGTTCGTCGACATCTCCCGGGTAACGAAGCACGGCTGCGTCGTCGCCGACACTGCGAACTGTCGATGGATTGTGATGCGGCAGATCTTTGGTGAGCCGGTCAATAAGGCCGAACTCTCCGAGTTGCGATATTTCGGTAAGCTTGGGTTGCTCCATAAATTGAGGATCTGGTTTTATTCAGCCCGGTTGACGAGCTCTTTCATTATCTCGAGGCATTTGGGCTGTGCGATCAGAGCGGCCTGCTGTACCTCTTCGTGGGTCGGCACCTGAGTGACATATTTGCCGCCGAGATCGGTGATGACGGAGATTCCGAATACTCTCATTCCGGCATGGTTGGCTACTATGACCTCGGGAACGGTCGACATGCCGACGGCGTCACCTCCTATTATGCTGTAGTAGTTGTATTCCGACGGAGTCTCGAAGGTGGGGCCTGTCACGCCGACATATACGCCGTGCATCAGCCGTATGTCCTTTTCGCGGGCTATTTCGTCGGCAAGCCCGATGAGACGCGAGTCGTAGGCATGGGTCATCGGCGGGAAGCGTGTGCCGAGTTCGTCGTAGTTGTGTCCGCGGAGAGGGTGCTCGGGGAACAGGTTGATGTGGTCGGTTATGACCATAAGGTCGCCGACTTTGAATTCTTTGTTCATGCCGCCCGAGGCATTGCTGACGAAAAGGATTTTTACGCCGAGGGCCTGAAAAATGCGCACGGGGA
Source organism: Prevotella sp. CAG:1031 (assembly GCA_000431215.1). GTDB lineage: Bacteria > Bacteroidota > Bacteroidia > Bacteroidales > Muribaculaceae > CAG-1031. The sequence continues at coordinate 31,119 of HF985589.1, forward strand.
AGGTGACGGTCTTCATATCGTAGCCTTCGTAGTAGTGGAAGCGGCCCTGCATTGCGATAACGCGCTTTTTGCCGAGAGTTCCGAATATGAGATTCCCCTTGTGGCCCTGGACTGTTGAAACCGGGAAATTGGGAATCTCGGAGTAGGGCACGACTGTTGTTTCGGTCATGTGGTCGGCCAGAGATCCGAGGCCGGTTCCGAGAATAATGGCTATTTCAGGTATATCGGTGACTTTAGAGCGGATATATGCCGCTGTTTCTTTGATTTTTTCGAGCATGGTGCGTATCAGGTTTAGTGATTAACAAATCAGTTGATGCTATTGTTTGAGAGCTTCGGGATGTTCTATCTTGTGACGCAGAACAGTGTCGAAATCTTCGGGCGACTTTGTGCCGTGGATCGGGTTCGGCAAAAAGTCGACACTGACAGGCAGATAGAAGATATGCTCTTTGAGTTCATGCGGAAAATATGGATTATGAGCGAGCTTGACAGCGTCTTTTTCTGTCGTTATTATGTGTTTACGCTTCCCGCTCATTGTGCTGAATTTGCGGAGTATGGCTTCCATATCGGCAGCCGCGTAGGTTGCGTGATCGGGATAGCGCTGGATATTGACGCGCGCCTGATATTGGCGTATGTGGCGGACGAACGGGCGTGGATTGGCGACCCCGCTGACAACGAGAATCGTGTCGTCGCCCGTCATGCGCTCCAGCCGAGGTATTGATGTCACTTTGTCGGGAAAAACGGCGACAAGATGTCCGTAGAGATAGCGCGAGAAATATAGCTTCTGGTATGGGAACAGATTAAGGTTCTCCTTGAACATTCTGACATCCATCGGCTTCATGTTCTCAGGACATTTTGTAATGACCACAATGTCGGCGCGGTTCAGTGCCGAGACAGGTTCGCGAAGGCGTCCGTAGGGGAGTAGCGAGTCGGAGAAGGCCGGGCGCGCATATTCTGTCAGAACAACCGCTACGGTAGGCTTGACGTAGCGGTGCTGGAACGCGTCGTCGAGCACTATGAGGTCGATCTTCGGATCTATCTCGCGCATTCGGTTTATGCCTTCAACGCGTTTTTCGCAGACGGCCACAGATATGTCCGAACCGAATTTCCGCATGATCTGATAAGGCTCGTCGCCGATGTCGGCCGGAGTTGTCAGCTCGCTGCCCATGACGAACCCCTTTGTCGACCGGCGATAGCCGCGTGAAAGCAGACCGATATGATACCGGTCGCGGAGCGAGTTAATGATATATTCGGCGTGGGGTGTCTTGCCGGTTCCGCCAACGGCGATGTTACCAACCACAACAACGGGTATGTCGAATTCTGTCTGCTTCAGAACTTTTCTCTCGAAGAGTTGGTTGCGTAAAGCCACACCAAGCCCGTAAAGCTTTGAAAGCGGCAGAAGCAGCAGCACCGACAGAAATTTGTTGCGGGGCATACCGGCGGCGTTATTCGATTACAACAGGCTGCATACGGGCCTGAACGCCCTGATATTGCCTGATGGATTCAATAGTGCGGTAGATTTCAGCTACATCGCCGAGCTTGCGTTCGAGTGCGCTCTGTTCCATACGGTCGCTCATCATAAGCAGTGCTGTCAGAACATCGTCTTCGGTCTTGGGATAGCGCTCTACACTCCAGCTTTCGACACCGAGCTCTCTGGCCATGTCGGCCAAAGCAGTGTCGAGTCCGCCGAGTTTGTCGACGAGTCCGATTCTGAGAGCTTCACGTCCGTCCCAGACACGGCCTTCTGCGATGGCCTTGATCTGTTCAACAGTCTTCTTACGCCCGCCTGCAACACGTTTGACGAAAAGTTCGTAGCCGCGGTCGACATAGCTCTGCATACCTGCGCGCTGACTTTCAGTCATAGGAGCGAAAATGTCGGGCTGTGCGCCGGCCGGATTAGTGGAAATCGGGTAGGTGGTGACGCCAAGTTTGTCGGTGACGAGTCCCCGGATGTTGGGTATGAGACCGAATATGCCGATTGAGCCGGTGATAGTCACCGGTTCGGCGTAGATTTTATCGGCGCCGCATGATATGTAGTATCCACCGGAGGCGGCATAGTCGCTCATCGAGACATAGAACGGTTTCCCTGTCATTTCCTTGAACTCTCCGAGGGCTTCCCATATCTGTTCGCTGGCAAATGCCGAGCCTCCGCCCGAATTCACACGCAGAATCAGTCCGTCGATATCGTCGTTTTCAGCCAGTTCGAGAATCTCGGGAACGAGGCGGTCTGAGGCAATGCCGTCCTTGCCGCTTTCGGTTATGTCGCCCGAGGCATAGAGAACTGCAATTGTGGTCTTATGGCTCTTATGGGGTTTCGAGGTGATATATTGGGCGGGAGTGACGAGACGCAGGTCGTCGTCTTTGTCGATATCGGTCAGTTCCTTGAGCTTGTCGATAAACTCATGGCGATATGCCGAGGCGTCGGCAATTCTCTTCCTGATAATCTGAGTGGCGTCGAATGTGAACGAGAAAGAGTTGGCCCATGCGTTGACGGAGTCGGCCGATACTTTGCGCCCTTTGGCGATAGATGCGCGGATGTCTTTCCAGAGATTGCCGAGATAGAGCTGCTGCTGTTCAATAGAGGCTGCGCTCGGCTCGGTCAGGATAAATGGCTCGACGGCGCTCTTGTAAGTGCCGACTTTGACGACCTGCATTTCGACTCCGATTTTGTCGAGCAGATTCTTGAAGAACATCATCCGTCCGCCAAGTCCGTGGATGTCGACGCTGGCAAGAGGGTTTATGTAAAGACTGTCGGATGTAGATGCTGCGATGTAGTAGTCGCCCTGACTGTAGTAGTCGCCGTAGCTATAGATCCATTTCCCCGACTTTTTGAAGCGGCGGAGAGCATCAATGATGGCCTTGCGCTGGGCTGTGCCTGCCGACGAACCGTTGGCGTCGATGAAAATGCCTTTGATACGGTCATCGTCGGCCGCGGCGTCGATGGCGTCGATAATATTGTAGAGAACATCGGCCGACGGGCCGTCATTGGTAAGCTTTGCCATAATGTCGAGCGAAGCGGGCTGTTCGACGATTTCCCGACTCAGATCGAGATATAATATCGATTTGTCTTTAACGCTATATTCGCTGTGGGTCGCCGACGAAACAATAGCCATTACGGTCAGAATAAATAAGCCTATCGAGATGAGGAAACCCGACACAAATATGCCTGCGACGGTTCCCAGAAAAGACATGAAAAATTGTTTCATATTCAAATATGTTGCTACAATGCCAACAAAGATACAATTTCCGCCTAAGCTCGCCAAACTTTCCTGCAAAAAACTATGCGCATAAGACATGCCTGAAGCGATAATCAGGCGGAAACAGAGGCCGTGAAGCCTTTATTCCCGCCTGTAGAGTCGATTTCGACCGCGACTTATCGCGCTGCTTTAAATTCCCATGTGGAGGATTTTCTTGCCGTCCCTGACATAAATCGTTCCCGCGCCTCAACTGTCCGGATTTGTGATACTTCTGCTTCCGAGCCGGCTTTTATAGAGATTTCAGAGGGGAGGCCGTTAAACGAATTGTAATAGTCGGCGACGATCTCGCCTTCGAAGGCAAAACCTACGACAGCCTCGTCGCCTGACGAAGTCAGCGTTACGTATTTGAAATAGCCCGATTCAACAACTCCGAGATATTTGCCGACATATCCCTGATGCACAAAAGGTTCATCTTTGGCATAGTGCGTGTGTGTTCCTTTTTCGCGACAGGTTTCTTTAATAGCCGCGAAGTCAATTTTCTGGTCGTATAGATTGAATTTAGGCATCGGCTTTCGGTGATGGCGTTGAAGTTACGCATAGCGCCACAACAACGCAAATATACGAAGAATATTCGTAGGTTCAGATGTATTGCAGACAAAAATCAGTCGGGAACAGAGGTCAATCGCCTCTGTCCCCGACCGTGTGTCTGAAAAATATCTATGAGACTTATTTAACGGCTCCTTTAGCGGCAAGTAGGGTGTTGCGCATGAGAGAGCAGATTGTCATCGGGCCCACGCCGCCGGGAACCGGCGTTATGAACGAGCAAAGGGGCGCGACATTGTCGAAATCAACGTCGCCGCACAGACGCCAGCCGCTCTTGCGGGTTGCATCAGGCACGCGAGTCGTGCCGACGTCGATGATTGTCGCTCCGGGTTTGACCATATCGGCAGTGACGAACCCGGGCTGTCCGAGAGCTGCGATGATAATGTCGGCTTCACGAGTGACGGATGCGATGTCGGGAGTAGCGCTGTGGCAGACTGTCACTGTCGCGTTTCCCGGATTTGTTTTCTGCATCATCAGAATCGCCATGGGTTTGCCGACGATGTTGCTTCGGCCCAGAACGACGCATTTTTTTCCGCGTGTCGGAATGTCGTAGCGTTTCAGAAGTTCCATGATTCCGGAAGGGGTGGCGCTGACAAATGTCGGAAGTCCGAGAGCCATGCGGCCGACGTTGACGGGATGGAACCCGTCGACATCCTTATTGGGATCGACGGCGCGGATAACGCGCTGTTCGTCGATATGTTTCGGCAGGGGGAGCTGGACAATGAATCCGTCGATGTCGGATTCGCGGTTGAACTCGTCGATCTTGGCCAGTAGCGTTTCTTCGTCGATGTCGCTTTCAAAGCGCTGAAGAGTAGACTTGAAACCGCATTCCTCACAGGCTTTCACTTTTGCTGCCACATAGGTCTCGCTTCCGCCGTCGTGGCCTACGAGAATAGCGGCAAGATGAGGACGTTTGCCTCCGTTTGCGACGATCTGCTCGACTTCCGCCTTGATTTCGGCTTTTATATCGGCAGCCGTTTTCTTTCCGTCAATAAGTTGCATGATATAAGAATATTGGTATTAGCGGTGCCGCGCCTGACGAATCTGGCGCATCATTTTCATGGGATTTTTCATTGCTGTGGCGGCTTTCATCATTTTGCGGGTCTGCTCGAACTGTTTCATCAGCCGGTTGACTTCGACAAGCGAAGTGCCTGAACCGCGGGCTATGCGCTGGCGGCGGCTTGCGTTGATGATGGAGGGATTCTGGCGCTCTTCTTTTGTCATCGAGTGGATGATTGCCTCGACGCTTTTGAAGGCGTCGTCGTCGATCTCGACATCTTTCAGGGCTTTACCGACGCCGGGGATCATGGCGGCGAGGTCTTTTATGTTGCCCATTTTCTTGATCTGGTTGATCTGATTGAGGAAGTCGTCGAAGTTGAACTGGTTTTTGGCAATCTTGCGCTGAAGCTCGCGGGCTTCTTTTTCGTTATAGGCTTCCTGTGCCTTCTCGACGAGCGAGACGATGTCGCCCATTCCGAGGATACGGTCGGCCATTCGGGCCGGATGGAACACGTCGAGGGCATCGAGTTTTTCGCCTGTACCGACAAATTTGATCGGTTTCTCGACAACGGTGCGTATCGACAGAGCCGCGCCGCCGCGTGTGTCGCCGTCGAGCTTGGTGAGGACAACGCCGTCGAAATCAAGCCGAGAATTGAACTCGCGGGCCGTGTTGACGGCGTCCTGACCTGTCATTGCGTCGACAACGAAGAGAATTTCCTGAGGCTTTACGGCGTTTTTGATCGCTTCAATCTCATTCATCATCTCTTCGTCGATGGCCAGACGACCGGCTGTATCGACTATGACAAGGTCGAAATGGTTCTGTCGCGCATATCTGATAGCGTTCTGGGCTATCTCGACAGGATTTCTGTTCCCTTCTTCGGTGTAGACAGGCACGTCGATCTGCGATGCCAGAACTTTAAGCTGCTCTATGGCGGCCGGGCGATATACGTCGCCTGCCACAAGCAGCGGGCGTTTGCCTTTCTCGCTCTTGAGCTTACGGGCAAGCTTGCCCGACATGGTTGTCTTACCTGAACCCTGCAGTCCGCTCATAAGAATAACCGCGGGATTGCCTGACAGATTCAGGTCGGCGGCCTCGCTACCCATCAACGATGCAAGTTCGTCGTGGACAATCTTCACCATCAGCTCGCTCGGCTTGATGGCTGTCAGCACGTTCTGTCCGAGAGCTTTAGCCTTGACTGTATCGGTGAAATTCTTGGCTACCTTATAGTTTACGTCGGCTTCGAGCAATGCGCGTCTGACGTCTTTGAGCGTCTCGGCAACATTTATTTCGGTTATGCGGCCCTGGCCTTTGAGTATCTTGAAACTGCGTTCAAGTCTTTCGCTTAGATTCTCAAACATGGGGTATAGTGGGATTTATTTCGGCAGAAGGTTTGTTTCGGAGTCGGGAAATACGATTGCCGGCTTGAACGAGCGCGCTTCTTCGGGCGTCATGAGGGCATAGGTCATGATAATTATGATATCGCCCGGAAGAACCTTGCGGGCGGCAGCACCGTTGAGACATATCATGCCCGAGCCTCGTTCGCCGGCTATGGCGTATGTCTCGAATCGCTCGCCGTTATTGTTGTCGACGATATAAACATGTTCGCCGGCGACGATATTCGCGGCGTCCATCAGATCTTCGTCGATGGTTATGCTGCCTATATATTCGAGGTTTGCCTCAGTTACTCTGACGCGGTGGAGTTTCGACTTGAGAACTTCTATCTGCATTGTTTCAGTATTTTACATTGTCGATTAACCTGACATCGCCGACGTAGACTGTTGCACAGCCGCGGGCGTCGTCAACCCAGCTGTCGACGTGCTGCATTGTCACGGGATCGACTATTGTGTAATATTCTACTTTCATTTCGCCGGGCGACACGGCGTTGATGGCTTCGATAACACGCTTTTCCACTTCCGCGACCGAAGCTTCGCGTGCCCATTCACGGCTGAGGCACAGAATACGGTTTATTTCGGGTGCTATCTCGCGACCATGGGCGGAAAGACGCACATTGCGGCTTGACAGGGCAAGTCCGTCGTCGGCACGGCATATCTCAACCGGAACGATTTCAGGGCCATGGCCAAGGATTTCGATCATACGGCGTATGACAGCGATCTGCTGGAAGTCTTTTTCTCCGAAATAAGCCCGGTCTGGATTGACCATCGCGAAGAGTTTGCTGACAACCTGAGCTACGCCGTTGAAATGGCCGGGGCGCATTGCTCCTTCCATCACTTCGGCCACGGGGCCGAGGTCGAAAACGCGGGTGTCGTTGCCTTCGGGATATATTTCATCGACAGAAGGCACGAAGGCTATGTCGACACCGGCTTCGTCGAGAAGACGGCAGTCGGCCTCTTCGGTGCGGGGGTATGTTGCCAGATCGTTGGCGTTGTTGAACTGTGTGGGGTTGACAAATACACTGACAACGACGGTGGCGTTGTCGCGGCGTGCGCGTTCAACCAACGAAAGGTGGCCCTGATGCAGAGCCCCCATAGTGGGTACTAATCCCACAGTGCCGCCGGCGGTGCGCCGATTCCGGAGCGTCTCGCGGAGCGCGGCTACGGTATTGACAATTTCCATGTCAGATATTAAGTAGTTTTTTTCAGGCTGCAAAAGTAACCAAAAAGTCAAACATAGACAAAAAAGCAACAGCCCTAAAAATAAAATCGCTAATTTTGCGGCATGATAGAACAGGAATTTCAGTCGCCTTTGCTTGAAAGAGCCGTGACAGAGCTGTCGCGGTTGCCGGGAGTAGGGCGTAAGACGGCGCTTAGGCTCGCGCTTCATCTGTTGCGTCAGCCGTCGGAACGCGCGTTAAGTCTCGGCAATTCGATAATCGATCTCAGAAACGGGATCACGTATTGCAAGGTCTGCCACAATATCTCGGAGTCAGCCACTTGTGCTATCTGCGGCGATCAAAGGCGCGATGCGACCACGGTCTGTGTGGTCGAGACGGTGAAGGATGTCATGAGTTTCGAGAATACCGGCCAGTACCGCGGGCTGTATCATGTTCTTGGCGGCGTTATCTCGCCGATGGATGGTGTAGGGCCCGACAGTCTTGAGATCGCATCATTGATAGAGCGGGTTGAAGCAGGCGGAGTCGATGAGGTGATTCTTGCTTTGAGCGCCACGATGGAGGGGGATACCACCAATTATTATATATACCGTCAGCTGTCGGGATTTCCCGACCTGAAGATTACTCAGCTTGCCCGCGGCGTTTCGGTCGGCAATGAGATCGAGTATACCGACGAGATTACTCTTGGCCGCTCGCTTATCAACCGCACTCTTTTCAGCGACAGTTTTGCAAAATGACGTTTGGTGACGACATAATAGCTATCTCAGCTCCCGAACCCTCAGATCTCGACCGGATGTTCGAATGGGAGAACGATCCTTCGCTTTGGGGCGCAGGCGATAATGCCGGGCCTCTGTCGCGGGCTTCATTGTCGGCTCTCATTGACAACGGAGGCGGATTCCTGGCGGTCGAGGGGCAGGCGAGGTTTATGATCCGACGCCGCAGTGACGGCGCGACACTCGGGATCATCGATTTCTTCGGCTATGATCTGCTAAACAGCCGGGTCGGGGTGGGAATTCTGATAGGTGGAGAGTTTCGCGGAAGCGGATATGCTAAACGAGCTCTGGATATAGCAGCCGGTTGGCTTGCCGGTCATCACGGGATGCACCAGATATGGGCTCTTGTCGCCGCCGACAATGCGGCGAGCCTCGGACTTTTTACGTCGGCCGGGTATAAAGCGACGGAGCGTCGCTGCGACTGGCTGCGACGCTCCGGGGGGTATGTAGATGCTGTATTGATGCAGAAGCTGCTTACATGATTCCGCGTTCGCGCAGACGCTGCTGCCAGCGCCAGGCGTTGCGCATGGTATCTTCGATCGGGGTGTCGGCTTTCCATCCGAGAACGTTGTTGGCCCGTGAAGGATTGGCCCACACTTTTTCAATGTCACCTTCGCGGCGCGGAGCCATGGAGTGGGGAACCTTAACGCCTGTGGCGCTCTCAAAAGCATTGATGAGCTCGAGAACGCTGAGACCGCGGCCTGTCCCGAGGTTGAAAATCTCGATATTCGAGTCGGATTTGTCGGATAACATCCGCTCGATTGCGATAACATGGGCTTTGGCGAGGTCGACAACGTCGATAAAGTCGCGGATGCAGGTTCCGTCGGGGGTGTCGTAGTCGCTTCCGAACACTTTCAGTTCTTCGCGGATTCCCATTGCGGTCTGCGTCAGATAGGGGATGAGGTTGTTGGGTATTCCGTTGGGAAGTTCTCCGATCTCAGCCGAAGGATGGGCGCCGACGGGGTTGAAATATCTCAGAATGACGCTTTTGATCGGAGCGCCCGATGCTACGACATCGGTTATTATGTCTTCCGAAATTTTCTTTGTGTTGCCGTAAGGCGATGTCGCTTTCTTGACGGGGGTTGATTCGGTGACAGGATTCTCGTCGGGCTCGCCGTAGACGGTGCATGACGAACTGAAAACAAATCCTTTTACTCCGAACTCCGGCATGAGGTCGAGAAGATTGAGCAGCGTGGCGAGATTGTTGCGGTAGTATAGTATGGGTTTGTGGACGCTTTCTCCAACGGCCTTGCTCGCTGCGAAGTTGATTATGCCTTTGACTCCCGGATAGTCTCG
>HF985589.1:40582-46098 GCA_000431215.1 Prevotella sp. CAG:1031
GAAGAGCTTGCGGAGGGTTTCGATATCGTTGCAGTCGCCCTCGACAAATTCGGGGCGTACGCCGGTTATTTTTTCGATGCCGTCGACGACGCCGATGTTGCTGTTGCTGAGGTTGTCGATTATGACAACGCGATAGCCTGCTTTCTGAAGCTCCACAACAGTGTGGGAGCCTATGTAACCTGTTCCGCCGGATACGAGAATACGTGGCTTTTCTGACATTTTGCTAAACTATTAGTAAGGTTTTCTATATTTGTCTGGAGTCGTATCTTCGAGTATGCTGAGATATGAGTTGAACCGGCTTTGGGCTATGCGGTTTTCTTCGAGAGCTTCGCGGACGGCGCAGCCGGGTTCATGGGTGTGGGTGCAGTTGCTGTAGCGACATCCGCGGCCCGTCTCGAAAATCTCAGGGAAATAATGGGCTACTTCATGAACGTCGAAGTCGATCGTGCCGAAGCCCTTCACTCCGGGAGTGTCGATAATATGTGAATCGGGATGCCCCGGAAGATCGAACATCTCGCTGAATGTCGTTGTGTGCATACCCGTGTCGTGGATGACAGAGATTGCTCCTGTACGCAGTCCGAGTCCCGGAATCAGGTCGTTGATAAGCGTTGTCTTGCCGACTCCGCTGTTACCGCTAAAAAGTGTTATATGTCCGATAAGCATTTCGCGGAGTCTGTCGATTCCTTCGCCTGTTTTTGCTGACACGGCTATTGTGTCGTAGCCAATCGAGTTATAAAGATATTCAACAGCTTTCTGAAGCTCGCGTCCGTCTTCGTCGAGCAGGTCGATTTTGTTTATGACGATAGTGACAGGAACTCTGTAGGCTTCTGTCGTGGCCAGAAAGCGGTCGATAAAAGTTGTAGAAGTGGTAGGGTGGGCCAGAGTGACGATCAGCATCGCTCTGTCGAGATTCGCCGCTATGATATGGCTCTCTTTGGAGAGATTGCTTGCCCGTCGGATTATATAATTCCGGCGAGGTTCGATAGCTGTGATATAGTTGTAGTCGTCGCCGGTTTCCTGGACCTCGACAATATCGCCGACGGCCACAGGATTGGTGGTGCGTATGCCCTTTATGCGAAAATTCCCTTTTACGCGGCAGTTGAGGATTCGGGGCGAGTCCTCAAGAGTCTTTACTACGGCATTACTTCCCGTGCTGATTGTAACCTGAGCTTTCACAGGGGCAAAGATAACATAATTTTTACAAAATATCAGCGGCCGGCAATGTCATCCTCGAAAGACGACAGATCTGTCGGCCGCTGCTGTAAGGTTTTCGGCTGCGTCGGTTGTAGAAGCCGATTCAGTTCTTTATAAAAGCGAGATGATGAGTTCTTTTGCGTCTTCGGCCTCCTGGAAGTTGATTTTTCCTTCGCGGGCAAGCCATCCCAGAGCAGCATAGAGCTCTTTGTCTTTCAGCTTAGTCATTTTTTTAAGCTGTTTGGTTCCGAGGGCTTCGCCGAGGTTCAGGGCTTCCCAAACAAGGCCGGCATTCTGTCCGATTGTTTCTGTGTTCATAATTTCTCTATTTATTTAGTTCAGTTTGCATCTATTTGTTAGGTTCCGACGGCAAAATTACTAATAATTTTATAATTTTCGTTCTGTTAATAATAACAGATTGGAACATTATAAAGTTTAATTTATGTAACGTTCATGCTGTCAGCTTTTTATCGAAGCGGTCATATAGGTGTTTTTGCCGTGGCGTACTGTAGTCTTTTGTCTTACCAACATTTGTGATAAGGTTCTTGTTATATATTTAACAAAGTTAATTCAATGTCGGGTATTGACAATCACATCACAAAAGAAGATTCCGGAAGTGTGTTTTATGCTGCCGCACAAACACTCCGGCGATATGTTTCAGGTGGTAATATGTTGTTTATCGCTACCGTTCTAGCGCTTGTAGCGGCCAATCTGCCTGTAGTTAGAGATTTCTATGCGGGATTTTGGGAGCAAAGTGTGCGCCTTCAGGTTGGCGAGTTCAATGTTTTCAGCCATTCGGGACGTCCGATGACACTGCTTGAGTTTATAAACGATGCTCTTATGGCTGTTTTCTTTTTCAGCATCGGGCTGGAGATAAAACGAGAGATTCTTGTCGGAGAGCTTGCATCGTTCCGCCAGGCTTTGTTGCCCATTATGGGTGCTATAGGAGGAATGGCGGTTCCCGTCGTTATCTTTTTGTTGCTTTCTTACGGTTCTGACTATGCCGATGGCGCCGCCATACCTATGGCTACAGATATTGCATTCTCGCTCGGAGTTCTGGCGTTGTTGGGGAGCCGGGTGCCGGTTGCTCTGAAGATTTTCTTGACTACACTTGCTGTCGTCGACGACATAGGCGGAATTGTTGTTATCGCGGTTTTCTATTCCAACCATATAGAACTTACATATTTGTTATATGCGTTTGGCGGTTTCGCCTTGATGCTGTTGGGGTCGACATTCGGAATCCGCACTAAAGCGTTTTATCTGACGATTGGGGCAGCAGTATGGTTCCTGTTTCTCAATTCCGGAGTTCATCCGACAATTGCGGGTGTGCTGGTCGCATTCTGCGTGCCCGCTAAGCCGGTTTATGCTCCGAAAATGTATATTAAGAAAATGCGTTCGGCAATCGGACGATTCAACAGTGAGAATGATGAGATGCTGACCCGGCGCACAATTCTGACAAACGACCAAATGGATTGGCTTAAACAGGTCGAGAGCGCTTCTGACAAAGTTATCTCTCCGCTTCAGGACCTTGAAGATTCGCTGCACCCGATTGTAAATATGCTGATTGTGCCCCTGTTCGCTTTCGCCAATACCGGTATTTTTCTTCTCGACCTCGAAGCATCGTCGATAGTCGGAGGAATTTCACTCGCGATAATACTTAGTCTGGTTATCGGTAAATCGGTCGGGATTTTAGGGATGGCTTGGCTGACTGTAAAACTTCACCTCGCGCCAATGCCGGATGGCTGCAACTGGAAAATGATGGCCTCGACAGCTGTTCTCTGCGGAATCGGCTTTACGGTGTCGCTGTTTATTGCCGGCCTGACATTCGGAAGCGGATCGCCTTCGGATATCGAATTGCTGAACGAGGCGAAGCTCGGAATTGTCGCCGGTTCGCTGCTTGCAGGTCTGTGTGGTTTCCTGCTTCTGCATCATTTTCTTCCCAAACGGGCGATTAAGCCGGCCGATTAATTCATCGAGGGATTGCTCGGATGATAGAGCCAGTTGCGGTAGGGGGTGCCGAGGGCGCGCACTGTGCGGTGCCACATTGTGTCGTCGGCACCCGTCAGCAGCGAGCTTTTGTCGGACGGCATAGGAGAAGTTGCCCAGACATGGTTGCCCATTTCATCGCGGAGCTGCCCTTCGTCCCATCCGCTATAGCCGATGAAGAAGCGTATATGACCTTCAATGGGGTAGCCTGCTTCGACATAACCGCGCATAGCTGAAAAATCGCCTCCGACAAACAGATCGTCAACGATAGATGACGCTCCGGGAATAATATCGCCGAGGGTGTGGATGTAGAAAAGTCGGTCGGTGGACATCGGGCCGCCGCAGAAAACCGGAACTTTACGTGAGATGCCTTCGGCGAGCGTGTCGAGTGTATGGCCTGTAGAACGGTTGAGCACGACACCCATCGAGCCGCGGCCTTCTTCACAATCGATCATTGCTATTACGGCATGATTGAAGAAGGTTTCGCGCAGAAAAGGTTCGGCGATGAGCAGTGAGCCCTTTTCAGGCATCGGAGATTCTATATCGATATTGAACAAGTCTGGTTTCATCCTATAAAAAACGTTTGAACACCGCGAAAAATTGCGCGATAGCTTTTCGCTTTTGGCATTGTGGCCTCTTTTTGTAACTTTGCGGGAAAGAACCAATAATTATTATGTATAAGAAAGACAAACGTATTGTAGTTACGCTTGACGCTGGCGGTACTAACTTTGTGTTCGGAGCCATGCGCGGGTGCGAATATATTACAGAACCGCTTACACTGCCATCTTGTGCCGGTGACCTCGATCGCTGTCTTGGACAACTTGTCAATGGATTCCGAGAGATTATCAACGGACTGCCTGAAAAGCCGGTTGCGATATCTTTCTCATTTCCCGGCCCGGCAGACTATGCCAATGGCATCGTTGGAGGTTTCCTGCCGAATTTCCCCTCATTCCGCGACGGAGTAGCGCTCGGGCCTTACCTTGAGAGTGTTTTCGGACTACCGGTGTTTATCAATAACGACGGCGATTTGTTTGCCTTTGGCGAGGCGACAGCCGGGCGGCTTGTCGACATCAATCGCCGAGTGGCAGAATACGGCAGCGAGCGACATTACCGCAATCTTTTGGGCTACACTTTCGGAACCGGGTTCGGAATAGGGTCGGTCGTTAACGGACAGCTCAATATCGGGAATAACAGTTGTGTAGAGACATTCTGTCTGCCTTATAAATACGATCACAGCCTGATGACCGAAGATTTTTGCTCAATCCGAGCAGTCACACGCGAATACTCACGCCTTTCAGGCGACAATTCGGCATTAACGCCGAAAGAGATAGGAGAAATTGCCGACGGACGACGCAAAGGTGACCTCGATGCGGCACGCGAGTCGTTCCGACGCTTTGGCGAAGTTGCAGGTGACGCTATTGCCACAGCCGTGACACTGACCGACTCTCTGGTTGTGTTAGGTGGCGGCCTTACAGGTTCCGCTCATCTGATAATGCCGGCTTTGCTGAAAGAAATGCGCGAAAAGATTCGTATGATCGACGGGAACACCTTACAGCGAGTTCAGATGGAAGTTTTTGACCTCGACGACGAATTGGAATTCGAAAGATTCGTCAAAGGGAATGCACATCCGCTGAAGGTTTATGGAACAGAGCTGACAGTCAGCTACGATCCGATGAAACGCACAGGAGTGTGTATCAGTCGTCTCGGTGCATCCCGTGCAATCGCTATCGGCGCCTACACTTTGGCTTTGACAGCTATTGATGCGTGTAAATGAAAAAAATTGATAAAAAAGTTGCCGAAATATTTGGTCAACTCAAAAAATCCACCTACCTTTGCACCGTCAATAACCGAGAGAGGTAAATGACAGACACCTTGCCTTGTGGTGTAATGGTAGCACGTCGGATTCTGGTTCCGCCTGTGAGGGTTCGAATCCTTCCAAGGCAACTAAAGGAGAATTGAAATTCATACTTCAGTTCTCCTTTCTCATATCTGAGTGAATATCAGAGATTTCTGAATAATTCGTACGATACGGTTGTTCGACGCAAACCTCTATTTTCACATGATGGCAGTAGCTTGTGCATGAGAAATGTGCAGTGCATTGCCATAATCGAAGTTGTTGGATCGTAAAGATCAAGTTATGGCCAAAATTTCGTTAAAATTCACCCACAAAGACGGCAAATTCTGCCTCTGTGCCACGTCAAAGGGACACAGGTTCGACACTACAAGGTGGTAACTATTCAGCCAAAGAACCGATATGCCGGAATGGCTCGCCTTTATCAGACGAGAGCAAGGATGGCATCAAGAGGGGATTGTCCGTTTTTCCATGCCGTGTCGGC
>HF985590.1 GCA_000431215.1 Prevotella sp. CAG:1031
TGTATCCAGATTGCAGGATGCTCTTGATAGGCAGCAAGCATTGTTTGACATCGCACAAAAACACTTTAAAGGATACGAAACCATCCAAGAAAGAATACAAGAATTCTTTGAAGCGGCTGACGAGCGACAACGTCAACTAAATGAACTTTTAGAGACTTCAGCTTTACCTTTATCCCAACCGCTATTACCAGAAGACTTCTTAACTACTCCCGAAGAAACAGAAAGCACATTTACAAAACCAATTACCAAGAAAGCTCGGCATAGATCTCAACAAACAGCCCATGATTTATGTAAAAAATACAAACATAAAAAGGCAAAAGCATTCTATGCTGAAATCTCATCACTACCTATTGCCAAATTAGATAAAACTACTGTCGAATTTCTGCTTCTAATTTTGAGCTTCTTTAAGAGTGATTTTTATTCAGCCGAACTACAATGGTTAGTAAACTTTTTATTTACTGCACTTGCGATCAGGTGGATCTACCTTGACCGCCACTCTACTTCCGACGAATAAACGCATATCCAATAAAAAGCACCAGCATTATTACTACATAAAAATAATCTTCTGTTCTCAAATATGCCGCTTGAAATATTACGCATATAATTAGCATTTCTAAAGCGTTTCTTATTTCTGCCAAAATTTTTAACATTTTTTCGCTCTGCTCTTGCAGAGCTTTTTCTTTTTCCATCCATATACCCCCTAATATTCAAACAGTTTTATCCACCCTCTTTTAATGTTAAAATATAAGTACCATCAAATATAAACAGAAAAGAAGTGAATAAAATGACGATTGGTGAAGCAGACGATATATCAAAACAATCTTCAAAAGATTTACAAGATATACTTAAACATTTAAAACCACCGGAAATTCCAGATTATAATTCATTAAAACAAGACCGTTTGGAAAGAATAGAAAATCTAATAATAGAACAAGCCATTCAGAATCAGATTCTACAGAAGCAGGAACATACAAAACATATTATAGAAAGCTTTATTATTGCTGTTACAGCATCTGTGCTTTCAGCTGTTATTGTTAAATTTTTGTTATAGCGGCTACAACAGCCGCACCGATAAATCCAGCCGATAAAGCAATTCCTACACACTCTAAACCTCTGATCAATATCGAAGGTTTCTCAACCGCATTTATCCTGGCATTTACTCGCAAAAATGTAATCAAAATACGACGTTCCAAAAGAATATATTTTTCTTCCGGTAGCCAAGCTTGCATTTTCTCTGCAAGTTCGGCATCTTCTTTTTCAAAATATTCATTCACATTCATCCCTCCAGTAATTTTTAGCCACAATTAATTCGTCAATAATGGCTTCATCAATGACAGCATAGAGTTTGTTAATAATTTCTTTATTCCCGCCCGGAATATCTCGAAGTTTTTTATCAAGCTCTTTTTTTGTTTCTACATATACCGACAGTCTTTGCAAACTACATTCAGGCATTTTTTATTGAGCAAACCATCACAAGTACCTTTATGATTGACAGGCGTGTTTATAAAAATCTTTTTAATATGCTTATCGCATCTACGATCCCTTTCAGCTATCTCACCTGCACTTCGAATTAATTCAAGCTTTAACCCAGGACATTGCGAAAAACCACAATTATATTTCTGTTTCTTTACCCAGCAGTCGCATTGCTTAACAAGTTTTTTACTGCAATACGTACAAAAATTTCCTTTAACAACCGTATGCCTGCAAAAAGGACATACAGTTGTTTTTCTTTCCCACATACCTAGGCTCACCTTCATTCTTTGTAGGTATCGTTCTCACATAAATTCACATTTATTCACTGCATATTTTCTGTTATAATTAATAGTTACAGAAAGGATGTTTATTATGAATGAGGTATTTTATGTCGTTTTAGGTTGGTTTCTTTCATTTAGTACAATGTACATAAAAGATTTTGAAAACAATAAACGAGAAAACCTAGCTCTATTAGACGTATTAATTTCAGAATTTACTCAACTGCACCAAGCTTTAATAGAAGACTATAAATCACATCTTGAAGATAATTCATCACTTTATGTTAGCCCAAGCTTTAAACTATCTAACAAATGGTGGGACTCAAATAAACTATTGTATATGCGCCGCCTTCCTCTTGAGTCAAAACAATTTGACAAATGGAATCGAATAAACGAAAATATTGACTTAATGGAAGCATCACCAGAAGAAAAAGCTAATTACGCTTCATTAACCAAAGAAACCAAAAATAGCTTAGAACAAGCAATAAAATATTGGCAGCAGTCGTGGTATACAATCCTTCTTCACCGTTTAAAACATAAGCAAAAATGTTAGCTACCGCTGTCGCAATTATTATGCCTATCATATGAAGATAGGCTTTTTTTAATAGTCTTTTCACATCTATGCCCCCTTTGTTGATTTTTTTATCTGCATCATTCATAAAATATGTGAAATCACATTCAGCCAAACGACAAAGCTTCACATATTATTCTGAAGATATATTAGTTTCCAAAAACCGATATAATAACAGCGATAAACGAAAAAACACAGCTCAATAAAAATGCAAATAATATAGGATCATCAAAATCTAACCATTCATGCTGGCTACAATTGTTAATTGTTTCAATATATCCAACACTCCAACCATCACAATAAATTATTATCTTGTGATGGTCATTTTCGTCGTTTTTGATAAGTAGTTCCATACTTATGCCCCCTTTGCTGATTTTTCATCTGCATCATTCATAAAATATGTAAAATCACATCCAGCCAAACGACAAAGCTTCACATATTCTTCTAATGTGCATTTTCTTTTTCCATTCATAATCAAACTTAATGTTCTTTCTGTTATTCCTGTTTTTCGAGCAATATATTTTTGCTTAATACCATGTTCTTCAAAAAAAATCTTCATTTTTCTAAACTCGAACATTCTTTCACCTCTTTCACAAGTTTCTTGTGTTTTATATTATGTTATAACATTTTTCTTGTGATTGCAAGCATTTTTATCAAATTTCTTGTGATTTTTATTTACAAATTCAAAATTTTAGAGTAAGATAACATCAAGAAAGATTTAGGGAGTGAACTTATGAATGAAAAAATATTATCATTATTAAAATCAGCTCGCACAAGCAAACAATTCACTCAAAAATTTGTAGCTGAAAAACTAGGTGTTAAAGGAAACACCATAGGGAATTATGAAAACGGTATTACTGAACCAGATATAGATACTTTCGTGAAGTTATGCAATTTATATGAAATTAATTATTCAGACGTATTAGAAACTGCATACGGACACCCACAAGATGAAAATAATATTAGTATTCACGAAAAAGAACTAATAAAAAAATACCGCCAACTTACTGCTGAACAGCAAGGGGCGATAGAAAATAGTATAGATTATTACATTAAAGCAAATATGAAAGATGAATCAACGGAAAACGGCGAAGACCCGTTCGAAAACAAGGTCGGGTAATATTCATTGATTTCAGTTCTGATCGTCACATTGACGATTAAATAAATATTATAGTCCCGGGGAGAGTGTTGAGTGATGAAAAAATTTTTATTCGCATTGATTATGGTTTTATTGCTTTCTTTTATTGCTGGCTGTGGCTCTGATAATAAATCAAGCACAACTTCCAGCACATCCAGTTCTTCTAACTCAAAAAAGGAAATAACTTTAGAACAGAAAAAACAAGCTTCCGCTGAAATAATGCGAATTTTAAATAGTATGCCACAACAAACAGATGAAGTTGAAAAGCTTACATGGTATAAACCTTGGGGAAGTGGTGGTTATCCAGCACAAGACGCTATTTACTGGTACGCCGGCAAGAAAAATGATTTAGTATGGCTTAGGGCAAAAATTGTAAATTTCACATCATCTACCGGTTGGGTATTTTGGGATAAAATTACATTCTCAACAGCTGACAAAAATATAGAATATAAAATTAAAGATTGCTTTGCAGGTCAATCTGGCGGTGGCAAATCAACCCAAATAGTCTATGGTGGTAAATATGAAACTTTAGATGTTCCGTTTTCAGACCTTGACGAAGGATATAGATTACTTGTAAACGGTAAAAATCCTATAATAAGATTAACAGGACGTGAACATTACTATGACTATCGCCTTACTGAAAACGACATTAATCATTTAAAGACTGGTATCTATTTGTTTGACCAAATGAAAGTTACCGGAGATCAAATTATTCAATAATTTAAAATTTATTTTTGAAGAAGATATAATATTTATTATTTTCTGAGGTGTTTGTTATATGTGTAAATTAACAATCAATAATAAAGAAATATCATTTTCTGCTTACAAATCTCTAACAAGTGAAAATTTTACAAAATTCACTTTAAACAGCTTACTAGGTAAAAAGCTCTATAAATTTTTCTCCAGCGTAACAGAAGATAACGGTGAAAATCATTCTATAGATGCACTTAAAACAAATACTATTTATCTTTCTTCACCTGAAAAATTCAACGACCCATTTGATTCACAACTCTGTATTTTATCCGATGATTTTTATAAAAAAACATTATCAACATATGCAAGTTTTGCTGACATTACTTTTGAGGCAAACAACCTATATGATATGATTAGAGAATTTTCAATTAAAATAAAGCTTAGATTGAAAGAAACGAAGCAATTTCATTCTATTTTCAATATTCCACCATTGAAACAAGACCGTAGTAACGAAAAATTATATTATAAACTAAACATGTTTGTCGATTTTCTCATGTTAAATTTTAATCTTGAAATAGAAGTTTTTTTAAAAAATTTTTTAGAAAAAGAGAAACAAAATTTCTATGAAAGGAATATTTTTGGTTGCGCTTGTTTTACAACAAACCACTATAATAGGCTAATGTGGTCACATTATGCAAATAGTTACAAAGGATTTTGCATAGAGTACACAATGCCAAATGATCTATCAAATTTCAAAGAAATTTCAGAACATGATCGTTATCTTTGGGCAAATATTTTGCCTGTCGCTTACTCCAATAGACGAGTTGATTTAACAGATTCTTTAATTAAACAACTTTTATATCCACTTACTGATGAGCAAAAGTTCGAACTATACAAATATGAGATCCTTCTCAAAGATGCAATTTGGTCTTATGAAAATGAATGGCGTTTCATTGATACAAAAGATAAAACGATAAAATTCTTTCCGATTTCTGCTGTATATTTAGGACATAAAATGGATGAACATATAAAATCCCAGATTATTCAAATAGCCTTCGAAAAAAATATAAAAATATATGAATGTATTCTTCAAGAAGGAAAATATGAAATTGAATTTAAACCACTTGAAACATAAATATATTTATTAAAGGAATTATATATATGATGTTAGAAACCATGATAGGAATAATTTCAAGTGCTATTAATAAGTTGGTTTATATCTAAATATTATTATACTAAATCTACGAAAGATGATATAGCAGCATTTAATAAATTACCTCAGATGGTAAAGCAAATTCTTCTTAAAACAAAAGCAGATGAACTTACTGTATTAGAATTAAATAAAATATTACAAAAAAAAAAATTTATGATTCTAACTCAGATGATCTACTTCCTTATAAATGTTGTCCTCAATGTGGCTCTCAAAAATTAGAAAGATCATCACATTTTGATTATGAACATGATCGTATTTATTATTTCATTGAATGTAAAATCTGTAAATGGTCGGAATATACAGAGTAAAACCCATAAAAATAGCCGCCCGGTGTTGGCGCACCGAACGGCTGTGTAATAACCCCACCTCGCAAAAAGTAAGGCTGATTACGCTAATATTATAACATATTGCAACCAGCCTTTACTACTTTATACACAATTTTAAAGAAAGGCTGGTTTTTTATATGAAAAAAAGACGATCTAACGGCGAAGGCGGTCTATCATGGGACAAGGAACGCCAAAAATGGTGCGGCACACTGCGCGACACCAGCGGTAAACCACATAAATTCAGGCATGTTGATAAAGTAGAAGTAATCAACTGGCTCAATAAAATGCGCCTTGTGTACAGCAGTTTAAATCCGCTATACAGCTATGATACTACTTTGCAGGATTTCGCCTTTGCCTTCATAAAAAATAAGGCTGCTAATCCTAAAATAGCTGAAAGCACTGTTAATTATTACACCTACTTGGCTTCAAAGCTTTATCCGCTGGCAAACGAAGTGATGAATAAAATCACGCCTGAAGATATCAATGCCTTTATTGCAGAAGCTGATCTGTCCGCTTCCAATAAATCAAAGATATATAAATTCTTAAAAATCCTATTTGGAGCTGCAAGGAAAAATAACCTTATTCTTGAAAATCCTATGGATATAGCCATTGTTCCGGAGTATGAACCGGAATACGATGAACCATTTACACCGGAAGAAATAAAACTTATTATCACTAAATTAAAAAATACTCCTAAATTTTTACGCTATTATGCCCTCTGTTCACTTGAAAGTGTTATAGGCGCACGTATAGGTGAAATTTTGGGAATCGAGCGCAGTACATTAAACTTTGAAAAAAATTACTGCAAAATAAAAGATGCAGTAAAAGCTGATATAAACGGCCGAACCTATGTGGGAAAAACCAAAACCAAAGCTTCTGTTAGAATACAATATTTTGATGCCGGTATAGGTAAAATCCTGCAAGACTACTTGGCAGCGTGCAATGTAGATAGTAAATATTTATTCTGCACAGCCAACGGAACGCCTATCAGCGTCCGTAATATGCAAAGAGCATGGAAGATGATTTTAAAGCATGCTAACGTGCGTTACCGCAGCTTTCACTATCTGCGCCACAGCTTTATAACAGAAATGTTTATTCAAGGCTATGCCGCAGCAGACATTGCCGCTGTAGTAGGTCACAGCCGTTTAGAAACAACCAACAAATATGCCCTGCGCCGGCAGGACAAAGTTTTAGAGATTGCCAAAACAGCCGCCAACATTTATAATATTGCTTAGAAAGAAAGCACCGTTTTGATAAACGGTGCTTCTGTAATTACGGGGAACAGTTGGGGAACTTATACCCCAAAATACTGTCTTTTTAGCCAAAATTTCGGTATTACCACGCTCAGACAACAGATCACATAAAATACCTTAATCGCTGTATTTATGCGCTTACAGGGCATTTTTTACGCAAGATTTTATTTTAAAACCCTTGCCTACGAATCAAAAGGTCGCAGGTTCGAATCCTGCCGGGGCCACCATTGATATTCAGACACCGCAGGCAGTTGCGGTGTTTTTTATTTTTCGATCAGCAAATATCAAAATGACCGAACATCTCCGTAAGCCGATCTATTTAGAGCAGTTTCAGCACACACCAAAAAACGGTGTCAGTAATTTTCGCAAAAGTTATTGACAACAGCACTGCAATCAGATATAATATCATCGTTGCCTAAACATTTAGGTAACCTTAATGACTCCGTAGCTCAGTTGGATAGAGCGTTTGACTACGAATCAAAAGGTCGCAGGTTCGAATCCTGCCGGGGCCACCAGAAATTAAAGCTCACTTCTTGCGAAGTGAGCTTTTTTGTTTGCCTATCTATTTTTCCGAAGGCCGCAGCGGGATCGTAAAGCTGAAAGTACTGCCTGAGCCTAAGGTACTGACAGCGCTTACTGTGCCGCCATGACTTTCGGCCATCCATTTCACCATCGCCAGTCCTAAACCGGTGCCGCCGTCGTCACCACTGCTGCGGGCGGTATTGACTCTGTAAAAACGTTTCCAGATTTTTGGCAGCTCGGCCGCACTGATTCCGATACCATCGTCACGAACAGTACCGACGGCATTTTTACCGTCACTCTTTAAAGTAAGCCAGATCTGCCCCTGCTGCCTGCCATACTTGACCGCATTAGTCAGCAGGTTAAGCCAGATACGCATCAGCAGAGTCTGATCAGCTTCAACTAAGATTCCCGGTTCTATCTCTGCCGTCAGCGTGATTTCTTTGGCTTCTGCCAGTCCCTGGGCTTCCTCTGCCACTATCTCGGTCAGTTCGCTTAAATCAAACTTTTCCAGATGCAGGCTTTCTTTATGCCTGTCTGCCCGGGCCAGCTGCAGCAGCTGATTGACCAGCTTCGACATTTTCCCGGCCTGCTGCAGTACACTCTCCAGTGCCTGCTGTTTGCTTGCCAGATCAGGCGACTGTAAACCGCATTCGGCCTGCGCGAGGATCACCGAGGTCGGTGTCCGCAATTCGTGGGAAGCATCGTCGGTAAACTGCCGCTCGGCTTCAAAAGCGTCCTCCAGTCTGGCAAACATCCCGTCAAAGGTTTTCGCCAGCGTATCGATCTCGTCATCGGCACCTTCCAGTTCGATCCGCTTGGACAGATCGCTGCCGCTACTGATCTGCGCGGCTGCTTCCGTGATCCGTGTTACCGGACGAAAAGCCTTTTTAGTGATCCAGTAGCCGCCCAGGGCCGCCAGTAAGATCAGCAGCGGGAAAAACAACGCGCACTGCCACAAAATCTTATCCCGTTCCGCATATGCAGAACTGAGCGGGACCGTTCCACGTACCCAGTAAAAATTATCAGCATGACGCGGTTTAAAATAAAAGTCATATACAAACCAGTTTTGCCGGTCACTTCCGGCCTTCTGCAGCAGCTCGTCTGCAAAGGGTGTTTCCGGCAGGCCGCTGGCCACAAGTCCCGTGATCATCTGCCCGTTTTCGTGATAGACAGCAAGCCTGACCCCATCCTTTAAAAAATCCAGCTTCTCCAGACGCAGACGGCCATTGCTGTCGACCTTCAGTTCTTCGGCAAAATCATAGACCTCTTCTTCCAGCTTGTTCTGTACACCCAACAGCAACACCTTGTCTGTTGCCAGCAAAACAGCCGCAAAAATAGCACTCAAAATTATCACGATCAACCCTGTATACCACAGGGTTATTTTCATTTTAACCGACAGCTTTTTCATAAAGTCTCCTTCAGCACATAGCCGGCGCCGCGCACTGTCTGGATCAGTTTTTTCTCAAACCCGTCATCTACTTTTTTCCGCAGATAGCGGATATATACGTCGACTACATTGGAGCCGCCTTCAAAATCGTAATCCCAAACATGGTTTTCGATCGTTTCGCGTGCTAAGACCACGCCCTGATTGCGCAGTAAATACTCCAGAACAGCAAATTCTTTAGCGGAAAGCTGCAATTCACGTCCGTCTCTGCTGACGCGGCGGCTGTTCAGATCCATTTCCAGACCGCCGCACTGCAGCACGTTCGATACCTGTCCACTGCTGCGGCGCAGCAGCACCCGCAAACGCGCTACCAACTCGTCAAAGGCAAAGGGTTTGACTAAATAATCATCAGCACCCAGATCAAGACCGGCGACGCGGTCTTCAACGCTGCCACGCGCCGTCAGCAGCAGTACCGGCGTTTTATCGCCGGCAGTACGCATTTTTTTCAGTACCGCCAAACCGTCAACTCCCGGCAGCATAATATCTAAAATAACAGCATCGTAGGCCGTAAGCTGTAAATAATCAAGCGCTTCCAGACCATCGCCGCAGGCATCGACGCTGTAACCGCTGCCCTGCAGCTGCTTTTTCAGCACCTCACGCAGGTCAGGCTCATCTTCCACAAATAAAAGCCTCATAGGCGCAACCTCCTCAATTATTTTTATTATAACACAAGCCTAAAAAAACCTGGTCTTTCCTATTTTCCAAGAAGCCTTCTACTAGAATTTTACAATAAAAAAGCAAATCAACAAATAAGTTCCTAAAATAAATTTTTATTAAATTTTCTTTTAATCTTCTTTTAATCTTCCCGCGTTATAATAAAAACAAAGAAAACGCCGCACAAAAACGGCGCAAGGAGGTAAACAACATGACTAGAAAAATCCTGGCGGTCATCGCCGCCGCAATCTGTACATTAGCAATCACCGCAACCGCTTTTGCCGCTGAGTTCATCAACGCCGATCAGGCACGCAGCATCGCTGCTCAGTGGGTACCAGCAGGCAGCACTCATCTGGTGACCAAAGACGAAAGCCACAAATACGCAGCTTATTATGAAGTAAAATTCTACGACAACGCTACCAACACCGAATATGAAGTTGAAGTGCTCAAAAACGGCGGCGCTGTAAAAGAATTCAAAATGGAAGCCCAAACAGTTCTCGGCAGCCCCAGAGTCGTACTCTCTGCCGCTGATGTTCAGGACCTCGTTCGCAAAGAATTCCCCAACGCAACCTTCACTAAAGTAAAACTTGACAGCGACGACGGCCTTTATGAATATGAGTTGAAATTCTACACTCCCGAATTACGCGGCGAAATGAAATTCAACCCCGAAAACGGCGCCCTGATGGAAAAAGAACTTAAATACCAAGTTCGCTGAGCCATCCCCCAAAACGCACTGTAAATGTGCCGATTGCTCACGCAGCAAAGCCACTGCCGCACTGTGATAAGTGTGACAGTGGCTTTGTCTTTTTTATTATCAAGAAATCAAAAATGATAAGCAAAGTCAAGCCGGGCCCCGATCTCCCGTCCGCCATTAGACCAGTCCCCGCTAAGACTGCCGCCAGCCGACCATTTTCGGCTGAAATCATGCCTGACATAAGCCGCCGCCGCAAAATGGTTCCTGCCCTCTCCCCAACTGCGTACCGGCAGCAGGGACCCGCATTCATCTTCAGCAAAGCAGACCTCCATAAGCTGCCGCTCGCCAGTCAGGATACGCTTATAACCCAGGCGAATGCCATAACCGCCCGTACCCTCACTGCGGTCAAAGGATAAGCCCAGCTCCCCTTCGGCATAATTATCACTATAGCTGCCAAAACTGCGGTCAAAAACACCTGCACCATGCTCTTTAAAGGCCTTCTGCCTATAATGGGTAAAATTGAGCCTGGCATAAGGACTGACATGCCACAATTCTTCCGGCTTTCCATAATCCAGATCATAGGCATACTCAACGCCTATCCCCAATGTTTTACTGTCATAGTCGCTTTCGGCAGTCTGCCCCAGTACCGGCAGATAAGCCGTCCCCTTATTGGCCTGTAAACCATAGCTGACAAAGCCTGTTATACTGCCTGGTTTGTTTTTATTTCCAGCATATAAGCCCAATGAATAACTGTCATATTCGCCGCTGCCCGCAGCTCCGCTGACAGTATTGCTGCCGTAATCAAACAGCAGACCATAATATCCATGTTCATCGGAAATGAAATCCTTGCCAATGGTCAGATTATAGCCGTGCCCATCTACGCCGCCAATGCGTCCCCAGCGCTTGTTATTCAGCATCCACAATCCGTCCTGCCGCGCCAGTGCCGGCTGCTCATATACCGCTCTCATTACAGAGCCGTTTTTCATGGCATCATGGGCCAGATCCAGCAGTATCCCATTTTCTATTTGCGAAAAAGCAGCCGCAGCATTAGTTTTATCCAGGGCATACAGCCTGTACATCTGTTTTTGCCGGTCACTATCCAGCGAAAAATACATATTATTCAAAGCAGCAAAGGTAGCGCTGTTGCCGCCGGTATTATTACTGACAAAAGTAGTAAGCTTGCCCTCTTTATTATCGACTACTATTTGGGCATCCAGCATCCCGGAAAACTCCTGTTCTGTACTGCTCCCCGAAACTATGCTATTCGCAGTAATAAATACGCCGCTGACTCCGGGGGCAGCACTATCAGCCGCTTTGACCTCCATCCTGTCGATATGGGCAGCGCCGTCTACATTAAGACAATTATATTTTTTACCGTCTGTATTGAGCAATATCGTACCACTGCCGTTGAAGCCGCCCCTAACCTGCATATTTTCGATGCTGCCATAACTGCCGGCCTGCACTCTGCCATCGTTATACAAGCTGCCATTGACCGTGCCTTTGCCTGTAATCGTGCCACTGCCTGTACTATAAGCATCGCCGGCCACAGAGCCATCTATTTGCAGCGTGCCCTCTGCTGCGATAGAACTGCCCTGATAGGTATTGCTGCCGGTCAGATTCAGAATGCCCTCCCCCTGTTTTATCAGCCCGGCGTGCAATCCTACCAGCCCGGTGTCTGCAATTTGCTTGTTGAAGTCTTTGATATATTGCTCAACCATATAACGGTTATTATCTTCCGGCGCTTTATCCAGCCAGTTGGTTTTATAGTACAGCCAGCGATCATGCAGATCTTTGACATCGCTGTCAGCTCCTGCCAAATCAATGCCGTTTCCTGAACCAAGCGGATCAGCGGCAATATAACCTGCGCGTATTTCTTTGATATCATTGCTCCAGACAGAATCACAGCCCTGAGTATCCACGCTGTATAAGGCCTGCTTTTCAGCCTTTCCATGTACCGTATAAGCATCGCTGATATCGCCGGCACTCAGCCGCCTGACATTGACAGCGCCCAATCCCCGAACAGCTTTCCCGGCATCAACCACTCCCTGCCCGAACAGTGCCTCTACAGGTACATTTTCAAAAACATCCAGTTTGATTTTTTTTAGCTCCTCTGCTGATTCTATGCCATAAAACCCATAAAAAAGCTCGCCATTCTTTTCGTAAGCTTCCTCTAATGCTTTATCTGTATCCGTTTTTTGACCAGGGAAAAATACATTTACTTTATATAGGCCAGCATCGTCCTGCACATTTATAAAGAACCCGTCCACAGCCGTAAGCTGATTGTTGGCAGTGCTCAGCAGCACATCGCCGATCTGTTTGCCGCCAAGATAAGGAAACGCCTGCTGGACCAAGGCTCCCACGCCTGTTACCAGCGGGGCAGCCTGAGAAGTACCATACTTAGTCACATCCGTTTGACCAGCAGCCGCAAAGTCAGCATTAGCGGAAGCAATCGCAACACCCGGAGCGTTTAAAACGCAGTCCTCTCTATATTGGGCCAGATCGGAGAAAATTGCTATAGAATTGCAGCTTGCATCAAAACCGCCATTACTGTTACGCCGCAGTGCCGCAGCATCGCTTGCAGTAACAGTAATAAAATTGTTGCTCAGGCTCCAGTCAAAAACAGGACTGGTATTTTCTATACTCGCCATAGTGTGACCGTCGTTGCCAGCAGCCCACACTAAAAGCTTATCGTTGGCCACCGCTGCTCTGAACTGTATGGTATTGCTATAAAGATAATCCTGCCATTCCGGGTTGCCTGCAGGAGTAAGAACGCCACTTCGCACCAACTCATAAGCCTGCTTATCATTGATGTTCGTCAAATAGCACCCGGTTCCCCAGGAATTATTGATAACCTTGATTTCCGGATGCTGCACATAATAAGCATAAAGGTCCTTGCGGCTCTCAAACGAACCGTCACTGTAATAAATCCTACCGGCAGTAGAGCCCTTGATCTCGGCATCAAAAGCCATACCATGCATACCCAGGCCGTTTTTAGATGCGGCCACGACACCTGCCACATGAGTACCATGAGTAAAATTCTCCCAATTATATACTCCGGCACCAGCCACATTGATCATCTCAGAATTTTGCTTTAGATCAAATTCAGGACTAAGCAAATTGATAGGATCATCACAGACACCCACAACGACGCCTTTTCCTGTATAGCCCTTGGCATAAGCCGACGCCGCATTCACCGCATCCAGCACATTATAGCCCATCTCATTATATTCAGCTGTTTTAAAACTGTCGGCACTTTGCGCGTTGGCAAGGCTGCTCATCAGCATCAGCATTGCCAAACTGTTTAAAGACCTTTTCCACGGCATTTTAGCTCAGCTCCTTAGTGACTTACTGCCATATATATACGAAGGCTGATCCCCGCTCCGCTTTGATCATGGCGCCAAAATAATTACAACGACTGTCTTTTGGTGAACAAAAATAAAAGCCACTATGTTATTACATAGCGAACGATATTTTTAAGCAAAAAAAATATTCTATATATAATATTATAACATATATTATATATAGAACATAAATCCTTCATAAATAAAAAATTAGTTTTTTCTGCCTTTATTCTTTTGTCAGCATTTCCAGCTCAGCCTCGCTCAAACCGCAGCCGCGCAAAACGGCTTCCGTATCCTCGCCCAGCCTGGGCGCCCGTTTTTGCAGCGTTCCCGGCGTTGCCGACATTTTCATGGCAAAGCCCAGCTGCTTATAAGTGCCGATCTCTTCATCTTCTACCGTCAGCACCATTGCATTCGCACTGGTCTGCTCCGCAGCCAAGGCTTCGTCAAAATTCAGTACCGGCGTTACGCAGGTATCCTTCCCCTCCAAACAAGCCGTCCACTCCTGCATGGTTTTAGTCCTGAAAATCCCGGTCAGCTCGTCCTTAACGCGCTCATGCTGCGCTTCATCGTCCAGGGCATCGATAAGGTCGGCGCGGTCTAAGGCCCGGCAAAGGTTGCTCCAGAATTTTTTCTCCAGGCACCCTACCGAAACATAACGGCCGTCCCGCGTTTCGTAGATATTATAGTTGGCATATGCACCGGTCAGCCAGTTATTGCCGCGTTCGGCAACGAAACCGCTGCCGAAATATAAACTGGCGGCGCCGGGCATCAGGGTCAGCGCCGTATTATACAGCGAGATGTCTATTTCCTGTCCGGTCCCGGTCTGCTCGGCATGGCGCACAGCCATCAGGATACTCATGCCCGCCATCAGCGCCGCATTCATATCCGCCATCAGAATACCCGGTATCGCCGGCCTGCCTCCGGGTTCGCCGCTCATCGACGTGATGCCCGCCAGGCTCACATAGCCGATATCGTGGTCAGCCTGGTCGACCAAAGGCCCCCGCTTGCCATAGCCTGTGATCGCGCAATAAACTATTTTGGGATTCAGCCTGCTCACGGTCTCATAATCAATACCTAAACGCTTTAAAACGCCGGGCCGATAGCTTTCCAAGACTACGTCCGCCGTCTGCACCAATTTTAAAAAGGCCGCTCTGCCGGCGTCGCTTTTTAAATCCAGCGCAACGCTTTTTTTATTGCGGTTCAGCTGCAAATGCCAGTACCCGAACCCGTTTTGAAATGGCGGGAAGCTGCGCGAATAATCGCCGCGCCCCGGCTCTTCGATTTTTATTACTTCCGCTCCGAAGTCCGCCAAAAGCATACTGCAATACGGTCCCGGCAAAAGCCGCGACAAATCCAGGATCCTGATACCGTCAAGTGCACCCACGTCAACACCGCCTTCTTTAATGATCTGCTAACAACATTATATCACAAGGAATATGCGGGCAAACTCTCTGCTTTAATTATATCCACGGCAATATTATAAAACAAATACATAATAACACAGATATTTTACATTTTCAGGCGCTGCGCTATTTGACAGCAGCCCCCGCTTTAGTTACAATGGAAGATAAGCATTAAGTAAAAAAAACTTTGGAGGCAGAATAAAAAATGAACAAAACTTTAATGATTATTATCGCCGTCGTTGTTATTTTCGCCGGCATTATTATGAGCGGCTACAACAGCCTTGTTTCCATGAATGAAAACGTCAACGGCAAATGGTCGCAGGTCGAAAACCAGCTCCAGCGCCGTAACGACCTGATCCCCAATCTGGTCAATACCGTTAAAGGCTATGCTGCCCACGAAAGCGACGTTTTTAAAGCTGTATCCGATGCCCGCGCTAAATTAGGCGGCGCCAAGACGGTTGCCGAAACCAGCCAGGCCAACGGCGAATTGAGCAGCGCTCTTTCCCGCCTGCTGATGATCGCAGAAAACTATCCTGACCTGAAAGCCAACACCAACTTCCTGCAGCTGCAGGACGAGCTGGCCGGTACGGAAAACCGCATTGCCGTAGCCCGTATGGATTACAACGGCGCAGTTCAGGGCTTCAACGCCAAGATCAAATCCTTCCCGACTGTTCTTTATGCCGGTATGTTCGGTTTTGACGCACGTGATTACTTTAAAGCAGACGAAAGCGCAAAAACTGTTCCGCAAGTACAATTTTAACCGATAACGGAGCTCACTGATTATGAAACGTTGGCTCGTCCTTTTGATGCTTCTGATCCAGGCGGTCTTTGCCGTCGGGGCAGAAGCGGCGATCCAGGTACCACCTAAGCCAAGCGTGTCCTCCGGCATCTACGTGCAGGACTATGCCGGTGTTTTATCACCGCAGACCCGTCAGGCCCTTAATGCCATCGGACAGGATCTGGATAATAAAACCACCGCACAGGTCGCCGTAGTTACGGTGAAAACACTTGACGGCCAGCCCATTGACGAATATGGACTGACACTGCTGCGGCAATGGGGACTTGGTAATAAAGAAAAGAATAACGGCGCGCTGATCTTAGTAGCTGTCGATGACAGACAATCGCGGATCGAAGTCGGTTACGGTTTGGAAGGCGTTCTGCCCGACGGCCTGACGGGACGGATCCAGGACCAGCAGATGCTGCCCTACTTTAAACAGGGCCAGTACGAAAAAGGCATCGTGCAGGGCTATCTGACTGTCGCAACTACCGTAGCCAAAAGTTATGATGTCAAGCTGGAAGGTGTGCGTTATAACGGCGGCGCCCAGCAGGGCACAGGCGATACGCCGATGCCTGGCTGGATGAAGGCACTGATCGCAGTCGGCCTGATCGTACTCGTCATCGTTGACCATATGTTCTTCGGCGGCATCATCACTCAGTTCATCCTGCTCGCACTTTTGCGCGGCGGAGGACGCGGAGGCGGTGGCGGCGGTTTCGGAGGAGGCTCCGGCGGCGGCGGCGGTTCCAGCAGGCGCTGGTAAAACAAAAATAAAGGACTATCTCATCGAGATAGTCCTTTTCTTTATGCTTATTTTACTTCATCATACAGCATCCTGATGCAGGCATCGACCAGAGCCCCGATACTGGAAACCTCTCTGTCCAGCGGCAGGCCGGAAGCCGCGTATCCTAACGGCAGCTCGGTACAGGCCGTCATCACCGGAAGGTCACGCTCGCGCCACAGTTCTTCTACGAGAGCTTTAGTCACAGCGCCTGCCCGGTCAAGCTCGCCGGCTTTGACATAAAAGATAGCCTGCTGCGCTTTTTCAGCCTGCTCCTCATTGGGCAGATATAAGGTATAACCGTGTTTATCGGCATATTTCTGATACAGACCGCTGGCGCGCGTACCATGCGTCGACAGCATCCAGGCGCCTTCAGGATTGAGCCGCTGGGCCGCCAGGACAGTTTCTTCAATGATATGCACTAACGGCTGCGGCAGAGCAGCTTTAAAATCATCAATAAAATAATGGGCCGTATTGCAGGGCACCGCCAGTACCTCTGCCCCCATATCACACAGCTGGCGCAGCCGCGCTTCCAGAACCGGCGCCGGACTTTCGCCTTTGCCGAAGATCGCTGTGCTGCGGTCAGGTATCTCACAATCCCCGATCATATATACCACAGGGTGCTCCTGATCTGTTGCCGCCGGACACTTTGCCGCCAGCTGCCGCAGGAACTCTGCCGCCGCAGCAGGCCCCATTCCTCCCAGCACACCCAGTTTTTTACCATTTTTCTTATACTTGGTCACCTTGATCCCTCCACCAGCAAGAACTGTTTTTATTCGTTTATTTTACCACAACCGGCCGCGCCAGTACAGCCTGCAATTTTTTATATGTATACATACTTTATGTACTTTACTCTTTAATTATTAATTTGTTATACTAAAGGGGTATAATTAAATAAAAATCTACCCCGTTTGGAGGAATCAGGATGACCAAGAAAAAAACCGTCGTTATCGGCGGAGGCTGGGCCGGCTGTGCCGCAGCTCTTACTGCTGAAAAAGCCGGTGCCGACGTAACTCTGCTCGAACGTACCGATATGCTTTTAGGCACAGGGCTGGTCGGCGGGATTTTCCGCAACAACGGCCGCTATACTGCCTCCGAAGAATGTATCGCCATGGGCGCAGGCGACCTGTTTACAGTTATGGAAGCCGTTGCAACTCACAAAACCATGGATTTTCCCGGTCATAAACACGCTACTCTTTACAATATCTATAAAATCGAGCCCGCGGTCAAAAAACTGCTCCTGAGCCGCGGCATCAAGCTGCTGATGGCTGATCCGGCCGTTAAAACGGAATACGAAGGCGACACGATCATCGCCGTTATTACCAAAAGCGGCCTGCGCCTTACTGCCGACGCTTTCGTAGATGTCAGCGGTTCTTCGGCTATGCCGCTCAACTGCAATAAACACGGCAACGGCTGCGCCATGTGTATCCTGCGCTGCCACAGCTTCGGCCCCCGCGTCAGCGTCACTACCCAGTCCGGCGTGGAAGAATGGACAGCAGAAAAGCCTACCGGTCTCGGCGCCATGAGCGGCTCCTGTAAGCTGTTCAAAGAATCACTGGCCCCTGAGATCGTTACCGAGCTGGAAAAGACAGGCTGCTGCGTAGTCCCGATCCCCGAAGCAATCAAAAAGCATAAAGAAAAGCTGGCTATGAAAGCCTGCCAGCAGTATGCGCTCGACGCTTATGCCGACAACATCGTTCTGCTGGACACCGGCTCAGCCAAGCTGATGACGCCTTATTATCCGCTGGAAGAGCTGCGTATGATCCCCGGCTTTGAACGGGCCCGCTTCGAAGACCCACTGTCCGGCGGCAAAGGCAACTCTATGCGTTACTTTAATTTCGCCCATGTCGATGCTTCCTTAAAGGCTGACGGCAAAACCAACCTTTTCTGTGGCGGCGAACGTGCCGGAGCAATGGTAGGCCATACGGAAGCTATCGTCAGCGGCTCGCTGGCCGGGCATAACGCCGCCAGAGCCGCCAACGGTCTGGCGCCAGTCATCCTGCCTGAAACCACAGCTATCGGCGAATTTATCGGCTACGTTGTCAAGCAAATGTTGGACGCCGAGACACGCAATAAAAAATACACCTTCTCCGGCTCAGTTTATTTTGAACGAATGCAGGCCAAAAATCTTTACAGCACCGACGATGACGCTATCAAGGCCCGTGTCGAAGCGGCAGGCTGCACCAATATTTTCTCAAACTTATAAGAAAGATGTGATAATCTGATGGCAACTGTACGCGATATCCTCAAAGCCCTCGACGTTATTACCGGCGGCCGCGTCATCACCGACTCCTTCGGTTACGGCGGCGCTAACCCCTTTGTAGTTACCAAGACCTCCGGTATCCCCGGCAAAGCTGTGACCGAACTGCCCGGTCTCGTCTGGGGCGATCCAGATATGCCCGTCAAAAAAGTAGCGGTTATGATGACCCTGACTGAAAGCGCCATTGAACTGGCCGGCGCAACAGGCATCGACTGCCTTATCGCCCATCACCCAATCGCGGAAGGCTCCAATACCGGCGGCGTTACCGCCAGAGATTACTTTAATCTGTATCATCTGGCTGTTTTTGAGCTGCACGAAGCCTTTCACGGCCTGCATCCCGGTATCGCCTGGATCCACGGCAGCTGCGCCAAACACGTCAACATCCGCTTTGGCGGTGTCCCCGGTAAGATCGTCTGGTATGGCAACGCCCTGCCGGAAGTAGAAACACTGGGCGACCTGCTCAACCGTATCGACACGATCATGGGCACTGATATCGAATCACGCGTGCTCACCTCTGAACGTCAGATCCGCGGCTGTACCGAGATCCACGAAACCTCGATCGCAGCCCGCGCCAAAATCTTTGTCGGCAGCCCCGACAACAAGCTGGGCAAAACCATCACTGTTTTCCCGCATACCGGTTTCTCGGCCGAGGACCTTGAAAAAGCCTACGCCGAATACCCCGAAGCCAACACCGTAGTCTGCACGATCAGCAGACCGCTGCCCGGCGACCCGCTGGTCAAAAAAGCCGAAGAACTGGGCCTGAACCTGATCGCAGGCAACTCTCACGCGCTGGAGATCTTAGAAAACGGAATCCCCCTGGCCTGGGCCCTGCGTCTGCAGATCCCCGAGCTGGATATCCACATCTTCCGCGAACGTATGGTAAGCCTGCCGCTGGACCACTGCGGCTGCACCCACATCGAAAACTACGGCGAAACCATGGCGCGCAATTATCTGCCTAAGCCAAAAACAGAATAACGGAGGGGTTTATGATGAATGGTGGAAAAAGAAAGATCGAACTGATCGAATACGTAGGCCTGTTTTTAGTCGCCTTTTCCTTTTTGATGCTGGTAGTTAACCCCGGCGGTATCGGGAACCTGTTCAACAATATGTTCAACCATGCCGCCCCTATTATCATCAAGGTCTATATCACAGGTTCCATCGGTATCGCGATCATCATCAGCGTTACCATGGGACGCCTGCTGGAACGCCTTGGCTTTACCGACGCCCTGATGCGTATTTTCGTGCCCCTGATGAAGGTCATCGGTGTCAACGCCGCTGTAGCCGTACCGTCCGTATATAATATTCTCGGCGATATCAACGCTGCCGGCCGTATCGGCGGCCCGATCCTCAAAAAATCCAAAGCCACCAAAGACGAGCAGAAAATCGCTATCGCTACCATGATGCAGTCGCAGTCCTCCTTTGCGATCTTCGTTTTCGGCCTGATTGCTTTGAACGCCGCCAAGGTTTCCGTCTGGGTCGTCGTTTTTCTGGCGGTGTTCCTGCCGGTGCTTTTGACGCCGCTGCTTCTGCGGCTCACTATCTGGCGCGACACCAAAGCTGTCTCGCTTGAAGACTTGCCCCGCTTCACACCTGAAACCGGTTTTCTGCCGACCATCTTCAATGCGGCCAAGGAAGGCGCTGAGCTGTTGTTTTTGCTCATCATTCCCTCCTGCGCCGTAGTTTTTGCGGCAATCGGCGCTTTAGACCATTTCGGTCTGTGGACCGGCATTCAGGCCGGTATCAATACCATGCTCAATGCCTTCAACATCCATGCCGAAACCGGTTCCGTTTCTATTTTAGTCGGCGGGTCGCTGGCAATGGCCCAGCTGAAGGAAATTGCCGCCACAATCACCCCGCCGCTGGTCGTCGGCTCGTATATCCTGGCTTCCTCCGGCTTCCCGCTGCAGGTCATCTTCGGGCAGATCCCCGCTATCTGGAGCGGCTGTACCGACCTTACCGAACGCGAGGCCATGACGGCAGCCATTATCGGCGCAGTCATCA
>HF985591.1 GCA_000431215.1 Prevotella sp. CAG:1031
AAGAGCGTTGCGCAAGTGACCCTATCCTCGCTATCAAGTATGCAAATCCGGCGAAGTCATTAGAAAAGGCACTCAACTTTGTGGCTCACGAGGTGCAGAAAAGCGGACTCACCATTATGGACTCGGATAGCGTGTTCGGTCTAATCCTTCATTATTACGATGAAAATTTGGAGGATGTCCCCAATGTCAACTGCAAGATAGCGGTTGCAAAGGAACTCACCGAAACCGAGAGAGCCGAAGCAAAGGAACAGGCTATGGAGCAGTACAAGGAAGAACAGCTCCGAGAACTCCGCAGACAGAACCAGCCGAAGGCTACCACTCCCAAGCACATCGCCACCGCACCGAAAGCAGGTGAAGAAATCAATGTTCAACCCAATCTCTTTGGAGATGACTTCTAAAGCATACGACTATGAAACCGAGAAATAAGAAGCAAGAGCAGATATTGGCAATGAGTGGGCAGCTTCGCCCACTCACCACCGCCCAAAAGCAGTGGGCACTGACCCATACAATCGACAACTATGCCCTTAAATTCAAGAAAGGGAAAGCCGTATGTCTGATATGCGGTCACGAATGGGAAGCCGAGGAAGGAATGTGCCGTTGTCCACATTGTGGAGCAAAGGTTGAGGTCAAGGCTACCACTCAGCGAGTTGTAAGGGAGAGGTCATACTTCAACATCATCACCGCAGTCAAGGGTTTTCAAGTAATCCGAATGTTTTTGATGATTGTGGAGTTCCGCAAGGGTATGAAGGCAAATCCCGGCTTCGTTGAAATCGGCTCCTATTGGATTGACAAGCACGGACACACCACCGTTGTAGGGCTTCAGCGAACATTGGGTCACTACATTGACTCATTCGCTTTTGGCTCTCCATTGGAAATCAGACACGACAATGACGCATTCTGGCACATCGCCGACCAATGGGTCTATCCAAGAATCAAGGTAACTGACACAATCAAGCGCAACGGATACACAACATTTACCTATGGCGCACACCCCGTGACTATGTTTCAGCAGTTGCTCACCAACCCAAAGGCTGAGACTCTGATGAAAGCCGAAGAGGAAGGGTTGTTCCGCTACCTCTGCCACCACCCTAAAGAGGTTGACAAATATTGGGACACAATCAAAGTGGCACGTCGGGCAGGTTACAAGGTTGATGACCCGCAGATGTGGTTTGACTACATCAAGATGTTGGATAGAATGGGCAGAGACCTCCATTCTCCCACGTTGGTCGCTCCGAGAGACCTAAAGACATCGCACGATGAGTATGTGGCAAAGGCTGAGCGTCAGCGTATCAAGGAGCAAAGGGAAAGAGACCGCAAGAGAGCGGAAGCGGATGAAGCCAAGTTTGAGGAACTTAAAGGCAGATATGTAGGATTAGTGATGACAGACGGAGAAATCGTAGTCCATACCCTCAATTCCGTAGCAGAGTATTATGATGAGGGAAGCCGTCAGCACATCTGCGTAGGTTCATCGTCCTACTACCTCAAAGAGGACACATTGGTTTTCACCGCCAAAATCAAGGACAAGACAATCGCCACGATTGAAATCTCCCTCAAAGACTACTCAATCATCCAATGCAGGGCATTTGCCAACAAGGTCTGTCAATATCAAGACCGCATCGCTCAAATCATCAGCGACAATATCAAGATGATAGCAGAGAGAAAGAGAGCATAAGTTTAACCCGACCTCCACCGCACCGGTGGAGGTCACAACACCCAACAAGCTATGACACGCATGACACAAAACGGAATATCGACCACGCAGAAAGGTCAAGAGCAATACGAGACATTCTACTCCGCCCATCGAGGCAAACGTATAAGCCGAGTAATGTATGATTATCGTACCGAGGGCGGCGAACTATTCTCAGTGGTGGCACCGACCCTTAAAGAGTGCCGACAGAAACGGGACGAATGGCTCGCAAAAAAGAAATAGCCAATAGTCGTAATATCGCCAAGCGGAGCAACCCTGTGAAGAGTTGCTCCGCTGATTTACGCTCAAAATTCCGAAAATTTCTGCCGCCTTTGGAGGCGGCGAGGGGGCTAAATTTGGTTAGAATAATAATTTACCAATCAGACCATCTGTCGCATGATGATTTTAATTGATTGGCAATGTCGGTATCTGCGTAGTGATGTTTTATGGTCAGATATTGACCGATTTTCATAAGTATTTCTGCCGCTTCATTATCATCGAGAAGGGCAATTTGTTCCTTGATATTTTTAATTGATTCTTGTCTCAATATTTTCAAACGCTGATAGCTTCTATTGAACTTTGAAGGCTGGTCAACCGGAAAATATTCTTCGCACATATAATCGTGAATTATTTCAGTCGCTCTTTTGCCAATCGGCTGATTTGGTATTTGATATGGAAAAAATGGGCTACTTCCTTCTCCATAGCGGGTTAATGACCAGCAAGGATAAACAGAGTTGGCAATGCCAGTATAATAATCTATACCAGCCATTGTTCGCACTTTTCTCGGCTTATTTGCATTATCCATCGTCTGTTTGAGTTGAGTCATACGCTGTGCGAACCATTTTTTGTGATTCGGTGAAAGTGACTGCATCTTAGTTTCTCCGTAGCGGCACAATGGATCGGAAATAAACTGGAGTGCAAAAGGATTTTTACCGGTATCATATATATTTGAACCGTATTGGTCTGATACTGTCTCAAAAGTTTCAGCAGCTTCGACGTAACGAGTTTCTGCAATAAGCAAAGTGCCGATAAGGTCGTTCCAACGGTCGGAATGGCGCGTTATGCTGCTGTTGCGTTTGATTAGAGATGACCATGAATTATTAGCATTAAGTGTTGTTTTAGCGGTCGTTGCAACATCGGCTCCACATTCCATAGCAAAACAGATAGAAGCACAGCCATGTGAATCAGCCATTATTATTTCTTCAGCGGAGAGTCCGGCATGGTCAACGAGGTCAAGTAGCTGCAAAGCACTGATTGTGTCATTCGCTGCAAGCATTTTAGGTACGACAATACAGTCAGCGGCCCTATGGAGCATATCCAACGGGTAGCAGTAGCTTTGATGCGTATTTCGGAAAAAAATAACATTTTCGCAAAAATTCGTATGCCATTCCTCCGGATGGGAGTATGTGTCATAACCGAGCAGACCGACTTTTTCAGCTCTTTCAATCCGCTTGCGATCAATTATTTCAGTTCCTTTTTTACACAACCAATCAGCCTCACCCGCAAACCAATTCTTATAAGTGTCATCATACTCGCGTAAATAACTTTGTGTTATGAATCGCAGAGTCCTGATTTGCTCCTTGAGATGTGGGGATGCTGCATTGAGGTTTATTTTGGAAAACACAGAATCAGCTTTTTCGTAATCCACCGGAGAAATAAGATAGGCGAATCCTTCGGTGTATTGCCATATCGGCTTATAGCACTCCAGCCCCTTTTCGGCGGCATCCTTTGCCACAGATATAACTTCTCCAATCTCCGGCAATGAGAGACCATTCCAATACCAAGACTCATCTTTATCACTGGCTAATTCCATCTGTCGGATGTGCGCTTGAAGGAGACGCATAATAGCTGAGTCATTTCCCGGCGCTAACGATAATTGGCGTGCCAGCGCAAGGTTATTGGTGTCCATACCAAGTTTTTCAAGAGTCCATCTTAGCGAAGTCTCATCTCCTGAGTTCTGATAAATTTCAAGAGCTTGTTCGTATGCCCCGGTATAATAGTATGCGCTTGCAAGACTCTGATCAAAAATAGATTTCAGTTGAGAATCTTTGAATTGATGAGTTTCCGCAATTGTGATTATTTCAGGATACTTCTTAAGTACCCGTAAAGCACGGGCTGCCTGAATGGCATAGCGGTCACCATACTTGCCTGAAAGACGGCTTTTTGCTTTTATTGCTAAAGAATCAAGTCGTTGTAACTTGGGGTCATCATCGTAATAGAAATACCAGGGATTAGCAGTGCGGGCACATTCTGTCTCTGTTTCACGCATCAATACAATATAGTCATATAGCTCCTTGTTATTGCCGAGGGTAGTTTTCAGTTGCGTAGTGAGGTTAAGAGTTTGTAAATCTTTCACTGTGTATCCATCGGAATAAATCAGCTTTTTGATTTCCTCTCGCGAAACTCCGGGAAGCAGCATCTGCCATATCCGAATCATATCTGTTTCAGATTGCGAGTTTTTAGCATCGTTGTCTATGATGTTGTATGTCAGGTAGTATTGCGGCTCGAATGTAGGATACCAACAAGCCGAAACGGCATGGGCAATTAGCATAAATGCCGCAGTTATGATATTGCGATATTTACTCATAGATTTTCTTGATTTGAGCCGGAGTGTATTTCGATAGTTGGTTCTCATCGAGGTGATATAGAATGGTGTTTTGGGGGCTATATCCCAAATAATCTTCTACCAGTTGTTTTGTTTTCATAAGTTCCTCAAACGATGCCATTTCATATCTTACAGTCTGGCGATAGTCCATATTGACAGCATCTGAAATATTTGACTGCAAGGCAAATATATTATCGTGTAGTCGTGTAAGTTCCGGAATGCTGTCCGGATTGGCATCAATTTTGGTAAGACGATTGAATTCCGTGCCGTTGAATACCACTCCCCATGAAAACACGGGGTATGCTACATCAAGCTGTATCTTATACTTGGGAGCACCGTCAAGATATTTCTTAACTATATCCGAACGAAGAATTGAGTTTGTTTCTTTTGAATTCTTCAGTTCTCCTACATTATAGACCATTAGAACTCCTTTATCTACATCTGGACTTGGTTGAGAAAGCTGATGCAGTCTGATGGTAGCACTCAATTTTTTGTCTTGTGCCGAGGTTAAGGCTTTCAGCTCTCTGCAAAGTGTGAAAAATGTGTTACGTGTAGATTCAGTCCAATCGCAGTCAAGTTGGATTTCGTTAAACGAAAGATTGCCATTCTTGCATTTTGCATCAATGCGATCAAAAATTTTCATGGCGAATTCTTTCTCTCTTCCGCTCATATCTTCAATAGCTTCAAGTGTA
The DNA here is from genome assembly GCA_000431215.1 of Prevotella sp. CAG:1031. Classification (GTDB taxonomy): domain Bacteria; phylum Bacteroidota; class Bacteroidia; order Bacteroidales; family Muribaculaceae; genus CAG-1031. Next base: position 4,985 of record HF985591.1, read on the forward strand.
ATGAACACGCAAGGGACAATCTCAGTTCCATTCGGAAAATCGGACTGATATGTTCCTACTTCGGCATCTGGAACAGGTCCAAACCTGAAGTCATTCCTGATGTCGAAAAAACGTAGATATACCTTGTCCACGTTATTTTCAGTCAGAAAATTCTGCTCTGCGTCGCTTAGATTGACCCATGATTTCCAGAAATATACGGCGTTTGTGGAAGTCTCAGTCGATTCCTTGTGATTGCACGAGGAAAAGGAAATTGCAATGAGAAATGTAATAATTACAAAAATGAAGCGGTTCATATCATATTGTTGTATTGGGGTTTACAAAGTTAATCATTTTTATTATACGTTGTGCGCATGGCAAGGGTTATGGCTTCGCCAACTAATGCTATGTTTGCAAGGAGATAGTGACGTTTATCGTTCCATAGGACAGTGTGGCCTGCGATTTCAGCAGTTTTCAGCAAATCGTTTCGTAGGTCAGTGTCATTGAAATATGTGGCACAGCCTATGCCGAAGGCAGTTCCTGACGGACTAAGCCCGAAGATAATTGGTCCGGCATCCACATCCATTCCAAGAAAGCCACTGCCATCGGGATATTCCTTGAATCCGGTCAGCCATGAATCTTTCAGAAAGGCTTCTTTGAGATGTGAGTATTGCTCTTTAGCAAATTCCGAGTCTATTTGCGTGAGGTAATATGTGTTGAGAGTTGAATAGGATCCCTTGATTGGTGACAATACAGAGGTGTTACCATCAAGAGGGAGAAAAGAGCGGAGCAACCCTGTTTCGCTGTCAATCCATTCCAATTTAGCTCGTTGAATCCAACGGTTGACGGTGTTTTGGTATTTCCCATTGTTTAGCTGGGCATAATCTGTGAGCGCTACAATGGCAACGAGCATATCGGGTATGTATATGTCCTCACCGGGATATGTAGGAAGATTCATACATTCAGACTCCAGTATCCGGCGATTCATCGCTTTACAAAGTGAGTCATGGAGCGCGTTGTAATTATCACCTCCGCCGATTTTGCGATAGTTGCCTATCATCCATGCCAAATGGCTCAGATATGATATATGGCTCTTATCTCCGGCAATCGAATCTAACGGATCTTCTCCCCAACGCATCTTGTCATATAGTCTCAGTTCCGGAGATCTAACTATCTGAATGAGGCTATCTATCGTATTTATTGATTCCTGTTTGGTTTCGGGATAAAGAATCGAAATGTTAGAAAGAGCTTTTGAAAACATAGAGCAGGAATACAATGCCCATTCGCCTTGAAATTGCAGTCCCAATCCTCCCGGCATTTCATTCAACAGTTGCCGAGGCTCAACGACAAATTTATCTACGAGCCAATTCTTTCGCTGAAGAATATCATTTTTCTCTTTCAGTTGGCTTCCAATGCTCCAACAACCCCAAACTACCCATGCCACTTTAATCAGCACAAATGCAATTATGCTGATAAAAAATAATTTGTGCCTGTAAATCCAATCTTTTATTATATCCATAAAGGGTATCATCAATATTTTTCATTTATGAAGATATGAAGAGTTCTGGTTGTTCGCGTATGCCTTGATGTTGTTAATTGGATAGAACAATGAAAGAATCGCACCATAGTATCTGAATCCTTCCTTAGAAATTTGTATTCTATCTCCCGAACAAGTAATTAAATTTTTATCAGAAAGGAATTTCAGCACATCGGTGTATATTGACACGAATTGACCATCCATTATTTGATTGGCCGTTGGCAGAGAGAACCCACCAGAATATCCGGATATGGCAATGAATTTTGCAAGGAGTTCTTGTTTGGGCAACGAATAGTAGATGTTTGGTTCATAAGAGACATTGAATCCGATTCGCGTCAAGATGCTTCCGTCATTTTTCCCTATATTGTAGGACAAACCGCTCATAGACATACTTTGTGCAGAAATGCCAAATCCTTTATACTGCCATCCATCCAACATTCTATGCCTGAGATATGACGAAACGCCGTAGTCCCCAGCATCTTTGCTGAATGTATTCTGCCCGAAGTTGCTTTTGTATCCAAGTCGGATGAGACCATCGTATAAAAGGCAGTATTGCTCATAAGATGTTTCGCTGTTCACCGAAAAGGCAGAGCCAACTTGATTAGTTCTGAATTCATACACAGTAACTTGTTCGGGATTCAGGAATGATATTGTTTCCAGATCCTTGCATATTGTATCGGCAGTCTGTCCAGGCAACCCATACATAAGATCCAGATTTAATTTCTTGATTTTAGAGGCGTGAATCTTGTCGATAGTTTCCTTCATTGCAGTCTCATCAACATTTTGCCTGTGCAGCGGATTCACTACAGATTCTACCACAGACTGTATGCCTAACGAGATTCTTGAAATACCGGCATTCCCGATTACGGAAATTTTCTCATCAGATAGAGTCTGGAACGTGGCTTCAATGCTCGGCTCATAGTCTGCGGTTAGAAGGACGCGAGAGATTAAATTTTGATATTCATTCAACAGCATGGCGAAAGCCTCATCGCATAACGATGTCGGCGTTCCACCACCTATGTCAAAACCATATAGTTTTATTTCAGGATATTGCCGGATAAATCTTTGAATATCCGAGATAAGGGCTTTTATATATCTGAATTGCATTTCTTTTGATGGAACGCATATCCGGGTGTATTCACAAAACGAACAGATCTGCTTGCAAAAAGGAATATGCACATAGAACGCCATAGGCTTAATTGCCTCAAATGGCAATTCTCTGGACACACTGTATCCGGCCCAATCCTTTGGAGAGATTGGATACGAAGTGTTGAACAAAGGATTGTTTTTCCTTGATTCAAACAGACTCTCAATGTCAATATATGATGTTGTCATCGTGGAATCCCTGTCTTAAAAATTGGCCATCATACATCAATGATGATTCGCAATAATTGGGATTGGCATAGTTGCGCATATATACCTCCAAAATTCGTCCATCGTGATTATACAGATAGTTGCTACATTTACAATCGGCTCCTCGGTTTCGGCTCTCAGTAAAGTATAGATGAGGTATTGAGGTGAAATTGATTTCACTAAAATCAACAAAATGCTCTTCACTATAATCGTTCACTTTCATCAATGCCACGAATCCAAGTCGTGGCAAGCCAAGTGAAATAGCAAATCTAAGCATCTTCTCTACTTCAATATCACAATCAATATACCCTCTTATGAGGTTGCAACTCGCGTTAACTATATCCATATTTACTCCATCGAAAGAAAATGCGTTCACTGGAATTTTAACTCCATAAATTTCTGATAGCATTTCTCTGTCATAATGATGGAGCGACATTGAAATTGAGTTCCAACGGGGATGACGCATCAATTCTTGAGAGGAAGGTAGAAGTCCATTAGTATTCAAATGCAAATGAATACCTTTATATTTATCGATGGATGCTTGTTCAAGAATGCGATTAACAATATTTGGAACTACTGCCGGTTCACCTCCCGTTATGTTTATGCGATTCACAAAGATTTTTTTTGACTGTAACTCGTCCATTATACGCCATAGCTTGCTATAATCGAATTCTGATTTTGATAGATTACATCCCATATTAGAGCAGAATTCACATCGCGCGTTACAGCCATTTGTCACTTTGACAAATAGATTTACAGATGGAGGAATGTGGGTTGCAGACAAAGAGCCATATCCACAACCTAAATCCTTAATGTATATGGCTTTATCAAAGATACTTACCTCCATACATTTTTTCCTTTCTTTACATCTTCGATGAACTGTATTTTTTCGACTTGTGTATTAAACACTATCCTGCCGGAATACTCTCCATAAACAGGCAAGGTATTGTCGTATTTTGGAATATAGTAATTCCCGATAAGTTTATACGACTTATCGTATTCAAGAATTTGCTTTGCTATTTGGAACTCAAGCCAGTCAGGAATTGAGTTTGGACCTTTACCTTCTCCACATGAGCGTATATAACGGCCTGTTTCACTATCTTTGACATATATGGGTGCAGTTCCCATAACTTTGGGTACAAGTACTTCCGGATGACACGGACTATCTTCTATATAGTCCCTTTTAATTGTATCTTCAAGCCCAAGTTGTCTCACAGCGTCATCATGATTGCCAAACATTATTTTTTTCATTTTATCAGCATCCAAAACTCCGTCAGTAGTAATCTTTGACCAAAACTTCCGAATTGCACGGACAAAGAATTGCACGGGATAATCCATAGCGGAAGCTCCACTCATGATGAAATAATAGAATCCCGGAATAGGAGCACATGCCGAGAATTGCAGAACATCAGTATTCTCAAATAAGTCTTTACGCAATTCTTCGGGTTTAGTATATCGTCTGAATTCGTTGAGATATGCTACAAGATTCATAAGTTTCTCTTTGCAATACAAGAGGTACGCCTTATCTATCTTTGAGTGGACATACTTGTCCTGAAACATCAATTCACGTAGGCGATCAGTGTTTAATACGCCATTTATAAATATCTCCGGCTCATCATGGAGAACACATTGAAGAATCCTTACAGCTAAAAAAGCGACATTATCCCCACGCTCACTAAAACGTTGCATATATGCGCCTAAATCTGCGATAGCCGTATCTGGAGACGAGTATTGTCTATCTTCATTTAACGCCAATATAATATCAGCGAATGTTCTCGTCATACCATAGCAATGAGTTGTAACTTCACAAGGAAGTTTATTTATGCCAGGATTTGAAATTTCTCCAACTTCATTATTTGACCCTGATATCTCTTCACAAAGTTTACACACAGTTTCTGCAACATACTCATCAAGAAGTGAAAAGCAGTCGAAAAATGAAAGATCACTATACTTTTGGTTCAAGTCCTCAGCATAGAGAATCTTTATATCGATGCCATTTGCCAAAAGGGAATTTACAACGTCTAATGCTCGCTCTTGTTTTCTCTTTCCTTCAAAGTCAAATGGTATAGTGCAGACCACTGTCACAGGTATACCAGATTTCTTACAGAGGTTCACAATCCATTTGCTTCCGAATGTACCCGTTATGCCTCCATATCCGGCGACAATAATCACGTGATCAGCAGAACGGTCAATCATATAATGCACGAAGGCACTATTTGATTCAGTTGCATAATATTTATTAAACCATTCCTCGGAAAATCCACGCGGAACTATCCCACAAGGATCATTTGTTAATCCCTCTAAAAGTCCTTTCAATTTAACTTTTGATTGGATAACATGCTTTTCTGTATTTAGTACGCAGTATTCAACATTCTTGAGTGGATTCTCAATCATTCGTTCAACCGAGTTAGTGCCAGCTCCTCCAATTCCAATAACTTTAATTGGAGTGCTGAAATGATTTACCCTCTCTTCATGAGCAGCCTCAATTGTATCAAGAATCTTTTGAGGATGTATCGAACGATTCTCATTTTCAATATATACTGCAAATTCAATAGGCAAGATTACGTTTGGTAAATTATAGGCATTACAGAACAATGGGGCGATTTGTTCGATTCTAAAGCCGGCAATACCGCACCCAATCTTTGTTACATAAAACGTAAGAGCCTTCTCATACTCAGCAAATTCAATAAAATTGTCTACGTATGGCTTGATGGTATCGACTCCCCCCTGCATTGTTGGAATGGCATAGGAATTGCCTTGAAGCCCTTCGCCTTGTCCCCATATAGCCCCAAAGCGATTTAAGGCTACCCGTGCGGCGCCTCCTCCGTGGTGTCCGGCAAGATTGCTGCCGAACACAAATATATCTCTTCGGCCTAATATTGTGATGTTGTCAGGCGTATATTTAGCATCAAGCGGAGTATCACATACACCGCAACAGCCACCTATACAACGAAGTTCATCCATTTGTGTTGATGTCTCAACCGTTACTTTATGATCTTTTTTCTTTGATTTAAAGAAGTCAAATAGTCCCATGAATTAGTTGTTTTTTAAGATTATGAAGTTTGAGGCGTAAGGCAACGGTTGGCCGTGAAGATATTTTGGAGAGGACTCATTGGCATTGACGCGGTAGAAGCAATAGTTCCACCCTTGCCCCATGTCGGTGTAAAGAGCCTCTTTTACACCTTGTGAGAGTAAGGCGTTGATGAAGTTGCCGAAGGTGACAATGCCGAGACTCTCATATAGAGCCAACTGTTTTTCTTTGTCGAGGCATAGGGCACGGAAAACGTTCTTATTATCCAATTTTCGAGCCGTCTTCACACCTTTACAATGGTGTATCATCATTTCCTGTGCAAAGCCCATTCCACCTTCTCTTGCTGCCTTTTCCATTGCTGATTGATAATCGTCATAGAAGAACTGAGGACCGGAAAGTGGTGACCATGTGAAAGCACCGGAGTTTCGCTTGCAACGATATCCTCTATATATTTTACCTCCCGAAACATGGTTCCCGGCTATATTGATGTGTCCTTTGCCTGATGTTGACCCGGTGAAAGCTCCTGCAAAAGCCAAAACGATAGAATCGTTGTCGGCTGAGGGCATCTCACCGCAAATCATATCCATAGTTAAGCGACTCATATCTGGCTTCAGGCAAATTAAATCTCCATATTCTGTTTGTATATGTGATTCTGACAAGAACTCCAATTTTGACTCAGTGAAATCACAGACCATTGACTCTTTGATGTCGGGTTGCACATCTCTGACAATATCAATGAAAAGTTTTACGCGGGCAAGGACCTCACGCCCACGATTACGCCACCATGATGTACGACGACCGGGAGTCTTGGCATTATATCCGATTGCATCTATTCCAAGATGTTTGGCTTGATACAAGGCACGCTCGTTATGGTATTCTTGCGAAATTATTACGATTGAGTCCTGCCGATACACATCACGCATCTTAGCTATTGAGTTAAGTGTGCGAGTGCCGTCATAGTCAAGAACTATGTGGATTGAATCGACTCCCTGCTTTATCAGAGAATCCCGCATAGCCACCGGCTCGTCATATCCATTCTCCGTATTGCGATAATCGCCACCGCTGACCACAAGCCAATCAACTTTACCGGCGTTATATAGGTCTGCGGCCGCTTTTATACGATGATCAAAGTAATAGTTCCTTCGCCCATTCCATGTAGATATGGGCGAAGTGCCAAGCACAAGCCCGACCTTACGATGTGGAATATCCTCAACATCGTCATGAAGCCTGTCCTTAGCGGCATGGCCAACCATTCGGTCGCAAACCACAATTACTCCAATGAGAATTAAAACCAATATTCCAAAAGCTAATGCTATTTTCTTTTTCATGGAGACTCTATACTTCGCTATTTCAGTTTTATTGTTGATAATATCTTATTCCAAAGGCGGCTCGATTTATCATCACCATAATCGAAAACTCCACTTAGGTAATATAGATCATATTTGTCTTTTATAACAACGTATTGATCTTGGATAATCGTATCGCCACCTAAATCGTATGCAGTCCAGACGTTACATGCTTCGTGTTCATCGACTTGCAAGGAATCTCTTACTTCGCTGATGTATATACATGTTGAATCAGCATCGGCTCTCATAAGAATCATACTAACCCAATCGGAAACAGGATTGTTTGGAGCAAGCCAACGAGTTGCGCCTTTGACTAATCGAATTTTGAAGGAATTGTCTGGAGGATAGAACTCAGTAACACCAGACGTGATTCTAAGAGAATCGACAATATGTTTGATTTGCCAAGTCTCACAAGTATCTGTTGCCCATGTCCAGCCTTGTGGAAGCAGAGCGGAAAAATATTCATCATCATATGGTACAACGAGAGAATCTATTGGCAACCCTTTGGTTTTGTTTGTCGATGTCTTTGGCTTATTATTACAAGCCGTCATCATGATAGCGGCTGTAAACACTAAATATAATAACTTCCTCATTTTAATCCTTGCTTTTTAGCTATATTTTCCCAATACGAAGAGTCTTCCAACCCAATCTCTGACATTTCAATTATTGCTTCGGGATAACCATATTTAGCAGATTGGCGCAAGCATTCTATTCCTTTTTCATAATCTACGGAGGTGCCAACAGCATTCATATAGCACAATCCAAGATGCCAGCCCGCACTGGGAAGTTCTTTCCCATATTCAAATGCCTTCGTAAGCACTTGGAACGCTTTCAGACCAATGGTCTGTGATTTTTTGTCAAGAGCCTGATTATAGAGTTCATTGCCATAAAACAAAACACCGCGTGGATAATTTTGCATTGCAGATTTCTCCCACCAAACCATAGCACTATCAGTACCCAATGCAAATTGAGCAACTTCTCCATACTCGCACTGTGATTCCGCATCACCCAACTGGGCTGCTCTGCGCAACCAATACCATTGTATCGGTATATCTTTGCCCGTCACGGTATCTTGAACAACAATTTCATGGGTAATATTTTCACTCATTTCGTCTTCCGAAGGTAATCTTGCTCCTTCGGGCTTCTTATCGGGTTCTCCATACCATATCCAGTCACCATCCGGTGTAATTACTTCTTCTACCTCTATATACGCGTCAGCAGGAGTGCCATATACAGAATCGTAATAGTGGAATAGATACCGACAGGCAGCTATATCTCCTTTCTCGCCAGCTTTCTCCAACGTATTAAGAGCAGATACCGTATCTCTCTTTTGAAAAAAAGACTCCGCCTTTTCAATCGCATTTGATTTGGGGAACAATTGGGTGGCACCATAAATGCCTCCACAACACACCAATGCAATTAAAATATATAATAACCTTTTCATAAATTTGTATATGTATTAAATTTCCAAGTCATTACCATACCACCTTCTTCTGAATGGATGGGCCGGATTCTTATGTAAGGTCGATCAGGTAGTGTATCATATAAATTCCAATGATAATAGTTCCATTCAGGCTCGCCATTGTCATCTATGGCTGGTTCTCCATAATATCGGGAAATTTTAGCAACTAAAGAATCTATCGCCTGTTTATCTTGTCTTCTTGTTAAAAACAAAAAGCTTTTATTGAGACAGAATTTCACATTGGCAAATTCTACAACAGCACTGGCGAACTGTCCGTTACGTTCCTCAATTGTATCATATTTTAATATACCTACATCTGACAATTCTTTTATTGCAAATCTTTCATCAAGGAGTATTTTTGTCCCAAAGATAATAGCAGAATCTATGTTATAAATACCATTATTTGATATAAAATCCACTTCCAATAAGCTGTCTGAACAAGGGTCTGGATTTGTAGTGGAGTTCTGCTTGCACATTACACAACCGAGAGTAAAGGACAACCAGAAAGAAATTAACGTTATTTTCTTAATTGCTGTTTTTTTCATTGGTGGCAAAGCTTATGAAATTATCTACTTTGTGTCGATACTCTCTTTCTTTGTATAGGCTCTTAATGTAGTACTCCGGAATTGCATTATACCCGTATTTTGCGCCGAGGATTGCACATGAGATTGCTGCGTTGGTGTCGGCATCGCCACCTTCGTTTACCACCGCAAGTAGTCCGGATTCAAATGAGTTAGCGTGCCAGTAGCACCAAAGAGCTGCTGCAAGAGTTCGTAATGTATAGCCGATTGAATGAGTTTCATCCAAATCCAATTCCGATATGTACTTACGTTTGTATGCTAAATCAATCCATTCCTCGAGGCGGAAATCGTATTTAGACCCTATGTTTTTGATCTCCTCATAAGAAAGGGGCTTGTCATTCCACACGAGATTATGAATGATGGATGTAGCTATAACGCAAGAGCCAATACATCTTGGGTCATAATGTGTAAGTCTGCAAATATCTTCTGTTTGTTCAATGAAATTATTCTGAACCAATCCTACTATCGATGTTCTCATCAGTGCACCATTTGCAGCACTTTGTCGTCGAGACAACTCCCACCAAAGACGCGAACATTCATCGTGCTTTTCAACATAATCACCCATAGCAAGGACCTTGAATGTATGGGCACCGATACCCATAGGCTCACCGTCGGCCCAATCTTTGAAGTTCTTTGCTACCTGAAGAATATCAAATTTACCGTTATCAAAACCATTCAAGATGCAAAGCATCATATCTGTATCGTCAGTCCATGCTCCTTTATGCCAGCGACGGCGATGAGCATCTTGAATGATGTTCTCGTATCGTGATAGCCCATTGGGATAGTGTTTATGCACTTCATCCTTATTCAGAAATTCAGTCCCTAATCCAAGAGCATCACCAACGGCTTGCCCATAAAAGCAACCAAGCATTTTATCCTTTATAGCATTCATGTTTGTATCACTAAAGAATCAATACTCCATAATCGTGGTTGAATTTCCTTCATTATCCGTTATGACCGTCATGCCTCCTCCCAGATCCATTGTATTGTATGAATTCCCATTGTTATCGGTTGTAATGGTCATCCCGCCCCCTAAATCCATAGTGTTATATGTATTACCGTTATTATCAGTAGTAACACTCATCCCACTACCTAAATCCATTGTATTATACGTATTTCCATAGTTATCACTGGTAACTCGCATACCTCCCCCAAAGTCCATAGAGCTCATGCTATTGCCGTTAGTATCATAGATGGTGTACATCCCACCTCCCATGTTCATAATGGTATATGTTAGACCAGAAGTAGTATGAACGAAATAAAGACCGGACTCGTCATCAAATTCAATATTCTCAACATCCTCGTCGAATTCATCTTCAAAATAGTAGCAGACATCATTATATTTTTCGACATCAAGACATATTTCAGTTTCGTCAACTTCTCCAGTTCCAATACTCTCTTCTTTTGCCTTGTTTGAACAAGATGTTGACAGTATAGGTATGACAATTGTAGCCATATAAAGCATGATATATTTTCTCATATTTTTTTCAAAGTTAGAAACAGATGCCGCAGTCATACTTATAGAACGTGAACTTGTCCTTTGCTACAACGCTTGCGGTTCCGTCAGCGTTAAACTTAATCCGAAAATGCTCTCTGATCAGACCTTCCCAATCGTTCCAATAAGAGCAATAGACATCTGCATAACTCTTATCCGAAGCAAGCTCTACTTTCGGGAGTAAATTGTCATCCTTCAGTAAAATGGAAAAGTCATAATTTTGAATAGGCTTAATCTTTGTTATATCATCAGGATTAAAGATGAAATCGCGGACAATGTAACCACCGTGCCAGAAAACCGGCATGACGGTATGTGCCGTCAATACCAGATAGAGCTGAAATGCACCCATCGCAGTTTTATCTACAATGAGATGCTCAGGTATTAGTTTCTCTTCGGTTCCGGTCTCATTGTAAACGAAGAAATGACTTTCATCACCAATGGATTCTGTTTTTACCGATGCTATGTAAGCCCCAAGTTTAAGACCATCTTTAAGACGGATGCTTTTCGCCCGAAAAAATAGTTCTCCCTTATCTTTTATGTCTGTCGTTTTACAGATGCTATTAACTATAATGTCATGGATTGAGTCCCCGGCTCCGGAGAATATATTGAAGTTATCCAAGGATGAAATGAAGCTTCTCGCTTCATTGAAGATTTTTGAATACGATGAATATCGAGAATCGTTTTCGAGTTTAAGCAAATGAGACAAATACATTCTTGCACGGTCAATATCTTTCACTATAGGATTGTTTGCCAAATCGTCTCCGAGGAAATACATTACAGCTAAGTTCCATAAGCAATGAGGAGAAGGTGACGCAGAACCAGCCACATACTTTAACCATTCAGCTGCTTCTTTATATTGTCCCTCATTAGCCCAATAGACAGTAAAGACATTTATCATTGAATCGAGGTTGCCTTTTTCCGCTGCGTCTATAAAAATTTTGAGAGCTTCCTCACTGGCTCCATTGTTAGCTGTTATAATACCTTGTCTATTTTTTTCTTTTTCACAAGGGTCATCGTTTTCAAATGTATATTGCCCTTTAATTCGAGGGACGAAAGATTTTGATTGGGTTGATGAAATTACATGAGCCTTTTGCTTTACTTTATGAGATGGATCAAGACGATACCGAGTGTCTGGCATTAACTCAACCAATCTTCCACAGTCAGGGCAGATGGTCAATTTACCGGAATATCCGACCGGACCTAAATCCATGTAGAAATCATACCAGTCGATGAGAGCAGAATCAGTGCCACAGGACGGACAGACCAAATGATTTTCTTGCGTGTCAGAGTCCCCGGTAATGTATTGAGATACAAAATCCAATGATAGCAGAGGTCTGTCTATATCATTATACATGCAACTATAGTCCTGAAGATGTGAGGGCGCAAAAGTTATATGGTCAATTTTCTCATTCTTGATGAAAAAGAAAATCACCATATTGTTATATCCCTTGATTTGCACAGATACAGAAGGTCGGCACTGATTCGGATTCCATGCCACATCAACCTTATACCACACCTTTTCATCATCGGCCTTCTTTTTCCAAGTTTTGAAGTACTCGATGATAGTTTTTGCTCCCGAAAACGTTTCGCGTTTATATAGAGTTAAATATGTCTTATCGGATAGTTTGTCTTGTATTGTAGAATAATCACCACTGACAAAAGCTCGGGCAAATGCTATCGCGATGGCTTTGTATTCTGAATCTGGCATATTAGGTTCAACGCCAATCCGACCATCTATTCGACTTTTACAATTGAATATTTCTTCAGGTGTAAGAGAAGACTCATAGGCTTGGCCATAAACATCATCAAGACGGATATTCTTATTGAATTTAACATTAAATTCGTCTATCGTCATTTTATCACTACCGGATAGAATAGTATCCTTGGGCCAATATTTGAAATCATCAGCTTTTAACGGATGAGCATTCCCTTTTCGTTTAGGTAACAAATCATGAAAACCGTGCTTGATAATATGGTCAATTGAAATAACTATGACACCCACAAAAAGAACGATAATTGTGAGAGGCCCCAATGCTACTGTCAAAAATTTCTGTCGTTTTGACAAGTTACTCTTGAAGCCCATCATTATGGCGACTAAAACAATGACACATGCCAAATATATCCCAAACCAAATCATGTTCAAGTTATTTATATATTTCTATCTATCATTCTATATATAATTATTCATTGGCGCATTTGCCACAAGGTTTTCTCTTCATTCTTTTGGCTCTGCTAATCGTTACTTCTTTGATTGCTCCAGTACAATGTGAAGTCATCAAATGACAATCTGAATTATTGTGGTAGGCGTATGCTTGTGGACCGGTACATACATAAACGATTTGCTCCGTATTACATGATTGTAATGAAATCATGATAACGAAGAATGACAATATAGAGCATACTCTACGGACGGTATTTATCTTGGTGATTCCCATTTGAATGTTCTTATGACATTGTCAAGGTCTGAAGCCCATCGGTCACTATCCTTTTCTCGGAACGTTACAAGAATTTTAGCCATTTCACTGTAGTTGGACAAAAGATAGAATTTGCATTTCACAGGGCCATCATCTCCATTCCGTCTATAAGAGCCTTCTATCGCTTTAGTCCCATCTATATCAATCCACCGCCAAGTTGGACGCTCAATATATGTGTATGGCTTAATTTCCTCGTCAACCATTTCCCGGAGATTTCGATAGTCCTCAGAGACTAATCCCGGAGATTCATAGTGGTGTTCGACCTCACCCGCTGAAAATGAGAAATGTTGTATAAGCACTCGTGCATAAGTATTATAGGCATCTTCTGTCATTGAAGACAAATCCTTTTGTTGGAATACCGCATCAGCACTGCTTATTAACCCAATGTTATTTGACATCCATCTGGTGTAATCGTCGTAATCATTTCGCAGTTCCATTGTATTTGGAACAGAGAGAGAAAAAGCATTGTCAATCTTATATTCAGTCCAATCAGACGGCGTTGAGAATGATTGGACAATGTCAGCATGAGAACTTTTCTCTTGCATATATGCATGAGAACAAGTCCGAGAAATTGTTCCTAATGCTGATAGCAAAAAGAATCCACATATAATTGCGGGCCACTTGTTCTTTTTTCTCTTCTTTGGAGCATTGGATAATTTATCGTTGATAAACTGCTCTGCTTTTTGCCGTTTCGCAGCAAGAAGTTTCAGCAATTCCTCGTTCACAAGGTTGCTGCTCAACGCGTAGTCGTATTTTTTCTTTAGTTCCTCATCAGACAATACTAAAAATGCCTCATTAACAGCAATAAGCTGTCCTCTCATATCTTTATCCAAGACATGAGAACTAAGTTGTGTCGTGACTTCCTTATACTTATCTAAAATTACATCTTGGGAATCTTCGTATGAAGACAATCCCAAGATGTCGTAGTAGTTCTTCATCTTTAGGATGATTATTTACTTTCTTCAGTGATGTCAAGAGCTGGAGGTGTAACGTTTTCTTCCTCTGGATTGAGCTTTTTCAAGCACAATGCAAATATCAACCCAATGAGAGGGAAAAGAATTGCGAGAATGTAGTATCCAGCACCTCTATTCTTTTTTGAAAGCAGAATACACGCAGGCACTGTAAAGATTAGCCAAACTAAAAGTAATTGCATGATGATATAATGATTTAGGTGATTTATTTACAGTTTATATATGATTTTATGGCATCAATGCTCCATGCATAGTTCAAATTTGCTTGTGATCCATCTGCAAACGTTCCAGAAGTAATGCCCACCACTTCACCGTATTCGTTGATAAGAGCTCCACCACTACTACCATGATCGATGAGTGCTGATATTTGCATAAGATTCTTATCGCGCCATTGTGAAACTTCTCCAGAAGAGAATGTGTTCTCCAATCCGCGGGGACTACCGATAGCAAATACTTTTTCCCCCACCTGCGGTTTATATTTGGAAAGAGGGATGAAGTTGGTGTTTGAAACATTTACACGGAAAACAATAAAATCTTCCTCCTCGCTACTGTGAATTACCTCGGCCACCTTATACGCGTCATCACTGTTAGCAAGTTTAATTTGCTCTGCACCTATGTTCGTGCCGTGAAATACATGATAGTTGCTGACGGCGAGTCCATCAGAGTTTATGAAAAATCCAGAACCCTGATAGCCATTGTATCCATCAGACGTAAATACCATGAATACGGCAGTATTATACTTGGCAAAGATTTTTGATCCGTCAAGTTTATTTTTATCACCACGATTATTTGAAATCGTAACATTCAAATTGCGTTGACTGCCGCGTGTCACGTTTGACTGTTGAGTATCACTCATTTCGGAATTTCCGGAATGAGAGGCAGCCTGTGGCCTATTGTGTCCTGACTTATGGGCGCAAGATACAATGCACAAACTTGTGAGCATCGCAATTATGAGGTTACTTGTTTTCATTCGTTGATTCAAAGATATTCTTCGGTAAAATGTGTATAAGGAATCGTTGGTTTTCTGTTTCAATGCTTTCTCGCATGGAGTGAGTATCAAGTTTTCCATCGCCGCTACCGGAAATTAGAATTTCACAGTTGTTGCCAAAATTGATTCCTCTATCCTCAACCCAAAAACGCATAAGTGCAAGAGCTCTCTGATAACTCAATTCATAATTATAAGTAAAGTTATCTTTTGATGCCTGACCTTCTACGATTAGTACATACTGGTTCTCCTTGTGATTATTGAGAAAGTCTCTTATTTCCTTACCTGCATTGGCAAGTTTATTAAGTTGCTCCTCTTTGTCTGATGCTAAAATTGTATTTAAGTCAGATTTTCCCGCAGGATAGCGAACTTGGATATTAAGTACATACTTTTTGTACTCAGGACGGTATTCAAAATAATCCTTACTTAAATCTTTAGTGGATTCTTCGACTTTCTTTATCTCTTGGAGTTGCGCTTCTGTTGCCTCCATTCGTTTATGCAATAAGACAATAACAAGTATAAACAGAACCAGCATGACGAAAAATAGGCTCGTCATGAGGTCTGAGTAACTTGTCCAGAAGAAAGATTCTTTTTTCTGTGCCATTGTCTTTCTTATTTTACAGAGTCAGTTTTAGCTGTATTATTAGCTGACGAAACAACAGTATCCGTTGATTGTGGGATATTTATAGGATCTGCTTGCACCGTTTCAATGTATGTAGGTTGTGTTTGAATTGGAGTTTCTTTAGGGAAGAAGTAAACCACCACATTGAATATACAAGCCGCTGCAATTATGATGAGAGCCGAAATTGCAGTCCATTTCATCCATGATGGCATGGAGGGACCAGAGATTACTGTACCTCCATCACTACTAAGTTGAGCGGTTACTTTTGCAGTCTGCATAGATTGTTTTAATGCAAAAGAAATGTCAGAAGCTAACTTGGCATTGGATTTTTCTACCTTGTCAATCAACTTATCCAAGCGAACCGGGATAGATGAAATCTCTTCAAGTTGTTTTGCCAATTGAGGCATATTAGACATTTGGGCACTGAACTGAGCGTTCATTTGAGTCATAAATCTTTCAAACGCTTCTTTTTCATCTTCAAGTATCTTTTTGAAATGTTCACTTTGTTCTACAAAGCGTTTCTGCATTTCATTGACATTCTCAGAAGTGGATTCTTTGATATTTTCCAATGAGTCCTGAAGCGTCTTATCTGCATCTGCGGTAGTTTTTGCAATTTCGCTCTTATGACGACGGAAGAAATCTCTAATTTCTTCAAGAATATGTAGTCTATCAGCCTGTTCTCCAAACTGAGCTTCAAATCTATGAATTGCACTTGTGTAGCCCTCAATATCATCAAGATATTTATTGAAGGCTTCGAGTTTGTCGGTACACTCTTTAAGTTCTTGAAGCACACGCACATTCGCTTTAGCCATTTTCATAACATCCATGTCATGAACGGCTTTGATTATATCCGCCTGTATTGCGTATGATTGATTAACGGCATTAAGAGCATTGCCAAGATTAGAAGTGTTTTCCTTGAAGGTATTGTTAAATTTATTGAGATTCTTGACAAGGTTATTCAATGCTTGCGACGTATCTGAGGGCAATTCTGGAAGAAGTTCAGATTGCATCCATGCGAGAAATGAATTTTTTCCATTTTCCTCTTTCAGTTTGCAACGCTTAAAAAGCAGTGAATTGGCGGTTGTGAGCAAGATGCCTATAATTGAAGCAAGCATAGCCCATGCAACACCACTAAGCAGTGCATTGATACCTAATGCCGCATTCTCTGAAGCAACATTTATGACACCACCGGAACTACCCATTAGAGTTAGAATAGCATCCGATTTCAATAAGTCAGTAAGACCAATAATAACGCCTGCCATTGTTCCGGCAAGACCCCAATATAAGGGTATAGGAGTCTGTGTCGCAATGTCGTTTTCTACCGAATCGCAATGGCGGTCAACGGCGTCTTTAAGCAAACCAAAATCAATAACTGATCCTGAATTATTTCCGAGGTACTTATTTATTGAGTTCTTAATCGACTCAAAAATTGTGTTCCCTGCGCCATATACACCGTCAACGAGATTTGTCTGCTCATTACGACGAAGACGCCACGATGACTCTTCAGAAAATATCTTACTGAATTGATTCATTCGCAACAGATTCTTCACGAAAAAGAAAACCTGAATACAAATGATAGCTATGATAATAACAGGTACTAATGCGTGCATGGCTTATCTATAAAGTGCAATTGTTGCTTTCTTGGTTATTACCCAACGATCTCCATCCTTTTTTGCTTCTCCAGGAAGTATAACTTTCATTTGTGTTGCTTCTGAAGGGGCACATCCCTGGAAGTCAAGAGCCATTTTTATAGAATCGTTGGATTTCAAATCATTGAGATATTGGGTGCCTTCCAAAGGTCTGAATTCAGCTCTGTCATTTTTGACTTCAACAGTAAATCGAGAATCTGATTCACGAATGTCAGACAAACGCTTAAAGTATGCCTCTGTTAAAGACATTTGAGTAGGGAGCCCAAAATAACCCGATTGTTCGTTGACAGAAGAACGTCTTATTTCAGTTACAGGATTGCTCATAACTGCGTTTTGTGGTTCGTAAGCTGAGCCCTGATTCATTCTTTCAAGTTGACGTTCAATTTTATATATTCGAGAGGTCAATGAAGTGTATTCACTATTGCTGAGGCCAGAACTTGTAGTTTTAGTACGTAGTGGCACAGTATTTGTTTTCTGTTCTAATGAATAAACTCTTTGTTCTATTTCTCCGATATCTTTACGATGCCGGTTAGCACGTTTCTGAATTGAACTGAGTCTGATTAGCGCAATAATAGCAACTAATAAAGCAATCGCTGCAATAACCCACGAAATCAGGTCAAATAAATGAGACGACCCTTTCAAATCTGATATTTCCTTTTTAACTTCGTCGAGGTTATTAGCATTCGCCTCCTGACTCTTGGATAATGATTCAATCTGAGATACTAAAACGTTGATAGAATCTAAAACCTGCTTTTTTTCACTGGAATCCAAAGGTTTCTCCCCAGTCTGTGACTCAGATTGTCTGTTAGTGGTGACTGATTCCGGGTTGTTAGTAGCATTGCTATCTTCACAACCAGTCATAGCCATTCCTCCAATAATGAGGACGACCATAATTATGAATGTTCTCAATGTTTTCATCCTTGCGAACTTCTTAAAGTGTTAAAAATTTCAGTGGACATTGATTGTAGTACGCCCTTTATTGGGTAATAGAAGAACGTTTCTTCTATTACATCATCGGCCTCCGTTTCTTCCATACGTTGCGTAATACCTTTATCGAGGAATGTTGCAAGGTCTTTTGTCGCTGCTTCTTGAGCCACTTTGAAAGAAGACATTTTAACCCCGAAATTCTTATCGAAGTTAAAAGCATTATTCATATCAACAAATAGAAATTTGAAGAATGCCTCGACAGCCTTTACAGTCTTGTCCTTATACGCATCAGTTATAGTTGCGTATGTATCCATATTACTAACGATTCCGGTGCAATCGCTCTTAAAGACAATAGTTTTGTCCCTGCTATCCTCTTCTTCAACCCCAATAAGTCCACCCTTGCAAGTGGAATCTTTGGGATTAGAATCTTTTTCAAGACCAAGTAATTCAAGTTCTTTTCCATACGGTTTGCCAAGAACCTTCTCAAATACTAACTTGGTATATTTTGCAAGTATTTTTGAGTCGGTTGTAATGACGCGAATGACCTTACTGCCATTACCACTGAAAGATATGTGTCGTGGTACGTCCAAACCAAGAGATTTCGTTATCTGGGCGATGTGATAGATAATCGAGGTATAGAACACGATGAAGACAATCTTGAAATCCTCATCTTCTTGAAGAAGATAATTAAAGTCGATAGCCTTATCGTTGATGCCAACTGCTCTGGGAAGAGAATTATCCTTTAGCCCAAATAAGAACGATGCCATATTAGATGGATGTTCATTGTTGGTACTGTTGAATACTCGAATCAATTCTGACAGATTCTTTTCTTCAAGAAGTTTGATAATGTTGCCCTTGTGATAATCCACAATCCCATTGTGACTATCAAGAGTTGAGAATGAGTTCTCAAACAAAGCATTTGACGCGAATCTGAACGATGTAACATGATTGATGACCTTATCTTTCGCGAATGCGATGTCCGTAGTGCCACCACCAATGTCCACATTCACAAGACTGGTTGCCGTTGAGTATCTCTTGAAGAAATATTGAATTGGAGCGGCAGACTCTGTCATGCTATTCGTCACTCCATCACCAAAGTATTCCTTGTACGCCTCATCCCATGTTTCTTTTAAGCGACGCAGGCGCTTGGGTGCCATACTGATGGGATAGAACCATGTGATTTTAGTTCTGGAGAGATCTCCATTATTCAACAATACTTTATTGCGAATTATTAACATTAGAGTACGGACGTAAGATTCCATAACTCGCATATCTTCCCCGTTACCCCATTTGATGTTGTATTTGAGGTTGTTATACGACAAATCCGAGCGTTTGTCGTATGTAAACGGTAAGTTTACGAGAGTGAATGGATCAATGGTCTTACTCCAATCCACCGTCTTGGCACATGAAAGGACGGTTCTTGTTGGAAACTTAAAGTCACCGTTACCAATTTCACCGGGAATAAAATCCTTTTCTATGAGTTCCGTCTCTGCTTGCAAGTCTTCCAGATAGCCATATTCATTCTTCTGAGGAATGAACATCTCACATAACTCTCGGTCTTTCTGAGTAAATGAGAATACTTTGGGTGCCTCTCCGCTCTTGCGATATTCTATATGAGTATTTGATGTGCCGAGGTCAACAGAAAATTCGTATGACTCTACGTTTCGTTGTGGCTTAAATACAGGCACAATAAGTCCTCTATATGTGTTGCAGCTAACTTGTATATAGTCGAAGTTTTGACCCTTGACAAGATAGTTCTCAGCCTTTATGAGAATCTCTTGATCCTCATTTCGGCAAGACTTAAACGGCATACCGATTTTTTCAGCATCAGCATAGAATGAGAGTTCTATCTTTGTACTTGATGCTTGGATGCACGAAACATTATAGATTGCATCTGCCGCATTATTGAAGCGTACCTGCGGCATGATGAAACCCGTGAATCTCAGTTCGGTCACGTTGCCGGCATTATTTTGAATGTCCGCTGAACTATTATTATAGTATATGCGAGAATATTCTATGTAAGTAATATTTCCGGCTCCCTTAATGGGAATACGTATGGTTATGTTTACCGAATCACCGGCAAGCAGTTTCATTTCGACCATTGGTTTCCCGTCTTGCATATTGCCTCGAAGTTCTTCAACTGTGAAATATTTGAAGAACAAGGGTTTTAATGGCAGAAGAAAAGCCAGTTCAGGCTTGTCTATTTTGATATGGGCATCAAAATAGTTCGCCGTGTTGAGCGTATGAGGGACCTTAATGATACTATCTTCAAGGAAATCGCTGATTGTAAGATATGGATGGATTGACCCCTCAAATGGTAACTGTCGTCTTGATAAATCAGATTCAGTTTCCTTATAGCCTGCTCTATTTGTATTTCCCCATTTGCCAGTCGTGTATTGTAACTGACTGTAACGGTTTCCAGCTTCAATAGGTAGAACCAAAGGAAGATTTTCGGTTTCCTTAGAAGACTTAATTACAAAATCGCTTGATGTAGAGACCGGACGATGGGCCTTCTTATATAGAGTATAACCCAATACTTCGACGAGGTCATTCTGCTGAATATCCTTTACTTCAATAGAATCAAAGTCTTCAAGAACGATGGCTGAAACACTATTCAGCTCATTCTTTTTGTTTTGGTCTTCTATTGCTTTATATGTCGCATTAAGATATGCCTCAACTTCGGGAAAAAGTCCAGCAAAATTGGGAATACTCTTTCGCAAAGCGAACAGATATTTGATAAACTCAAAATCACGTTTGTAGAGAGGCTGATACTCACTATCAAACGGTTTATCCTCCCCAAAGAATATGTCATTGACATAACTGAGGTCATTAGCGTTACTGAAGAATAGAGTTGCAGGTGATGTTGCACCTATGATATTGAGTTCATCCGGTCCTTCAAGATAATTCAACAGATATATGTTCTTCAGCTTATCGAAATTGTATGTCTTTGCATCCGAACTCATATACTTTCTCAAGGCATCTGCCAAATATCGATGTCCTGCAATCGAAGACTGCTCCAACTCCGTAAGCATGAGAGAAGGATCCCATTTGATTACTTCGACTTTGCCAGTATATTTATCAAGGTTGAAAAATATCTCTGCTACATCAAGTGAATCAGAAACCATTTTGTGGAAAATGGTTTGACCGTCTAATGCAATTTTCCGGGTTCTCTTATCAGGTTTACAAACTTCCTTAAAAGCTGTCTTTATAAGATCTATGCGGGCAAACGGCGACGGTATAGATGTAATTTCATGACGGGCAGATGCACCATCCGGATCCTCTATCGTGTCGCGGCTTGCAGAATTATAGGGAAAGGCTGGACTGTTGTTCCAGTCCTCATAAGTGGATGTGCCCTCCTTATATAATCGGAATATCTTTGACATAGTAATTAGTTGCTTAACTTTTCTTTTACAATTTTTTGGGTACCGAGATAGAACATCTCAAGGAATTTGTTCTCCTTACCACTACTCTTGCAATTCCTGACCGCTGAATTGAGTCTGTCCGTAACGAGATTATAGTCTGAGAATTTACTCAAAATCCTTTTGGGCTTAACGCCTTCGACAAGGTCAAAAGGCTTATCACCACAGGATAGATTGAAGAGGTATAAGGAGCGTTTATTCTCGCGCATCTCTTTAAGCCATTCATGGTATTTGCGGAAGAAATCGGTAAGGTCGTTGAAGAAAATGCTGTTATACAAATCTTCAAAATTACCATTATTTGCGTTGAAGGAGCTGGATTTATATGTTTCGGCTTTGTACGTGAGGGCGTTTGACATCATTGTGAACTGAACCATCGGATTGTAGAGCATGTTACGCATCCTTTGATAGAACGAGTTAAATGATACTGCATCGGCCCCATCCTTAATGCCCAATTCCATATTTGATGTGCCCGTATAGGTACTATTGGAAAAATCCACTATAGCAGTCGCTCCAAGGAACTCTATTAAGTGCGCATCATTCTGTTGAGCGGAACCACCTTCATGATTCTCATATGTCTTTGCCACATCATCAGCGAGATAGTAGAGGGCATCAATAGAGCCATTCTTACTAATATTGCTTTCGTAATAAGCAAGAGCTGATTTAGTCTTTGATATGAACGTGGATGAATCAATTTCACTATCGTCATCCTGCTTCAATTTGAAATAAGGAAGAATAGTGATTGCGCCTATTGTAGCACGATTGATTATATCATGATTCGGGAAGTTGTTTCCAGTCCGGAGTGTTTTCAGCAATAAAGGGAATCCACTCGCACCTGTTCCGCCGAAAATGGAGCTGATAATGAATATACGGTCTCCATCGCTAAAATCACTTGCAAAAGCATCAAAATCGGTCGAATGTGCTATTTGATTTAAGACAACACTTCCAATATTGGGATTTCCCTTAAAACCTACCTCCATTGATGATTGGAGATTCTTATCAGAAAACAGCATCTTTGTCAAGGCTTGATTGGCCTTGTTCATGGACGCATAATCAATGAACTGTTGGAATGATTTGTCATCAGTGTCATTGATTAAAAGGGTATAATTGGGTAAAATCTGCTTTATCTCAGTACGAAAGAAACGGTTTTCATTTCCCGTACTGAATTGCAGATTGCTACGAATGGCAGAATATTTATTTAGCAGGCTAACAGTTCGGGTTAAGTCTGCATTAGATGTATCGGGATCTATAATGATAGGCACAATCTCGTCAACTCCGACTTTAACGCCCGAAGCCAACATCATGGTTAAGGATCTTAACACTCTCGACCCTGTACCTCCAATACCAAATATAAATAATTTTGACATAGTTGTTAGAATGGTGCTCGTGAGCAATTAGAACTCCACCACTTGAAAATGAAAGAGAAGATTATAAATGCGAGGATTGAGAGTATCATGTTTGAAACGCCAAAACAAAGAATCTCTGATTCTCCAATGTTCAAAGGTACTTGTAGGTTGGTGGATGGATCAATACCGACCATCTTGTTGTCATAGTAGTCCTTTAAGACCCACTGCCATCCAACGATGAAGTTTATAACGGCATTTGCACCTAAGAAAATGAGCCATCCCCACCAGTTATTCAACCGTGGATGATTGACAGCATAATAATAGATTAACACCATTGCAAGGCTAATGCCAAACATGGTGAATCCAATTCCGATGAAAGAATTGTTTTGTGAGAGTGGAGAGGATGATCCCCACATATACTCTGCAAGTTCAAGACCAAAGAAGTCTTCAAACCAACAGTATATACTTCCAAAGAATTCGCCCATATATTTATTTGCGTTTAACGTTAAAATTAAAAGTGGTGCTTATTTTTTCATTCTTATAGGCATCGGCAACACCTTGAATAAGGTATTTTATGCCAGTCGTTTTGTCAAGGTTACTCTGAATGTTTGCTCCTGTTTCATCATTGGATTCAGATACCCATGACGGCAGTTTAGGAGTATGAAATGTCAGGCAATCCTGAGCAATAGTTGTCCCTTTGGGAATTGTGAACTTAATGAAATGTGAGTATTTGCTTTTGGCATCTGATATTGGATAAACCCCGTCCACTACTATTGTTGAGTTGTTGAACGTGTAGTTTCCTTTGTCTTGTACCATTCCATCAGGCTGTAGCGTTGTACTGAAATCTGCTTGAATAGTAACCTGATAGTCACCGTGATTAGGGACTATCGTTTTGCTCGTCAGACCATTGTTGAAAATATCATAAGGAACTGCCGATTGATTGGAGAATGCAACGACCCCAGCGAGGTTATACTTCGTCAATTGAGAAAATGGCACTGCTATGTTGAGTTTAGCGAGATAATTTTTGTTGCCAAATATCCAGATATAATAAGGACGCTTCACATCCTTGAGCGTTTCAACAACACCATTTGGATAAAAGTATTTTCCATTAAAGTCGGAAGACAATTTAAGTATTTCTACTCCTAAATCCGAAACTCGCTTTTGCGCGTTGATTACCTCATCCTTAATCCGTATCTCACAATTTGTAAGAAACTTTTGGGCATCTTTAGCCGGTAAATCTAAAATACAATCAGATACAAAGATTGCTACAGTGCTATCATTGACTGTCCCAAGAACAGAAGCAATTATACTGCCCAAATCTGTATTGGCTGTATTTCCACCAGCCTTGTGAAATGCTGTAGGATTCAAGTCTTTTATGTACGAGGTTAAATTTCCTTTATACGGAATTATCTGACTATTGATGTAGTATAATTGTGTTGTATCTGTATTGCGGTTCAGATCACTTACAAAATCATAAATTGCATCTTTAAGTTGAGACCCATCGCACATATAGCCATCCATGCTACCTGAATTTTCAATGAAAACTTTGAGGCGTGGGTTATTAGTTGGGATAGAAGACGGAACAGCAGTTGAACTGACTTCCACCTTGGTATGCCCACAACTTGCGACTACCACACCGAACAGTGCAGCTATGCCAATAAGTGATGTTATGATTAGTTTATTCTTCATTCTGTATAACGTCGTTTAATAAGCCACTCTTGAAAAGAGTGTTTGATGCGAGTTTTATGCCTGTCTTACAAATAGTTACATTAAATAAAAATCATTGTTTGCTAAACACGTCCTACTGGTGTAGTCTTACATATCGAGATTTTTAGCCCGTGATTATCTGACTCTCAAAGATTTTTTGTAACTTTGCATGTGGTTAAGTATCTCTTTTCAAGAGATTTGGATGATTGCTAAACACCGATGGCAGAGGTGGGGCGCAACTCGTGGGAGCGTCCGTGATTTTCTGATATATGATGGTTCGTTTCGTCATATCTATTTGGTTGGTTGTAGGTAACTCTAAACAAGAGATTATGACGGGTGATGGTGTGATGATAATCAGAAAGATGCGAGGTGTAATCTGCGTAGTTTGCTCAACAAGATGCCTCTAACCCCTTGATATGTTGTAAAGCATAATAAATTTCGTTAAAGGTTTCAGCCCTCATTTCCAGAATTTTTTGTAACTTTGCAATCTGAATAAGTATCTCTTGTTTAGAGATTTGGATGGTTGCTAAACAAAATAGCCTCGATGCTGGAGCACCGAGGCGTTAGTGTGTTTTATAGGGACTTTAGGATTAGGGGTCAGCGGATTTTCCCGGTGGGCAGA
>HF985592.1 GCA_000431215.1 Prevotella sp. CAG:1031
CCGCATTAGTTTCGCTTGTCTTTGCTGCTGACGCGCTGGCTACTGCAGCTGTCGCACTGCTTTCTGCTGAGGCAGCAGCATTCTCTGCACGCTCAACATATAGAATATAAGCATCTGCTGGAGGAACAGACATAGGAATAGCACCTTCCAACTCTACATCTAAGCATATTTCATTTCTTGAAATATCACTCATTATGTACCACCTCTTTTATCACCAAATTCGCTGGATAATTCAGTGTTACTTTAACATCACCTGTAATACAAACCAAATCATATACTTTACTTCCAATCGTTAAACTCTCCATTTCTTCGGCACTTATCTGAACTCTTACTTTATTATTAATAAATGTTGTATATATTTTTTTCATAAGAACATTGCTGCTATTAGCCGTATTCTTTATGCTGAATATAACGCTATCGCCGTCTTTCAGTCGATATCCATTAACAGCAAAAGTTACATCAAAAGTATCCCCTTTAGATAAAGATATTTTTTTGCCATCTATTGTCAGCATTAAATTCACCTCAATTTATATCAAATATTCAAATCATTATATTGCTCCTAATTCAACGATATTTCTTATCCCATTTCCGCCTTGGGCGCCGCCACCATTTCCAGATCCACCAGCTCCACCTGCTGCAGTTATCCTATCTGCCCCTATAACACTATATGCGACAATACAAACACGTCCCCCTCCGCCACCACCTCCTCCGCCACCTTCACCAGTAGCATCGAATCCTTTCATTCCATCCACGCTCACCAATCCACCAACTTTAACTGAAGAAGCAATAATTATAATATCACCACCACCATTACCACCATTACCACCATTTCCGCCTCGGCCACCACCACCTCCTCCACCGCTGCCTCTTGCGATACAAAAATAAGAATCAATCATTACATCAGTTCTTTCTATTGTTCCCCCCGCGGCGCCTTGTCCGCCACCTCCATAACCACCAACTCCATAACCACCTACACTACTGTTTCCATCTTGACCATTCGTTCCATCCATTTTTTCGTCACCAATACCACTACCTGAACCGCCAATTCCTCCCACAGATCCCATACCTACGGCGTTTATATTACCGTTAACAATAACCGCACCTAAACAATGTATTCGTGCATATCTGTCAACGGTAACTGTTACACCAGATTTTATAAAAACTCGGCGATATTTCTTTATCCCGCTTATTGTAGTATTATTCTCAGGTGCAAAATCTCCATCGCTACCATCGCCACGATTAAGCCACCATGACGGAAAACGATTATTCTTCACACCTGCAAGCGTTCCCATTCCGGTATAACTTACCTGAATGCTTTTACCTGCATCTGCGCTGGAAAATTCAATCAAGCCGGTATTCCAATCTTCATCACTAGCTGCATTAGTCGAATAATCCGGTCGGAATTCACCTGCTCCCGGCGTTGCCGCAACCTCAGTCAAAGCTGTCGTTGTCGGCGCACCTGTTGCTTCATTCATATAAACGACTTTCATATTGCTAGGATCTTTCTTCTGCGGCACTTCATTTAGTCGCACCACAAACGGACTAACAGCCGGAATTATATGAACTTCTGTAAAATCCACATAGTTGGTAGTCCCGCCATCACCAATAAAAGGATTTATCCGTATATTACTTGGAGCTGCCATATCATCACATCCTTCTCACATCATTTAACAAGCTGAGTATTAGCAGCCTGCTGTAAAAGTTCATTGTTACGGGCATTACGCTCAATATCCAGCAAATACTTTGCTGTAGGCGGATACGGAGGTTCTCCCAACTCCATAGAAAAATCAATACCTTTTTCACCACTGACTGTATATTTTAACTTTGTTATTGGATACTTACGTCCTTTACCTTCCTTGTCAGTTATAAGCGCCTGCCCATCTGTAGATAAACGCCGTACCCAAAAAACACCGTCCGGCTTAGGGTAATTTAACTTAACGCCTGTAGCCTTTGCAGAAAGAACAGGATTCTTATATTTTGCAAGTTCCGACTGCCCCCAGCGTTCAGCATCATCAGCAGTATAAGCAGTTGGCAACGTCCACACTTCTTCAGATACACCGTATAAGTCTTGACTTTCCTTGTCCTCAACAGTTACCAGCCAACTTTCACCATCACCGTCAATGGCAGCACCTTTGATACGCGCGTAATTTACGATCTTATCAATGCTTTGTGTCGGTTCAAATCCGTCAATATGTGGCCCTACCCAAAAACGTGCTTCCTCATTGATCTCATCCACGCGAGGCTTAAAGAAAAATTCCCGATACTCATCCACACCATAAACAAAATCTGTGGCAAACTCTGAAAGCTGTTCCAATGCTTCTTTTGCACTCACACCATCAAAAACTATTTTCTTTATGTCATAGCCGACGTCATATATTTTGTTATCGTTGTAGACAATACCAGTCTTAGCTTCAACCTGTCTGCAAATATTCCGCACAATATCTGCGATTTCCTGATTCTCATAAGTACCAAAAATAAGCACTTTTTCCAGCTTATCAAAATAACCATAACAAGTTATTTTATAATCTGTTCCAGTACCACCGCTGTCAGGACGCGTTAAAACATGCCCGCTGTACCACGGCCGCTTATCAGCAAACAAATAAATATCAATCCGCTGTCCGTAGCTTATTTCCGCAAAACTTGGAAACTGTTTGAAATTAAGCGTTGCACTGCCACAGCCTGTTTTTATATTTTCAAATTCGATTTTATTAAACGGATTATTTTCTGTATCTCTTGAAAATATCGCTGTTTTAGTACCATCCTTGTTATAAAAAATAACCTGAACATAGTCAGGCAAATATTTTACATCCGAAGGATCAGGACCAGGTCCCGGCCCGCTCTTTTTTTTGACAGACACTGCCCAAATATAACGCCCAAAAAGTTTACTGCCAAAACGTAAATTCATGCCAGCCACCTATCCCGCCAACGAATTTTTATTGTTCCAGCTGCACCAGTAAACTTATATGTATTTTCGCCCGGTTGAGCGGTTAGGAACTGCCCACTGAAAGTATTTATCGCATTATATGCACCGCGCCTGACAGTCCCAGCCTTAGTATCTACAATAAGCGTCGCAGGTTTAGTTAAAAGTGTATCTGTAATGCGCATGCTATAACCACTTTCAATATGAGTAATAGTAATGTCATTCATCGTATTCTTCGGAATTAATTCTATTTCCAAAGGTGTTTCTATACTTCCACTACTATATATAAACATTTCAGCTTCCTTCACAGAATCAGCATAATTAAATTCTGCTTCAGCCTCACTGTTTGCATACCTAAATGGATCAGCTAAAAGCAAAGTTATATCAACCTCACCTTTTCGACCTTTAAATCCCTTGATCCATTTTTCTTTTGTACTATACATACAGGCAATATTGTAATATCCACGATCATATCCAGCATGCAGCTGATAGTCACGCTGATACATGAGCTGATACAGATCGTTCAGTTTCGTATCATGTTCAGCCGGAGTGCTGCCTTCAATGACAAAGCCTAAAGTAATTTTCTTTCCATCAATAAAGCCATCACCTGAAATAGTGCTGCCGTGACTGTAACCGCGCTTTTCGCTTTTAGCACGCACAGTTATATCAGCAGCACCGTCAAAGCTGTAGGCATATGGCAGGGCAGTTCCATTGATAATAAGCTGTTCTGTAGGCTTTACCTGCTTACGTACAGGAAAATATTCACGTCTTATGATCGTCACTTTATCACCCCCGCACACCCATAGCCAAAGAATATTGAATGTCCTCCATAAAGGTATCGTAATCAGCACCGGTATTAATATCACCATAATTAATTATTTCAACATTAGCACCATCACCTGAAGTAGCTCCAAAGTCCACGCCATCAAACAAAAAACTGGTTATCTTTTGCAATACACTGCTGCTCAGAGGCAGTACCGCTTCAGGATAAGATTTTTCACCAATCAGCGCATGAGTAGGCGCAGTAACAACGCCACCGGCAGCAAAAGGAAATGTTTTTTTACCTAATCCACTTTCACCAAAATCATAACCACTTAAATCTGTCCCTTTAAAAGACCCACCAGCTCCGGCACTACTAAGAGCAGACAAAGTTCCCAATGCTGTTGTTATAGATGTAGCTGCCAATGGTGCCAAAGTTCCTCCCGAAAGCATGTTGGCATACAATGCTGCTTCACGCGTACCAGCAGCAATAGTTTTACCAGCAGCAACTTGCATAGCGACATTTTCCAATATTCCTGTTTTTAAAAGCCCTTGACTCATCAACTGGTTCGCCTTCCATTGGATGAACATATTCAAAATCTGTTTACCCAAATTTTGAAGGCTTTTCCCAAGATTATCACTATTTGTAATTGCATTAGCAAACGAAGATGCAAATCCCTGTTTCAAGGTATCAATAGCTTCCAAAGAAAATGATGCAAAGCTTTCTTCCGCCTCCATTCTCCAATCTTGATAAAGTTGCATTGCCTCTTGTTTTTCTGCCTGACTTTGGAGGAATGCAGCTTTTTCTTCATCTAAATAAGCAATATATCGCTCCAAATCCCCTTGCTTAGAAGCCTCGTCCAGCTCAGCTTTATAGGCTTGTGCCAACGTAGCCTGTGACATAATTTCTTCAGTATATTCTTTTTCAATAATGGCTTTAGCATTTTTAGCTTCTTCTGCCGCTGTAATTTCTGCAGCTTTACGTTCTTCAAGCATTGCCAACGCATTAGCAATTACATTAGCATCTCCTGTTTTCATGGCACGTTCATATAACTGCTGTGCTTCAGCTGTAGCATTCGCAAATTTATTTTTCCATTCATCAACAGAATTCATACGCAAAATGCCTTCTTTGGCTATATTTGCATAAACTTGCTCAAATTCACTAAGCCCACTTATTTTAATATCAACAGCAAATTCATTAAAATCACGTTGCATATCCAAAGTTTTCTCTTTAGCAGAATTAAGTTTTTCATTGATCCTATCGATTTCACGGCTTATTTTATCGATACCAGCCGCTTTACTGCCAGTTTTTCCAATACCCGCTGCAGTGTTGCCGCCTATACCCAAGTTGTTTACATCAGCATTTTGAAACACCGGTTTATTATCATTCTTTACAGGCTCTATATCCGGGCGATAACTGAACATCATTTGCTGTGCATCCATTTCGGCAAGTTTTACATCAGAAGCCATTAAAAGACTTTTACCGTGTTCAGTCATTTCAGCACTTATCTCAGGCGTCCCGCCTACAGCCTTTGTTATAGCCGAAGAAGCTACACCAGCGTAATAAATGATACCGCCCAAAACTTTCTGTATATATGCTCCCATTCTTCCTGTAGCAAGGCTCATTGCATTACAAAGCATATCCCATTGTTCTGATAACCAATCCCAATTTTCAAACATAGCATAGGCCACACCACCAACGACAGCACCCAATGCAATCACAGGCGCAGAAATTATCCCTGCGCCGACGGCAAGCGTTCCCATAGTACCAACAAGTGCGACTATGGCCGGTATGGCAACACCTAAAGCAGCACCTGCAATCACTGCCATTGAACCAGCAAAACCTGACGGTATTTCACGGATAGCATCAGCAAGTCCTATACTTTTTACTTTTTCAGTGAATTCCCCTAATGCATCCTGCGCACCTTTAAGCTTTGGTTTGATGTCAAAAGCTTCAATGATTTTATCACCAATGACAACCATGCTTTGAGTAACACTGTCCTGAATGTTGCTCATAATACCATTAACAGTTTGCGCCTGCTGTTCCATCATGCCACCAAACTTACTGTTCATGCCGCTGATAACAGCCTGAATACCTTCTGCCGCAGATATTTGCCCTTTGCTGGCCTTATCCATAGCCGTAGGTATATCAGTGCCAATCTTATTAGCCAGCATTTCCCATGCCGGTACGCCAGCTTCAGCAAGCTGCAGCATTTCTTCCGCACTGACCTTACCTTTGGCCTGCATCTGACCTATTGCCAAAGTCAAACGCTGGATGCCTTCTTCACCTATACCCAAGGCCGCTGCGCTGTCACCTACAGCAGTCAATATCGGAATTACCTGTTCCGCACTGAACCCAAAGGCAAGCAGCCTTTTAGAAGCATCCAAAACGCCCGGTAATTCAAATGGTGTACTGGCTGCAAACTTTTCAAGTTCACTTAAAAAGCTTTTTGCCTTCTCACCATCTTTCAAAAGTGTAGTAAAAGCAATCCGTGTCTGCTCCATTTGCCCGGCAGCTTTTACTGAAGCAAGGCCCAAAGCACCCAAAGCTACACCTACACCGGCAATAACACCTAACGCGCCTTTATTTATGCCTAAGTTATCACTGGCAAAGGTGCGTTTAACGTTTTTCTGCAGCGCACCCATTTCTTTATTAAATTCATTTATCCGTGCGCCAATAACTACTTGTAAACGTGCTACTTCTGCCATCATTTCACCTCCTATTCATAGCCAAATTCTTCAAAAAGATCCTGCGCTATTTCAGATTGTTCCTTAGAGGAATTACGCTTTTTCCTGTGTGCAAAAAAGCTTTTCAGTTCCGGACGCTTCTTTTTACCTGAAGCTATGCAAACATTTGGGTATGTGATCCAGCTGATAACAATATCTTCCAAATGGTCATATCTGCGCTGCCATCCGTCCAACATCAAAAAAATATCTGCAAGGCACAACCGTTCTACTTCCCACGGTTTTAAATTCAATTCACCATAACACCACGGCAAAAGTTCATCCAGCAGTTCTGTAAAGCTTTTTGTTACTTCCCCACTTCTTCATCATCAGGCGGCGCTTCAATTTCCAGCGTATTATTTTCAGATTCCAGCACCTTCCTGGCAAACCCAAAAACACCCGCTTTGCTCAAGGCAATGATAACAAGTGTCTGCAAACTTTCACTGCTGTTATCCAGCAGCCACTCATCCATCCAGTTATAAACCTGTTGGATAGTAACTTTTTTGTCATACGCAGCCAAGCCGACATACAGGCATTTTGCCAAATCGCCTAAAGCTACAACGCCGCCGTTTACCATTTTGTAAACATTGTGGTCATCCAGCATCCTTTCAAGCTGGCTTACACCCAAAGCATTAAACTTGATTTTTCTTTCTTTACCGCCTAAATTGATCGTCACACTTCTGTCCAAGCTCATTTTCATCGCTCCTTTGGTATAGAAAAAGCAGGGCCTTCAAAGCCCTGCTTTAATTATTATTTTGATATTTCTTATTATTCCGCAGCGTTCAAGATACTGTCACAGTAGCAATGTTGCTATAACCGTTCTTGTCGCCGCCATTTACCTTTAAACGAAAGTACGCCTTGCCGGCTTTTACCCCGCTTACTTCTGCGCTGGTCGCAGTGTTTTCAATCGCTACATCTGTATCTGTAAATTCAGTTCCATCTTCACTCTGCTGTAAAATAACAGCAGCACCAGCAGGTGCAGCAAAGGTCAGGTTCACTGTCCCTGCACTTTCAGATGTAGCAGCAAGGTCAGAGATCGCATTTGCTGTGTTGCGCGGGTCAGGCTCATTAGTAACAAATTCAGGTTTTCCGATGCCGCTAAGCGTCATGGTAACAGTAGCAACATCATCATGCGGATTGTCGTCACTGAATTCCGTGATATTCGCAAAACCTTTTACAGCATTACCATATTTATCAAGGCGCATGATATGCACTGCAATATCATTCACGAAGGCATATTTCAAAGCATCCAGCATTTCATTATTTACTTTATAAACGCCTTCCTGCTCAATACTCCAGCTTTTAGTCCCTTGCAGGCTTTCACCCCAGCCGCCGCTTGCTTTGTCACTGCCGTCGATTTCGTCCCCACTCATAGAAAGCGGCGAATTACGCTGTCCGCCGACTAAACCCCATTTAGGATTTTCAACAGTAGCGCCTTCACCATAGTTCAAAAACAACAGCAGGCTTTTACCAGCCAGCGTTTGACTTTTGTTTGGCTGCATAGGGAAATTAGCTGCTTTGATAATTTCATTCATTCTTTTCTACCTCCTACATTTCTTTTTGTTCAACTTTTACTATGACACGTACAACGCCATGCTGCCAGACAGTCCCATCTTCATATTCTTCCTTGAAGGCTTCCACCATATCAATCTCCAAACCATGAAAATAGTAACCGGCAATCTCAATCTGCTCCAGCTCAGCAGAACCGGTCAAAACCTGTACAATATCGTCAAGCATTTCATCCAGTTCTTTTTTTCCATGATAATTACTGAAAGCATTGATATTCACCGTAACCTCCCAAACAGGGCAATCACGCTTAGCACTTGACGGCTTACCTGTAGTTTCGCCAATAACCAAATACCTGCTGTCTACAAGTTCTCCATCTTCAAAAGGCGTGCTGTCGTCATAGACATTATAGCCGCGTATATTACTGCTCAACGCTTTATATACACCGGCCTGCACAGCTGTTAAAGGCACATTTCTAATCATTTAGGCATCTCCCTTAACACTTTTTTTATATCATTTTCGATCCTCGGCTTGCCGCTCTGATAAGCAGGCGTCATATAGGGTCGCGCAGGCCGTGCCGGAATATGGACTACACCTTTTCCCGGCTTACTGCTTTTATGCACGAAACGCCTGAAACCTCTGCCATCAATCCGCAAAGCCAGTTTAGGTTTACCGCCTTTTCTTGCTCTGCTACGTGGCCTTACTGTAGCAGCCGCTGCACCAAATTCTACAAGATGCGCGTATGGCACATTAGTGCGGACAGTAGATGTTATAGCCGTACTGTCGAACCTTGTGCGTATACTTTTACGCAGTTTGCCGCTTCTGCGCGGAACACGGCTTCGTGCTTCTTTACCAATATTTTGTCCGCCAAGCCGGATAGCTTCTGAAATTTTTTCGGTTGACTTTGTATCATACGCTTTCAAGCGCCGCAGGGCTTCGTCCAGTCCCTCGACTTCAACAGACATGCGCATGCTTCTGCTCATAATGGTTTTACCAGCTTTGTTTCAATTTCCAGATAACCGTTATCCAGATCAGAAATATTCAGCAGTTCATATATCAGATTTTTACACCGAATGCGCATGGTTACATCAGGCCTTTTCGCGCCGCTGCACCTGCGAACTGTAAAAAACACAGGCACATAATTTGCATGTTCGCCCATCAGCTCACGCCTTGAAACAGGACGTTCACTTTTAGCTGCCCACAGTTTAAAAGCTTCAGAATACATTGCTGGCATCTTACCGCCCAATTCGTCACGCACTGTTTCGGATTTCTGTAAAAAAGCGATCCTGTGCTTCAACATTCCCGGATTCATAATGTTATGATCCTCCCCGGTTCCAATAATGCTTTCACCGCCAAAGGAACTTCACGTGGCATCGTATTGCCAAAACTTACAGCAGTACGATTTTCAAACCAGTGCGCAACAAGCATCCTGATTGCAAGCTTTACCTGTTCATCCACACCGGCAGCATCTTCTACGCCAGTTACATACCTGACAGTCACATTATTTTTTTCAGCAGTAAAACAAAGTCGTGCCAACAAATCCTGAACAACGGTATATCCAACATTATTCAAAGTTGCATTACTCACGCTTAAAACTTCCTGCAGATTTTCACTACGCGGAAGTTCTAAAATATTATTTATCGGCTTGTCAACCAATTCCAGCGTTTGCCTTAAATACGCCCTGTGCTGAAAATCCTCACAATATTGACGGGCAGCTTTTATAAGCTGCCCTATCAAAGATTGTTCTTCGTCACAGTCAAGCCGTAAATAGGCACACATCTCCTGAAGGCTTACCGGCTCACTTGCAGGTGGAACAATCACTTTTAACCGCATGATTATTCTTTAGGTGCAGAAGCAGTTTTGTTTGCAGCAGCTGTGCCTGTTACAGTAGCAGTTGCAGCATTAGACACACCGGCATTCTCGCCACCGGTTACAACTACTTTATAGCCGTAAGTTCCGTTTGCCAAATTAGTGTCCGTGTACTCAGCCGCATCAACCGAAACAGCATTCACATTAATGCGCTGATAAGTTACGCCATCATCACTGCGCATGATATTAACGGAATTAGCATTTTTAGCAGCAGTAAAAGTCAATTTTACATTGCTGCCGGTAGCTACAGCTGTCAAGTCACTGATCGGCGTAGTTGCCGCAGTAGTACCACCAAGCAATACATAAGGGCTGACCTGTACACCGCTGTCAAGCATATACGGAGCATTTACCCACGGCTTGCCATCCACATTGCGGAAGGCTTTGATAACCGTTTGATTACTGGTAAATTTGACATGTTCAGACATGCTGATATAAATACCGCTGCCATCTTTAATCAAATATTTTTTCAGATTGACCAGCTGCAAGTCGCCTGTATTACCACGAGAAGCGTTCATGCCGGTCAGGAAAAGAGGCATCCCCATTAATGTTGTAGGAATACCCTTAGTCAGATCCCCCTGCACAAAAACAAATCTGCCGGAAGCGTCCTGCAATTTAATCAAATCTGCCAAAATGGTGCTGCTGGCAAGAAAAATAGAATCAGGAATATCTTCAGGCGGGAACGCTGCCATCATATTGGCCACATCATTAGTTGTAACTTTACCCGCAGTTTCCCTTTGTACGACCAGCTTACCACCATTGCCGTTAGTAGCAAACCCCAGCGGTTTGCCAATTCCATTACCATTGATAAAAGCTCTGTCTTCTGCACGTACGATAGCATTGCTTAAAAGCTGCCCAAAAATAGTAGACGAAGCAGGCGCATTACGCAGTAACGTATCTGTAACAGTAATAAAGCCGGCAACTTCTTTAGGCTTCAGCTCAACATTTCTAAAGCTTGCATTGCTTTCAGGCTTCTCCTCACCTTCTTCGATCCATTTAACAGTCACACCGCCTTCATTGCCAGCAGTATAATCCAATGCAGGCATATTGATCGGTGCGTCCGGATATTCTCCTGCCGGGATTACCAAAGCAAACGGACGGATCAGGCTGCGTTTTTCCCCAACCATTAAAAGCTCATCCGAAAATTGTTCAGGAATCAAATAACCACCGCTTGCGCCATCAGCAGTATTTTGTGCTTTAAGATTTTCCAAGCGGCCTTTTTTATCGCCATATTTAATAGCGTGCAGCACTTCACCCAAACTTTTAAAGCCGCCGTTATCTTTAGCCCCATCCTTGACCGGGTCAATATGTACAGCCGGACCACTATTTCCAAAGGCACTGCCGCCATAACTTTTCTGCGCATTGGCGTCCATCTGTTCCAGCATTTTAATCTGACTGTCACATTCGTTGATTTCCTGCTGCAGATCGTTGAAATTCTTTTCCATTTCAGCAGTCAAACCACCCGCTGCTTTAGACATGATTTCCTCCTGTGCCTTGATAGCCTTAGCACGTTTTTGTAATAACTCTTGCATGTTCATTAGTGTAGTCCCCCTTTATTTTTGTTTAAATTCAAACGCATCTGCATTGCTTTCATTTTTTCCTGTGCCAGCCGATCATCATGCAGATCAACCACAGTCATTTTCTTACTGACAACAGCATAAACACGTTCAGCAATGCTTTTAGCCAGCGCGTCAAAACTGTTCTTACTTAAAATATTTTCAGCCATCTGTACAGCAGGGCTTACATCAACACCGGCAGTTTTTGCTTTCAATAAAGCATCAGGATTAGCCGGAATAGTAACGCAGCTGTATTCAAGCAGCTCCTGTTTTATAAAGTCAATCCCATAAGGCCGGTTCACGTCCTCTGTCCATTTCCATTCGATACCACGGAAACGGCAGCTGACCGCGTGCAAAAAGCCCAGCTTATACATTTGCCCAACCATATAACCATAATCATTTTCATCCTTACTGGTAAACTCAGCCCGGCCAATAAGTTCTCCGCCCTCCACTTTCTCCAGCAAAGACTTCGCCACAGGCAGCTCCCACATATCGTGCATCCACAATACAACAGGATTTTTGCGGAAGTTTTCCAGCTCCCAGCCGTCAGGATTTACGGTGTCAAAATCTCTGTCCACAGCTCCATTAGATAATATAAAATCGCAGATAATCCGGCCGTCTTTTTCTTCGATAGCCTTAACCTGCTCCATCGAAAACGCTTTGACGCACAGAAGATCATCCGCAGCAGATTTATTACCACTTTTCAACGCTTCACGGCAGGCTTTCAATTCCATGCTCATTTTTTATTCGCCCCCTTCTTTTTGGCAGCTTCCTCAACAGGAAGCATATTGCCATTAATAAATACTGTTTTACCTTGCCCGTCAGGAAGCGGATTCATGTTCTCGCGCTCACGCCATTCATCGGCATTGATAATGCCATCCTGCCGCATAAGGTGCATCATGTTAGCACGGCTTTGATTATCACCCCGCAGCATGGAAAGCATATCAAATTCACAGTAATAACCTTCCTGCCGCTGCTGGCGCGTTAAACAACGCATGTTCATAAACTGTTCCCAGCGCACAAACCACGGCAGCATTGTGTTCTGATAAAAGTCAATCGTCTGCTGCTCTATATTGGAATACGTTGACTTTTCCAAATTCTGAATAAGATGCAGCGGAACACGGTAGAAGCGTGCTATTTCTTCAGTTTGATATTTGCGTGTTTCCAAAAATTGCGCTTCTTCAGGATTTACAGAAATACGATTGAATTTCATACCGCCTTCCAAGATCATCGTAGATCCGGCATTACTACTGCCTTCATAACGAGCCTTAAACTGTTCTTTCAAACGCTGCCAGGCATCTTCTTTCAAAGGTTTGTCAGTTTCCAAAACACCAGTTGCCAATGCGCCATTTTCAAAAAATTTATTGCCAAGTTCTTCACTGCTCATGCCTAAGCTGATAGCACGCCGCGCCATTGCCAGCGGACTATAACCAATAACACCGTTATAGCCAAGCCCCGGAATATGCAATATTTTTTCCGCAGGTAGCTTATACAGCTTGCCACGGTCATTGACATTGTAATAAATCTCACCGGTGTTATAGTCCTGTACCGGCAGCACATTCATAGGTAGCAGCATGTTCAGCTGCGTAACTTCTCCCTTGCTGTCCAATACTTTTTCAGCATAGGCATTACCCCCGCTCAGCACATGATACTGCATAGTTTCACGCAGATAATAAGCCGGCATATTCGGTGCAGCAACATATGTCAGCACATCATACAGCGGATTTTCAACAGCCCTGCGCCTGCTGCCGTCAGGCATCTTCTGATACAAATAGCATTTACAACTGGCAAATGTTTCAGCCAGCACATGGATGCAAGCCCATACTGCGCTATACTGCATGGCAGTCACATTATTAAGCTGCACTCCGTTCAGCATCATTCCCGGTGTAAGGCGAAACTGGCTGCTTACAGTTGCACTCTTTGCGGCACCCGGCGCAAAGAGATTTTTGAAAGCCCCCACCAGCAGGCCTGCCGGGCTGCGTATCGTATCACTCATCTTTTATTTCACCTCCCTTCAGGTAAAATAAAAACAGCCATTCATTTTTTTGTTTGTTCTACTTTTCGCCTGGCAATGTTGGCTGCCACAGCAACCAACAGCACGCCGGCAACAATTAAAGCAGCCGGTATACTGATCAGTGCAATACCGGTCACGACAAGCAGCATACCCAAAAGCACCAGTATGACAATAGCCTTATCTTCCTTATCCATTACATCACCTCACAAAAAACGAACGCCGGAACTGCCGCCAGTGCCGCCGTATTCTTCATAAAATGCAGGCAAACGTGCCATAGCATTTATGCCGGCAGCAACTAAGTCAATACGCTGCGTATCATCTTTATTTTTCTTACTCAATTTGATATTTTCATTGCTGTCAGTGTAGGCATACGCATTACGCAAACACCAGTCAAACAGCTCATTGCCTTCATGGATAATATTGCTCTCCACTACTTTCAGCCTGAATTCTTTGGTAGGTTCGCTCAAAGTCGGAATACCCTGCCGCACTTCAATAACTGTTTCCCCTTCTTCTTCCAGCTTCTGCATGAAGTAAGAAGCGTTCCAGCCATCAAAACAATGTTCCACAACATCTAAATCCAGCTCATTAGCAAAGCACTTTACCCATACCTTCATCACATCA
Source organism: Prevotella sp. CAG:1031 (assembly GCA_000431215.1). GTDB lineage: Bacteria > Bacteroidota > Bacteroidia > Bacteroidales > Muribaculaceae > CAG-1031. The sequence goes on from HF985592.1 coordinate 13,967, forward strand.
TAATCAACAGCTGCGCCCTCTGTTATGGTGCAGTAGCCACGCTGGGCATATTCCCTGTAGGCTATGCGGTCAGTCTGTTCATGTCGTTTTACCGCTTCTTCAGGTATAAAGCCATGCGAAACTACTGCTACACGCTTTTCATCAAGCGGAATAATAAAAGTCGCAGCTGTCAGATCAATGCGCTTTGAAAGGTCATACCCAACTATGCAGCGCTTTCCGCTGATAATTTTATATAGTTCATCACGGGTCACCTTCAGTGTTTTCCACTTAGGCATCAGGCCATCCATGTATTTCAATTCACTGCTGTCCTGCCACAAATTACAGCGTTTGGTCAGATATTCGCGCAGCTTTTTCGGGTCGTTACTTACAAATGCTTCACGTCCCTCGCTTACGATTTCTTTCAGTAAATGCTTGCTGTATTCAGTTTCATGCTGCAGCACAGGATTCGCTTTGACTAAAGCGTTGATATCATAAGGATCGTCGCCATCCTCCAGTTCGCGTATCATGCAGAAATAATCATCAATATGCTCATCTGTGTCGCCATCTAAAATTTTGCAACACAGGTCATATTCTGCCTTACAGGGATTGTTTTCTGCATCTTTACCAGCCGTAGAAATGATAAACAGCAAAGACTGCAGCCGTTTGCCGAAGCCGGATTTCAGCACGTCAACGATCTCGGAGGACGAATGCGCATGATATTCGTCAATTATAACCATACACGGCGCACCGGAATCTTTGTTTTTCGTCTGTTTGCTCAAAGCCCGCATCCAGCCTTTACGCGTTTTATGCTCTACCCGCGTACGCTTGATAATAAGCTTCTGACTGATTTCTGCAGAAGCTTCACCCATAGAACAGGCATCACCCCAAACACGTCTTGCCTGTTCCCTGTCCACTGCCGCGCATTCAACCTCCGGTGCCATTTCAAAGCGCCGCAGTTCAGGCTTGCCCGGCGGATATATCGCGTCAGCACACATGCCGTATAAAGCAACGCCTGACATTTCAGTACTTTTGACATTGCCACGGGCGCGGAAATTAAAAGCTTTAGTAAACCGCCGTGCGCCGGTTTCTCTATGCACCCAGCCAAAAACACAGCCCAAGTCGAAATACTGAAAAGGCAGCAGCTGGATATGCTGCCCGGAATACACACCGCGCACGTGCACGCAGTATTTTTCAAACCAGTCAAAAATCCTGTTTGCCCTGCTTTCATCAAAAACATAAGGAAAGCTATCTGTACCCTGCCGCTCCAGATCATCAAGATGCCGCTGACAGGCCTGCCGTTCCCGCTTACACACAAGGCGCAGTCCGTCAACAACCTCGCGCGCATAGCGCTCAGTCACAAATAAATCATCATAACAGGTCATGCCATCATTGAATCCTGTTCATCATCGTCATTTAAAGCATTAGCACGTTTGACAACAAGGCGGGCGCGGGCAGTTGGCGTAAGTCCAAGCTTTTCAGCATAGCTTAAAGCCTGCTTACCATACATATCTAATTTCTTTTTATCAGGGAATATCTTCACAGCTTCATCTTCAAACAAAGCCTGATAGCGGCAGAAGTTCGCCAATATGCGTGCATCAACATTGTCAAACAGCTCTATCTCTTTCCCTTCCTTGATAATTTCCTTCCAAATTTTCAAAGCCGCAGCACACGACTTTTCTTTTAAAAACGCAGGTGTTTTCAATACTACTTCAGCACGCTTGATTTTTTCTTCTGCGTTTTGCCGTTTCTCAATTTCTGTTTTTGTATAATGTTTACCAGTTTTATTGCCACGGTTAAAAAGCATAACCTTAGCACTTTGAGCCGGTGTCGGCATAAATATCACCTCCTTCAATCAATATTTGCAAAAAAATATATGATAGGGGAACTTTTCAAAAGTTCGAGTACGGTGCGGTATGATGTAAAAAGATGCAGGAAATTGCACCCCCCTACCCCTCGTAAGGGATTACCCTGAGCAAAAATTTCAAGAAAAATATTTTTTTATTTTTTCAAAATATCATTACCAAAGCCGCCGTCCTCAGTAGCAGTTTTAATATCATGGCAGCGTTTACACAACGCCTGATGATTAGCTTCATCCCAAAATAAATCATAATCGCCTTTATGCGGCTTGATATGATCCACTACACTCGCCGGCGCATTGCGGCAATTTGCACAAATCGGATGTTCCTGCAAAAATATTTTTCTGTATCTTTGCCAACGCGCATTATAGCCACGCTGCGCAGCACTTTTACGATAACGGTCATAGCGCATGAATTTTTCCTGCTGGTGCTTATCACAATAACCGTTTGCATTATCCGTCAGGCTAAGACAGCCAAGCTTACGGCATTCACGCTTTATTCTGTTTGGCAAGCTGTCACCTCATTTCACGCATAAAAAAGCACCTGCAATATAACATTGCAAGTGCCGAATATGTTTTTACATTTCTTATCACTACCATATTACCACAGGTAAAAGCAAAAATCTGTCCTCATTTTGTCCATTCCAACGCACTTACAATCCTAAAGCCTTAGCAAATTTAGCTAAAGCTTTATTGTACTGGTTATAAATAGCCTGCCTTGAACTGTATCCCAGCTTCTCCGTGATGCGCTCCATACTATAGCCGTCTACATGGCGCATTATCAAAATATCGCTGTAATGCTCACAGTTTATTCCTTTATTGATTATTTGCAGCGCATCTTCAATAATTAATATTTCAGCCTGCCTGTCTGCTATTTTCAAAAGTATCCTTTGACATTCTTCAGCAATATTCATCATGCTAGGATGATAAGGTGCTGTGCTGGTAGCTGCCGCATCATAGGATGCAACAGAAGCAGCAGCAGGTTTACCGGCGTCTGCCAATCTTTTCAGCTTACTGCGCAGGCCTTTAAGCGCTTCACGGTTCAAAGCATATTCTTCCAGTTTCTGTACAGCCATCCTTTTTTCTTCATCACGCGCCTTTATCACCTGCTTCACATCCTTTTCCGTTCCAGTATACGCAACCACGGCAATACCGTATTCCTTCAGGAAGTTTTTCTTCAAAGTCAACATCCAAGATGTCCAATGTTTTATCACTGCTTTTCACGGCGTAGCTGTCTAAAAACTTTTGCGCTAACTCTTTATGGATGATCGCACCAATAGCAACCTGATTATCAAAAACCCCCGGAATATTCCTGACAATATACATTTCAGCTGCACACCGTTCCACTTTTACCAGCGATCCATTAATTCTGTATGCCTGCATTTTTTGCCATCCTTTTCATCGAGCAAATTTCCATCTTTAAAATCAAAAAGCCTGTATATTTATCTATTGAGCCAACACGCCTGTAGCCGTTCGTCCTGCACCTTTTCAAGCACATACATTTGCCGCAGATATGTTCCTGCTCAACCAGTTCTTTAAGTTCATCTTTGTTTTTTTCAATCCATTCAGCTTCTGCTTCAGGCCAATGTTCTTTAGCATAGCAAATTATTTCATCTTCTTCGATAGAAGTTTTGAAATACTGCGCCGCTTCTGTAAACCTGCCTGCTTTTGCCAACTCTATTATTTTTGCAATCCGTTGAGGTTTTTGAACATATTCCGGTACTTTTTTCGGAGCGGGCGGTGTTGTAAGCAAAGCTTCTTCCTGCGCCGGTCCATTATTTCCCTGCTCTGCAGCCAGATTGATAAAATCCCACATTTCAGGTTCATCAGGATATTTTTTACAGGCATCAAGGGCAAGCTCAGCTGCTTTATCGAATACAACGGCATCAACAGTACGAAACGCAACCAACCATTCATCACACAGCCTTTTGCGCATGGCAATATCCATGCTGGCAGAAAGTTTACCGTTTATTTCCATGATCGGCATCTTTTTCTTATCAAACTGGTAAAACGCTTTTAAAACATTTTGCTTTGTTATAACATTCACGTTATGCCCTCCTGTCTGTAAAACTCATCCAGTGACTGCTGCGCAGCTTTATTATCATTCGGCAATCCGTCTGTAAGCCAGTTGCCAAGTATGCCAAAAAGATAATTCTTCGGATTACGAATCACTTTACCCCTGTTAGCTGCTTTTAGCTCTCTTACAGCCTGCAATACCCATACGGCTTTAGTACTAACAGCAAAAGCTTGCAACATTTGTATTTCATCGCCATCAAGCTTGTGTTTTGCACTTGTAAAAGCAGCATCGTATTCCTGTAAAGCAGCCAAAAATTCAGGTTCCGATGCAGCACTGCGCAGCTTCTTGTTCGTGTCAGTGTTGTTTAATTTATTTTTTAATAATATATAATTCTTGTTATGTGTCGCCACAGGTGTACCCGAAGCTGTTCCCTTTGGTGTTTCCACAGCGGCAATATTTTCGCCGGAAGCCCTTGCAGTATCGGCATTCGTAAGCGTCTCCAAATCTGTTCCCAAAAGTGTATCCAAAGGTGTATCCGCCAGCTGATAGCATTCCCAGTTTTTGATACGCACGATCGTACCTTCACGCTTACTTTTGCATTCTAAAAAACCGACTACGGCAAGACGGCTAAATTCACTTGTAAGCTTTTTTAAAGATACGCCACAGCTTTTAGCAAAGCGGCGGTAGCTGATAAACAATTCACCCGGATTCAGTACAGCGTTTTTATCTGTTGTTATCTGCCAGTGCGTGACACTATGGCAGGCAGTTAACAGCAATGTAATCAGTATTACCTTGCCTTCTGCATCCGCACCACACCACGCACGGCTTTTCAGCAATTTACGATGCAATTTTATCCATCCATTCATAGCCTTTAACCTTTCATGGATGCAACTATATAAAAACTATCGCTGCCTGTAGCACGCACAAAAATCGGCTTATACTTGCCATTACTGCCAATAGTAACACTATCACCGCGGCAGTTATATATCAGCCTGTACAGCCTGCCAGCCGAAAAATAATTTGTATCTTCGTCCTGGCCGATAGCGGCATCTAAATCAATACTTTCAATACCAGTCCCAGCGATGCTGACAGCTTCGATATATAGCCGCTCTGCGTCACTGCAAATTTTTATCTTACTGCCTATTTCATCGCCAACAATAACTGAAGCTCTTGAAATAGCTGCCAGCAACTTGCTTTTATTAATAGTTATACACTTAGTCTCGCTGTTGCCCGCAGCCACCTTTTTACAGTCAGGAAAGCTGCCGCTTACGGACTGGCACATATAATCAAAGCGCGGCGCAGTAACAAAAATACCCTGCGCACTGCTGACCAATCGAACTTCACCCAATTCAGCCAGTTCCGCAATGTGCTGGATATTCAAGGGCAGCAAGATCAATTTAACAGCCTGATTGCAACATGCAGGCGGCACTACATACTTTGCAACACAGGAATTTTGCGCACTCCAGCAGACGGCACTGCCATCGTCCGCAATATTTATTTCTATCCCGCCCCTTGCACCAACAGCGTCTTTGGCAATAGCAGCACTACAATGCTTCATTGCTTCCTGTAAAAATCCTGTAGAAAGGCACACGCCGCCTTCAGGTATCTTCAATTCAGGCAGGCGGGCTGATAGTATCGTTAAATTATATTGACTGCTCTCTACAACTATCTGCAGCTCTTTTTCAGCAAAAATAAGCCTTACATCACCTGTAAAAGTTTTTGCCAAAGCCAAAAAGCGTTTACATTCAACACAAATATCAGCTGATTGACCGCAGCCGTTGCTTATTCCTTCCATTCTGTACGTCAGCTGCTCCGCAGCTCCTGCCCGACAAAACATAAGCATATAATTATTATCTTCATGCGGGCTTACTGCTACAATACGCAAAGCGCCGGCCATTTGTTTTAGATCATCATCCTGCTTTTTGCCGGAAGCCATATTGCCACCAATCAGCGCAACATATTCAAAAGTTTTTTTGAGTTCCTCAGAACTAACATAAATTTCAACAGCCATAGCATCACCTTATATTTTTTATTTAGCTATATTCTATTTAACACTTTTCTCCGGCACCGCATCCTCTGTATATCTAAATTTGTCCCACAAACAGGATTCCAGCCGTTTAATTTGAAGTTCCAAGTCAGCTTCCATATCAGAAAGAATATGTTGAGAAAGAATATTTACAACTTCCAGTTTGCCTTCACTAAGATCACCATGAAAGTCAATCCTTCCATCAACAGCCATACGGCTTCCTTTACCAAAATAGTAAAATCGCATTTCAATACCAGTAGCCTCATACTTCATTTTTTCTTTAAGTTCAGTCACATCTTTCAAGCATTTAGAGTAGTACCGTTTACATTCTAAAAGCTCCATCAGCTCAGCAACCTTTTCTTTATTCAAAATATTATTTTCCATATATATCACCGTTCTTCCGCATGTATTGTTTCTACCGCAAACAACTTATTAACAGGCTTTTGTAAATTCCAATTTGCCGGAAATCCATTAGTAATAATGCCACAACAGCTATGACCCAATCCCAAAGGGCAATCCACACATTCAGTGTGTTTTGTGCATTCATTTTTAATTGTTTCCAGTGCTTTATATAATTCCATAAAATTCATCCTTCCTTTTCACTACCAATGTTTTTACTCAACGCATTTATGACTTCCTTATCTTCATTTTTAATCAGCTGAATAGCTAAATCCGTTGCGCATCTATTACAAATACCAACTTTACTATTATGAAAATAAAAACCATTCATCAACACTTCTTCACAACGACAGCAGAAGCGCTTATATTTCATATTTATTTGTCCTCCACATCTTAGTCCGCGCCGGCGCACGATTATTCCAGCGGCAGATCATTTCTTCTACAGTTACTTTTGCCTGCATGGTATTTCCACATTTGCAGCGAATATACTTATAGCCACGACTGCCAAATTCCATATGCACACGCCGCCCACAGCTCCGGCAATGGCAAAGCTCGGCAACTCCGAACATATTAAGCTGATCGGGAAAACAAAAGAAATTATAGCTTGCCAAAGTATTAAGTCCAATGCAGTCACAGCACGGATAAACACCTGGATACCGTTTATTTTTCCACCGGCAGTTATTGCATTCAGGTTTCATTTTCCCGCGACCTCCATATTAAAAATAATATGTTCACCCGGCAGAATATAGCGGCCAAAAGCATTATCCCTTTCAGCCTGTGCGCAAATTTCCCGCCAGTCGCGCTGATCGTCATACGTTTCTTTTAAATCGTAAATTATTTCTTCCAAAGTATCTCCTGCCCGCACCGTTACAGTTACAGCAACAGTTTGCTTAGGTTCATCCATAAAAAACGAATACCACAAGCAGCAGGACAACCCTAAAACAGTTAAAAAGTATTTCACAATATCACCCCACTATGATAAAATAATGGGTAGATGAGAACTGGCGAAGTTACATCTACCCTTGAACGTATGGTGCGTCAACACTATACGTTCTTTTCTTTTTCATTATTCATTTACATCCCTCCCTATTGTGCAGCAGCTCTACGCTTGGCCAAAAGCTTTTTAGTTTCACTTTTAAGATCAAGAATATCGCTTTTAAACCGGGTTTCATCACTAGGTTTATTTTTGCGAAAACTGATTATATTTACAGCCTGCTGCATGTTTTTCATACTGGCAGCCTTCAGCTCAGCCTGTCGCTGATCCTGATCGCGCAAGAAAGCAATAACATCTTCATCCCAAACTCTGATCGGGCATCCGCGTTTACCGCCTCCACTATGTGGTAACAAGCCACGCTGGCAATAATTCAACATATCATAATAACTTGCGCCATAGATTTTACAAAACTTGCTCAAACTCATACGCTGCATTTACTGCCCCACCTTTCAGCACCAGCCGGAACTCCTTTTATTCCAGCATTTTGCATTTTTACGTTCAGACCTTTCTGTGATCCTAAAACAGCAGCTGACACGCTTCCGCACTTTTATTCTGCGATTGATCGCTTTGATGCAATCGAGTACGCATCTCAGCCCTAATTCTATGTTATTTCTCAAATCGACCATCACCCGGCAAACCTGCTCTACATTGATAAGTACAGGCCAATTCATACCAGCAATGTTTAACTGCGTATCATCTCTTCTCACTTTCAACATCTCCTCCCTTTTACACAAAACAAAGATTGTGATACTATATTTTATGAAAACACTCAACTTTAATATAAAGAAACGAGAAAACCATACATGAGTAATAATAATTTTGACCATTTGAATATCGCAGGAATGGCGCACTCTGCTTTATCTGTATCCAGATTGCAGG
>HF985593.1:0-7745 GCA_000431215.1 Prevotella sp. CAG:1031
GTCGCGTGCTTTCAGCCAGACCTTTTGAACTCAGCACACTAAGTTAATGGCATTGAGGCACGTCCATACGCCCGGACAGGATAATTTGCTCGGAAGAATTTAAGTTAACGTCAGAGCGATTTTTGACATTGCCCTCCGGCTACATCCCGGGCTGCGGAGGGGTTTAAACAAATTTTTGTAATTTCGCGTTATCTATATGTAACTTCGGCTTGGCCGGGTTACTTTCATCGTTTCAACTGTCTGCAATGAGAATTGTTCTGAAAATTGCCAAGTGGCTTGGTATTGTCGTGGCTGCGGTGGTGGCGCTCTTGCTGCTTGTCCCGGTAGCGCTCTACGTGCCGTTTGTTCAGGACTTTGTCAAGGATATTGCTGTCAGAGAGGTGTCGAAGGCTACCGGCTATGACATCTCTGTTGAACGCATAAGGCTTCGCTGGCCGCTGAGGCTGAGTGTCGACGACGCTCTCATCGTAGAACAGACAGGCGACACTATGCTCATGGCGCAGCGCCTTGACCTCGGTGTAGGGCTGCGACCGCTTTTCCGGGGCGATGTCGAGATCGACTATGCGCGCCTCGACAGTGCCCGCTATCAGCTCGGGAACGCCGATTCGCTTATGTGGCTCCGTGCGTCGGTCGACCACTTCGAGATGGAGGCGTCGCGCCTGAAGATGAATCTCGAAAGAGTCGATCTCGACCGGGCGTTGCTCGACGGAGCGCGCATAAACCTCGCCATGCGTCCCGACACGGCCGTCAATGCCGACACAGCCGCCTCGAAGCTCGCGATGGTCATCCGTGCGCGCGACATTGAGCTGAGGCGTGTTGACTACACGATGACGATGCTGCCGACAATCGATACTCTTCGGGCCTCGGTGCCCTCGGCGCGTCTCAGCGATGGGCTCGTCGATCTGGGGCGCCGACGTGTCAACGCCCGGCTGCTGCGGGTCGACAGCGTGGCCGCCACCTATCTCACGCCGTCGGCGGCGTGGCTTAAGGCTCATCCGGTGGCTGTTGCGCCCGAGACGGCGCCGACCCCCGATTCGCTTATGTGGACTGTCACGGCCGATTCCCTGCGACTGACCGCCACCGATCTGCTCTACGCCGTCAGCGGCGCCCGACCGGCTCCGGGACTCGACATGAACTATCTCCGGGCGCGCTATGTGACTGTCGATGTCGACTCGTTCAGCAACCGGGGGCCGTCGGTCGGCCTTACGCTGCGGCGCCTGCTCGCCGAAGAGCGTTGCGGCCTGCGCGTCGATGCCTCGGGCCGGTTCGATATGGCCGACGGACAGATCTCGGCCTCGGGATTCAGAATACTTACCGACGCCTCGACCATAGGTTTTGACGCCGACATGGGGCTGACCGAAGGTGCCGACATGGCGGCAATGCCGCTGCGCCTGAAAGCCGACGCCAGGATAGGCTTCAGCGATGTTGTCATGGCTTTCCCGGCTCTGGGCCCGACTGTCAGGTCGCTTCCCGCTCCGAATGAACTCAGCGTGCGCGCCGACGTGGCCGGCACAATGGCCGACATGACGCTGCGGCGCCTCGACGCCGCTTATCCGGGGCTTCTGAAACTCGCTGTCAGCGGCCGTGTCAGGAACATCACCGATTTCAACAGAATGGCCGGCAAGCTGACTGTCGACGGCGAAGCGCGCGGACTGAACCGTGTGAAAACCAAATTCCTCGCCGCGTCGACCGCCTCCGAATTCAATATTCCCGAACTGATGACTGTCAAAGGCACCGTCGACTACCGCCCCGCCGCCGTCGACGGCGACATAACTCTGACGGCCAACAGTGGCCGGATTGCGGCCAAAGGACGCTGGGAGCGGCGCGCCGAGGGATATATGGCGCGGCTGACGGCGACAGATTTTCCTGTCGACGCTTTCGTGACAAAGCCCGGTATAGGGAGTGTGACGGCCCGTGTCGACCTCAGCGGCCACGGCTACAATCCTCTGAAGCCGTCAACTCAGATGAAGGTCGACATCGATATCGACCGCATCGTATATAACAGCAAGAGCTACGGTGACATAACCCTGCTGGCCGATCTCGGCGGACGCCGCGCCACCGGACGCCTTCACAGCGGAATCGAAGTGGCCGACCTCGACGCCGATTTCGACGCCACTCTTGGCGACAGCGCCTGGAGCTGGGATGTCGACGGCGACATACGCCATCTCGACCTCATGGCTCTCGGCCTGAGCAAGGAGGCCAACGCCGGAACCATGACGCTGGCTACTACCGGAGTCTACAATCCGCTGACCCGCACCGTCGACGGACGCATCAGTGTTGACCGTCTGACATGGCTCACGGGCGCGACAACGCTCCGTGCCGACTCTACCGTGGCCGATGTCGCCGTCGATGCCGCCGGAATCAGGGCGCGAGTGGCACAGGGCGACCTGCTTGCCGTGGCGTCGACGAAGTGTCCGCTCGAATCGATAATGCCGCGCATCGATGCCACGATGCTGCTGGTCGACCGTCTTGTGAAAGCCAAGAAAATCAATATCGACTCGCTGCAGCGTGCGCTGCCTCCGATGAGCCTGTCGCTCGAGGCCGGCCGCAACAATATTGTCAGCGAATATCTCGCCGGCGCCGACAGCCGCGGCCCGCAGTTCAGGCAGCTCGCCCTCACGGCCTCGACCGACTCGCTGATAAATATCGTCGGAAAGGTCACGGGCTTCTCGACCGGCTCGACGCGCCTCGACACGATACGCCTCACGGCTGTCCAGCATGGCGGCTTCCTCGTCTACAACGCCCAGGTCAGCAATGCCCCCGGAACGATGGACGATTTCGCCCGCGTGACGCTCAACGGCTACCTCGGCGAGAACCGCCTCGGCGCACTCCTGCGCCAGAGCAATATAAAAGGGGAGAGCGGCTACAGAATCGGTCTGGGAGTGACGACGAGCGACTCGGTGGCAACCCTGAGGCTCGTGCCCTACAACCCCATGATAGCCTACAGGCAGTGGGAGGTTAACGACAGCAACTATGTCAGCTATAACTTCGTGACACGCCAGATAAGTGCCGACCTGAGGCTCCACAACGACAAGTCGTCGGTGGCGGTGGCCACACTCCCTCCGTCGGGCGACGCCACAATGCCCGGCCAGGATATTTCGGTGAAACTCAACGACGTTCTGCTTCAGGACTGGATGTCCGTCAATCCTTTCGCGACGCCGATGACCGGCTCGATCTCGGCCGATCTGCTTTTCCACTGGGATCGCGAGAACCTGACGGGCCGCGGTAATGTAAGCCTCGCCGACATGACATATAACCGGCAGCGCGTGGGCAATTTCGATCTCGACATCGACATGGCCAACGATCCGCTGACGGGACGCATAACGGCTGATATGGCGCTCATGGTCGATTCGGTTAAGACAGTGACGATAAAAGGTATTCTCAACGACTCGACAACAAATGAGCCTTTCAATCTCGACCTGTCGATGATCCATTTCCCGCTGAAAACCGCCAACGCTTTCCTGCCTCCGGGAACGGCTAAGCTCGAAGGAACCCTCAACGGCTCGCTGCTGATAAAAGGTAACGCCGAGAAGCCTTTCTTCGACGGCTGGCTCGCTTTCGACTCGGCAACGGTGACGCCGACGATACTCGGAACTCAGCTTAAACTGTCGGAATCGCGTATCACTGTCGACTCGTGCATAGCCCGGTTCAACGATTTCACCGTTACAGGCTGCAACGACAACCCGCTGAGGCTCAACGGCACCGTCGACCTCAGGAACCTCGCCAATGCCTCATACGATCTCAGCCTCAAGGCCGACAACATGATGATTGTCAACTCGCAGCGGCCGCGCGGCGCCAACATCTACGGAAAGGCTTATATCAGTCTCGACGCCACGGCCCGCGGAAACATGAAGCTGATGATGCTCAATGCCGACGCCTCGCTGCTGGCCGGCACTAACGCGACATACCTTATGACCTCGGCGGGGACACAGATTCCCGGCGCCGCATCGGCCGACGACATTGTCAAGTTCGTGCAGTTCAACGACAGCACCGGAATGGCTGCCGATTCGATAATTGCCGAGGGGATGACAATGATAATCAACGCCGCGCTGTCGATCGAGCAGGGCACAACCCTTAATGTCGACCTTTCGGCGAGCGGACAGAACAAGGTGTCGATTCAGGGCTACGGCGATTTCGACTACTCGATGACGCCGGCAAACGCCGACGGACGTCTGACGGGCCGTTTCACCATCGACAAGGGCTTCGTGCGCTACACGCCGCCGATGATGAGCGAGAAACTGTTCGATTTCAATCAGGGAAGTTATGTGAACTTCACCGGAAACATTATGAATCCTACTCTCAATGTGTCGGCCGTCGACAAGGTCAAGGCCAACGTAACGCGCAGCGGCGAAGATTCGCGCCTTGTCACTTTCGACATAACGGCCTCGGTGACAAACACGCTCGAGAATCTCAATGTGGCGTTCGATATGTCGACCGTCGATGACATCGGCGTCGAGAACGAACTGCGTTCGATGTCGCCCGAACAGCGCGCCAACCAGGCCATGAACCTGTTGCTCTACAACGTCTACACCGGGCCCGGCTCTACTGTCGGCAAAGCTTCGCTCAACGGAAACCCGCTGTTCTCGTATCTCGAATCACAGATCAATTCATGGGCCGCCAACAATATCAAGGGGGTTGACCTCTCGTTCGGCATCGAGCAGTATGACCGCACACGCGACGGCGCTACCTCGACGGCGACCTCCTACAGCTACCGTATATCGAAATCGTTCCTCAACGACAGAATCAAGATAGTCGTCGGCGGCAACTATACGACCGACGCCTCGGCCGACGAGAATTTCGCCGAGAATCTGCTGAACGACATCTCGTTTGAATATATGCTCAACAAGAGCGGCTCGATGTATATCCGTCTGTTCCGCACGACGGGCTACGAGAGCATCCTCGAGGGCGAAGTGACCCAGACAGGTGCCGGCTTCGTGTTGCGCCGCAAAATCGACAGTCTGCGCCATCTGTTCCGCCGTCCTAAAGAAAACAAAGAAATTCCCGTTGCCGATGAAAAGCCCTGACAAAACCGTGCGGCTTCTCGCCGCTGCCATCACGGCGTTTCTGCTCGCAGCCTGCTCGACAACGAGCCGGCTTCCCGAGGGAGAAATTCTCTACACGGGCGTGAAGAAAACCGTCATAACGCCTCCCGAAGGGGAAAAAGTGGCCTCAGGCGTGGCGTCGCAGATTAAGGGAGCTGTCAATGTCAAGCCGAACAACTGCCTCATATCCCCCTCGCTGCGCTATCCTTTCCCGATCGGACTGTGGGTCTGGAACCACTGGAACGAACCGAAGAAAGGCATCGGGAAATGGATCTACAGCAAACTCGTCGAACAGCCCGTGCTCATCAGCGATGTCCGTCCTGACGTGCGTGTGGCCATGATCGACAGGATGCTCGACAACAACGGCTATTTTCAGGGCCATGCCTCCTACAGTCTCGTGCAGGGCAAGAATCCGCGCAAGGCGTCGATACGATATGAAATCTCGACCGGCAGCGCCTATAATCTCGACTCTATAATAATGCTCGCGGATACCACCGCGCTCAACAGGCTCATAAACGAGTCGGCCCGACGGTCGGCATATCTGCGTCCGGGGTCGCGCTACAGTGTCGATTCGCTGAAACAGGTGCGCATCGACATCGCCAACCGCCTGCGTAACAAGGGATATTACTTTTTCAGCCCCGAATATATCGAATATCTGGCCGACTCCACGATAACCAAAGGCGCGATTGCACTGAAGCTCGATCTGGCCGCGAATATACCGTCGTGGGCTATGAAGTCATATAAGGTCGGCAGAATAACGACTGTCATAAACCGCAATTCGGGCACCGGCACTCCCGACACGTTCCAGACCGACCGCGGAACGGTCATTCAGATGCAGCCGTCGCACCTCCGCCGTAAGCTCATACCCGAATGTATAGCCTTCCGCACGGGCAAGACGTTCAGCGTGCGCGACATGAACCGCACCCAGACCTACCTCTCGCGTCTTGGCATATTCTCGGAGATCGACATATCGGCCATTCCCGATACCCTCGCCCCCGAACCTACTCTCGACATCGACATAAACTGCCGTTTCGACAAGCCTCTCGAAGCCACCGTCGAGGTCAACGCCTCATCGAAGAGCAACAGCTACATCGGACCGGGCGTCGTGCTGGGCCTGACCAACAAGAACCTCTTCGGCGGCGGAGAGCAGTTCTCGGTGAAACTCAACGGCTCTTATGAATGGCAGACCGGCAGCCACCGCGGAAAATCGAGTGTGTTCAACTCCTACGAGGTCGGACTGACGACATCGCTGGCCTTTCCGCGTCTTCTCGGCCTGAACTGGGTGACGCGTCGGCGCCGCGTGCTCAACTGGACGCGCATAACCCTCAACGCCGACCTGCTCAACCGCCCCCACTACTTCAAGATGGCGCAGTTCAACGCCTCATATTCCTATGACTGGCAGCATTCGCGATATGTCAACAATTCGCTGACTCTTGTGAAGCTTACCTACACGAAGCTCATCCATACCACCCACGACTTCGATTCGATAATGAACGCCAACGAAGCCATAGCACAGAGCTTCAAGGACCAGTATATACCTCAGATGGCCTACACCTGGACCTACGACCGCAACTATCACAGCCGCCGCACGCTCAACGTGCAGCTCAGCGTTCAGGAGGCAGGCAACATTTTCTGGGGTATCTACCGCGCTTTCGGCCACAAGGGGGAGAAGGAACTTTTCGGCACACCGTTCAGCCAGTTCGTCAAGGGGCAGGCTCAGGTCGTCTACGGCCAGCGTCTCTCGCGCCACAATATATGGCTGGTCAGCCGTGTGCTCGTCGGAGCGGCACATGCCTACGGCAACTCGAGCGAGGTGCCCTACAGCGAGCAGTTCTATATCGGCGGCGCAAACTCTATCCGCGCCTTTACCGTCAGATCGCTCGGCCCCGGCAGCTACCATGCTCCCGACGATCAGACCAACGGCTACTTCGACCAGACGGGCACATTCAAGCTCGAACTCAACACCGAGCTGCGCTTCCCGATCTACGGGCCGCTCCATGGAGCCGTTTTCCTTGACGCCGGTAACATCTGGCTTCTCAAGAACGATCCGGCGCGCCCCGGCGGCACGCTCCGCGCCAAAACTTTCTGGAAAGACATAGCGCTCGGCACCGGCGTCGGATTGCGCTTCGACATCAGCATGTTTGTAGTGCGCGCCGACCTCGGCATCGGAATCCACGCCCCCTACGACACGGGCCGCAGCGGATACTACAACATGACGAGCTTCGGCAAATCGCTCGCCTTCCATCTCGCGATCGGCTATCCTTTCTGAATTTGGCCATGTCGGCTAAAAGCGCTATCTTTGCGCCGTCATCAGCCTCTGTAGTTCAACGGATAGAACAAGAGTTTCCTAAACTTTAGATAAGGGTTCGATTCCCTTCGGAGGTACTCGGCGGCGCCCCCTCGGGCGCCGCTTTCATATCCGCCCGATTAATATTTATAAATATTATAAGAAAAGAGAATCAGAGGGGGAGGGCGGTGGCCAGGTCGAGGGTCTGACCCTCGGCGGCGGCGATGACATGGCCACCGAAGGCTTCGCGGGCTTCGGCTGTGAGGGCTGTGAGGTCGGTGTAGCGCTTCGAGTAGTGGCCTATGATGAGGTTGCGCGCTCCGGCGAGGCGGGCGATTTCGCCTGCCTCTGTAGCTGTCGAGTGGCCGCGCTCTCGGGCTTTCGACGCTAATTCCGAACCATAGGTGGCTTCGTGG
>HF985593.1:7822-8880 GCA_000431215.1 Prevotella sp. CAG:1031
TGTCGCTGCAATAGGCATACGACAGGCTCGGGTCGGGCGGCGTGGTCAGCTCTTCGTTGGGAACGACGGTGCCGTCGGGCCTGACGAAGTCGGCGCCGAGGCGGATGGCTTCGCGCCGGTAGGGCGGTATGCCGAGGAAGTTGGCCATGTCGCCGCGCAGATGGCGCGGTTTGGGCTGTTCGGTAAATCGGAACCCTACGCAGGGAACGCGGTGATAGAGCGGAAAAGAGCTGACAGTAAGCCCGGCGGCGTCGACGAGCAGCTGGCCGCCGTCGGGGTCGAGTATGTTCCACTCGAGGTTGAAGGGGATGTCGTGGCTGATGACGTTGAGCACGTTACGGAGCATATTGGCGCCGCGCTCGAAGATATGGACTGTCACCGTGCCCTGCACGTCGTTGAGGGCCAGCGTCGAGAGCAGTCCGGGAAGACCGAGAAGGTGGTCGCCGTGGAGATGCGATATGAATATATGTCGCAGGCGGCTGAACGGTATCTTCATGCGCCGCATCATTGCCTGGGCGCCCTCGCCGCAGTCGATCATGAAGAGCGAGCCGCGGCGGCTCAGTATCTGGCATGACGGATTGTGGAGCGGCGTTGGCACTGCCGAGCCGCATCCGAGGATGCTCAGGGTGAAATCACTTGCCATCGCCGGCAGTTTCTTCGGGTTTGGGCTGCGCGCGCTGTTCGCTGTCGAACCGCTCGTAAGCCTCGACGATGCGCTGCACGAGGGCGTGGCGCACGATGTCTTTCTTGCCGAACTCTACGAGCCCGATTCCATGGACTCCTTTCAGAATCTTCAGCGCCTGAATAAGACCGGAGTTGACCGAGCGCGGCAGGTCGATCTGGGTGGCGTCGCCGGTCACAATCATTTTGGCGTTCATGCCGAGACGCGTCAGGAACATCTTTATCTGGTGGGTGGTAGTGTTCTGGGCCTCGTCGAGCACGATGACAGCGTCGTTGAGTGTGCGGCCGCGCATGAAGGCGAGCGGTGCGATCTGAATAACGTTAGTCTCGAGATATTCTTTCAGCTTAACGGCGGGAATCATGTCTTCGAGAGCGTC
>HF985593.1:8965-18741 GCA_000431215.1 Prevotella sp. CAG:1031
AATCCGAGTTTCTCGCCGGCCTCCACTGCGGGGCGCGACAGGATTATCTTCCTGACCTCTTTGTTTTTCAGCGCTCTGACGGCCAGGGCTATCGCCACGTAGGTCTTGCCCGTTCCGGCCGGCCCGAGGGCGAAAGTGAGGTCGTTTTTAGAGAATGTGTCGACAAGAAGCTGCTGGTTGGGCGTCCGGCCTGCTATCGGCTTGCCGTTGATGCCGTAGATGATCACTCCGTCGCTTTTGAGAGCTTTCGGCGCGTCGCCTTTGACAATGTCGAGGATGACATCCTCGGTCAGCTTGTTATATTTGACGGCATAGGCTTCGAGCTCCTTGATCTTGCGTTCGAAGTCGGCTGTCTCCCCCTCTTCGCCGATGGCTTTTATCACCGAGCCGCGGGCTGCGATGCGCAGCTTCGGGAAGAGGTTGCGGATCAGCGTCATGTTGCTGTTGTTGACGCCGTAGAAACATACAGGATCGACAGAATCGACTATTACAATGCGTTCAATCATTTAGTCTTCGATATAGTAGACGATAGTTGACACCACTCTGACGTTCTTCAGCCACGGGGTCGACGAGTCGCTGTCGTCGATAGTGAACTGGCCCTGGCTGGCCGTCTTGATCTTACCGACCTTGCTGTGGGAGTCGGCGGCGAACTTGTCGGCGGCGAGGCGCGCGTTTTTGGTCGCTTCTTCGATCATGGCCGGCTTGATGGCGTTGAGGTCGGTGTAGCGGTAGTTGATATATGAGTTTGAGAAGGCCACGCCCTCTTTAAGCAGCTCGGCCTGACGTCCGAGCAGTTCTCTGACTTTGTCGACCTTCTTTGTGGTGACGGTGACGGTCGATTCCAGAGAGTATTTGTATTTGAAAGTGCTTGAGCCGTATTGGTTGGCGGCGGCGTTGTAGGTCGACGGCGGCGCAACCGAGATTTCGTCGCGCGTTATGCCGCTGGAGGTCAGGAATCTGACGATGATGCTGTCGGTGCGGCTGACGTTGTCGTAGATTGTCGTCAGGTCGTCGCCGGCGATATTGAAGGTTATCGGCCATGTTACTTCGTTGGCCATGACCTGGCGCTCGGCAAGGCCGCGCACCGTTACTTCGCGGTCGCGGAAGGTGAAGTTGTCGATTCCGCTCTTCAGGCACAGTCCGAGGATAACGATCGAGAGGGCTATCAGAAGCGAGGGGATGAATTTGCCGAGGGGGGGTGGTGTGGATGATTTCATAATTTCTTGTGTGGCTTTTTCTGTTTAACGGAATAGAGGGGCGAATAGTTGTGTCAGAGATCGTCGAGCCCTTCGGCGGCGCGGAACACGTTGACGAACGGACGCCAGTAGCGGTTGGCCTTGTATTCGCTGACACCTTCGACAGCGGCAAATTCGCTGCGTGTCAGCGGACGCCGGCGTTCGATGTCGTGGAGCGTCTTGTCGCTGAAAACTATATACGGAGGCACTTTGCCTATGGTGGCCAGTGTCATGCGGATTCTCTTGAGCCGGTTGAACATTGTCGGAGCCTTGTCGGCCGTCGTTTTCGCGCTTCGCGGCGTTTTCTTCGACGGTTCGGGCTCGCGGTAGACAACCATCATTACGCGCTCGTCGCTGCGCAGCAGCCGGCGTCCCTGGCCGGTGACTGTGACGCGGTTGTTCTCGTTCCATGCTATCGACAGAATTCCCATCTGAATCATCTGGGTCATATAGAACATCCACATCGGCGTTGTCATGTCGCGGCCGCTGCCGAAGGTCTTGATGCGGTCGAATCCTGCGCGGACTATATCGGGCGCCGGCGTTCCGCGCAGAATGTCGGCGAGCTGCCGCAGGGTGGCCTGCTCGCCGGTGCGGATGGCGGCGGAGATGGCTTTGAGCGCTATGGTGGTCGCGTTGAACCTGACCGGGGGCGTTATGCAGACGTCGCAGTTGCCGCAGTCGCAGTCCGATGGCTCATTGAAGTAGTTGAGAAGTATCCGGCGGCGGCACACTCCCGAGCGGGCATAATCGAACATCTGATCGAGCTTGGCGAGATTAACTTCGACACGTCCGCTTTCCTGGGCGCGCTTGCGCAGCATGACGACGTCGGCCCACGAGTAGAACATCAGTGCCCTGGCCGGCAGCCCGTCGCGTCCGGCGCGGCCTACCTCCTGATAATAGCTCTCGATGTTCGACGGAAGGTTGTTGTGGACAACCCACCGTATATTGCTCTTGTCGATGCCCATTCCGAAGGCCACCGTAGCGGCCACGGCCTGAAGCTCTCCGGCTGTGAACAGTTTCTGGACGCGGTTGCGGTCGTCGGGCGTCATTCCGGCGTGGTAAGGTTCGACGCGGTAGCCGAGCTTCCGCAGTGCCTGAGCGGTCTTCTCCGTGGAGTCGCGCGATAGGCAGTAGATTATTCCGGAGTCGTCGGGATATTCGCGCAGCAGGGCCGCTATGCGGCGCTGGCGCGCCGCGCTTCCGGGGTTGAGCTCGGCCGACAGGAATATGTTGGGGCGGTCGAACGAGGTTATGCAGCGCAGCGGATCGCGCAGGCCGAGCTGACGGACAATGTCGTCGCGCGTCAGCTCGTCGGCTGTCGCCGTCAGTGCCATTACGGGCACGTCGGGATAATGCTCGCGTATGGCGCGCAGTCTGACATAATCGGGCCTGAAATCGTGGCCCCACTGACTGACGCAGTGGGCTTCGTCGATGGCGAAGAGCGCTATCGGCAGCGACCGTGACCAGCGGGCTATATCGGTGTTGAGACGTTCAGGCGAAATATAAAGAAGCTTTATTCGCCCGCGGGCCACCCCTTCCATCACTTCGCGGTTGAAGTCGTCGGAGTTGTTCGAGTGGACGGCGGCGGCCGGTATTCCGTTGGCGCGCAGGGCTGCCACCTGATCGTTCATCAGAGCTATCAGCGGCGATACGACGACAGTGGCTCGGTCGGCGATCAGCGCGGGCATCTGATAGCACATCGACTTTCCGCCTCCGGTCGGCATCAGCACGAGAGTGTCGCGGCCGCGCAGGGCGGCTGTGATGATTTCGAGCTGGCGCGGCCTGAAACTGTCGTAACCGTAGAAACGGCGAAGAAGGGCCTCGGCGCGGACTCTGATGTCGGCGTCGCTGAGATCGCTAAAAAGCGTTTTCTTCTCCATGCAGGGCATTGATGACGGTGCGGAAAATTATTTTCACGTCGAGCAGGAACGACCAGTTCTCGATATACCACACGTCGTATTTCACGCGCCGCTCCATCTGCCAGAGCTGTTCGGTCTGGCCCCGGTAGCCGTTTACCTGAGCCCAGCCCGTTATTCCCGGCTTGATGAGGTGACGGACCATATATTTGTCGATCAGCTTCGAATATTCGCGGGTCTGGACAAGCATGTGGGGGCGCGGGCCGACCACACTCATGTCGCCGCGCAGCACATTCCAGAACTGCGGCAGTTCGTCGATGCTCGACCGGCGCAGGAAGTTTCCGACGCGGGTTTTGCGCGGATCGTCTTTCGTGGCCTGGGCGCTGTCGGCGCTGTCGTTGACGCGCATGGTGCGGAATTTCCAGCAGGTGAATTCCTTGCCCATATATCCCGTGCGGCGCTGTTTGAAGAATATCGGGCCGGGCGACGACAGCTTGATGGCTATCGTAACCGGAATCAGCACAACCGGCGAGGCGATCAGCACAACCGAACTTATCGCTATGTCGCAGACTCGTTTTATAGAGCGGTTGACGACCGATGTCAGCGGATTGTTGCGGGTCGATAATACCGGCACCTCTCCGATCGGGCGGATGGCGAACGAGCGTGTCACGTAGCGGCTCAGCTGCGGAACAAGGAAGAACTGGGCCATATTGTGGTCGGCCACACGGATAGATTCTCCGATGGCGCTGTCGTCTTCGCCCGAAAGAGTGTAGTAGATCTGATCGATGTCGTTGCGCCTGACAAAGTTCTCAAGGCCTGACAGCGGGCCGCTGTAAAGCTTTTTATAGGGGAAGTCGGGCCCGGGATTGTCGCCTACGAATCCGAAAACGCGGTAGCCGAATCCGGCGTCGCTGGTCATTGCCTCGTAGAGGCGGCAGGCTGTTGGCCCGGTGCCTACGATGGCGACCCGCGAGAAGTTACGCCCCCAGCGGCGGTAGGCTTTCAGCACGAGGCGCGACACTACCCACCATAGCGGGAGTGCTACTATTATGCCGCCGTAGAACTCGGCATAGACTCGTCCGGGGACGTAGTCTATGTCGAGGAAAAAAAGCATTGTCGAGAAGAACAGGGCATGCATCCCGACAGCGCGGAAGGCGTTGAAGAGGATGTGATCCATCTGTATGGCACGGCTGCTGCGGATTTCGCGCAGATACCATGCCGAAGGGGCGTAGGCCAGAGTAACGAGCAGCCCGACCAGACGCGGATGGCGGTGGAGCATCTCGGGGTTGGCCCAAAGAATTATTCCATAGACAATGGCGATGACGACAAAATCGCTGAGGGTCAGCAAGTTCGCCACAAGGCCGCCATATCGTCCACGTTGGCTCAGAGGCGGTATCGACATATCGTTGTCGCGCTTCTCCGACACTCGTGTTATGCCTTGTCGGTAGAGGTCTCGGTTTTGTCGACGAGCTCGATTTTCTCTTCGAGAGACTTGATTTCGTCGCGCAGACGCTCCATGCGGCGCTCCATTTCGCGCAGCATCGATTCGCCGCCCTTGCTCTTGAAGCTCAGGAAGCCGAGGTTGTTGGAGTAGGTGGCGAGGTCGGCGCGCTTGGCCTCGAGGGCGCGCACGAGGCGGTCGCGCTCGCGGTTGAGCTTGCCGGGATTGCCTGCCATGCCGGCCACGTTGGCCTCGAATTCGGCGCGACGTGCGCGCGTCTGCCGGAGGTCATATTTTTTCTCGACATCGCGCAGAAGCTGGCGGAATTCGTCGTAAATGACATCTTTGAGCTTGAACGGAACGTGGCCGATCTCCTGCCAGCGGCCGCGCAGCTCTGCGAGCTTGTCGGTCAGGGTGTTGCGCGAAGTGTCACCGTCGTAGTTGTCGCCCATGATTACGCGCAGTTCGTCGATAATGGCCTGTTTGGCCTGAAGGTTGGCCTGCTCGGCAGAGCGCTGCGAGCCAGTGGCGGCTTTCTTGGCGTCGAAGAAGGCGTCGCAGGCGTCCATGAACCGGCGCCATACGGCGTCGCTCTGCTTTTTGGGCACGGCGCCTATAGTGCGCCATTCTTTCTGAAGAGCCACGAGTTCGTCGGTTGTCTTGCGCCAGTCGGTGCTGTCCTTGAGGGCTTCGGCGCGTTCTGCCAGAGCGGTCTTGCGGGCCAGATTGTCGGCCTGGGTTTCCTTCATCTGTTTGAAGAAGTCGCTCTTTAGGGTGAAGAATCTGTCGCAGACGGCGCGGAAGCGGGTGAACAGGGCGTTATTGGCCTTGCGCGATGCAAAGCCGATCTTTTTCCAGTCGGCCTGAGCCTCCATGATGATCTTGGTCATGTTGTCCCAGTCGGCATAAGTCTTGATAGGTTCGAAGTCGAGAGCCTCGACGCGCTCGCAGAGGGCTTCCTTTGCCTGTTCGTTGGCGAGTTCGCGTGCTTTGCGCTCTTCGAAATATGCCTGATAGCGCTTGTTGACGAGGGCGCTTGCGTCTTTGAAACGTGTCCAGAGCTCTTCGCGCAGCTCCTTGCTGACGGGGCCGATCTCGCGCCATTTGTCGTGGAGATCCTGAAGACGGCGGAACGCTACGATGACATCGGTCTCGCCGTTGAGAAGCTCGGCCTGCTCGCAGAGAAGCTGTTTCTGGGCCAGATTTTTCTTGAAGTCATAGTCGCGGAGCTCTTTGTTGACCTTCAGCTGGTCGTAGAAGCGCTCGCGGGCTTCCTGATATTCCTTCCACACGTTAGAAGCTTCGGTAGGCGGAACCTCGCCTACGGTTAGGAACTGCGCCTGAAGCTCCTTGGCGCGGGCATAGTGGCGGTTCACGTTGTCGGCGTCGGTGCTCATGGCCGAAAGTTCGGCGATGATCTCACGCTTGACCTTCAGATTGGCCTCGCGCTCTGCGTCCTGACGGGCGCGCAGTTCGGCTTTCTTTTCCTTGACAACGGTGAAGAGCTGTTTGAAAGTTTCTTCGAGAGGATCGAGGACAGGCTCGAACGCTTCGGGATCGCCTCCTTCGGCTATGAAAGTCTCGCGGGCGGCGCGCTGTTCTTCGGTCTTAAGCTGATAGAATTGCTGTTTTATGCGGCCCAGTTCCTCGGCAGTGATGTCGGCGGCATCGTTTTCGGCGAGGTTGCGCAGACGCTCGATGATCGCATCTTTTGTGAGAACGACGGCCGTCTCTTCATCGGCCTGATGAGCCTGCTCTTCGGCTTCTTCGGCGATAGCCTCCGATTCGAGGTCTTCTACAGCGACTTCGGCGGCGGGCTCGGCGCTTTCGGTTTTGGGGGCTTCGGAGGCCTGAGTGGCCTCGACTGCGGTGGTCACTTCCTTTTCAGGAGCGGGGGACTGGTCATGCAATTCCATGATACAGAGGGTAAAAAGAGGTTAAAGATAGATACCCGGAGTTCGCCGGTAAAGCCGACAAACTCGTGCACATTATTAATAAAATCGCCCAAATATAGCTATTTTTCGCGAAACAGCAAAAATTAGTCAAGCCCAGTTATAAATCTTATAAAATTTATAAATCTTATAATTTCAGACTTCGTCGTCGAGGCGCGATTCGTATTCCCAGTCGCCTTCGTCGTCGGGGATGTCGAAGTCGTCGGTGTCGTCGGGCTCGGGGGCGGGATTCTCGATGATGAAGTTGTCTTCTTCGGCAACGCGGTGGCGCACGTCGAGCGGGCGGTGGGCAGGCAGCGGAGCGGCGAGCATGTTGCGCTCGTCGTTGATCTCTTTCCAGAGCAGGTCTTTCAGTTTATCGATTCCGAACCCTGTGACCGAAGAGATGAAAACTGTCGGGATTCCTTCCGGTAGAGTCTTGGCAATCTCGGCCATGAGTTCGTCGTCGAGCATATCGCTCTTGCTGACGGCGAGAACACGCGGCTTGTCGACGAGCTGGGGATTGAACTGCTCGAGCTCGCGCGACAGAACGGCATATTGGTCGGCGATGTCATCGGCGTCGGCCGGAACCATGAACAGCAGCACTGCGTTGCGCTCGATATGGCGCAGGAAACGCAGACCCAGTCCGCGTCCTTCGCTGGCGCCCTCGATTATGCCCGGAATGTCGGCCATGACGAACGATCCGCGACCGCGGTAGTCGACGATTCCGAGCTGTGGCTCCATTGTGGTGAAGGGATAGTCGGCGATCTTGGGGCGCGCGGCCGAGACGGCGCTCAGCAGTGTCGATTTTCCGGCGTTGGGGAATCCGACAAGGCCGACGTCGGCGAGCAGCTTGAGCTCGAGGATTATGTTTCGCTCAACGGCGGGTTCGCCTGGCTGGGCGTAGCGCGGAGCCTGGTTTGTCGAGGTGCGGAAATGCCAGTTCCCGAGACCGCCGCGGCCGCCGCGAAGAAGGTTAATAGTCTGGCCGTCTTCGGTGACTTCGGTGAGAAATTCGCCGCTGTCGGCGTCGTAGACGACGGTTCCGCAGGGAACGTCGACGATGACGTCGTCGCCGTCTTTGCCGAACGAGCGTCCGGCGCCTCCGGGCTGGCCGTTACCGGCGAAGATATGGCGGTTATAGCGCAGGGGCAGAAGCGTCCAGAGGTGGCTGTTGCCGCGCAATATGACGTGGCCTCCGCGACCGCCGTCGCCGCCGTCGGGGCCCCCTTTCGGAACATATTTGGCGCGGTGGAAATGGCGCGATCCGGCGCCTCCCTTGCCGCTGCGTGCGAGGATTTTTACGTAGTCTATGAAGTTGGTATCTGCCATGACAGTAGTTTGAGTCGGATTGGTTATGAGTTTGTCGGGAGAGACATGAGGTCGCAGGCATGGCGGTAGTCGGCGGGTGAGCCGATGTCGATCCAGGTGCCGTCGAGCGGAAAGTAGGTGACAGTGCCTCCCGAGGCTATTGTGGTCTCGATGAGGTCGGTGGCGTCGGTGCGCCTGTCGCGCGGCAGGGTGTCGAGAAGACGGTTGTTGACGATATATATTCCGGCATTGGTCCAGAAACTCATCGACGGCTTCTCTTCGAGAGCCGTTATCCGCGAGCCTTTTGTAGACAGGACGGCGAACGGCACCGACACAACATAGGGGGTGGCGGCAACCGTGATGTCGGCCTTCTCGGCGCGGTGGCGCAGCCACATCTCTTCGAGGTTTATCGAGGTCAGGAGGTCGGAGTTCATGACGATGGTGGCGCCGTCGGGGTCGGGTCGTTCTACCAGAGCCGCCGAGCCGATGGTGCCCATAGGCATAGGTTCGCGCACGGTTTTGACCTTTATGCCTTCGACCGGTGTGGCGAAGTGCTCTTCGAGTTGTTCGGCCAGATAGTTGACAGTGGCCGTCACGTCGGTTATGCCGTTTTTGGCGAGTTTGGCGATGTTGTAGTCGATAATGGCGCGCGGGCCGACCTTCAGCAGCGGCTTGGGGCAGTCGAGGGTCAGTGGTCTGAGGCGTTCGCCGCGGCCTCCGGCCATGAGGATTGCCGACAGCGGCAGAAGCGACGCTGTCGACTGCATATCGAGAAGCCGTGAGAGACGTCCGTCGGCATCGACAACCGGCAGAAGCCTGATTCCGTCGCGGCGGGCGCGGCGCAGCTCTCCGATGTCGGGATCGGAGGCGCTTATCCGGCGGAACGAGCTGTTCATGACGTCGGCGACCCGGGTCTGGAGCGATACTCCGCGTAGCAGGGCACGTCGGATGTCGCCGTCGGTGAGGGTGCCTGTCAGGCGGCCGTCGGCGTCGGCGGCAAGGAGCGTCATTACGCCGTCGTCGATTGAGCTGAGTTTCTCGAGGGCGTTGAACAGTGGTGTCGACTGGAGAATCAGGTGGCTGTCGGGATTCATGACTTTATAACAAACGTCGTGGGGTTAATTGTTTCTGAAATATTGTGCAATGGCCTCGGCGACAACCCAGTCGAGCGGAGTGTCGAGGTCGACCGATCGCTCGCGGGGCATTTCGACGGCGGCTCGGCGTGGCATGTCGCCGAGTTCCATCATGCGTATTGCGTCGGGGCGTATGGCATAGACGGCGCCGTTGAACTCCCACGTCGGCGGGGCGTCCTGACGTCGGCGCAGACGTCCGTCCCCCTTGGCGATGCGAAGCCATCCGTCGGCGTCGCGCTCATAACAGTTGAGATAAGGGTTGGTGGCCGATTCCGTCACACTGACAACCATGTCGACATCGGGCGCCAGCGCGGCGTAGCGGTCGAGCACGGCCTCGACGTCGGCTGCTGTTCGGAACGGAGAGGTCGGCTGAAGCAGCACTACGACGTCGTAGGCGAGTCCCATGTCGCCGGCACGATCCATTGCGTCGAGGATAACCTCGCGCGAGCCTACATGGTCGCCTCCGAGCTCGGCCGGACGCATGAACGGCACGTCGAGCCCTTCGGCGCGCGCTGTGGCGGCTATCTCTTCGGAGTCGGTCGATAGCAGAATGTGGTCAGCCCGGGCAATCTGCCTGGCAACGTCGATGGTGTAGGCTATCAGCGGGCGGCCGGCGAGCGGCTTTATGTTCTTGCCGGGAATGCCTTTGCTGCCTCCGCGGGCCGGAATTATTATCAGTGGTGTCATAGCGGATTGATGTCGTGGAAGCGTTTCATCAGCAGCCCTTCGAGCGGATAGGTGGCCAGCAGGTCGGTCATCCGGGCAAGGGTGTCGGGCTTATAGTAGGGATTTTCGGCTTGTGCCGCAAGCCGCTGCATTTCGGGCGACAGCGCTTTGCGGATTGCCGCGGCTATCTCTGCGCGGCTGTC
>HF985594.1:0-32190 GCA_000431215.1 Prevotella sp. CAG:1031
GGATGACGGCGAGGCCGGGCTTGATGCGGTCGAGGATTCCGGCCGCTCCGGCCATGCATTCGGCCATGGCTTCCACCCTCTGGCGCGGTGTGACGGCGTCGGCGTCCATGGCGAACGTAAGCGGCTCGAAGCCGTCGGCGCGAATTTCGTCGACGGTATGTCCGAACCGTTCTGAAAGGTGCATATTGGTGGCCGCCACCGTCAGGTCGACGTCGGCGCGTTTATTAAGAGAACGGGCCACGCTGCTGAGTATGCCCCAGTCGGCACGTGTGCCCGTGAATACGATGATTCGGCGCATATCACCGCAAAGTTAGCGAAAAAATCCGATATACAGGCCTCCGCTCTCAGGCAATGCGACGCCTGAGAGCGGAGACTGAAGTCAATTCTTTGTGTCAGCTGTCGCCTGCACGTCCTCTTTTGATTGCTCGGCGGCTTCGTATGCCTGCTGGGCCTCTTTGAGAAGAGCCTGCGACTGCGGGTCTTTCTGCCAGTGGAACGGCACGAAGTCGCTCTTGGGGTTGACCCACGACGGTTTGCGGAATGCCAGAATGACAAACGGAAGGATCACGAACAGGGCCACGCCTCCGAAGAGAACTGCGAACCAGACGGTGTTCGAGCCCATGGCGATCTGGTCGGGCGGGAAGAAGCTCAGCACGAAAGCGAGCATCGAGCCGAGAAAACCAACGCCGGCAACGATCCACAGCAGCAGATTGCCTTTCGAGCCGATGCGGAACGGCCGCTTGGCATCTTTCATCGAATAGCGCAGATAGATGACGGCCGCGAACATCAGCAGGTAGGCGATGAGGTAGAGGACTACGGTCAGCTGCGACAGAATCTGATAGAAGCTTTCTACCGACGGCATGACAACGAACAGCAGCGACAGCAGTGTGACAGCGCCACCCTGGATAAGAAGAATGTTTTTCTGGACGCCCGATTTGTTGGTCTTCTGGAAGAAGGGGGGCAGATAACCTGCCTGACCGACAGAGAAGATACCTTTCGACGGGCCGGCAACCCAGGTAAGCACGCCGGCGAGCACGCCGAAAGCGAGCGCTATCGCTATGACAGGAGTGAACCAGTTCATGTGGAAGACCTGGAAGTAGTTGTCGAAACCAACGAGCAGGCTCTGGACAAGATTGATGTCTTTAGCGGGGATGATCATTCCGAGGGCGTAGGTGCCCAGAACGAAGATGAGCACGGTGACGAGCGCTCCGCCGAACACCGCTTTGGGATAGTTGACCGTAGGATTCTTGATGTCGCGCACGTGGACGCCCGACATCTCCATGCCCGCATAGAATAGGAAAATGGATGCTGCCAGAACAACGTTGTCGAAATTCGAGAGGTCGGGGAAGAAGTCGCCGTGGAAATTCATCTGGGAATGGCCGCCCATGGCGAGATATACGACTCCGCAGACAACAAGCAGTGCCGCCGGAATTATGGTACCTACCATACCTCCGATTTTCGAAATTTTACCTACCCAGCCGAGGCCTTTTAGAGAAATGAGGGTCGCCAGCCAATAGATGGCCAGCACGACTGCGATAGTGTAGAACTTGTTGGCTGCCAGATGGGAGTCGGCGACATGGTCCATGCCTATGAACGCCAGCGACACGGCGCCGAATGTCAGCACCGTCGGGAACCAGATTGTGCTTTCGACCCACTGCAGCCAGATGCCGAGAAAACCGAGTTTGCTGCCGAAAGCTTCTCCTATCCAGCGGAACATTCCGCCCTGCTGATAGGGGAACAGCGAGGCAAGCTCGGCCGCCACAAGCGATACCGGAATCAGGAAAACAAGCGCGGCAAACAGATAATAGAACGCCGAGCTCATGCCGTAGACAGCTTCGGCAGGGAGTCCGCGCAGCGAAACAACGGCCACGATGTTCATTATCATCAGAGTGCCGACACCTAACTTGGCGGCCGACTTTACTGTCGCCTTAGTCGATGAGGTTGATTTTGTAGCCATAGGAATAAGTTTTTGATGTTTTGTTTTTTATCAGTCGGCTATGGTGACGCGGTTGCCGTTCATGACACCGAGTCCGAGAATACGGGCGAATTCCTTTACCGCAGCCTGGGCTTTGACAGAGTTGCCGGCAGGGTCGAGCGGAGGCGCGAAAGCCGCTACACCGAGCACTCCGGGAATGACACCGAGCACTCCGCCGCCGACGCCGCTCTTTGCCGGAACGCCCGAGGTGAATAGCCAGTCGCCGGTGTTCTGATAGAATCCCACGGTGGCGATGAGTGTCGTTATCTTGGGGGCGATCTCCGGGTCGAACACTCTGGCGTGCGTTACCGGGTTGATACCTCCCGAGGCTATCGTGGCCGCCATGACGGCGAGCTGGGCCGACGTTATGCCGAGCGAACACTGGCGTGTGTAGAGGTCGAGGCTCATGTCGGGGTCGTCGTAGATTCGGTTGTAGTTCTTCAGCAGCCACGTGATGGCGCGGTTGTTGAAGTTGGTGGCGCTTTCGCTTTTATATAGCTCGTCGATAAGTTCGGGAGCCGAGCCGCAGAGCGCGGTGATGTTGTCTGTGATGGCCTTCCATTTGGCGTCGGAGTCGCCTTTCGGGTCGATCATCGAACAGGCCGAGATAGCGCCTGCGTTGACAAGCGGGGTCGAGGGATGGTCGTTTTCGAGCAGTATGGCGAAGATTGAGTTGAACGGCAGTCCGGTAGCGTCGGCGCCGATGTCCTTGAGGATTCCGGCGGGCGTATGCTGGATCATCGCGAGAATGGCAGTGGGGACTTTCGACACCGATTCTATGCCGAACCTGTAGGCGGTGTCGCCGAAATTGAATCCTGTTCCGTCGGGCAGCATTACGCTTAGTCCGAACAGATTCGGGTCGATATTCGCCAGATAGGGAATATAATTGGCATTGGCGCCCCCGGTAAGTTTCGACGAGAGCGTGTAGGCCTGACGGGCGGCGTCTTCGATCTGTTTGTGGGTTAGTGTGATATCCATAGTCGGTTGATTCTGGAGAAGATAGTTGATAACGTTTTTAAATATACTGTCGGCCGGATGCCGACCGTTTTTATAGGTGGCCGCCGGCCGACAGATGTGTTATTCGTCAGAACAGTCAGTGATTATTTTCCGGTGTGGTTGAATGTCTTGGCAACCAGCGGAATGTTCTTCTCCATGGCGATACGTGTCGTCGTCGGATATTCGAGGGCGTTGAGCTCGTTGACGGCGAAGCGGATGTCGTTGAGCAGCTGATCGGCCATGTCGCGGCTGAAGCCCTGTTTGCAGAGAACGCGCATCACAACGATGTTCTGGATATTGGCGGGCAGTGTGTAGGCCGGAACCATCCATCCCTTCTGGGCGAGCTTGTCCTGAAGGTCGAACAGAGTCCATTTGGCTGCCTTCTGCACTTCGGGCTTCATGAGCCATGTGAAAATCGGGTTGGGAACGTCGGGGGAGTAAGGCTGGAATTCCGGCATGGCGCCGACCTGAGAGTGGAGATACTTGGCCACTGACAGCGAGTTGAACTGGACATTCTTGTAGCCTTCGAATCCGAGACGTATGAACTGATAATACTGGCCGAGAATCTGTGCGGCGGGGCGCGAGAAGTTCAGACCTACCTGACTGATTTCGGCGCCGAGGTAGTTTACGCTGAACGACATTACGTCGGGCAGATATTTTTTGTCTTTCCAGACAACCCATCCCAGACCGGGATAAACGAGGCCGAACTTGTGGCCCGAGGTGCTGATCGAGAGAACCCATTTCAGGCGGAAGTCCCATTTCTTCTCGGGGAAGAGGAACGGCAGGATGAAACCGCCGGTTGCAGCGTCGACATGGATAGGAATGTCATATCCTGTCTTGGCGTTATAGGCGTCGAGAGCTTTGTCGAGCGCCTCGACATCATCGTTAAGGCCTGTCCAGGTCACACCCTGGATCGGGACGATACAGATCGTGTTCTCGTCGCACATCTTCAGGGCCTCTTCAGGATCGAGAGTGGTCTTTTCGAGAGTAAGGGGCACTGTGCGCATCTCGATCTGCCAGAGCTGGGCGAATTTTTCCCAGACTACCTGATAGCCTGTCGAGATGACGAAGTTAGGCTTGTCGAAGGGCTTTCCTTCTTTCTGACGGCGTTCGCGCCATCTGATCCACGCGGCGATACCGCCGAGCATACAGGCTTCCGACGAACCGATAGCCAGCGCGCCGGTTTTCCATTGGGCAGCCTCGGGCGTGTTCCAGAGGTTGGCGACGATGTTGATGCACTTGCCATTCATTACGGCGATACGCGGATATTCTGTCTCGTCGATATAGTTGATATTGATGGCTTCGTTCATCAGACGGGTGGCATATTCGTCCATATAGGTGGTGACGAATGTGGCCAGGTTGAGTCGCGGCTGGGTCTGGGCGAAAGTTTCGTCTTTCACCATCTGGTAGGCGATTTCCGGCGTTGTCGGGCCGGCGGGGATGTGATCGACGGGGGCTGCCTGAAGCATTGCATCTGAACCGAAAACATCGGTCTTAGCGTCACCTTCGCGGAATCTGGGATCAAGTTTTTTGTCGAGCATAAATTTGTTGTTTAAGTGTGTTTTAATATGTCAGGCAGTTGTAAGTTCGCGTGTGTGCCCCGAAGGGTTGTCTCTTAATCATGCCGTCAGTTTCATAACATCGGTGACGGTGTAAAAGTTGGTGAGACATGCTAAATAATTTTTTCCGTCAGCTGCCGATTATTTCCGGGGCGCCTGAAACCAAACGCTGAGGCGGTATGTTATTAATGCGTAAACTTTTCTCAATAACTTAATATGGAGTGGATCGGACATATTCTGCGCGACAATCCGTCGCTTGCCGTATTTCTGACTCTTGGAATAGGCTTCTTTATCGGACAGCTGAAGTATAAATCATTCTCTCTCGGCACGGTTACGTCGGTGCTTCTTGTCGGCGTTCTTGTCGGGCAATTCGATATCCCCGTGCCGGGGCCGCTCAAGGATGTGTTCTTCCTGCTGTTCCTGTTTTCGATAGGCTACAGCGTCGGCCCCCAGTTTTTCAGAGCGCTCAAGGGCGACGGAATAAAACAGGTTCTGTTTGCCGTGGTTGTCTGCGGCCTGTGTCTGCTTTCAGTCTGGGGTGTGGCTCTCTGTATGGGCTATAATATAGGTGAGGCCGTAGGACTTCTGGCCGGCTCGCAGACGATGTCGGCTGTTATCGGAGTCGGAACCGATACGATTAATTCGCTCGGGGTGTCTGAAGCCGAAAAGCAGCAGTGGATCTCGATCATTCCGGTGTGCTACGCCGTGACATACGTCTTCGGTACTATCGGTTCGGCATATATATTGGCCAATCTCGGGCCGTGGCTTCTCGGTGGCCTGAAGAAAGTGAAAGCCGAGACAGCCGAGCTCGAGAAGAAGATGAACTACGGGACGGCCAACACCGATCCGAACTATATAAAGGCAATGCGCCCGGTTGTGTTCAGGGCCTATAAGGTGACCGACAGCTTTTTTGCTACTCCGCGGACTATCGATGAGACCGAAGATTATTTCAGGCAGAAAGGAAAGACGATCTATGTCGAACGCCTTCGCTCGGGAGACACGGTAACAGACGTCGTTCCCGGCAATGACCTCAGGATAACGCTCGGCGACGAAATAGTCCTTAGCGGACGCCGCGAGTTCATCGTCGGCGACGAGAGCTGGATCGGTCCCGAGGTTTTCGATTCCGACCTTGTCGATTTCATGGCCGAGGAACTCGAAATCACGGTGGCTTCGAAAGAATTCGACTCGATGACTGTCGACGAGCTTCGTCGTCAGAAGTTCATGTATGGAGTCTCGATAAAAAGCATATCGCGCAGCGGAGTCAATGTCCCGGTGCTGGCTCAGGTCAAGATCGGGCGCGGCGACGTGGTGACGGTCGTTGGGCTTGGCCGTGAGGTCGATGAGGTGGCCCGTCGGCTCGGATATGCCGACCGGCGGACAACAAAGACCGATCTCGTCTTTGTCGGACTCGGCATATTTATCGGCGGCCTGATAGGTTCGCTGGCCATCCATATCGGGGAGATACCGATCAGTCTCAGTGTCAGTGGCGGTGCGCTGATAGCCGGACTGGTTCTCGGATGGCTCAGATCGAAACATCCGACTTTCGGGCGGTTGCCGCGCTCTTCGGTGTGGCTGATGGATAATCTCGGACTGAATATGTTTATCGCCGTTGTCGGCATATCGTCGGGCCCGTCGTTCGTCACCGGGCTGAAAGAGGTAGGGCCGGTGCTGTTCCTCATGGGCGTTGTCGCAACAACTCTTCCGCTTGTGCTCGGCATGATAATCGGGCACCGTATATTCAAATTCCCGGCTGCGATCAATCTCGGCTGCTGTGCTGGCAGCCGCACGACCACAGCATCGCTCGGCGCCGTCCAGGATGCCATAGGCAGCTCATTGCCTGCGATGGGTTACACTGTCACCTACGCTATCGGAAATACACTGCTGATTCTCTGGGGTGTCGTTATAGTCCTGCTGATGAGCTGACGGCGCGTCAGCCGATAATGTCATTGACTACGAGCCCGGCGAGAGTCAGGCCGAAGATGGCGGTTACGTGGCACAGCGCCCCGTTGACCGCCACTTTGCCGTAGGTCATGGCGCCGTCAGCGGCGGCTTCGACCGAGGCGTTGCGCCGGGGTTGTTCTGTCGAGTAGACGCAGCGGAATTTGTGTCGCGGCCAGATGTCTGTCTTGCGGAACCGTCGGCGCAGGGCTGCGGCGAGAGCGTCCCCCTCGACTCGCCTGAATTCGGCTGTCGTTACGCGTGTGGGATCGCAGCGCAGGGCCGCTCCCATTGAAGAAAAGAGCCTTGGGCGCGTCTGCGACGTTGCTTCGACAATAAGTGCGGCTTTGTCGGCTACAGAGTCGATGGCGTCGATGCAATAGTCGAAACTTCGGATGTCGAAGCTTTCAGCCGTTTCGGCAGTGTAGCGCTCGCGCCGGGTTACGACTTCGCATTGCGGGTTGATGTCGGCTATCCGGCGCGCGATGATGTCGACTTTCGGCTGTCCGACTGTCGAGAGCAGCGCCGGCAGCTGGCGGTTGATGTTTGTCGGGGCCACGTCGTCGGCGTCGACGAGAGTGATGTGGCCGATTGCCGTGCGTGCCAGCGATTCGGCAGCCCAGCTTCCGACGCCGCCGAGGCCGAATATGATTACACGCGCCTGTCTGAGGCGTTCAAGTCCCTCGCGGCCGGCAAGTAGCTCAACGCGGTTGAAAATGTCGTTCATTGAAAGTTAAGCGATAGTGTGATGAATCAGATTCTTAGTAGGGGATATAACTTAATGATATTAACTTAGCAGAAATCAGCGTCAGGAATTCCCTGGCGTAGGGACGTGCCAAAGGCTATAGCGCATGACAATTTTTTGCCATTTTTGCGTACGCATTTGATTGCCTGAATTATGGACACTCGCATTCAATACGCATCAAAAGTCCGAATAGCAGATCATTACTGATTCTGTTGTCAAGCGCGGGACGCGCGAAATCTCTACAACGCCTTGCGATAGCTGGCGGCAACCACCGCAACCCCACAGATTCGCTGCAAGCCACGGCAGTGTGCGCTGCCGCGAAACGCGACAGCACAGGTCGCGGGCCTTGGCTATCGCCGTTTGCGTGACTGCGCGCGCTCCGCGGCTTGTCACGCATATATTGTTGGCTCTCAAGCCCACAGCTATCGCAGTGGGATGTAGAAAATCCGCGCTTCCGGCGCTTGACGCGAATAGGCTGTTTGATGTGGTTATTCTGCAAAAATGTCTGGTACTGAAGTCTTCGGCACGTAGCATTGCTATCTTTTGATTGTCAATTACTTATGAAACGTGCCGAAGGCACGTCCTAATGCTGTTAACTTAGAAGAAACCGGCGTCAGAAACGCCCTGGCGTAGGGGGGAGTGTTGCAGAATCCGTAATTATTAACGGGGCGTAGGGATGCACGCTCGTGCATCCTCTGATAGTCAATGCTTTAACGTCGGATGCTCCATGGAGCATCCCTACGCTTAGCCAGTTCTGCAACACCTCCAGCATTGCAACGCCCTGATTGCCAGTAGCATGTGAAACGGGCCAAAGGCACGTCCCTACGCCCGGACAGGATAATAGCATTGGATATAACCATGCGGACACATTTATGGTCGGGAAATCGTATAAAACCGGCGTTCTGCAACGATGGCCGCAGGGCATAAAAAATGGCGCCTTTCGCAGCCGGCGGATGGAACCGCGCGGTTTGCGAGCAGGCGCCGGTGGGTTGCTGTCAGAGCATTCCGGCCATGAGCTTTAAAGAATGGAACATTCCGCGAAGTCGTTCTTCAAGCGACGCAGGGCGCGTCTTGATATTGATGAAGACGTCGGGGCTGTCTTTCTGCATTATTATCATCGAAGCCGGAAGCACTACGGCGACGTGGTCGGCAAACTCTACTATCTCACAGATGTTTCGCAGCGGAATGCGGTGGAACGGCGACGCCGGATCGACAGAATTGATGGTCAGATATTTCTCGTCGAGTTTAAGACCGTGGTTCTCGAAGACGTCGCCGAAGAGCACTCCGAGGTTCAGCTCATCGGGCGATGCAGGGCGTTTGTTGAATTTATTGTAAGTATTCTCGATTGTTGCCTTGTTGATCATTTCCTGTGGAGGTTGAATTTTTTTGAGATGGGTTGGAGTTTCAGTTGCCTTTTGATAAACAATAGATAGCTTCGGTTG
This sequence comes from Prevotella sp. CAG:1031, assembly GCA_000431215.1. GTDB lineage: Bacteria > Bacteroidota > Bacteroidia > Bacteroidales > Muribaculaceae > CAG-1031. Next base: position 8,656 of record HF985594.1, read on the forward strand.
GTTCACATTTTTTATCAATAAATCCGGGAGGTGTTCTCGATATGAAGACACCTCCCGGATTTACAATGCGTGCGGGCTTGATCAGGCAAGGAAGCCGAGAAGCACACCGGCAGCAACAGCCGAGCCGATGACGCCGGCCACGTTCGGGCCCATGGCGTGCATAAGCAGGTAGTTGGAGGGGTCGTACTTCAGGCCCATGTTGTTCGATATGCGCGCGCTCATAGGCACAGCCGAAACGCCGGCATTACCGATAAGCGGGTTGATTTTCTTGTCGTGGGGCAACACGAGGTTGAAGAGCTTCACGAAGAGCACGCCGCTCGACGAAGCGATGACGAAGGCCATGAAACCAAGGGCGAAGATGCCGATCGTCTGAGGGGTCAGGAACTGTGAGGCCTGAGTCGAGGCGCCCACAGTCATGCCCAGCAGAATGGTGACGATGTCGGTCAGGGCATTGCTGGCCGTCTTTGCCAGACGGGTTGTCACGCCGCTTTCGCGGAGCAGGTTGCCGAAGAAGAGCATTCCGAGCAGGGGCAGGCCCGAGGGAACGACGAAGCAGGTCAGCAACATGCCGACGATCGGGAAGATTATCTTCTCGTTCTGGCTGACGGCACGGGCCGGCTTCATGCGTATGAGGCGCTCTTTCTTCGTCGTGAACAGGCGCATCAGCGGCGGCTGGATAACCGGCACGAGGGCCATGTAGCTGTAGGCCGACACGGCGATGGCGCCCATGAGGTTCGGGGCGAGTTTCGACGATATGAAGATAGCCGTCGGGCCGTCGGCACCGCCGATAATGGCTATGGCACCGGCCTGGTCGGGCGTGAAGCCCAGCAGCAGGGCTACCATATAGGCGCCGAAGATGCCGAACTGGGCGGCAGCGCCGATGAGCATAAGCTTCGGGTTGGCTATCAGGGCCGAGAAGTCGGTCATGGCGCCTATGCCGAGGAATATCAGCGGGGGATACCATCCGGCCGACACGCCGTTATAGAGGATATTCAATACCGAACCCTCTTCGTAGATTCCGACTTCGAGGCCGGCCATATCGTTGAAGGGGACGTTGCCGATGAGAATACCGAAGCCGATGGGCACCAGCAGCATCGGCTCGAAATCTTTTTTGATTGCGAGCCAGATGAAGAAGAGGCCCACGGCGAGCATCACGAAGTTCTCCCACGAGCTGTTGTAGAAGCCCGTGAGTTGCCAGAACTCGCGCAGGTTTTGCATTAGAAATCCACCGAAATCCATTTTACTTCAGGCGAAAACTGGATTATTCGAGGGTTATGAGAACGCCGCCTTCGGGAACGGCATCGCCCTGGGCAACGTCGATAGAGGCCACGCGGCCGTCTTTTCCGGCATGGATGGCGTTTTCCATCTTCATGGCTTCGAGAACGACAACGGTGTCGGCTGCCTTGACGGTGTCGCCGACCTTGACGTTGATGCTCAGGACTGTTCCGGGCAGCGGAGCCTTGACAACGGCGCCCCCCTTCGAGGGAGCGGGAGCCTTGATGACCTTTTCGCCGGCGGCGGTGCGCGGAGCTGCTGCGGCGCGCGGAGCCTGGGCTACCTTGACGGGTTTCTTCTCGTCGAGCTCAACGACATAGCTTGTTCCGTTGACTTCGACGTGGGCGATATTGTTTTCTATTTCGCCGACTGCAACGGTGTAGTGGGTGCCGTTAATCTTATATTTATATTCTTTCATTGTTGGTGGAATGAGTTGTTTTTTTTGATGATAGGAATAAAGAGGGTTGAATGACGACGGCTCAGCGGCAGCAGTTGCGGCTCCAGGCTCGCAGATCGGGTGTCTGGCGCAGGCTGAAGGCTTTGGCACACCAGGGCGACGGGCCGAAAGCGCCTGAATGGCGTATCGTCAGGCAATGGCGCTCCGAGTCGTGGGGCCCGGCGTCTTCGCTGAGATGCTCGGCCAGAGCCATGGAGATGGCGGCGGCGACAATGTCGCCGGCGTTGTCGGCCACGGCGGGTTCTTCCGTTGTTTTCTTGCTGAAAAAGCTAAAGAGACTCATCGTTTGGATGTAGTTTAAAGGTTAGCGGTGAAGTTGCGGTAGCTGACGGAGGCTGTAGATCTTCGAGCTCCAGGGCGAATAGGCTTTGCGCACCTTGTTGAGGGTGAGTATCGTCGATTCGTTGTCGTGGACGTTGAGGTGTTCGTGGAGGGCCATGACGATGGCGGCGAGCTCTTCACCCGTTGTCGAAACACGCTCCGATGCAGGCTCGTTCGCAGCCGAAGGCTGGGCCTTGATGCGGTTGCGGTGCTGCACGGCGGCGCCTATGCGGCTGATGAAGTAGAAGCAGATGCTCAGCATCAGCAGGGCCGAGAAGACGATGGCCATGGCGATGATTGTCAGACCGAAGCCGTTCTCGTCCTGCTCGGCGAACATGCGGGCTTTCGCGTTGCCCTCCTTGATGATGTTGTTCGACGAGGGGGTGATGTAGTCGGTGGCTGTCTTTCCGTCGCGGCGCTCCCATACTCCGGCGCCGTCGAGGCTACGGGCGTATGTTGTGTTGGCGGCGAGATCGGCCGGCACGGTGACTTCATCGATGACGGTCTTGCCGTCGGCGTCGATGATGGCGATGTAGTTCTCAACGCCGGGTGTCAGTTCGAAGTTCGTGTGGAAAGTTCCGTCGCTGGGGCGGTTGTCGGCCCAGAAAACAACGTGCTGGCGCTTGGGTATCTTAGTGTTGACGTCGCCTACGGGCACGGGATAGAGCTGCTTGTGGGCGGGGTCGTTGGTGAGATATACTTTAGAGATCTCCAGCGGGGCGAAAGCCGAGTTGAAGAGCTCTATCCAGGCACTGTGGCGTCCATAGTCGTCGACGATGTTGCTGTCGTTGACAACCATGATTTCGTTGATTCGCAGGGCCCGACGACCCTGTGCCATGGCGCCGCCGACGGCGAGCGCCATGAACAGGAGAGTCAGTATCAGATTCCTTTTCATTGTCTGCTCGGAGAAATCAAAGAGGAATGTTGCCGTGTTTCTTTGCCGGGTTGGTGACCTTCTTAGTTGCCAGCTGCTGAAGGGCGCGGATGACGCGGAAGCGGGTGTTGCGCGGCTCGATGACGTCGTCGATATAGCCGTAGCGTGCGGCGTTGTAGGGGTTGCAGAAGAGGTCGTTGTATTCTTTCTCTTTCTCGGCGAGAACGGCCTTGGGGTCGTCGCTGGCCTTGGCCTCTTTGGCGTAGAGAACCTCAACGGCGCCTGCGCCGCCCATGACGGCGATTTCGGCTGTGGGCCATGCGTAGTTCATGTCGCCGCGGAGCTGTTTGCAGCTCATGACGATATGGCTTCCGCCGTAGCTCTTGCGCAGGGTGACGGTAACCTTGGGCACTGTTGCCTCGCCGTAGGCGTAGAGCAGCTTGGCGCCATGGAGAATCACGCCGTTGTATTCCTGACCCGTGCCGGGAAGGAAGCCCGGAACGTCGACCAGAGTGACCAGAGGAATGTTGAAGGCGTCGCAGAAGCGAACGAAGCGTGCGCCCTTGCGCGAGGCGTTGCTGTCGAGCACGCCGGCGAGGAACTTGGGCTGGTTGGCCACGATGCCGACGCTGCGTCCGTTGAAGCGGGCGAAACCGACGATGATGTTCTTGGCGTAGTCGCGCTGAACTTCGAGGAATTCGCCGTTGTCGATGATGGCGCCGATAACCTCATACATGTCGTAGGGACGGTTGGGGCTTTCGGGGATGATTTCGTTGAGCGAGTCTTCGAGGCGGTCGATCGGGTCGTTGCATTCGACGACGGGAGCCTCTTCGAGATTGTTCTGGGGAATGAAGCTCATCAGGCGGCGGATAACCTTGAGGGTCTCTTCGCCGTTGTCGGTGGCGAAGTGGGCCACACCACTCTTCGAGGCGTGGATGTCGGCGCCGCCGAGAGTGTCCTGATCGACATCTTCGCCGGTGACGGTCTTGACAACCTTCGGGCCGGTGAGGAACATATAGCTGATGCCGCGCGTCATGATGGTGAAGTCGGTCAGCGCGGGGCTGTAGACGGCACCGCCGGCGCAGGGGCCGAGGATGGCGCTGATCTGGGGCACGACGCCGCTGGCGAGAATGTTGCGCTGGAAGATTTCGGCGTATCCGGCCAGTGCGTTGATGCCTTCCTGGATTCGTGCGCCGCCGCTGTCGTTGAGGCCGATGACGGGTGCGCCCATCTTCATGGCCATATCCATGATCTTGCAGATCTTAAGGGCCATTGTCTCACTCAGTGAGCCGCCGAAAACGGTGAAGTCCTGGGCGAACACGTAAACGAGGCGGCCTTCGATTGTGCCGTAGCCGGTTACGACGCCGTCGCCGAGCATCGATTTTTTCTCCTGACCGAAGTTGTGGCAGCGGTGGCGCACAAACATATCGATTTCCTCGAACGAGCCTTCGTCGAGGAGCTGGGCGATGCGCTCGCGGGCGGTGTATTTGCCCTTATCGTGCTGCTTCTGGATGGCTTTTTCGCCGCCGCCGAGGCGAGCCTGGGCGCGCAGGTCGATGAGCTGCTGTATTTTAGCGAGTTGGGTGCTCATGATTTTTTAGTATGGGAATATTGGGTTTTGTTATTTCTTTCTGGGGTCTTCACACAGTTCAACAAGCGTTCCGGCTGTCGATTTCGGATGGAGGAAGGCGATGTTGAGGCCTTCGGCACCTTTGCGCGGGGCTTTGTCGATTACGCGGCAACCTTTTTCCTGAACCTCTTCGAGGGCGTTGGCCACACCGCTTTCAACGGCGAAAGCAACGTGCTGGATTCCGCCGCGGCCACCGTTTTTCTCGATGAATTTGGCAATGGCGCTCTCAGGAGCTGTAGCCTCGAGAAGCTCGATCTTCGTAGGACCTACCTGAAAGAATGCTGTGCGGACTTTCTGATCTTCAACTTCTTCGATGGCGAAGCATTTGAACCCGAGAATGTTTTCGTAGAAAGGAATGGCCTCGTCAAGGCTGGTCACGGCAATGCCGATGTGTTCGATGTGGGAAATTTCCATTTTGTATATCGATTTTTGGTTAAAACTGTCGTCTTATGAGGCTCCGTGAAAGCGCCGGAGCCGACGCGCGGCAAATATAGCAAATCTTTTCGAAACAGCGGCCAAATTCCCCAAAATTCACTCGTCTATCAAAGGTGACAGCCACGTCAGACTTGAGTCAGGCGTGGCTGTCGCGTTTTTTTTTATCAGAAGTTTGCGGTTGCCGCTCAGCGGTCGAGCACGTCGAGGGCCTCGCGGTAACGGGGCTCTTCGGTGATGTTTTCGACGAGGTCGCGGTAGATGATGTGGCCGTCGGTGTCGATTATAATGACGGTGCGGGCAAGCAGGCCTTTCAGGGGGCCGTCGACAAGCTCAACTCCATAGCCTTTGACGAACGATGGGGAGCGGAACGCCGAGGCGACGACGACATTCTCGATGTCGTTGGCGGTGCAGAATCTCGACATTGCGAAAGGCAGATCCATGCTGACGCAGATGACCGTGGCATCTTTGCGCTTGGCGGCTTCGGCGTTGAAACGGCGCACTGAGGCGGCGCAGACGGGGGTGTCGAGGCTCGGGAAGATGTTAAGCACTACGCGCCGGCCTTTGTAGGCGGCGAGGGTCACAGGCGACAGATCGGCGCCGCTAAGCTCGAATTCGGGCGCTTTGGCGCCGACAGCAGGCAGAGCGCCGGCTGTGTGGCACTCTGTTCCATTGAAAAATACGGTTTCCATATATTCAGTCGTGGTTATTTTAAAATACTCATTTTCTGTATAACAACCTCGGCGAGGTTATTGTTGTAGCCGAGAACGACGTCGGCCACTCTGCCGTCTCTTCCGACGAGAATGACTACCGGAAGCGAGGCCGCGCCGGTGTCGCTCACAAGCGATCTGGCGTTCAGCAGTGTGATTTCGCCGGGAAGTTCTTCGCCGATGAGCTCTTCGACGGCCATCGGGGCTGTCGATACGCAGGCCCATATTGTCTGTGCCGGATAGGGGAGTGCGGATACCCCCTCGCGCACGGCTTTGACCGTCGCGTCGGCAAAACCGGCTGTCGGATCGACGAGTACGACGGCGGTAGGGGAGTCGAGAGCGTCACCGCGGTTATAGATCATTCGTTTGCCGTCGGCGCGCGGCAGTCGGAACGAGGGGAGCTGTTTGCCGGGGAGCTGCGAAATGGCGAAGTTGCTGACGCGATAGTTCGCGAAGGCGTCGGCATAACTTTTCGCCAGTTCTTCCTCGCTGAGGTTAAGGCAGGAGCGCGGAGTCTCGGAATAGGTGAATGTCGCTGAGACGATCTGCTCGCTGATGGCGCCTATATTGCTTTCGGTCGTTATCGACAGGGGGCGCATCGACGGAGTCTCGAACCGATATTTACGGCTCATGACAGTCTCGCCGTCGTTGTCGAGGGTGACGCCCACGTCAACGGTGCCGTCGCGCCGGATGATCGAGAAGCGGTAGTCGTGCAGGGTGTCAGATTCCATGGCGCGAAGCTCGCGCGCTATGTTTGCCGGCAGGAGATTGGCGAACTGGGCGGTATGCTGAACTGATCCCGCTCCCATATTGAACGGGATAGAGTCCCAGCTGACGTGATATTCCTGAAGACGTCCTGTCGAGTAGCGGTAGTGGTTGCCGTTGAAATAGGCCGAGAATCCCTGCGACGGGCCCGACGGGGCGTTGACGTAGGTGAAGTCGATGAGATATTCGAGAGGATAGAGCCTGTCGGAGCTGTTGGGACTCTGCCTGATGTCGAGGTCGTAGATGATGTCGTCGTTGTTTAGCGGCAGCGAAACAGCCAGACGCGCCCGGGCGTCGAAACAGCCGATGTTTTCCAGACCGCCGATAACGGAGTCGAGGCTTTCGGAAGCGTAGGCCGATGCGGCCAGACCGAGCAGGCAGAATGTGATGATACCGGATTTCATGACATAAATAGTTAACGTGCTAAAGAAAGAACATTCATGCACGCTAAAATGTATGCCGCCGTCCGTTAAATATCGTTAACCGGCTCCTGCGAGAAGAATTTGCTGCTTTCGAGAAGGGAAAGAAGCTCTACGGGACGGTGGATTATATGGTCGGCTCCATATTTGCGGAGTTCGCTTTCGGGACGGAAGCCCCACGTGACGCCGACGCTCTCGACACAGGCGCGCCGGGCGGTCTCCATGTCGACTCCCGAATCGCCCACGTAGAGGACATCGTCTTTCGGCGTAGGCACTTTCGACAGTATGCTGAACACTATCGAGGGGTCGGGCTTGACGGGAACCTCGTCGCGCTGCCCTTCGACGTCGCTCCAGCGTATGCCGCCGAAATAATGGTAGATGAGCTTGTCGACGGCGCTCTGGTATTTGTTTGAGGCTACGGCCACGTTGACTCCCAGTTTCTGGAGCGTCTCGAGAAGCTCGGGGATTCCGGCGTAAGGTTCGGTGGAGTCGGTGTTGTGTTTGCCGTAATAGTCCATGAACTTTATTCTCAGGCGCTCGACGTTGGCTGGTGTGCGCGTATCTTCGGGGAGAACGCGCTCAAGCAGACGGCTGACGCCGTTGCCGACGAAATAGGGATATGATTCGAGGTCGTGGACGGGATAGCCGCAGACTTCGAGGGCATAGTTTGTCGCGGTTCCGAGATCGCGGATAGTGTTGAGCAAGGTTCCGTCGAGGTCGAATATAACGAGCTTTTTCATTGATTCCTGAATTTTAATTGGTCAGAAGGGATAGCCGACGGCGAAGTGGAAGGTGGCGTCGCGGCTCCAGTTTGGATGAACAAGCGGCCATGGCTCCTGGTTCATGGCCGGATTACGGGCTTTCATGCCGAGGTCGAAGCGCAGCAGGAAATAGCTGAAATCGAGTCGCAGACCGATGCCGTAGGAGGCGGCTATCTGCTTGTAGAAGTCTCCGAAGCGGAAAAGACCGCCCGGCTGGTTTTCATAATCGCGTATGGTCCAGATGTTGCCGGCGTCGACAAACAGTGCGCCTTCGAGAATCCAGAACAGCTTGGCGCGGTATTCGGCCGACACGATGAGCGATATGTCGCCGCACTGGTTTATGAAGTCGGTCACAGAGTTGCGGCTGTCGAACGAGCCGGGGCCGAGGGTTCTGACGCTCCAGCCGCGCACTCCGTTGGCGCCTCCGGCATAGAAGCGTTTTTCGAACGGAAGCACCGTAGAGTTTCCGTAGGGGATTCCGATTCCCAGGCCGGCGCGGAAGGCAAGCGAATGGCGATCGGTGAAGTTCCTGACAAGCGAGTAGTCAGCTTCGGCCTTGACATACTGCGAGAAAGCTATGCCGAAAACTTTATAGACGTTGCCCGACGGATGTGGGTTGACAAGATGGCTGACTCCGTCGAGAATGTTGCCTGCGGTCTCGGCGGACGCGCGGATGGTGTAGATCAGCGGTTGCATACGGCCGCGCCGGAGTATGTCGGTCGACGCTATGCGGCGGTTGGTGTGGTAGAAGCTATAGCCGATGTTCATTATGAAGTGGTCTTCGTAGCTATAGCGCAGAAGAGGGTTGTCGGGAGCTATCTGGTCGAGGAAGTCGAGGGTGTGGCGCGGCAGATAGACGTAGTTGATGTTGAGCAGGTCGAGAATGCGGCGCGTGCGGTTGTTGCGATCGCCCCATTTGAAGCGCCACGAGGCTCCGGCGATTATTCTGGTATATTCGGGCCTTTTCTGATAGTTGAACGACAGGGCTATCTCGGTCGACGCCTTGACGGTGCGACGGAAGGCGCTGCTCAGGAACGGCATCGCGAAGCGCGGGAATGTCACGCCGAGTTCTGCGGCATATTCCTGATAGTTGTTGTTGATGAGGCCGTCGAGGTCGCCGGAAAGGCTCTCGTAGGCTGTGCGCAGCTTGAAAGTCAGCAGCCGTGAGCGGTGGCCGAGATTGCGGTGGAGGTAGGTCAGCCCGAGCCCGAAGCCGAAATCGCCCTCAGAGTTCGTTCCTTCGACTTCGAAGGTGACTCCCTGCTTTTTGTTGCGCGAGAGCATTATGAAGGCGTCGAGCTCTCCGGGGCCGGCGCGCCTCATTTCGATATTGATGTTCTTGACGATGCCGAGCTGGGCGAGATATTCGTAGGTGCGGTCTACGTTGCGACCGCGGTAGACGGCGCCCGGCTCGAGAAAGCATTTCTCGATCATCGTCCCCGGTTCGAGCCATCGGTCGTTGTCGTAGAGAATGGTGTAGCCGTCGCGGCGCACGGTGTCGGTGGCCAGCGCCATGGCCTGGGCGAGACTGCGGCCGACGGTGTAGTCGGTCACGAAGGTGACGTTGCGTATGCGGTAGACCTGATGGAGGGTGTCGATCGGCGAGCCCTTGTCGGCGCCGGGACGGCTGATATGCATTGTCAAGGCCACGTCGCGGCTCCCGGCTACGGTGTCGGCCGTGTAGGTGATATATTCCTTGGCGAAGTCGTAGTAGCCCCGGTTTGTCAGCCGTGTTGTCAGGCGGCTGCGCTCGGCGTCGAGCAGGTCGCGGTTCAGAAGATCGCCCTCTCCGATGAGAGCGCGGGCGGCAGCCGGCTCCACTATGGCGGCAATGGCGCTGTCGGCGATGTCGTAGTCCATCGACGCGATCCGCAGCGGCGTTCCGGCTGTGATGGTGTAGCCGACGTCGATTTTTTTCTTTTTATGCCTGACAACGGTGTCGACCGAGACTGTCGCGTCGACAAAGCCGCGGTTGACCATCGCCAGCTGAAGCTGACGGGCCGAGGCGTCGGTCAGTGCCTGGCTGTAGATGACCGGGGGCTGTCCCATGCGCCTGAGCCACTTGTTCCACCATTTCGTCGAGTCCTGCCCAGAGAGGCTGTAAGTGGCGAGCTGCAGTTTCAGGAAGCCGAGAATGCGGTGGTTGGGCGTCTGGCGCAGATAGTTCACGAGGTCGGTTTTCTTAACCTCTTTAGTACCTTCGATGTCAATGTCGACGTGGTCGACGAGGTAGCTGCCCTGCGGCACGTGCTTTGTCGACGAGCAGCCCGATAATATCATCATTATCAGGCAACACGTAAACAGGACAACATTCCTCATCGTTTTGCCGGGGAGTGTCAGAACAGATAGCAGACGCGCAGATCCCATGTGCGGTTCTGAGCGCTCATGTTAGTGAGCACGGCGGCTTTCAGGGCGTAGGTGACGCCCCAGGTGTAGCTGGCCATTATCTGCCAGTGGCGGAAGAGCTCGATGCCGATGCCGGCAGTCAGACCAACATCTCCGCCGGCATATTCCATTGCCGGAAGCTTGCTGTGACCCAGCAGGAAGCCGAACGAGGGGCCGCCGAACACGAACGGGGCGAAGGTATCTTCGAGTCCGTTCATGCGCGTCCATTTGAAGCGGAGGTGGAGGGGGATCTCGAGGTAGTGGAGCCAGAGGCGCGGTGAGCCGTAGCCCTGCGAGGCCCACATCTCGCGCTGGTCGAGATGGAGTTTGGCTCCGCGTGTCTGGTAGTTGAGTCCGAAGTCAATACCGAAGCCTATGCCGGGAAATATCATCTCGGCCATTACTCCGGCGGTCGCGCCGGGAGCCTGATTGACCTCGAAGAGGTCTTGCTTGAAATGGAGCGACGTCAGGTCGACGCCGACAACAGGGCCGTAGCGGAACTGGGCCGACGCTCCGGCGACAGCTGTCAGAACGATGACCAGCGTCAGTAGGATTTTCTTTGTCATTTGCTGAGTGTTTTATATTCGCGGCTGTAGCGCATGACCTGAGGCAGATAGTTTTCGCCGTAGGTCACTTTGACGTCGACGATGGCGCCTTTGTCGTTGCGGACGGGAACGTAGACGGGGTTGACGAACCCGCGATAGGGCGCGATGTCGAGGCGGCTGTAGCGGTCGAGCACCTCTTTGTGGAGCTTCGGGTCGACTTTGACGGCGTAGGTCTCGACGAGGTTGCGGCCGGCTTCGTAGTCACCTTCGCTCTTGATTCGCTGGATTTCGCCGAGAAGCTGTCCGAAGAGATCGCGGAGTCTGGCGTAGTCGTTGATTTTGACGTAGGTCTTGCCGTCTTTGCTGACCAGTTCGACAACATTGTCGGGCTTACCTTTCTCGAGAGCCCATTCGGCGATGAGCTTGCGGTTTCTCATGTGGGCTTCCTCGACATCCTTGCCCGGCTCGATGCGCATGAGCTGGGTCATGAGGCCGTTGAGCATATATTTGTAGTATTCGGCCTTGTAGGCGTCGGGATTGTCGAGCAGCCCGAGCTCGATCAGCTTCGGATCGGCGAGATAGTAGAGGGCGAAGAGGTCGGCGCGTGCTTCCTCAAGGGTCGAGCCGTGGGCCTTGAGGGCGTCGGGGTCGACACCGGGGAGAAGGCGGCCGGAGGCGTGTCCCAGACATTCGTGGAGGTCGGTGTGGAGGTTGTCGGTGATGAAGAGATATTTGTCGAGAAGGTCGGCGGTCGGTTTGTCGATGACGAATTCCTCGTTGAATCCGTTGCCGTGGCTGGCTTCGTCGTAGGCGCGGGTGATGTTTTCGAGGGTTACCGATTTCGAGCCGTGGGCGGCGCGTATCCAGTTGGCGTTGGGGAGGTTGATGCCGATAGGGGTCGAAGGATAGCTGTCGCCGGCGAGTATGGCGGCGGTGATGACCTTGGCGGTGACTCCTTTGACCTTTTCCTTGCGGAAGCGCGGGTCGACAGGCGAATGGTCTTCGAACCACTGGGCGTTGCCGGCGATGGTCTCTGTGCGGTGGCTTGCTTCGAGATCCTTGAAATTCACGATCGATTCCCACGAGCCTGTCATGCCCAGCGGGTCGCCGTAGCTCTCGATGAACCCGTTGATGAAGTCGACGCGCGGAGTTGTGTCTTCGACCCACATTATCGAGTATTCGTCGAACTTGCGGAGGTCGCCGGTGTGGTAATAGTCGATAAGTTTGCGGATAACGGCCTGCTGTTCGGGACTGTCGGCATATTGGCTTGCTTTCTCGAGGTTGTCGACGATGCGGCGCAGAGCAGCGTCGTAGAGTCCGCCGATGCGGTAAGGCTCTTCGACGATGCGGCCGTCTTTCTTTATTATGCGGGTGTTGAGACCGTAGGAAACCGGCGTTGTCGACGTAGTGTCTTTGACAGCGGCGAAATATTCCTCGACCTCGCGCTGGCTAACTCCGGGGCCGTAGAGGTTATTGGCCGAGGTTGCGATGAGATCCTGACCTTCGGCCTGGTTGACACGTTTGGCCATATACGAGGGCTCGAAGATAACGCGCATCAGCTCGCTGAGGTTTTCGGGACGGCGCGGCAGCTTGTCGACCTGGGCCGACAGGAACTCGGGAGTGAATTCAGGCATGAACTTGTCCATCGAATAATGGTGATGGATTCCGTTGGCGAATTCGACCTGTTTGAGATATTTTTCGAACCCGCGGAACTGCGGGTCGTTACGGTCACCTTTGTAATTGGCATAGACATCTTCGAGAAGATCGCGAATGGCCAGATTGTAGCGACAGTTCTGATCCCACAGTATGTCGCGGCCTGCCAGAGCGGCCTCGGTCAGATAGTAGACGAAGAGACGCTGTCGCTGCGACAGGTCTTCGAAGCCGGGGACATCGTAGCGCAGAACTTCGATGTCGGCGAAGCGGTCGACGACATAATTGTCGAAAGGCTTCTGGGAGGATTGGCTGACGGGGGCGCCGGCAACGGCGGCCAGTGAGGATGTGGCGACAACTACAGAGGCGGCCACTTTGGCTGAGAGGTTCATATTTCGGTTTGATTGGTTATTCGACATAAAGTATAAGTCCTTTGAGGTATTCTCCCTCGGGATGGTAGATATTGACCGGATGGTCGGCAGGCTGGGTCAGCTGGTGGAGAATCCTGACGCGGCGCCCTGTCTGGGCGGCGGCCGAGAACACGGCCAGCCTGAACTGCTCTTTGGTTATGGCCTGGGAGCATGAGAAGGTGAAGATGATTCCGCCGGGCGCAACTTTTTCGATTCCGGCGGCGTTGAGGCGCTGGTAGCCGCGCAGGGCGTTCCGGATGGCGTCGCGGTGTTTGGCGAAAGCTGGCGGGTCGAGCACGATGAGGTCGTAGAGGCCGCGCGGGGTCGACGACAGGAACTTGAAGGCGTCTTCGGCTACGGCTTCATGGCGCGACGTGTCGGCGAAGTTCAGGGCCACGTTGGCGTCGGTCAGCGCCACTGCTTTTGCGCTGGAGTCGACCGAAGTCACCCGCCGGGCGCCTCCGCGCAGGGCATAGACGCTGAAGCCGCCGGTGTAGCAGAACATATTCAGAACGCTCCGCCCCCGGGAATAGTGCTCGAGCAGAGCGCGGTTCTCGCGCTGGTCGACGAAGAACCCTGTTTTCTGTCCCTTGAGCCAGTCGATATGGAATTTCAGCCCGTTTTCGAGAGCTATGTTCGAGGCGTCGCCCCCGATGAGATAGCCGTCGCGGGCGCCGAGGTCAGCCTTGAAGGGGAGGGTTGTCTCTGATTTGTAGTAGACGTTGGCGATGCCGGCTTCGGGCAGAGCTGTCAGGGCGCGCGCTATTAGATTGCGCTGGAGGTGCATGCCGGCGCTGTGGGCCTGCATTACCGCCGTGTCGCCGTAGATGTCGACCACGAGGCCTGGCAGAAAATCGCCCTCGCCATGGACGAGGCGGAAAGCTGTGTTGTCGGGGCGCATAAGTCCGAGGGCGCGGCGCATACGCCAGGCCTCTTCGAGACGCCGGTTGAAGAAGTTGCCGTCGACTGAGGTGTCGGCGTCGGCGTCGAGCATCCTGACGGCGATGCTGCCTATCTGATAGTGGCCGACCCCTAAGGGGGAGCCGTCGGCGGCTGCCACGCGCACCGTCTCTCCCTCTTCAATCCCGGCGGGCAGCTCGGCGATGGCGCCCGAGAAAACCCAGGGATGGAAGCGGCGCAGTGATTCTTCTTTGCCGCGACGAAGGCGGATTGTCTTGTAATCGTTCATAATCAGCGGAATGCTCTTATGATGTCATTGCCATTGGCGTAGACCAACAGCAGTATAAGGAATGCCATGCCGACATATTGTGCCCAGATAAGCACTTTCTCGCTCGGTTTGCGGCGTGTCACGATCTCCCACAGCAGGAAGAGTATGTGGCCGCCGTCGAGGGCCGGTATGGGTATGATGTTCATGAAAGCGAGAGCCACGGCCAGGAATGCGGTGATATTCCAGAAGCTATACCAGTTCCAGCGGTCGGGGAACATATCGCCGATAGCTCCGAATCCACCTATTGATTCGGCTCCTTCTTTGCTGAAAACGTGTTTCAGCGAACCGACGTAGTTGACGAGCATTCCCGAGCCGTTTTCCCATCCTTTGGGGAACGATTCGAGCAGACCGTATCTGACGGTCACGGGCTCGTATACGTCGGTGAGCGGTTTGAGCTGGAAGCCGAGCTTGCCGAATTCGTTGGGCGTTACGGGTAGTGTGAGCGTCTGTCCGTCGCGTTCTACGGTGACTGTTGTCGGTTTCTCCCTGTAGTTCGCCAGAACCGCGGTCAGCTCGGTGTATGACGGCGTTGCCACTGTGTCGACGGCGATTATATGATCTCCCTCCTTAAGCCCGGCTTTCATGGCGGCTTCGCCGTTGACGACGTTGCCGATATAGACGGGCAGGCGGAAGCTCATGAATCCTTTGTCGTTATTGACGCGGAGGATGAAGTCTTCGGGAATGGCTATGCTGACGGTGTCGCGCCGGTTGCGGATGACGTCGACATTCTTTGCTTCGAGAATCTTCAGGATGCAGTCGTTCTCGGCGGCGTCGAGCCTTTGGCCGTCGGCCGCGAACGGACGGTCACCGTTGCGGAATCCGGCATTCAGGGCGGCCGGCGCGAAATCGAAGCCTTCGGTGGCATTCTCGAAGGGGATATATTTATCTCCCCAGTGGAACGCCATTCCGGCGTATATAATAATGGCGAAGATGAAGTTGAAAAGCACTCCGCCGAGCATCACCAGCAGTCGCTGATATGCCGGCTTGGAGCGGAATTCCCAACTCTTCGGCTCCTGGGCGAGCTGTTCGGAGTCGAGCGATTCGTCGATCATGCCGGCGATCTTGCAGTAGCCGCCCAGCGGCAGCCAGCCGACGCCGTATTCGGTGTCACGCCAGGTCATCTTTTCGTTGCCCTGCTTGTCGGTCTCGATTTTCGATTTTTTTGGCTTCCATTTCCAGAGCGAGAATCCGGGATTGAAGAATAGATAGAATTTTTCGACCTTGATGCCGAAAATGCGTGCGAAGGTATAGTGGCCCAGTTCGTGTATGAAAACCAGCAGGGCCAGTGAAACAATCAGTTGGAGAGCTTTGATGAGAAATGATTCCATTCAGATAAAGCGGGTGGGGTTGTGTTAGAGTTTTGAGGCGATAAATTCCGTGGCCACGCGGCGTGCGGCGCTGTTCGAAGCCACAAAGTCGTCGTAGGTCGGGCTGTCGGTGTGGTCGACACTGTCGAGCGTGGCCTCTATGACGCGGTAGATGTCGGTGAATCCGATGCGGCCCTGACGGAAAGCCTCGTTGGCAATTTCATTGGCGGCGTTGATGACGCAGGCGGCATTCCCTCCGCGGCGGAACGACTCGGCGGCGAGGCCGAGGCAAGGGAACCGCCCGTAGTCGGGCTTCTCGAACGACAGCGAGGCTATGTCGGCGAGCCTCAGGCGATAGTCGGCCGAGGCGAGGCGCGTTGTCTCACCAAGCGCGTAGCTGATCGGCAGGCGCATATCGGGAACGCCGAGCTGAGCCTTGATGCTGCCGTCGACAAATTCTACCATCGAATGGACTATCGACTGGGGGTGGACAACCGGCGTTATTCTGTCGGCCGGGATGTCGAAAAGCCATCTTGCTTCGATTATCTCGAATGCCTTGTTGAGCATAGTGGCCGAGTCGACGGTGATTTTAGCGCCCATGCTCCAGCTCGGATGCTGAAGCGCCTGTTCTACGGTGACTTTCTCGAGTTCGTGCTCTGAAAGGGAGCGGAACGGCCCTCCCGACGCTGTTATTATGAGCCGTTCGACGTTTTCGGGCTGCTCGCCGCGCAGACACTGGTAGATGGCCGAATGCTCCGAGTCGACGGGGTAGATGCGTGTGGCCGAGGCAGCTGCCCGTTTCATTACGAGTTCTCCGGCAACCACTAAGGTCTCCTTGTTGGCCAGCGCTATGTCTTTGCCTGCCTCGATGGCGCGCAGAGTCGGCTCAAGGCCGCTGTAGCCGACGGTGGCGGTCAGCACGGTGTCGACATCGTCGCGTGTGCACGCTTCGGCGAGCGCCGTCGGACCGCATGCCGTGGCGATTCCTTCGGGTTCGAGGGCTTCGCGCAATCTTGCGTATTTGCTTTCGTCGGCAATGACAGCGAGGGCAGGGCGGAACCTGAGGGCCTGAGCGATGAGCTTGTCGACCTGGCTGCCGGCTGCGAGAACCCGCGCCTCGAAGAGGTCGGGACGACGCGCTATGATGTCGAGCGCCTGTGTTCCTATCGAGCCGGTACTTCCGGCCACAGCAATACGTTTCATGTAGCTACACAATTTCGCGCAAAGTTACGACAAATCCCCCATACCGACAAATTCGCTCGCGCAGACATATTTTGTAGCTAAATTTAGTTATTGTTTGTTAATTTTTATTGACAAAGAGGACTTTTGCGGTGTAGCGCAGGCGTGGCGTTGGGCCGTTTGGGGATTTTTTTGTAACTTTGCGCTATCAAAGTCACTGAGGGGGCCGCGCGGTTCCCTCTCTTTATTGCATAAGCGCATGATAGACAAGCAATTCATATCCTCGGCTGTTGCCGATGCCATCAGTGGCACCGACATATTCATTGTCGACGTCGAGATCGATGCCGACGACAATATTGTTGTGCTGCTCGACAGTCCCGGACTTCTCGATCTCGATGAGGTCAGCGAGATCTCGCGCAAGGTCAATGCCTCGATCGAGGCTGCCGATCCCGCCTATAATTATTCGCTGGAGCTCGGATCGGCCGGACTGACGTCACCCCTGAAGGTGCGCGGCCAATATGAGAAGAACGTCGGCAATGCCGTTGAGGTAATGACCGCCGACGGCCGCAAGCTGCGCGGCGTCATCGCTGCCGTTTCTGACGCCGGCGAGCCGCTGGCTTTCACTCTCGAACGCGAGGAAAAAGTGCGTGAGTCGGGCGCCAAGCGCCCTGTTGTCAAGACTGTGGCCGAGAACTTCGATGTTCCGGCCGGAGTGCGCAGTGTCATACCTGTAATAGATTTCAAATAAACTACAATAATATATCCCCATGGCTAAAAAAGAGGAAGCACCCAACATGGTCGAACGTTTTGCCGAGTTCAAGGAACTCAAAAACATCGACAAGACAACCATGATCAGTGTGCTCGAAGAGTCGTTTCGCAACGTACTCGCCAAGATGTTCGGCACCGACGAGAACCTCGATGTCATCATGAACCCCGACAAGGGCGATGTGCAGATATTCCAGAACCTCGAGGTCGTTCCCGACGGATCGGTGACCGACCCGAATCTTCAGATATCGCTCAGCGACGCGCGCGCCGACGGTGACCCCGATGTTGAAATCGGTGAGGAACACACCAAGGAGATTATCTTCGCCGACTTCGGCCGCCGTGCCATCCTGAACCTTCGCCAGACCCTTCAGTCGAAGATCCTCGACCTCCAGAAAGAGGCTATTTACAATCGTTTCAAGGAACTTGAAGGCCAGCTCATCACCGGCGAAGTCTATCAGACATGGTCGAAAGAGACCCTTCTTCTCGACGACGACAAAACAGAACTGCTTCTGCCGCGCAGCGAGGCTATCCCCGGCGACTATTTCCGCAAGGGGGAGATGGTTCGCGCCGTCATCGCCAATGTCGACAACAAGAACAACAATCCCAAGATAACCGTGTCGCGCGTCAACGACGCTTTCCTATGCCGACTGTTCGAGCAGGAGGTGCCTGAGATTCACGACGGTCTTATCAACATACGTGCCGTTGCCCGTATCCCGGGCGAGCGCGCCAAAATCGCCGTCGAGAGTTACGACGACCGCATCGACCCCGTGGGGGCCTGCGTCGGCGTCAAAGGCTCGCGAATCCACGGCATAGTGCGCGAGCTGCGTAATGAAAATATCGACGTCATCACCTGGACCCGCGATCCGCAGCTGCTTATTCAGCGCGCTCTCGCCCCGGCCAAGGTCAGCAATATCCACCTCGACGAAGCCGAGAAGAAAGCCGAAGTATTCCTGCGTCCCGAAGAGGTGTCGCTGGCTATCGGTAAGGGTGGCATGAACATCAAGCTCGCCTCGAAACTGACAGGATATGTTATCGACGTCTATCGCGACAGCGAGGAACAGTTCGACGAAGACATCTATCTCGACGAGTTCAAGGACGAGATCGAGGGATGGGTTATCGACGCTCTCAAGTCGATAGGCTGTGTGACAGCGAAGAATGTTCTGAACACTCCGCGCCAGACCCTCATCGACAAAGCCGACCTCGAAGAAGAGACCGTTGACAACGTTATCGAAGTGCTTCGCGCCGAGTTCGAGGAAGACTGATTTCCCCGGACGCTCTCTTCTCCATTCCTCTCACCTCAGAAAACCAGTAACCTCTAAAAACCGCAAATGGCGAGAATAAAGTTAAGTAAAGCAGCCAAAGACCTCAATGTCAGCGTGTCGACCCTGGTGGACCAGCTCGGCAAGCACAACATACAAGTGGAGGACAATCCCAATGCCCGTATCGATGAATCGGCCTACGGGATTCTCCTGACGGTGTATGGCAAAGACAGCGCCCTCAAGAGCAAGATCGACGACATCCTGTCGACACGCAAACCCAAGGCCGAGCCTGAACCCAAGGCCGAGCCAAAGCCCAAGCCCGCGCCGGCGGAAGAGGAACCGGTAGAACTGACAACAAAAGTCGTCAAACCAAAGATAATAGGCCACGTTGAGCTCGACAAGAACGGCAATGTGGTCAAGCCGGCCGTTCAGGAACCTAAGCCTGAGCCCAAGCCGGAGCCGAAGCCTGAGCCCAAGCCCGAGCCTAAGCCCGAGCCTAAGCCCGAGCCTAATCCCGAGCCTAATCCCGAGCCTAAACCCGAGCCTGAGCCTAAGCCGGAGCCGAAAGTTGTGGCTGATGTGGCTGATGTGGCTGATGTTGCTGATGTTGCTGAGGTGGCTGACAAGTCGGACAAGTCCGACTTGTCGGAGAAGCCAGAGAAGCCCGCGGAGCCGGCCAAAGCCGACGACGAGGTTTTCACTCTTGAGGCTCCCAAACCCAAGGTGCAGCTCAATGTCGTCGGGCATATCGACCTGTCGGCCCTCAACCAGTCGACTCGTCCTAAGAAGAAATCAAAAGAAGAGAAGCGGGCCGATCGCATGGCCGCTGCCCGAGGCAACGGTCAGGCCGGATCAGGCGACCGCAAGAAGCGGCGCCGCATCGGCGGCCAGAAGGTCGACATCGAAAAGGCCGGTGGCCAGAATCCGCCCTCACAGGGTGGTGGCCGCGGTGGCAATCAGGGCCGTGGTGGCAATGACCAAAGCCGCGGACGCGACCGCAATTCCAACAAAGAGAACCGCCGCAAACAGGCTCCCGCTCATGTTGAGGTGAGCGACGACGATGTCCAGAAGCAGATCAAGGAGACTCTCGCACGTCTCACCGCCAAGGACAAGGCCGGCAAGAAAGGCGCCAAATGGCGCAAGGAGAAGCGCGAGGCAAACGCTTCGCGTGAACGTGAGGAAGCGCGCCGCGAGGCCGCCGAGAGCAAGACGCTGAAGCTCACCGAATTTGTGACCGCCAACGAGCTTGCCTCGCTGATGGACATCCCGGTTAACAATGTCATCGCTACATGCATGAATCTCGGAGTCATGGTGTCGATCAACCAGCGCCTCGATGCCGAGACAATCAATATCGTGGCCGAAGAGTTCGGCTTCCAGACCGAATATGTCAGCGCCGAGGTCTCCGAGGCCATCGCCGCCGAAGAGGAAGTCGATACCGAGGCCGATCTCGAGAGCCGTCCGCCGATCGTGACTGTCATGGGCCATGTCGACCACGGTAAGACCTCGCTGCTCGACTATATCCGCAACGCCAACGTCATCGCAGGCGAGGCCGGCGGTATAACCCAGCATATCGGCGCCTACAACGTCAAGCTCTCCGACGGACGCCACATAACATTCCTCGATACCCCGGGCCACGAGGCTTTCACCGCCATGCGCGCCCGCGGTGCCAAGGTGACCGACCTCTGTATCATCATTGTCGCCGCCGACGACGACGTGATGCCTCAGACTGTCGAGGCCATCAACCATGCTTCCGCAGCAGGCGTTCCGATGGTGTTCGCCATCAACAAGATCGATAAACCGGCCGCCAACCCCGAGAAGATCAAGGAGGAACTTGCCAATATGAACTACCTCGTCGAAGAATGGGGTGGCAAGTACCAGAGCCAGGACATCTCGGCCAAGAAAGGTATCGGTGTCGACGAGCTGATGGAAAAGGTTCTTCTCGAGGCTGAGATGCTTGACCTCAAGGCCAACCCGAACCGCAAGGCAACGGGTTCGATAATCGAGTCGAGTCTCGACAAGGGACGCGGTTATGTCGCAACGGTGCTCGTGCAGAACGGCACACTGCGCGTCGGCGACACCATCCTTGCCGGAACCCATTTCGGACGCGTCAAGGCGATGTTCAACGAGCGCAACCAGCGCATCAAGGAGGCCGGCCCTGCCGAGCCGGCCCTTATCCTGGGCCTTAACGGTGCTCCTACGGCCGGCGACACCTTCAATGTCATGGAGTCGGAACAGGAGGCCCGTGAAATCGCCACCAAGCGCGTTCAGCTCCAGCGCGAGCAGGGAATACGCACAAAGAAGATTCTGACTCTCGAAGACATAGGCCGTCGCCGCGCAATCGGCAACTTCCAGGAGCTCAACATAATTGTCAAAGGCGACGTCGACGGCTCAATAGAGGCTCTGACCGATTCGCTTATCAAACTGTCGACCGAGGAAATTCAGGTCAATGTGCTACATAAGGCAGTCGGCGAGATTTCGGAGAGCGATGTGACGCTCGCCGCCGCTTCCGACGCCATCATTATCGGTTTCCAGGTGCGCCCGTCGCTGGCTGCGCGCCGCGAGGCCGAGCGCGAGGGGGTCGAGATACGCCTCTATTCGGTTATCTATCAGGCTATCGAGGAAGTCAAAGACGCTATGGAGGGTATGCTTGCTCCCGAACTTAAGGAGGAAGTCACCGGCACGGCCGAAGTGCTCCAGACGTTCAAGATCTCGAAGGTCGGCACAATCGCCGGCGCCATTGTGCGCGAGGGTAAGATCAAGCGCAGCTGCAAGGTGCGCCTTATCCGCGACGGTATTGTGCGCTATACCGGCGAGCTCGGATCGCTCAAGCGCCTTAAAGACGACGTCAAAGAGGTCACTTCGGGCTACGACTGCGGTATGTCGATAGCCGGCTACAACGACATTCAGGAAGGCGACCTCATCGAAGCCTTCGAGACTGTCGAGGTCAAGAAGTCGCTCTGATGGCTACAGCCTATATAAATCTCGGATCAAATATCGGCGACCGCCGCTCTACGATAGAGCGCGCGGTCGCCGCCATTGAAGCCGATCTCGGAGTCAGTGCGCGCCGGTCGCAATGGGTCGAGTCAGAGCCGTGGGGCTTCGACTCTCCAAATCGGTTTGTCAATCTCGGCATAGCTGTCGACACTGACCTGGAGCCGATCGAGCTTCTGCGCCGTCTTCAGGCTGTCGAGAAATCCATCGATCCGTCGTCTCACCGCGACGCCGAGGGCCGCTATATCGACCGCGTCATCGACATCGACCTGATAGCTGTGGATCATCTCGTTGTAGACACACCCGAACTGACGCTCCCTCATCCGCGAATGAAAGAGCGCCCCTTCGTCATGGGCCCGCTTCTCGAACTCTGCCCCGACTGGCTCTAGGGATTGTCGGGAGCGGGGATTATTTCGACGGGGTTGTGGCCGATGCGGAAGTCGATCAGTCCGAGGCTGTAGAGACGGGCGAAGGCTTCTTCGGCGCGTTCGCCGGTGATATGGAGAAGGCGCAAGGCTTCGTCGTAGGTAATACCGTTACGTTCAGACAGAAGATCGAGCAGACCGCGCTCCGTGCCGTCGAGCGACATGGCGCAGGCTGCCCCGGAGGGGCCGCGCCAAGCCTTGCCTACGAATGAAGGCACGGCGATGTTTTCATCGGCTACCCGGTAGTAGGCGCGGCGGGTTCCGTCGGCTTCCCTGACGACGACCGGACGCCGTTCGGCTCTGGCGATGACGACGCGGAACACAACCACTCCCGGATCGATTTTAAAGGCGGTGACTTCGATGGGCTGCGGCGGAACGCAATACATCCGGGCGGCCTGTTCGACAACGAAGATGTCTTCCTCTGATCTCACTCCGGCGATCGTTCCGTTGTCTTTGACACCGACAAGCAGGCGGCCGCCGCGGTTGTTGGCGAAAGCCGACACGCTGCGGGCTATCTTGCGGGCGTCGCTGATGGCAAATTTGAAATCTTGCTCTTCGTGCTCCCCCTGACTGATAAGTTCGCGGATATAGTATCTGCCCCTGACGGGTCTCAGGTCTTTCATGGCCCGGAGCTTTTAGTGCAGTTCCGCAAGAAGGCGCGTTACGATGCCGAATGTCTCGTGGGGGGCACGTTCCCAGAAATTCTCATACTGTCCGACATTGTCGTCGGAGCTGCCCGGGGTGTCGCTGACGACGCGCACCGACAGAAAGTCGACGCCGCGCTTGAAACATGTCTGGGCAAGCGGCGCGCTCTCCATGTCGACGGCTATAGCGTCGGGATACATGGCGAGAATTGTGTCGACCTCAGATTTCTTCGATATGAAGATGTCGCCCGAGGCTATGAGCCCTTTGCGAACGCCGTCGAGGGCCGGAAGCCCGAGAACCGGAGCCGGAGGGGTGAAGAAAAGCGGACAGCCGTCGGCTTCGCCGGGATTTGTGCCGGGCCCGCACCATACGTCGTGGTATGCCACACGCGCGCCTGCCACGACGTCGCCGCAGCGTGCGCCGATGCCTGTTCCGCCGGCGACTCCTGTGTTGATCACGAGCTGGGGGGCGGTGGCTTCGATGAGCGTCAGGGCGCCGATGGCGGCGTTGACCTTGCCGATGCCGCACTTGACAACTGCCAGACTGTGGCAGCCGAGCGTTCCGCGATGTATTGAAATGCCGTTGACGGTCTCTGTCGTGTGGCCTTCGAGAAGGGGAAGAAGAAGACGCAACTCCTTGTCCATGGCCACTATAATGCCTATCTTCATAGTCGTGGTTCTTTTGTGGAGCACAAAAATAACGAAAAACAACGAAATTTTTTTCTCATCCCTGAACCTTTTTGACGGTCGCCGTGTTCTAAAGATGTAGTTACTATATTTGCACTGTGTTTTTTCATGGTAATAGATTTAAGGTTAAAGAAATTTCCGGGTGGTCTGTGAAGACCGCCCGGTTTTTTGTAATTTTGCCGAAAACAGCTATCCGGCATGAAAATACTCATTCTCAACGGCCCTAACCTCAATCTTCTGGGCCGGCGCGAGCCTGAACTTTACGGCAGAACAACCCTTCGGGAGATTCTCGACGGCCTTCGTCGGCGTTTTCCCGACATCGTCATCGAAGATTTCCAGAGCAACAGCGAGGGAGAGCTTATCGACCGACTTCAGCAGACCGACGCCGACGGCGTGGTTCTCAATGCCGGCGGCTA
>HF985594.1:32220-70723 GCA_000431215.1 Prevotella sp. CAG:1031
ACAGCCACACGTCGGTGGCGCTGGCCGATGCCGTAGCTGCTATAGATGCGCCTGTCGTCGAGGTTCATCTGACGAATATCTATGCCCGCGAGGCGGTCCGCCGCAATTCGCTGCTCTCTTCGGCCTGCCGGGGCGTCATCGTCGGATTCGGCCCGGAGGTATATGCCTTAGGGGTGGAGGCCCTGAGAAGTGGACTCTGAACTCGACGGGTATATCGCGGCCCACACCTCGGCCGAACCGCGGCTGCTGCATGAACTGTATCGCGATACATGGCTACGGCGTCTTTATCCGCGTATGTGTTCGGGACATGTACAGGGACGAATTCTTAAGATGCTTGTGGCTATGGCGCGCCCCCACAGAGTGCTCGAGCTCGGTACGTTCTCGGGCTATTCGGCGCTCTGTCTGGCCGAGGGTCTCGCTTCTGAGGCCGACGAGGTTCACACCGTCGAGATCGACGACGAAGCCGAGCCGTTTATCCGCGGCTGGTTTGACCGCAGCCCTCTGGGAAAGAGAATCAGACTTCATATAGGAGATGCCTTCGATGTCGTTCCGCAGATTTCGACTGAACCGTGGGACATGGTATATATCGATGCCAACAAGCGCCATTATGTCGGCTATCTCGACATGATTCTGCCGCTGATGAGTCCGGGAGGTTATATCATAGCCGACAATACGCTCTGGAGCGGAAAGGTTGCCGACGACGAAGCGCTGCGCCATGACCCGCAGGCGCGGGGTGTGGCGGAGTTCAACGAACGTGTGGCCCGCGATCCGCGCCTTGAGACGGTCATACTGCCGTTGCGCGATGGCCTGTCGCTTATCCGGGTGGTTCCGGCTTAGAAGCGGGCTCCTACGGTTAGTGTGGCCGACGACAGGGCGTTGAGGAAGGTGTAGTTGCTGTTGAAATAGAAGTGGCCGATACCGCGCACCTGAAGCCCGGCGAAAAGCGCCCTGTGGTTATATACGAGCCCGAGCGACAGCTGACCGTTCGATACGAGCAGCGAACGGTTGCTGTCGGTATTGTCGGAGTTGTTTTCATGGGCATGTTTCAGGCCGAAGCCGAGAGCTGCCGTGACATTGAAAAGCCAGCGGCGCGGACGCAATGCCCAGTTGTAGGCGTAACCTCCTGTCAGTGTGTAGTCGGAGTAGTTGAACCGATAGGCGGGGAGTGTGTCTGGCAGCCCTTCGAGCACTTCGGGAGGCAGATCGTTGAAGTCCATCGAAATGTCTTGCCGCGAATAGAGGAATCCGGCAATCCATGAGCCGGCGCTCTTGAGCTGATATTTCGAGAAACAATAGGCCGCGGCATGGCTGTAGCGGCGGTTGTTGAAGAAATAGAGCGCCGAAAGCTGTGTCATTTTATTGGAGATGTCTTCGAACGGCATTGATTTCTGATGGCGTTTGAACACACGGGCTCCCCCGCGCGTCGATCTCTTCTGGAAGTCGACCCAGAAGCGCGAGCACGTGAAGTTGAAATTGAAGTTCGTTCGTGTGTCGTGCTTGTCGCCGATTATCTCGTTGGCGTTGAACATATAACCGACGCTGACAGCCATAAAACAGAGATAGCCGCCGATGTCGGCGTAGATGTCTGATACGATATGGAGATTGCCGTGGCTGAACAGAAGCGAGTAATTCTCCTGCCAGTTGTAACTTTTTCCGAGAATCTTCCAGTTCTTGCCGGTAGAGACCACGTAATCGGGGTCATAGCCGTTGAAGATACGGTCGCCCCAGTTATAGACCTTGAGCAGGAAACGCGGAAAACGCGGATATTCGACTCCGGGGGCGTTGATATGGAATCCGTTGTCCCACAGCTGTTTTATCCAGTAAGTGTTGGAATGCCGGACGCTGTCGGCAGCTACCGTCGTCACAGCGGCGCTGTCGGCGACACAGGCGAGGCTGTCGGGCGTGGTTTCGATGGCGCCCGCTTTGAGCGCTGTCGTGCCTAAAATGATTGCTGTCAGTACCTTATGGCTAAATCTCACTAATGCCTTATTTTGAGAGCGCAAAGTTAGTGAAATTCTGCTGAAATACCGAGCCGAGTGACAAAATGGAACAATAGAAAAGAACTATAGGCAATATGCCGTTCTCAATTTTATGGGGACATACTTATTCTCATTTAGTTGAACTGATATGACAGTGCGCGACAAGCGCCTCACGGCGCTTGTCGCGCGAAAACCGATACAGTCTTTGGCGAATGTCTCAAGTATTATCAGACTTTGTTTCGGCCATCGGCTTTTTTGCGGCAGATAGCTGAAAAACGGTGCGGAATGAGTAATTTTGCGGTCTAATTCCGATCTTAGTTATTGAATATGAACGCAAAGGAGTTCGAGCGGCAGTTCAATGCGCTTTATCTGCCGGTGTGTATGTATGTGCTGCGTATGACTGAAGACCTTCAGGAGTCAGAGGACATCGTGGCCGACACTTTCGCCAAGGCATGGGAATATTTTTCCGACCGCGACGCGCCCGATAATTTCAAGGCTTATGTCTATCGGATGGCGCGCAATCTGACCGTCGACCGTATGCGTGTTGTCAGGCCGACGGCCGCACTGAGCGAGGTAGCCGATATTCCGGCTGAGGAAATCGACACCTCAGAGCGCGATGCGGCAGTCTGGAAGGCTGTGGCGTCGCTGCCCGAACGTTGCCGCGAGGTGTTACTGCTTAGCAAACGCGACAATCTCAGCCATAAGGAGATAGCCGCCGAACTTTCCATATCCGAGAAGACGGTCGAGAATCAGCTTGCCAAAGCACTGAAGGTTCTCCGCAACTCGCTGAGCAACAGTGCATCGCTCTACGACTTCACTTTCATCCTCACTTTTTTATAAAATTTTTCTCAATCCGGATAGGGGATTTCTCATATTCTTCCGTC
Organism: Prevotella sp. CAG:1031; assembly: GCA_000431215.1. Taxonomy (GTDB): domain Bacteria; phylum Bacteroidota; class Bacteroidia; order Bacteroidales; family Muribaculaceae; genus CAG-1031. The sequence goes on from HF985594.1 coordinate 35,084, forward strand.
ATAGAGTCAAAAGACATCATATTATGAACAAAAATGACAGAATTGAGGAATCTATCCGTTTCGTGGCGCGCCATTTCAGTTCGGAAGCTTTTTCCCGGACAAAAGCGTGGCGGCGTCTGGGAATATCCGCCGTGTCGGTAAGCCGGTTTCAGCTTCGCCGCAGTCTGAAGTATGCCGCAGTCGGTATCGGTGTCGTTGCCCTGACAGCGTCGGCAATTCTTCTGATCAATCGCGATGCTTCGGCCCCCGCCACCGATGGCGCTCCCGTCGAAACCGCCGTTTCGGCCGCGCCGGTAAGTTCGACGCTGAGGTTCAACGACGCCCCGCTCACTGAGGTAGTCAAGTCTATCGAACAGACCTACGGAGTCAGGGTCACGAACATTCCGGCCGAAGAGTATCGCCTCACAGGCGTCTACGAGGGAACTGCCGACGATATCCTCGCCACTATCAACGATCTTCTCGGAACTAATCTGGAAATTGAGAAATGAAACTGAAACATATCTTTCTTTGCCTGCTGCTCTCGCTCTCGGTAGCGGTGTCAGCCCAACGGGTCACGATAACGGCAAATGGCCGCAGCGCCGAGTCGGTCTTCAAGGAGCTTATGCGCCAGACCGGCAAAAACTTCATATACCAGTCGGGCACCCTCTCGGGACTCCGCGTAAATGTCAACGCAAAAAACCGGCCTCTCGGCGAAGTTCTCGACGAGATATTCTCAGGCACCGGTATAACTTATAAAATCAGCGGCAACAACGTGACGCTGAAGCGCGGCCCGAAACCGGTGGCACCGGCAAAAGCTCCGGCGCCGCGCCGATTCACAGTCAGCGGATTTATTTACGACGCCGCAAACCGCGAGGCTGTTGTCGGAGCCTCGGTGTTCGACCTCGAATCGGGGGCTTCGGCAGTCACAAATGCTTCGGGCTTCTTTTCCATGACTGTGCCTGAAGGGCCGGCTTCGCTGCGTGTGACCTATTTCGGCACCGAGCCGTGGGAATCGGGCCGTCTCGATGTCTCGCGGAATATGAGCCTGAAAGTAGAGCTGTCGCCTGTCAGGCAATTGCATGAGGTTGTTGTCAACGGATCGGTCAACAATGCCAAGGCGATGAACAGCGCCGAGATAGGCAGCATCAATCTGTCGAACGAGAAGATTCGCGAGACCCCGGTGATTTTCGGCGAAAGCGATGTGATCAAGACTTTGCAGCTCGAGCCGGGTGTGACCTCCGGAATCGAGGGGATGGCGAATATGTATGTCCATGGCGGCGATACCGACGAAAATATGTATATGCTCGACAATATTCCGCTCTATCAGGTCAACCACCTCGGCGGTCTGTTCTCGGCTTTCAACACCGGCGCCATCCGCAATGCCGACTTCTATAAAAGCAGTTTCCCGGCCAAATATGACGGACGCCTGTCGTCGTATCTCGATGTGCATACCAAAGACGGCAACCCCGAGCGCCATCAGGGCTCGGTCACTCTCGGACTGACTTCGGGCGCCGTCAATATCGACGGCCCGATATGGAAAGACCATACGACATATTCCGTCGCCGTGCGCCGCTCGTGGTTCGATGTCATCACTTATCCGGCAAGTCTGATCATGAGCTCTGTCAACAAAGACCGCGATGTCCGCTTCCGCTACGACTTCACCGACGTCAACGCGAAGATAACCCACAGGTTCAGCGACCGCAGCCGCGCGTTCGTCAGCGTCTACTACGGCCAGGACTATCTCAAATATGTCAATAAGGAAATCTACAGAAGCACCGACGAATCCGACAAGACGACCGCGCGGATGTGGTGGGGCAATATCGTAGCTTCGGCGGGGTGGAACTATACATTCAGCCCGTCGCTTTTCGGAGAGCTTACGGCCGCATTCTCGCGTTACTTCAGCTCGCTCAACCGCAGCGAGCGCACGGAGACGACCGACTCTGACGGCGCTACAGATTTTACCGAAGACAAGCTCGGCCACCGCAACAAGATCGACGACATCATTGTCCGCGCCGACTTCGACTGGCATCCTGTCAACGCTCTGGCCGTCAATTTCGGCACCGGCTATACCTATCATTCGTTCCTCCCCTCGAAAGGGGAGCGGACTCTGATTACGCCCGGCGACAAGACGACCGTCATAGCCAACGATCAGACTCTCCACGCCCACGAGGCAAGCCTCTATGCCGGCGCCGACTACACTCCGGCCGATTTCATCCGTATCAATGCCGGAGCTCACGCCGCTCTCTTCAGCATCGGCGGCCGAACCCACGCAAACCTGTCGCCGCGCCTCTCCTTCAGGATTACCCCGGTGCGCGACTGGGCGATAAAAGCGGGCTACAGCCGGACGACGCAGTTCGTCCATCAGATTTCAGAAAGCGCCATCTCGCTGCCGACCGACCAGTGGATTCCGATAACCGGCGGCAATAAGCCTCAGACGGCTGACAAGATCGCCGCCGGAATCTACTATACCACGCCCGGCAAGCAGTATACCGTATCGGTCGAAGGCTATTGGAAATGGATGGACAATCTTCTGGATTATTCCGACGAATATTATCTCGTGGCTCCCGATGCGCCGTGGGATCAGAAAATGACCTCGGGAAAAGGACGCTCGCGCGGCATTGATTTCAAGGTGACCCGCGAATACGGGCGGTTCACCGGCTCGGTCAGCTATTCTTTGCTCTGGGCCGACAGGCGGTACGACGGAAAGAATGGCGGACAATGGTTTCCCGCGCGGTTCGACAACCGTCATAAAATCAATGTCTTTCTCAATTTCAAATTCAATGAGAAATGGAGCCTCGGAGCAACATGGACGGGCATGACCGGAAACCGCATCTCGATTCCTCTGCAATGCTGGGACGATCCTCAGCTCGGCCCGTGGCATTTCGACATGGATTATTACGACGGAATCAACAACTACCGGCTGCCGTTCTATCATCGGCTCGACATTTCGGCAACGCGCCACACAAAACACGGATTCTGGACTTTCAGCGTCTATAATGCCTATTGCAACATGAACGTCATTGCCGTGCGCCGCGACTACAGCGACAGCTACGAGACAGTAACCGGGCCTGACGGTTCGGTCAGCTATACTTCGCGGCCCGTGTTCCAGTATGTCCGCCTTCTTCCTTTCATCCCTTCGGTTTCATATACCTGGGAATTCTAACCTCAACTGAAACAAAAATGAACAAAATATCGATAATTACAGTAATCGCAGTGGTAGCTTCCATGCTGACCGGCTGTTATCAGGACTTCGAGCCTGATCTCAAGTCAACTCCCGTTGTCTGCATCAACTCCAATATAATCGCCGGACAGCCGGTGACGGCAGACGTTACGCGAACCTGGCGCTATTCCGAGGGCGCTCCCGGCGAAGATATCGACATTCAGATAAAGAACGCCGAGGTCAGCATTGTCGTGAACGGGTCTGAAACATATATCCTCGCCTACGGGAAGAGTCCGTCGGACAACAGCGACGATTATCTCTATGTCTCAGACTATGTCGCCCGGGAGGGGGACGAGATAGCTGTCAGGGCGGTCAGCACCGAATACGGCGAGGCAAGCGGCTCGGTTACGGTTCCGCGCGCAATAAAGATCGACAATGTCGCCCCGACGGTCAGCAATCTGCGGAAGGAGCGCAGCGGCAATCGTCTGGAGGCCTGGTTTGATCTCTCGTTTGCGGTGACATTCACCGATCCGGCCGACGCCGTCAACTATTATATGTTTGACTGCACGACATCTATGCCCGACAGATATGTCGACGATGAGAATATTTATCATTCGTCGAACGAGGTGACGATTTCGATGCATCCCGATTTTTCGAGAGAACCGCTTTTTTCGGAGCATGTCGGCGTTCTCGAGGCCATTGTCAGCGACACCGACGGCTATACCGTCTTCTCCGACCGCCAGATCTCAGGCAAGAGTTATACAATCCATTTCTCGATACCGGGCTGTCATTATGTCTGTGACGATATAACCCGGCCGAGAGTGTCGGACTATGTCATGAAACTGTCGCACATCTCGGCCGGTTACTATAATTATATGATGTCGCTGTGGGCGACTACCGAAGGCATCAACGGAATCTTAGGCAATGTAGGGCTCGGGAATCCGGTCTGGGAGCATAGCAATGTTTCGACGGGAGCGGGAATTATATCGGGTTTCGCTGTCGGTGAATATCACGTGCCATTCCGTTCTCTGGTCGGAGACTGAGAATGTCAATAGGCCGGAGTGAAGGGCGGGGTGGGGCGGAGCAGCCCGTTGGCGCAGCCGGCGAAGTCGACGGTTGCGGCTGTGTCGAGGCGACGTGTGCCGGAGTCCTGACTCAGATCGAGGGTTGTCAGGTCGATATAGAACATACCGAGATTGCCTACGAGGTCGAAATAATAGCGCCGGCGGTTAAGGTCGGCTACACTGCGCCACTGCGTCGACGACAGGTTCGGTTCGCCTTCGACAGCATAGTCTTTTGGCACCGACACGTTCATTATTATAGAACGCACGATGTCGACAGCCTTGTCGGACGACGCGGTGCGGCGCACATTTTTGTTGAAAAACGAGGCGCGCACAAATCTGTCGGGACTCTTTACGGTGCCCGGAAGAGAATGGGTGCCGCCGATCCCTTCCCAATAGGCGTTGATCGCCTCCATCGACGGGTAGACGGGGTCATTGGTGAGCACATCGAGATCGGTTCCTTCGTAGATATTCAGTCTGCCGTCGACAAATTCGAGAATGGCCGTCTTTCCCGACGGGTCGGTGATGGCGAAATGGAGGGCCGGCACGGTTCCGTTGTCGAAATCAGAAGCTGAAATGGTGAATCCGCTGTCGCGTATCATAGCCACTGCCTCGTCGGTAGTGGCATTCTGGTCGAGAATCCAGGCGATGAACACCGACAGCGACATCGGGCGTTTTCCCTCGGCTGTCGCGGGGGTGGCGTAGACGGCGCCCTTGCAGAACAGCGATGCGGCGGTCAGCCCTTTCTCGTTGATTCCTTCGGTAATGCCGTTGTCATAGCCTACGGCGTAGACAGATCCGTATTTGGCCTTCCATTCGAAAGCTCCCGGAAGGGTGTGGCTTTTCTTGACATTTCCTCGCGGATAAACCCAGAGGTTAGTCGGAATAGGCGTGCGCCAGTCGAGCGACCGTCCTACGGTTATTATGCTGTCGGCTCCGTGGTAGACAACGCGTGAGCAGGCCCCGACCGGAGTCGGTTTCGAGGCAAGAGCGCCCGTGACGAGGGCTGCGGCGATGATATTTCTTGTAGTCATAGCGTTTGGGTGTTGTTGCTGATTTTCAACTGATACAACACCTCGTGGCGCTATGTTGTTCAATGCCGGCGCGGAGCCGGATCGGTAGAGAGCCCTACGCCGAGCTTCTTGAAAATCTTGTGGTCGACCTCGCCGAGCACAACCGTCGAGTGGGCCTGACAGCGGCGCAGCATGGGCAGCGTGGCCAGAGCGCGCCGGCAGGCGTCGTCGTGGGTCGAGAGTACGCTCAGGGCAACGAGAACTTCGTCGGTGTGGAGGCGCGGGTTGCGGCTGCCGAGATAGTTGGTCTTGGTTGCCTGGATAGGCTCGATCATGTGCTGGGGAATGAGTTTCACATTGTGGTCGATTCCGGCCAGATGCTTTATGGCGTTCAGAATCAGAGCGGCGCTCGGACCGAGCAAATCGCCGCTCTCGCCGGTTATGATGGTTCCGTCGGCAAGCTCTATGGCTGAGCAGGGGCGTCCGCTGAGCTGAGCGCGGTTTCGTGCGGCGGTGACGGCGGGACGGTAGCCGGCGTCGATTTTCGACTGCTGCATCAGCAGTTTTATCTTGTTGACCTCCTGGTCGGTGGTGGCGCCGCTGGCAAAGCGGTTGAGCGCAGTGAAATAACGCAGCACGAGTTCGTTTTTCGATGCGCGGCAACATTCGGCGTCGTCGCTGATACAGAATCCGACCATGTTGACGCCCATGTCGGTCGGCGATTTATAGGGATTCTCGCCGTAGATGCCTTCGAACAGGGCGTTGAGCACCGGGAATATCTCAATGTCGCGGTTGTAGTTTATAGCCGTCTTGCCGTAGGCTTCGAGATGGAACGGGTCGATCATGTTGACGTCGTTGAGGTCGGCCGTCGCAGCCTCGTAGGCAACGTTGACGGGATGCTTCAGAGGAAGATTCCAGACGGGGAAAGTCTCGAACTTCGCATAACCGGCCTTTATGCCGCGCCGGTGCTCGTTGTAGAGCTGGCTGAGACATACGGCCATCTTTCCGCTTCCGGGGCCGGGGGCCGTTACTATGACCAGCGGCCGCGTTGTCTCGACATAGTCGTTGCGGCCGAATCCCTCGTCGCTGTCGATGAGGTCGACATTGTTGGGGTAGCCTTCGATGGTGTAGTGGCAGTAGGTGCGTATGCCGAGGCGGTGGAGCCGCTGGCGGAACGCGTCGGCGCTCATCTGTCCGTCGTAGTGGGTGACAACCACTGAATTGACCTCGAAGCCGCGGTTTATGAACTCGAGACGCAGCCTGAGAACATCCTCGTCGTAGGTTATGCCGAGATCGTTGCGTATCTTGTTTTTCTCGATGTCGCGGGCGCTTATGACTATTACTATTTCGGCGCGGTCGGCGAGCTTCGACAGCATTTTCAGTTTGCTGTCGGGCTCGAAGCCGGGGAGAACACGTGATGCATGGTAGTCGTCGAAGAGCTTGCCTCCGAGTTCGAGATAGAGTTTGTTTCCGAACGTGGCGATGCGTTCGCCGATGTGCTCCGACTGGATGCGGAGATATTTGTCGTTGTCGAATCCGAGTTTCATAACGGTCGCAAAGTTACCTTTTTTTCGCGAGAAATGAAACCCGAGCTCCCCTGCGTATTTCGTGCCGTGCCGAAAAAAAGTTTTTTGCTGAATTGTTTGGCAGTTAGCGAAATAGTTAGTAATTTTGCATCGCTTTTGCCCCTGTAGGCAACGCGCTGATGTTCTATTCCGTTGAGGATTAGAGCATTGGGGTGTGTGGATATGCAGTGTGGCCAAGGCGTGAAAAGAGCGAATATTATTTAAGAATCATATAAGTCAAAACTAAAAAACTAAGATGCCTACTATTTCGCAATTAGTGAGAAAAGGACGTGTGGCTCTCGAAGACAAGAGCAAGTCACCCGCGCTGGACTCGTGCCCTCAGCGCCGCGGCGTTTGTGTGCGCGTCTACACCACCACTCCCAAGAAGCCTAACTCGGCAATGCGTAAAGTCGCCCGTGTGCGCCTGACCAATGGTAAAGAGGTCAACAGCTACATCCCCGGCGAAGGACACAACCTGCAGGAGCACTCGATCGTGCTTGTCCGCGGTGGCCGTGTGAAGGATCTTCCCGGTGTGCGCTACCACATTGTTCGCGGAACGCTCGACACAGGCGGTGTTAAAGACCGCACCCAGCGTCGCTCGAAATACGGCGCCAAACGGCCTAAGGCAGCCAAGAAATAAGCTGCTCCGTCAACGAACGCTACTTTTCAATCACTAACCAATCAAAATCCCCGGCTGAGTAAACGGCGACAAGAGAGACGCCGTTGAAGGACAAGAAGCTCACAGCCAAGCTATCAACCTCTTTTAAACAGACAAAACTAAAAATGAGAAAGGCTAAGCCCAAGAAACGGATCGTGCTCCCCGATCCCGTTTTCAACGACGTGAAGGTGTCGAAGTTCGTCAACCACCTTATGTATGACGGCAAGAAGAACACCTCCTATACCATTTTCTATTCGGCTCTCGACATCGTGAAGAGCAAGCTCCCCAACGAGGAGAAGACCGCGCTGGAAATCTGGAAAAAGGCCCTCGAAAATGTTACCCCTCAGGTGGAAGTGAAGTCACGCCGTGTCGGCGGTGCTACCTTCCAGGTGCCTACCGAAATCCGGCCCGACCGCAAAGAGTCTATATCAATGAAGAACCTCATCTCGTATGCCCGCAAACGTGGCGGCAAGACGATGGCCGACAAGCTGGCCGCTGAGATCGTCGACGCATTCAACGACCAGGGTGGCGCATTCAAGCGTAAAGAAGACATGCACAAGATGGCAGAGGCAAACCGCGCCTTCGCCCACTTCCGCTTCTGATCAGGAGATGACAATCACCATTATTCATTGATTCAACGACAAGCGACAAATGGCAAAATCAGACGATCAGCTCAAACTTACCCGAAATATCGGCATCATGGCCCACATCGATGCCGGCAAGACCACAACCTCCGAGCGTATCCTCTTCTATACCGGTCTGACCCACAAGATCGGTGAGGTTCACGACGGCGCCGCCACCATGGACTGGATGGAGCAGGAGCAGGAGCGTGGTATCACAATCACCTCGGCCGCCACTACCACATTCTGGAACTATGATGGCTCGAAATACAAGATCAATCTAATCGACACCCCGGGACACGTGGACTTCACCGTAGAGGTTGAACGTTCGCTCCGCGTTCTCGACGGTGCCGTCGCTACATTCTGTGCCGTCGGCGGCGTAGAGCCTCAGTCGGAGACAGTGTGGCGTCAGGCCGACAAATATAACGTTCCGCGTATCGGCTACGTCAACAAGATGGACCGCTCGGGTGCAAACTTCTTCGAGGTTGTCCGCCAGCTCCGCGAGGTTCTCGGCGCAAATCCCTGCCCCATCCAGATTCCTATCGGAGCTGAAGAGACCTTCAAGGGCGTCGTAGACCTCATCACCATGAAGGCTATCTTCTGGCACGACGAGGCCATGGGCGCCGACTACGAAGTCGACGAGATTCCCGCCGGACTGCTCAGCGAAGCCGAAGAATGGCACGATAAAATGCTCGAGAGCATCGCCGAGCACGACGACGCCCTCATGGAGAAATACTTCGACGATCCCTCGACAATCACCGAAGAAGAGATCCGCCGCGCCCTGCGCAAGGCAACTCTGTCGATGGCTGTCGTTCCCATGATCTGCGGCTCGAGCTTCAAGAACAAGGGCGTTCAGCCCCTTCTCGACGCCGTCTGCGCCTATCTGCCGAGCCCGCTCGACGCAGGCGCTATCGAAGGCACGGTTCCCGGCACCGACGAGGTGACCACCCGTGAGCCGAGCAGCGACCAGCCTCTCTGTGCCCTCGCTTTCAAGATTGCCACCGACCCCTACGTAGGCCGTCTGACATTCTTCCGCGTCTACTCGGGCGACATGGCCGCAGGTTCATACATCCTCAATGCCCGCTCCGGTAAGAAAGAGCGCGTCAGCCGTCTGTTCCAGATGCACTCGAACAAGCAGAACGCCAAGGAATTCATCGGCTGCGGCGATATAGGCGCAGGCGTGGGCTTCAAGGATATCCGCACCGGCGATACCCTCTGCGCCGAAGACGCTCCCATCGTTCTCGAGGCCATGGACTTCCCCGATCCCGTTATCGGTATCGCCGTCGAGCCCAAGACCCAGAAAGACCTCGACAAACTCGGCGTGGGCCTTCAGAAGCTCGCCGAAGAGGATCCGACATTCCGTGTGCAGACCAACGAAGAAACCGGCCAGACCGTTATCTCGGGCATGGGTGAGCTTCACCTCGACATCATCATCGACCGTCTGCGCCGCGAATTCAAGGTAGAGTGCAATCAGGGCCGTCCCCAGGTTACTTATAAAGAAGCCATCACCAAGCCCGTCGAGCTCCGCGAAGTGTTCAAGAAGCAGACCGGCGGCCGCGGTAAATTCGCCGATATTATTGTCCGCGTCGAGCCTGCCGAAGAAGGCGGTGAGAATCCGGGCCTGACATTCGTCGACGAAGTCAAGGGCGGTAACATCCCCAAGGAATATATCCCCGCTATCCAGAAAGGCTTCACTAACGCAATGAAGAACGGCGTTCTGGCCGGCTATCCCGTGCCCTCGCTGAAGGTGACCGTCATCGACGGTTCGTTCCACCCGGTCGACTCAGACCAGCTCTCGTTTGAGCTCTGCGCCATCCAGGCCTTCAAGAAAGCCTGCGAAAAGGCCGGTCCCGTGCTGCTCGAGCCTATCATGAAAATCGAGGTAGTTACTCCCGAAGAGTCGATGGGCGACGTTATCAGCGACCTCAACAAGCGCCGCGGCCAGGTTGAAGGCATGGAGACAAGCCGCTCGGGCGCCCGTGTCGTAAAGGCCACCGCCCCGCTGGCAGAGATGTTCGGCTATGTCACCGCCCTGCGCACCATCACATCGGGCCGCGCAACCTCGACAATGTCGTTCAGCCATTACGCCGAAGTCAGCAACTCGATCGCCCGCAACGTCCTGACCGAATGTCAGGGCCGCGTCGACCTGCTCAAATAATCAGCAAATCAGTAACCAATAAACGATATGAACCAAAAAATTCGCATCAAACTTAAGTCGTATGACTACAATCTTGTCGACAAGAGTGCCGAAAAGATTGTCAAGACCGTGAAGGCTACCGACGCAGTGATAAGCGGCCCGATACCCCTGCCGACCCGCAAGCGCATCTTCACCGTCAACCGTTCGACCTTCGTCAACAAGAAATCGCGCGAACAGTTCCAGCTCTCGAGCTACAAGCGCCTCATCGACATCTACAACTCGACGGCCAAAACCGTCGATGCTCTGATGAAGCTCGAACTCCCCAGCGGCGTCGAAGTGGAGATCAAAGTCTGATACCACGCGCGGCTATAATAAATCAAACTAATCCAATCAACAATATACTACTAAAGAAATGCCAGGATTAATTGGAAAGAAAATCGGAATGACATCCGTTTTCAGTGCCGACGGCAAGAATCTGCCGTGCACTGTTATCGAAGTTGGCCCTTGTGTAGTTACCCAGCTGAAGACAGCCGACAAAGACGGCTACGAGGCTGTGCAGATCGGTTTCGAAGAGAAGAAAGCGAAGCACACCACGAAGCCCATGGAAGGCCACTTCAAGAAAGCCGGCGTAGCTCCCCAGCGTCACTTGGCTGAGTTCTCAGGATTCAACAGCGAGTTAAAACTCGGCGATACCCTGACAGTAGACCTCTTCGCCGAAGGCGATTTCGTCGACATTCAGGGCGTCAGCAAGGGTAAAGGCTATCAGGGCGTTGTAAAGCGCCACGGCTTCGGCGGCGTTGGTCAGGCTACCCACGGCCAGCACAACCGTCTGCGTGCCCCCGGTTCGGTAGGTGCCTGCTCTTATCCCGCCAAGGTGTTCAAAGGAATGCGCATGGCCGGTCAGATGGGTAACCGCAAGGTGACAGTGCAGAATCTCCAGGTCGTCAAGACCCTTCCCGAGCACAATCTGCTCATGATCAAAGGCTCCATCCCCGGAGCCAAAGGTTCAATCGTTTTAATTGAGAAGTAAATGGAACTCGCAGTATACGACATCCAAGGAAAAGAAACCGGTCGCAAGGTAACCCTTAACGACAGCGTTTTCGCCGTTGAGCCCAACGAACACGTTGTATGGCTCGACGTCAAGCAGTTCCTGGCCAACCAGCGTCAGGGCACTCACAAGAGCAAGGAGCGCAGCGAAGTTTCAGGCTCGACCCGCAAGCTTCACAAGCAGAAGGGCGGCGGCGGCTCGCGTATCGGCGACATCAACTCGCCCGTTCTCGTCGGCGGCGGCCGTGTGTTCGGTCCGCGTCCCCGCGACTACCGCTTCAAGCTCAACAAGAAGATGAAGCAGCTCGCACGTCGCAGCGCCTGGAGCGTAAAGGCAGCGCAGAACGAGCTGACCGTCATCGACAGCATCAATTTCGAAGCTCCGCGCACAAAAGACTTCGTCGCTTTCGCCAAGGCTGTCAAGGCCGACGGCAAGAAGCTGCTGCTCGTTGTCGGCCAGGATAACCGCAATGTTTATCTCTCGGCCCGCAACATCCCCAACACTGAAGTCATGCGTGCAGCCGACGTCAACACCTACGCCCTGCTCAATGCCAGCGCCGTGGTTATGACCGAGGAAGCTCTCAACGTGATCAACAACCTCTAAGCATAAACCCTCCGGAAGGACTTAAAACGAAATTCAACAATGGAAATTTCAATCACACCTATCGTAACCGAGAAGGCCACCAAGCTCACCGAGAAGGGCAACCGCTACACCTTCAGAGTGTCGCCCGAGGCCGACAAGGGTCAGATCAAGGCTCTGGTCGAGAAGCTCTACGACGTTAAGGTGACCGAGGTGAACACCGCGATCGTTCGCGGAAAGAACCGCCAGCGCTGGACCAAGACCGGCCTGCGCCGCGGCAAAACGGCCCGCTGGAAGAAAGCCATCATCTCGGTGGCCGAGGGCCAGACTATCGACTTTTACAGCAATATCTAATCAGCAATGGCAGTAAGAAAATTCAAGCCCACCACACCCGGGCAAAGACACAAGGTTATTGGTGTATTCAAAGGTACGATCACTGCTACTACACCAGAGAAATCTCTTACAGTCGGAAAAAAGCAGACCGGCGGCCGCAATGCCGAAGGTCACCTCACCTCGCGTTACCTGGGTGGGGGTCACAAGCGCAAATACCGCATTATCGACTTCAAGAGAACAAAAGACGGCATCCCTGCCGTGGTTAAGTCAATCGAGTATGACCCGAACCGCTCGGCCCGCATCGCTCTGCTTTTCTATGCAGACGGCGCCAAGGCCTACATGATCGCCCCCAACGGCCTCGCCGTCGGTCAGACCGTCATGAGCGGTGCAGAGGCTGCTCCCGAAGTCGGCAATGCGCTTCCGCTGGCCAACATCCCTGTTGGTACTCTGATTCACAACATCGAGCTGCGTCCGGGCCAGGGCGCCCGCATGGCACGTGCCGCCGGTAACTTCGCCCAGCTCATCTCGCGCGAAGGCGACTACGCCATCATCAAGCTGCCCAGCGGAGAGACCCGCAAGGTTCTCTGCGCCTGCAAGGCTACCGTAGGCGTCGTCGGCAACAGCGAGCACTCGCTGGAGAGCTCCGGTAAAGCCGGCCGTTCGCGTTGGCTGGGCCGTCGCCCCCACAACCGCGGTGTTGTCATGAACCCTGTCGATCACCCCATGGGTGGTGGTGAGGGCCGTTCGTCGGGCGGACACCCGCGTTCTCGCAAGGGTCTCTATGCAAAGGGCCTGAAGACACGCGCGCCCAAGAAGAACACCTCGAAGTATATCATCGAGAGACGCAAAAAATAAGTTTCAGAGTAATCCAACACATCAACTATGAGTCGTTCATTGAAAAAAGGCCCCTTCATCAGCGTAAAGCTCGAGAAGAAGGTCGACGCCATGGAAGCCAGCGGCAAGAAATCGGTCATCAAGACCTGGAGCCGTGCCTCGATGATTGCGCCTGAATTTGTCGGCCACACATTCGCAGTCCATAACGGAAATAAGTTTATCCCCGTTTATGTCACCGAGAATATGGTAGGTCACAAACTCGGAGAATTCGCTCCGACGCGCACATTCCGTGGCCATTCGGGCAACCGCAAGAAATAAGCCGGCGCGACCGAAGCCAGTGACTTAATCCAACAGTATTTGAAAAAACAGAAACAATAATACCAAATGGGTGTAAGAAAAAGAAACGCCGCCGACAAGCGTAAAGAAGAGCAGCGCTCGGTGGCATTCGCAAAACTGCTCAACATCCCCACTTCGCCCCGCAAGATGCGCTATGTCGCCGACATGGTGCGCGGCGTTGAAGTGAACCGCGCCCTTGGCATCTTGAAATTCTCGAACAAGGAGGCAGCCGCCCGCGTAGAGAAACTTCTGCGTTCGGCTATCGCCAACTGGGAAGCCAAGAACGAGCGCAAGGCCGACGCCGGAGAGCTCTGCATCTCGATGATCCGCGTCGACTGCGCACCGATGCTCAAGCGCCTGCGTCCCGCCCCCCAGGGCCGCGGCTACCGCATCCGCAAGCGCGCAAACCACGTGACTCTCATCGTCGACACTATCGACAACTATACCAACAAGGCCAAATAACATGGGACAGAAAGTAAATCCGATCAGCAACCGCCTGGGCATCATCCGCGGATGGGACTCCAACTGGTACGGCGGTAAAAAATATGGCGACACCCTTCTCGAGGACTCCAAGCTGAGGAAGTACCTGAACGTTCGCCTTGCAAAATCGAGCGTGTCGCGTATCGTTATCGAGCGCACCCTCAAACTGATAACAATCACCGTATGCACCTCGCGTCCGGGACTGATCATCGGTAAGGGAGGCTCGGAAGTCGACAAACTCAAGGAAGAGCTCAAGAAGATAACCGACAAAGATGTCCAGATCAACATCTTCGAAATCAAGCGTCCCGAGCTCGACGCCGAGATCGTAGCCGCTAACATCGCCCGTCAGATCGAAGGCAAGATCGCCTATCGCCGCGCTATCAAGATGGCCATCGCCTCGACAATGCGCGCCGGTGCCGAAGGCATCAAGGTTCAGATCTCAGGCCGCCTCAATGGTGCCGAGATTGCCCGTTCCGAGATGTTCAAGGAAGGCCGTACACCGCTCCACACCCTGCGTGCCGACATCGACTACGCTCTGGTAGAAGCACATACTAAAGTTGGCGTCATCGGCGTCAAAGTATGGATCTGCCGCGGTGAAGTCTATGGCAAACGCGACCTCGCCCCCAACTTCGCCCAGAGCGGCAAAGAGACGCGCGGTCCGCGCCGCGAGGGCGGCGAACGCCGTGGCGGTTTCCGCAAACCCCGCAACAACAACCGTTGAACCCCGCAATACAGAACTGAACAATGTTACAACCTAAGAAAACAAAATTCCGCCGCTCGCAGAAAGGCCGCATGAAAGGCATTGCCCAGCGCGGCAATCAGCTGGCATTCGGGTCGTTCGGCATCAAGACCCTCGAATCGAAGTGGATCACGGGCCGTCAGATTGAGGCCGCCCGTGTGGCCGTGACACGCTACATGCAGCGTCAGGGTCAGATCTGGATCCGCATATTCCCCGACAAGCCCATCACTAAAAAGCCTGCCGAGGTTCGAATGGGTAAAGGTAAAGGTAATCCCGAAGGTTTCGTTGCACCTGTGACCCCGGGCCGTATCATAATAGAAGTCGAGGGTGTTCCCTACGACATTGCCAAAGAGGCACTGCGTCTGGCTGCCCAGAAACTTCCGGTCAGCACCAAATTTATCGTCAGCCGTGACTATGACCCCACTCAAAACGTCTAACGCCTTATGAAGAAAGAAGAAATCAAGGAGATGACCACGGCCGACCTGCGCGACCGCCTGGAGGTCATGGAAAAGGACTATGCCCAGCTCAAGATCAACCACGCTATCTCGCCCGTTGACAATCCCGCCAAGATCACGGCTGACCGCCGCATGATCGCCCGCGTCAAAACCGAGCTGCGCCAGCGCGAACTCAACAACAAATAACCCCGATCACCGAAATGGAAAAGAGAAACCTCAGAAAAGAGCGCATCGGCATTGTCACCTCCAACAAGGGCGACAAGACCATCACCGTCACGGTGAAATATAAGGAGAAGCACCCCATCTACGGTAAATTCGTAGGCAAAACCAAGAAGTATCACGCTCACGACGAGAAGAACGAGTGTAGCGTCGGCGACAAAGTGCGCCTGATGGAGACCCGCCCCCTGAGCGCTACCAAGAGATGGAGACTTGTAGAAATCATCGAAAAAGTTAAATAACAATGATACAGACAGAAAGCCGACTCACCGTTGCCGACAACTCAGGCGCAAAAGAGGTGCTTTGCATCCACGTCCTGGGCGGTACGGGCCGTCGTTACGCCTCGGTGGGCGACATCATCGTTGTCACCGTCAAGAGCGCTATCCCCTCGAGCGATGTCAAGAAGGGAACAGTGTCGAAAGCAGTTGTTGTCCGCACCAAGAAAGAGGTGCGCCGTCCCGACGGAAGCTATATCCGCTTCGACGACAACGCCTGTGTTCTGCTCAAAAACGACGGTGAGCTCCGCGGCACCCGTATTTTCGGTCCCGTTGCCCGCGAGCTCCGCGCAACGAACATGAAGATTGTGTCGCTGGCACCCGAGGTACTTTAACTACCCTCAATTCACAACCCGACTTTTCGCAAAGCAATGAACAAAATGAATATCAAAAAGGGTGACACCGTCTACGTGCTCAGCGGTAACGACCGCAAGCATACCGGGCGCGTCCTCAAGGTGCTTCCGGCCAAGCAGGCTGCTATCGTCGAGGGCATCCGCATGGTCACCAAGGCTACCAAGCCGAACGCCAAGAATCCCCAGGGAGGCCTCGTCAAGACGGAGGCTCCCATCCATATCAGCAACCTCGCCCTCATCGACCCCAAGACCGGCAAGCCCACCCGTGTTGCCTATCGCAAGGACGAAAACGGCAAACGCGTGCGTTACGCTAAAAAATCAGGAGAGGAGATTAAGTAATGACAACAACACTTCAGAAAGACTATAAGGAGCGCATCGTTCCCGCTCTCGAGAAGCAGTTCAACTACAAGACCGTCATGATGGTCCCGAAGTTGAAGAAGATCGTCATCAACCAGGGTCTCGGCGAGGCCACTCAGGACAAGAAAGTCATCGAGACAGCCCTCAACGAACTGACCGCCATCACCGGCCAGAAAGCAGTAGCAACCCTGTCGCGCAAAGACATCTCGAACTTCAAAGTGCGTAAAAAGATGCCTATCGGCGTCATGGTGACCCTGCGTCGCGAGCGCATGTATGAGTTCCTCGAGCGTCTGGTTCGCGTGGCTCTGCCCCGTATCCGCGACTTCAAGGGTATCAACTCGAAGATGGACGGCCGTGGCAACTACACCCTCGGCATCACCGAGCAGATCATCTTCCCCGAGATTAACATCGACAATATCTCGAAGCTCATGGGCATGAACATAACCTTCGTTACCTCGGCAAATACCGACGAAGAAGGTTTCGCCCTGCTCAAAGAGTTCGGTCTGCCCTTCAAGAAATAATCTCCAGCTGGAAGCTTCCAATGGCGCGGGCGTCCCTTCAGGGGGGCGCCCGCGCAGTTGAATATAGCCTCCGGAAAGTCCGATATGCAGGCCGATTCTCTCAGCGCCCACCTTTGTTGTAGAAAGTGGCGAGGGCCTATCAGAGCCTTTCGGATTCGACTTTTGTAAAGTTTAACTTTATTTAACTAGGTGTTTGGGGCTATTCGGGCATCCTGATGGCGCGGATATGCGGTGGTTTGCGAAATTTTTACGACCTTTGCCGTCGGTTTTGTGCGCCTTCCGGGGCGCTTGCACAACACGGTGATTCTGCAGCAATTGCGGCTTCGGCCGTCAGAACTTTGGAATACAGGGATTTTGCATCCCGTGATTCTGCAATGTCGATGTCTGCTCACGTAAGGTGGTCGGCAGTCGGCAAATTCTGTGCGGATTGCTATGCTTTTGTGTCGTAACCATGTAACTATTAACCTATTATTAACCTATAAGATCAGCAAATGGCAAAAGAATCAATGAAGGCCCGCGAGGTAAAGCGTGCCAAGCTGGTGAAGAAGTATGCTGCCAAGAAGGCCGCTCTCAAAGAGGCCGGTGACTACGATGCTCTTCAGCTGCTGCCCAAAAATGCCTCGTATGTACGCCTGCACAACCGCTGCCTGATCACCGGTCGTCCCAAAGGCTATATGCGCCAGTTCGGCATTTCGCGTATCCAGTTCCGCGAAATGGCTTCCGCAGGCCTTATCCCCGGTGTGAAGAAAGCCAGCTGGTAAGCCCCGGCAGAGGTTCCGCCGCGTTACAGGCGGCTCTGTCACGTTTTACGGCAAATTGGCGAATTGCTCCCCGGCTCTTCGGAGCCTCTCCGTGCTCAGCCATCGCGGCTGAGAGGCCCGCGCCGCCCCACGCACCGACGCGCGTCAGTCCCCCGGCCGGGGGAACAGCCCCGCAGGGCTCTTCGGCGAAGAACTCCGCGACGGCGACGAAGCCCGAGGCCGGCTGAAAACAACCAAGCGTGAGAGTGTTAAATATTGTCTGATGCCCCCGCGAGGGCGTCGCCTCCGCCCCTGCAAGGGGCCTGCGGCACCCCGGCAGCAGATCAATTTAAACTGAAAAATTTTAAACTTACAATGACAGACCCCATTGCAGACTATCTGACACGTCTGAGAAACGCCATCAAGGCCAACCACCGTGTGGTCGAGATTCCGGCAAGCAACCTCAAGAAGGAGATCACCAAGATCCTCTTCGATCAGGGTTACATCCTCAACTATAAGTTTATCGACGGCGAGAATCCCCAGGGAACCATCAAGATCGCCCTCAAATATGATCCCGTCGACAAAGTCAGCGCAATCAAGAGCCTTCAGCGCGTCTCGCGTCCGGGCCTGCGCCAGTATTGCGGCTACAAAGATATGCCCCGTGTGCTCAACGGCCTCGGCATCGCTATCCTGTCGACATCGCGCGGCGTCATGACCAATAAACAGGCTGCCCGCGAGCAGGTGGGCGGCGAAGTGCTCTGCTACGTATATTAACCCCTTGAACCGTTTACGAAAATGTCAAGAATAGGTAAAGCTCCCATTGCAATCCCGGCCGGTGTGACCGTAACCGTGGACAAAGACAACACAGTGACTGTCAAGGGCCCCAAAGGCACCCTTAGCCAGAAAGTAAATCCCGATCTGACAGTTGAAGTGGCCGACGGCCATCTCACCGTCAGCCGTCCCAGCGACGACCGCGAACACCGCGCCCAGCACGGCCTCTTCCGCGCTCTTCTCCACAATATGGTTGTCGGCGTCTCGACCGGCTACTGCAAGGAGATGGAACTCGTCGGCGTCGGCTACCGTGCATCGGCCAGCGGCCAGGTTCTGGAACTCTCGCTGGGCTACAGCCACGCCATCTACCTCAAGCTACCCCCCGAGGTCAAGGTAGAGGCAAAGAGCGAGCGTAACAAAAACCCGCTCATCATTCTCGAGAGCGACGACAAGCAGCTTCTCGGACAGGTTTGCGCAAAGATCCGCTCGCTGCGCAAGCCCGAGCCCTACAAAGGAAAAGGTATCAAATTTGTCGGCGAGATCATCCGTCGCAAGAGCGGCAAGAGCGCATCTGCCAAATAACATTAAACCGTCAAAACCATGTTTTCTAAGATTCAACGTCGCAATAAAATCAAGACCCGCATCCGCGGTCGCATATCAGGCACCGCCGAGCGTCCGCGCATGACGGTTTTCCGCTCGAACAAACAGATCTACGTGCAGCTCGTCGACGACCTCGCCGGCAAGACCCTCTGCGCCGCCTCTTCGCGCGGCATCGCCGAGGGCGACAAGAGCGCCATCGCCGCCAAGGTAGGCGAAGAAATCGTCCGCAAGGCACAGGAGGCAGGTATCACAACCGTTGTCTTCGACCGTAACGGCTATCTCTTCCACGGACGTGTTAAATCACTCGCTGACGCAGCTCGCAAAGGCGGACTTAAATTCTAAAATCAATCATGGCAAATAAGAATAACAGAGTCAAATCGACCAACGACCTCGAGCTCAAAGACCGCCTGGTGGCCATCAACCGCGTCACCAAGGTAACCAAGGGCGGCCGCACCTTCACTTTCGCCGCCATCGTCGTTGTCGGCAATGAAAACGGCATCGTAGGCTGGGGCCTCGGAAAGGCCAATGAAGTCAGCGCCGCCATCGCCAAGGGCGTCGAGGCTGCCAAGAAGAACCTTATCAAAGTTCCCGTCCACAAAGGCACCATCCCCCACGAACAGGCTGCCAAGTTCGGCGGTTCGCGTATCATACTCAAGCCCGCCAGCCATGGTACGGGAGTAAAGGCCGGTGGCGCTATGCGTGCCGTGCTCGAGAGCGTAGGTATCACCGACGTGCTCGCCAAGTCGAAAGGTTCGTCGAACCCCCACAACCTCGTCAAGGCTACTCTCGCCGCTCTTAGCGAAATGCGTTCGCCCGCAGAAATCGCCCATCAGCGCGGCATCAGCCTTGATAAAGTGTTCAACGGCTAATAAATTCCCTAACAACCACGTTCAATAAACAATGGCACAGATTAAGATCAAACAAATCAAGAGCCGCATCAACTGCCCCGCTGTCGAAAAGCGCACGCTCGATGCCCTCGGCCTCAAGAAAATGAATCACACGGTTGTCAAGGAAGACAATCCCTCGATCATGGGCATGGTGCGCCGTGTCCACCATCTGGTAGAGGTTACACCCGCGTGAGCAATAACCAATCGTCAACATTCAAAAAACGAAACGAAATGGACTTAAGCAATCTTCAACCCGCCGTTGGTGCGGTCAAGAATAAGAAGCGCATCGGCCGCGGCCCCGGTTCGGGCAAGGGCGGCACATCGACCCGCGGTCACAAGGGTGCGAAATCGCGTTCGGGCTACAGCCGCAAGATCGGCTTCGAGGGCGGTCAGATGCCTCTGCAGCGCCGTGTGCCGAAATTCGGCTTCAAGAATATCAACCGTGTAGAATACAAGGCTATCAACCTTGGAGACCTCGAGACAATAGCAGCCGCCAACAATCTCGACAAGATCGGCCCCGAAGAACTCCGCAAATTCGGCATTCTCAAAGGCCGCAAGCTCGTCAAGATTCTCGGCAACGGCTCGCTGACACGCAAGCTTGCCGTCGAGGCCAATGCTTTCTCGGCTGCCGCCGAGAAGGCCATAGTTGAAGCCGGTGGCACGGTAGCTAAAATTTAAAATTCATCATGAGATTTGTAGAAACCCTAAAAAATATCTGGACCATCGAGGAGCTCCGCAAGCGCCTTCTGGTTACCCTGCTGCTGGTACTTGTCTACCGCCTGGGTTGCTATGTCGTGCTTCCTGGCATCTCTCCTGAAGACCTCGATGCCCTGTCGAAGTTCACAAACCGCACAGGCCTGATGCAACTTCTCGACATGTTCTCGGGTGGCGCCTTCTCGCAGGCATCAATCTTTGCCCTCGGAATCATGCCCTACATCACGGCTTCGATTGTGATACAGCTGCTTGGCATGGTTCTTCCCTCGTTCCAGAAAATGCAGCGTGAGGGCGAAAGCGGCCGTCAGAAGCTCAACCAGTATACGCGCTATCTGACTGTCATCATACTTCTGCTGCAAGGCCCGGCCTACCTGATCAACCTTCAGGTTCAGGCTGCCGGCGCCGGCCTCTCTTCCCACATGGGCTTCTGGACAACGGCCTATCTGACGGTTATCCTTGCCGCCGGCTCGATGTTCATCATGTGGCTGGGTGAGCGCATAACCGACCGCGGTGTCGGCAACGGCATCTCGTTCATCATCCTCGTGGGCATTATCGCCCGCCTTCCGGGAGCTCTCTTCTATGAGTTCACATCGCGTATGCCCGGAGCCGGCGGAAGCCAGGGCGGCCTGATAATGTTCGTCGTCGAGCTCATCCTTCTGTTCGCCGTCACCGTAGGCGCCGTGCTTCTGGTGCAGGGAACCCGCAAGGTGCCCGTGCAGTATGCCAAGCGCGTTGTCGGCAACCGTCAGTACGGCGGCGCCCGCCAGTATATTCCTCTGAAGGTCAACGCTGCCGGCGTTATGCCGATCATCTTCGCCCAGGCCATCATGTTCATCCCCATCACCGTAGCCGGTTTCGGGGGAGCATCCGACGCCTCGAGCGGATTCGTGGCAGCCTTCAGCGACATCAACGGATTCTGGTATAATTTCGTCTACTTCATCATGATTGTCGCCTTCACCTACTTCTACACCGCCGTCACAGTCCGCCCGACCCAGATGGCTGAAGACATGAAGCGCAACAACGGATTCATTCCCGGCGTCAAGCCCGGAAAGAAAACCGCCGATTATCTCGACTCGATCATGAGCCGTATAACTCTGCCCGGTTCGATATTCCTCGGCTTCGTGGCTATCATGCCCGCTTTCGCCCGTCTGTTCGGTATCAGCCAGAACTTCGCCCAGTTCTTCGGCGGCACCTCGCTGCTGATTCTCGTAGGCGTCGTTCTCGATACCCTCCAGCAGATCGAGAGCCATCTGATGATGCACCACTACGACGGTCTGATGAAGGACGGCAAGATCAAGGGCCGCACAACCGGCGGCGCCTATTGAGCCATTCATGATTCGATAACCGGTTTACAGACTATCGAACGCAAAGAATAATAATCTATAGCAAGGCAACGTGCCGGCTCCTTCCGCTTCGGCGGAAGGAGTGGCACGGCCTGTTTAGCTGAATGATAATTCTCAAGACCCCACAAGAAATCGAGAAGATGCGCGCTGCCTGCGCTCTGACATCGGCCACGCTCGGCGAAGTAGCCAAGTGGGTCGGGCCCGGCGTGACAACCCAGCATCTCGACACCATAGCCCGCGAGTTTATCCTTGACAACGGCGGCAGGCCCGCCTGCCTCGGCTATGGCGGTTTTCCGGGCACCCTCTGCATAGAGGTCAACGAGACTGTTGTCCACGGATTCCCGTCGGCGCGCACCCTGCGCGAAGGTGATGTCGTGGGCCTAGATCTTGTTGTCGAGCTTGACGGCTTCTGCGGCGACAGCTGCTATACGTTCCCTGTAGGCGAAATCGCCGACGACGTTCGCCGTCTGCTTGTCACTACCAAGGAGAGCCTCTATGTCGGCATCGAGGCGGCCCGCGCCGGTCACCGTATTGGCGACATCTCTAACGCCATACAGACATTCTGTGAGCGCGCTGGCTATACCGTTGTCCGCGAGATGTGCGGCCACGGAATCGGACGCAAGATGCACGAAGATCCCGAAGTGCCCAACTACGGACGCCGCGGCTGCGGCCCTCTTCTGCGCAACGGAATGTGTATAGCCATCGAGCCCATGATCAACATGGGGAGCCGCAATATCGTGATCGGCTCAGACGGCTGGGAGTGCCGCACACGCGACCGCAAGCCTTCGGCCCATTACGAGCACACTGTCGCCATCATCGACGGCGTTGCAGAACCTCTGACAACTTTCGAGCCGATCGCCGGAGTCTTGGGCGACCGATTCATCTGAACAGACCCAGTAACCTGCTAACTTTATCAGACATCAATAACCGAATGGCCAAACAAGCAGCAATAGAACAGGACGGAACAATCGTCGAAGCGCTCTCAAACGCCATGTTTCGCGTGGAACTCGAAAACGGCCACGAGATAACGGCCCATATTTCCGGGAAAATGCGCATGCATTACATAAAAATTCTTCCCGGCGACAAGGTGAGAGTTGAAATGTCGCCCTACGACCTTTCGAAGGGGCGCATTGCTTTCCGATATAAATGAACCGTCGAAACGCTCATTAAATCATCAGCAACATCCTATAAACAAAAAAGATATGAAAGTAAGAGCATCTATCAAGGCACGTACCCCGGAGAGCAAGATCGTTCGCCGCAAGGGACGTCTTTACGTAATCAACAAGAAAAACCCCAAATTAAAGATGCGCCAAGGGTAAAAATTTTGTACCTTTGCAGTCGAATTTTTAAGCTACAACACAACAATTTATGGCAGTACGAATCGTGGGAGTTGACCTCCCCCAGAACAAAAGAGGTGAAATCGCCCTGACCTACATCTACGGAATCGGCCGCAGCGCCGCCCGCAAGGTGCTTGAAAAGGCAGGTGTCGATGTCAACATCAAAGTAACAGACTGGACCGACCAGCAGGCAGCCGCTGTGCGTGAAGTCATCTCTACCGACTTCAAGGTAGAGGGTGATCTCCGAAGCGAAATCCAGCTCAACATCAAACGCCTGATGGATATCGGTTGCTATCGTGGCATTCGCCACCGTAACGGCCTCCCCGTGCGCGGACAGAGCACCAAGAACAACGCCCGTACCCGCAAGGGCCGTAAGAAGACCGTCGCTAACAAGAAGAAAGCTACTAAATAATAGAATCCAATGGCAAAAAAGACAGTCGCAGCAAAGAAGCGCAACGTTAAGGTTACGGCCGAAGGCCAGCTTCACGTTCACTCCTCGTTTAACAATATCATTGTGTGTCTGGCCAACTCCGAAGGCCAGGTTATCTCGTGGTCAAGCGCCGGCAAGATGGGTTTCCGCGGTTCGAAGAAGAACACTCCCTATGCCGCACAGATGGCCGCACAAGACTGCGCGAAGGTCGCCTATGACCTTGGCCTGCGCAAGGTGAAAGCCTATGTCAAAGGCCCCGGCAACGGACGTGAGAGCGCAATCCGCACAATCCACGGAGCCGGCATCGAGGTTACCGACATTCTCGACGTTACCCCGCTGCCCCACAACGGCTGCCGTCCTCCCAAACGCCGCCGCGTTTAATTCAGGAACGGCATCACGTCCTCATTCAGTCAACATAACACCCAGTCGGAGTTTCGGGCTCAGCGCCCGTCTTTCCCCATCGGGTTGCCATGTAGCTGATCTCCACCGCCGCCATAGCGGCCGGCAACGCGCCTGAGAGCAGGCATCCGTTTTCATATCTTTCATTGTGGCTCATCCCGGGCCCGTTTCCACCACTGCCATCGGACAGCCTCGCGCCGACTGACTGCTTTTTTGAATCACCTCTCAGCAGTCGCGGCTGTGTCGGCCGATACTACCGGCGGCAAAAGGCAGGCGAGACGCAGGTACCCGGAAAGAACCCCCGTAGAGAGATGCCCGCGCCGAAGGCCCTCCGGCTCAGTCCGGAGCTTCAGGAGACCCCGCAATCCCGCGCTGAACCTTTCCGACACAGATAACCAACCTATCCAAACTCAACAACAAACATCTTATGGCAAGATACATCGGTCCCAAAACCCGTATTTCACGCCGCTTCGGCGAGCCTATCTTCGGCCCCGACAAAGTGCTCGAACGCCGTCAGACCCCTCCCGGACAGCATGGCGCCAACCGTCGCCGCAAAACCTCTGAGTATGGCACTCAGCTGCGCGAAAAGCAGAAAGCCAAATATACCTACGGAGTTCTCGAGCGTCAGTTCCGCAACCTCTTCGACAAAGCCGCCTCGACAAAAGGCATCACCGGTGAGGTTCTGCTCCAGCTTCTCGAAGGCCGTCTCGACAACGTCGTCTACCGTCTGGGCATCGCCCCGACCCGCGCCGCAGCCCGTCAGCTCGTCCTTCACCGCCACATCACAGTCAACGGTCAGGTTGTCAATATCGCCTCTTATCAGGTGAAACCCGGCGACGTCGTAGGTGTGCGCGAGCGCTCGAAATCACTTGAAGTCATCGCCGACGCCCTCGCAGGCTTCAACCACAGCAAATACCCCTGGATCGAATGGGACGAGGCAACAAAATCGGGTAAGCTCCTTCACGTTCCCGCACGCGAAGACATTCCCGAGAATATCAAGGAGCAGCTCATCGTCGAGCTCTACTCTAAGTAATAAACCTCAATTAATCCTCTCTGATCCATGGCTATTTTAGCATTTCAGAAACCCGACAAAGTCTTGATGCTGGAAGCCGATAACCACTTCGGCAAGTTTGAATTCAAGCCATTGGAACCGGGCTACGGCATTACCATCGGTAACGCCCTGCGTCGCATACTGCTCAGCTCGCTCGAAGGCTTCGCCATCTCGAGCATCCGCGTTGACGGCGTCAAACATGAGTTCGACGTGATTCCCGGGGTCAAGGAGGATGTCACCAACATCATCCTTAACCTCAAGAAGGTCAACCTCAAGCAGATTGTCGAGGATACCGACTCCGAGAAAGTCACCGTCACAATTCCCGCCGGTCAGGAAGTGTTCACGGCAGGCGACATCTCCAAAGCCCTTGTAGGCTTTGAGGTTCTCAACCCCGAGCTTGTCATCTGTCACCTCGATCCCGGAGCGAGCTTCTCTATCGACCTCACTATCAATCAGGGTCGCGGCTGGGTACCGGCCGAAGAGAACCGCAATCCGAACGACGATGCCAACAACATCATCGCCATCGACTCGATCTACACTCCGATTGTCAACGTCAAATATACTGTCGACAACTATCGTGTCGACCAGAAGACCGACTACGACAAACTGACCCTCGAGATCACCACCGACGGCTCTATCCTGCCCAAGGAGGCCCTTAAGGAAGCAGCCAAGATTCTCATTCACCACTTCATGCTCTTCAGCGACGTGAAGATCACTCTCGAAGCCCCCGAAGCCGAGGAAACCGAAGAGTTCGACGAGGAGGTTCTCCACATGCGCCAGCTGCTCAAGAGCAAGCTCGTCGATATGGATCTCAGC
This sequence comes from Prevotella sp. CAG:1031, assembly GCA_000431215.1. Lineage (GTDB taxonomy): Bacteria > Bacteroidota > Bacteroidia > Bacteroidales > Muribaculaceae > CAG-1031. Next base: position 60,891 of record HF985594.1, read on the forward strand.
GTCAGAGCCCTCAACTGCCTCAAGAGCGCCGAAGTCGAGACCCTTGGCGAACTCGTCGTGTTCAACAAGACCGACCTGCTCAAGTTCCGTAATTTCGGACGCAAGTCGCTCACCGAGCTCGATGAGCTTCTGGCCAACCTCAACCTCTCGTTCGGCATGGATATTTCAAAGTATAAATTAGACAAAGAGTAAACCCCCACGATGAGACACAATAAAAAATTCAATCATCTCAGCCGCAAGAAGGCTCATCGCGACGCCCTTCTTGCCAATATGACCATCGCACTGATTATGCGCAAGCGCATATTCACGACCCTGGCCAAGGCCAAAGCTCTGCGTGTCTACGCCGAGCCCCTGATCAACCGCGCAAAAGCCGATTCGACACCCAACCGTCGCCACGTCTTCGCCCATCTTCAGGACAAGGCCGCCGTCACCGAACTCTTCAACGAGATCTCGAACAAGATCGCCGACCGCCCCGGAGGCTACACCCGCATCCTCAAGACCGGCAACCGTCTGGGCGATAACGCCTCGATGTGCTTCATCGAGCTTGTCGACTACAACGAGGCCGCCATGCCCGAAAAGGCCGCCAAGAAGACTGCCACCCGCCGTTCGCGCCGCAGCCCGAAGAAAGCCGTCGCCGAGGCCGCAGCCAAAGCCGACAAAGAGCACCCCGCCGCTGAAGAGGCCCCCAAGGCTGAATAAAACCGGCAATTCCCAGTGCGGCGCAAGCCGCCTGAGAGCAGCATAAAAAGCCGTTGCCCGACAATCCGGGCAGCGGCTTTTTGCCGCTTCCGAGGACGCTGATAATCAATCAACAAAAAAAGTAGGCGCGTTTTTGGCTGTTTCGTTAAAATGGCTTATCTTTGCGCCCGAAAGCGGCCGTATGCCGCTGAGTGATTTTTAATTAACCTTATTATTAACCATTTTTTAATGACTGAAGAAGTAAAAACAGCCGTTGCAGACTTCGACTGGGACGCCTACGAACATGGCGAAACCCGGGGCAACAAATCGCGTGAAGAACTCGTCAAGACCTACGACGAGAGCCTCAACACCGTAAAAGACAAAGACGTAATCGAAGGTACAATCATCGCCATCAACAAACGTGAGGTGGTTGTTAACATCGGCTACAAGAGCGACGGTATCATTCCCGTGAGCGAATTCCGCTACAACCCCGAAATCAAAGTGGGCGATCAGGTGGAAGTGTTCATCGAAAACCAGGAAGACAAGAAAGGCCAGCTGATCTTGTCGCACCGCAAAGCTCGTGCTGCACGTTCGTGGGACCGCATCAACGCGGCTCTCGAGAACAACGAGATCATCAAAGGCTACATCAAATGCCGCACCAAGGGTGGCATGATCGTCGATGTATTCGGCATCGAGGCATTCCTCCCCGGCTCGCAGATCGACGTGAAGCCGATCCGCGACTACGACATCTTTGTGGGCAAGACAATGGAATTCAAGGTTGTCAAGATCAATCAGGAATTCAAGAACGTTGTTGTCAGCCACAAGGCACTCATCGAGGCCGAACTCGAACAGCAGAAGCGCGAAATCATCGCCAAGCTCGAAAAGGGTCAGGTCCTCGAAGGAACCGTCAAGAACATCACCTCCTACGGCGTATTCATCGACCTGGGCGGTGTCGACGGTCTCATCCACATCACCGACCTCTCGTGGGGCCGTGTCAACCATCCTCAGGAAGTTGTCGAGCTCGACCAGAAGCTCAACGTCGTTATCCTCGATTTCGACGACGAGAAGAAGCGCATCGCTCTCGGCCTCAAGCAGCTCCAGCCCCATCCCTGGGACGCTCTCGATCCCGAGCTTAAGGTCGGCGACCATGTCAAAGGCCGCGTAGTTGTAATGACCGACTACGGCGCATTCGTTGAGGTTGCCGCCGGCGTCGAGGGTCTTATCCACGTCAGCGAGATGTCTTACAGCCAGCACCTCCGCTCGGCTCAGGACTTCCTCAAAGTCGGCGATGAAGTCGAGGCTGTCATCCTCACTCTCGACCGTGCCGACCGCAAGATGAGCCTCGGCCTGAAGCAGCTCAAGAAAGATCCCTGGGAAGACATCGAGGTTCGCTATCCCGTCGGCAGCCGTCACACTGCCCGCGTGCGCAACTTCACCAACTTCGGCGTATTTGTTGAAATCGAAGAAGGTGTCGACGGTCTTATCCATATCAGCGACCTCAGCTGGACCAAGAAAGTCAAACATCCGAGCGAGTTCACTCAGATCGGCGCCGACATCGAAGTCCAGGTCCTTGAGATAGACAAGGAAAGCCGCCGCCTCAGCCTCGGCCACAAGCAGCTCGAAGACAACCCCTGGGATGCTTTCGAAGATGTCTTTGCCGTTGGTTCGATCCACGAAGGCACCATCATCGAGATGGTCGAGAAGGGCGCCGTTGTCGCTCTGCCTCACGGAGTGGAAGGCTTTGCAACTCCCAAACACCTCGTCAAGGAAGACGGCACCACCGCCAAGAAGGGCGAGACCCTCGAGTTCAAGGTTATCGAATTCAACAAGGACAGCAAGCGCATAATCCTCAGCCACAGCCGCATTCACGAAGATGCCGCCAAGGCTGCACGCGGCGAAGCTACTCGCAAGGCAAAACGCCCCGCTGCCAAGCGCGAAGAGCAGCCTAAGCTGACAACTCCCGTAGAGAAGACAACTCTCGGAGACATCGAAGCTCTCGCAGCTCTGAAAGAGAAACTCTCGGCCGGCAAATAATCCGGATCAGATATCCTAAAATAAAGGCTTCGCTACCGGCGAAGCCTTTATTCTTTGGGTAATAGTTCTAATAGGCCTAATAAGGCTAATTGGGTTAATGGGGTCAGCCGTTGATGTGGCGGCAAAAGTCGCGCCAGGCTTCGCGCGTTCCTATGCAGGTCAGTGTGTCGCCTTTCTCGACTGTTATCGTCGGGTCGGATTCGATGTCGATTACTTCATGGCGCAGCGTCGGGGTGCGCAGTATTCCCGTCACCTCTTTAGGTCGGGCGACGGCCACGAGCGTCAGCCCGTAGTCTTCGCGGAGTCGGAGGTCGTGGTAGCGTATTCCGTAGAAGTAGACGGGCGCCTCGAAGCGTATGACAAAGGTGTCGTCGTCGATTTTCATCGATTTGACGTTATTGCCGAGCTCAATTTCTTCGACAAGGTCGCTGGCGGCCCGCTGTTCGGGCGTTATGATGCGGTCTACTCTGAATCCTTCGAGAATCGACTCGTGGAGTTTGTCGATGGCGCGGGCGTAGATATGTTCGACGCCGAGGCTTTTCAGAAGTGCCACGGTCCGCACGCTGGCTCCGAAATTCTCTCCGATGGCAACTATGACAATGTCGACATTCTTAAGCGGCAGCATCTGGAGCGAGGCGGCGTCGGTGCTGTCGATAATATAGGCTGTCGATATGTTGTCTTTTATCGATTCCACTATCGATTCGCGATTGTCGGCGCCGATGACTTCGTGGCCCATTTTCGTGAGGTCGAGGGCGAGGTTTGAGCCGTAGATTCCGAGGCCTATTATGAGATAACGCATGGCAGAGTCAGTTTATAATTATGTTGTCGGTTGGATAATGGGGCTGGGCGCGCCGGTGGCTGAGGATGCCTGACAGGAGCGAGACAATGCCTACGCGGCCGAGAAGCATGGCTACGCAGAGAACTGTTTCGGCTGCCGGTCCGAGCTCCGCTGTGATTCCGAGCGACGATCCTACGGTGAACAGGGCGGAGCAGGTCTCGAAAAGAACAGCGCGCGGCGGAAGGCCGGGCTCGAGAATGAGGATTATGACTGAAAGCAGGGTATAGGTAATCAGTGACACGCTGACCATCGCGTTGGCGCGGCGTATCGAGGCCGTAGCTATTGTGCGCCGGAAGGCTACTACGCGCGACTGGCCCTTCACTATTGAGCGCAGGTTCAGCACTATGGCGGCGAGTGTGTTGACCTTCACGCCGCCGGCCGTAGACTGGGCTGAGCCTCCGACCCACATCATGAAAAGAATCATTATGAGCGTCGGTGCGGCAAACTGTGCCGGAGCTATGCTTGAGAATCCTGCCGAGCGCGGCGTGACGCTGTTGAAAACGCTTTGTGTTATCTTGTCGCAGAGCGACATCCCGGCCAGAGATCTGTCGTATTCGAGAATAAAGAATCCTATGGCGCCGATGGCGAAGAGAGTGCCGGTGGTTGTCAGGACAATCTTGGTGTTCATGTTGAAAAGATGAACTTTCTTGTCGTCGACAAACGGGGTCATGAACCGCGAGCGCCTGCGGTGGCGGTGGAACCCGAGAAGATCGGCCAGGGCATCGCGGAAATTTATGATTATGGGAAATCCTATGGCTCCGGCTATGATTATTAACGAGAACATCCAGTAGATAAGTCCGCCGGAGTTCATCAGCGCCGGGTTTGAGAGACCGTCGGGCAGACTGCTGAAACCGGCATTGCAGAAGGCCGAGACAGAATGGAAGGCGGCGAAACCGATGCGCTGTTCGGTGTCGAACTGAAGACTGTCGGGCACTGAGAAATACAGCGCCACGGCCCCGATGAGCTGCACAGTGAGCGTTGTCGTCAGCACGTAGAGCATCGTGGGCAGCAGCGAGCTCATCGATTTTGAGTAGATTATGTCGCGGACTATCAGCTGGCTGTAGATCGACGTGTTGCCGGTGAAGAACATCGCGAAGAAGCAGGTGAACGTGATGACGCCGAGTGCCCCGACTTCGATAAGCACACCGAGAATCGTCAGCCCGAGAGGCGTGAACGTGGATGCGACGTCTACGGGCGTCAGTCCGGTTATGCTGACGGCGCTTGTGGCCACAAACAGCGAGTCGACAAACGATATTCCGTTGTAGGTCGATTTGGGGAGCATCAGTGCCAGAGTCCCGACGATGATGAACAGCATGAAGCTCGATGTCAGAATCAGCGACGGGTTCGTGCGCTTGCCCGGGAGACGCATTATGGCGTAACTGAGCTGTACTACCGAGTAGACGGCAATGATGGCGAATGTGACGCGGTTCGAACAGAGCAGCTGCCATAGATAGCTGCCGGTATGGGGGAATATGAGCGGGAAGATTGTCAGGACGACAGCTATGTCGATAATCCACTGGAATAGCGTGCGGCGTCGCGGTGATGTCAGAAGCAGACCGTAGACTATGTTGAACAGGAATATGCCTTGTCCGCAGTGGATTATCTGCTCCAGAATGGCGAATTCCCGGGCAGAGTGGTCGAATCCGACGTAAATGAGCATTCCGACGGAGCAGACGAGCGCGGCCGTCACTGTCAGCACGTCGACTGTTATGTCGAGCAGTCTGACAGTCGAGGCGAAACGGTGAGAGAAGCGCTGAAGCGACATGCGCGTCAGCCTGAGCCGGTAAGCGAGATTTCGGAATATCATCAATAGTCAGAACAACGCAGTTGGTCGGGCTGTTCGGAATCGGGGACGATTCAGATCTTTATGCCAGAGAAGCCCATGAAAGCCAGGGCAAGAAGACCTGCGCAGATAAGTGCTATCGGCGCTCCGCGCATCGGACGCGGAATGTCGGCGAGCTCGAGCTGTTCGCGGATACCGGCGAAGAGTGTCAGGGCCAGAGTGAATCCCAAGGCTGTCGATACGGCGTAGACTACGCTCTGCCCGAGGTCGAGATTGTCGCGGACAACGAGAATGGCCACACCGAGAACGGCGCAGTTGGTCGTTATAAGAGGCAGAAACACTCCGAGGGCCTGATAGAGCGCAGGCGCCACTTTCTTCATGATTATCTCGAGCATCTGAACCAGAGCGGCGATAACGAGGATGAAGACAATTGTCTGCATGAATCCGAGGCCGAACGGGGTCAGCAGATAAGTCTGGAGCAGCCATGTGACGGCTGTCGACAGGGCCATGACGAATGTTACGGCGGCTCCCATGCCCAGGGCCGATGACAGCTTTTTGCTGACGCCGAGGAAGGGGCAGATGCCCAGGAACTGGGCGAAGACTATGTTGTTGACGAAGATCGCCGTGACGATTATTGAAATGTAGGTCAGCATGGTTTCATTGACGGATTCGGTTGAACAAAGCTACGAGCAGTCCGAGCATTATGAAGGCTCCGGGAGCGAGCACCATAACCAGCGCGCCATAGTCTTCGGGGAAAATGTGGGCTCCGAAGATTGCTCCGGTGCCTGAGATCTCGCGAAGGGCGCCGAGCAGAGTCAGCGCCAGAGTGAAGCCGAGGCCTATTCCGATTCCGTCCATCATGGAGTCGGCTACGCTGTGTTTCGAGGCGAAAGCCTCGGCGCGCCCGAGAAGAATACAGTTGACGACAATCAGCGGAATGAAGATTCCCAGCAGATTGTTGAGAGCGGGCAGATAGGCCTGCATGAACATCTGAAGCAGGGTGACGAATGTGGCTATGACCACGATATAGGCCGGAATTCTGACCGATGCGGGCACGAAGCGGCGGATGGCTGATATTGCCATATTGGAGCAGATGAGGACACCCATGGTGGCGAGTCCCATCGACATGCCGGTCATGGCGCTCCCCGTCGTGCCGAGGGTCGGACACATACCGAGCATAAGCACGAACGTGGGGTTTTCCTTGACCAGTCCGTTGTAGATTATCTGGAGTTTAGCGTTCATGACTGTAGTTTGAATAACATTCTGCGGCGCGGTTTACGGCGTCGAGGAAAGCGCGTGAACTGATAGTGGCGGCTGTTATGCCGTCGATTTCGCCGCCGTCTTTGGCGACGGTCAGAGGTGTAGAGGTTTTTAGGCCGATAACGCTGCGGTGTCCTTTGGGGTCGCGGAACCAGTCGTTCATCTTGGCGCCGAGTCCGGGCGTCTCTCCCTGTTTGAGCACTTCATAGCCTGTTATAGTGCCGTCATTGCCGAGCCCGACCATGACAGAGATCTCACCTGAGAATCCGGCCATTGAATAGCTCTCTATTGCGGCACCGACCTCTTTGCCTTTAAGCGTGAGCGGAAAGATTGTCATTTTGTGGCCTGATTTGTCGGTCAGGATCACGGGCTCGCCCATGGTGTCGAATTCGGGTGCTACAGATTTCACTGCGGCGAGCTGTGCCGACTTCTCGGCCTGCGCTATCGGCTCAGAGGTGATAGTGTAGACAGCTGCGAGAAGGGCGCCGGCGATAATTGTGATGACTCCCAGTGAGAGAATCATGCGCGGTAGCGAATCATTCTTCATGCGGCAACTTTCCTCCTTTCTGCTCCGAAACGTCGCGGACGGAAATAGCGGTTTATGAGAGGGGTGCAGGCGTTGCCAAGGAGTATGGCGAACGAGACCCCCTCGGGGTAGGCTCCCCAGAGGCGTATGACCATTGTCAGGCTGCCGATCAGAATGCCGTAGACGATCATTCCTGACCGTGTCATGGGCGAGGTGACATAGTCTGTGGCCATGAATATCGCGCCGAGCAGAAGTCCTCCCGACAGCAGCTCGATAGCGACGGGGGCTCCTGCGGCCCAGGAGAAAACGGCTACGGTGGCCAGTATGGAAACCGGGATGTGCCAGCTTATGACTCCGACGGCGAGAAGATAGATGAATCCGATTATCAGTGCTATCGCTCCGACTTCTCCGATCGAGCCTCCTACGGCGCCGAGAAGATTGTCGACGACGCTGATGTCGGCCGGGTCTACTGTGCCGAGCTTAAGGGCGCCGAGGGTAGTTGCGCCGGTGATGCCGTCGAGGGCGCCTGACGAAGCGTCGGTATATTCGCCGAAGGGGCGTCCTGGAAGAGCCCATGTCGTCATCAGGGCCGGATAGCTCAGAAGAAGGAACACACGCCCTACCAGAGCCGGGTTGAAGATGTTGCAGCCGAGTCCGCCGAAAGCCATCTTGCCTATTCCTATGGCTACGACGGCACCGACGACAACGGCCCACCAGGGAAGCATCGACGGCAGGTTGAGAGCCAGAAGCAGGCCCGTCAGCGCGGCCGATCCGTTAGCCAGTGTGGCCGGACGGCGGAGCATGAAGCGTGTGATGGCCCATTCTGTCAGCACACACGCGGCGATGCTGACGGCCATTACTATGGCCGCGCCGATGCCGAAATAGAAAAGGGCTACGGCGGCGGCAGGGATGAGGGCAACGACGACGTGCCACATGCAGGTTTTTACCGAACGCCGGGTGTGGATATGCGGCGACGGGGAAACATTCAGCAAGCTGTTCATTTGCCTGAGGTTTTTGATTGTTGGGCGCGGCGTCGGGCAGCCATGACGGCTCCCTTGCCTACGCGGATAAAGTCGAGGATAGGACGCGAGGCCGGACAGACGAAGCTACACGACCCGCATTCGATACAGTCGGCAATGTCGCGGGCTTCGGCATCTTCGAAGCGGTGGAGTGACGAAAGCCTCGATATCAGATACGGTTCGAGCCCCATCGGACAGGCTTCGACACAGGCGCCGCAGCGGATACATGCCTCGACGGGACGCCGGCGTGCGTCGCCGCCGGTCATTACCACGATTCCCGACAGTCCTTTGGTCGTATAGCTGTCGAGTGTCATCGCGGCGCGCCCCATCATCGGGCCTCCGATTATCACCTTGGCGGCATCGTCGGTGAGGCCTCCGGCGGCTTCGATGAGAGCCTTGAGCGGAGTGCCGAGGGCTACGCGGAAGTTGCCGGGGTTCCTGACGCCGGGGCCCGTGACGGTCACGAGTCGCCCGGTCAGCGGTTCGCCGAAGACCACGGCTCGATAGACGGCGTAGGCGGTTGCGACATTCTGCACGACGGCGCCTTCCGAGATGGGCAGAGCGCCTGATTTCACCTGACGGCCTATGACGGCGTCGATGAGCTGCTTCTCGCCTCCCTGGGGATATTTGACTTTCAGGGGAACGATTTCTATTCCGGCGTATTCTTTTCCGGCATGAGAACGCATCAGCTCGATGACGTCGGGTTTGTTGGCCTCGATGGCGATTGCCGCGCGGCTGACTCCGACGGCGCGCATCAGCAACGACGTGCCGCGCAGAATCTCTTCGGGATGGTCGAGCATCAGGGCGTGGTCGCAGGTCAGATACGGCTCGCATTCGACGCCGTTGATGATGACGATTTCAGCTTTGGTTCCCGGCGGGGGCGAGAGCTTCACGGGGGTGGGGAAGGTCGCGCCTCCGAGCCCGACAATGCCGGCGGCGGCTATGGCCCGGCGTATGTCGTCGGCCGAGAGGCTGTCGGTGTCGCGCGGCACGGGAGCTGTCTGCGGCTGTTCGGCGTCGGCTTTTATTATTATCGCGTCGACGTCGAATCCCTGAGGGTTCTTTACTGTGGTCAGGCGCATTACGGTGCCGCTGACCGGCGAATGGACGGGCGCCGACACGAAACCGCCGGCTTCGGCCACGAGCTGGCCGCGGTCGACGTGGTCGCCTTTGGCTACGACAGGTTTTGCGGGTGCGCCGATATGTTGTGAAAGCATCAGCGCTATTTCTGCGGGAATCGCCACGTCGGCAACCGGGCGCCGCGCTGTCAGTTTGGTCTCGGGCGGATGTATTCCGCCTATATGGAATGTCTTCATTCGGCCTGAGGTTTCTTAACTGGGAAGTTGGCGGTGTGGATGGCGTTTCGCGGACAGACGTCGACGCACTTGCGGCAGCGGCGGCATTTCTCCTGATCGATTGTGGCGATATTTCCTTCGACAGTGATGGCTTCGAAGGGACACGCCTTGGCGCATTTGCCGCAGGCTATGCACGACACGTCGCAGACTTTCATCGCCTCGGGGCCGCGCTCGCGGTTGTTGCAGGCTACCCAGACGCGCTGAGGTCGCTTTTTGTCGACAATGGCTATGACGTGGCGCGGGCAGGCTGCCTCGCAGGCGCCGCAGCCTGTGCAGCGCTTGTCGTCGACAACGGGGAGCCCGGTTGTCGGATCGATATGGATGGCATCCCATTTACAGG
>HF985595.1:0-65533 GCA_000431215.1 Prevotella sp. CAG:1031
GTTTTATTTGATATACGCAAATAAAACCGCTATTAATTTTATGATATTCAGTTGATTAAATTGAATTATCGACCCAGGCCACCTCTATTGCCGATTCGCTGAATAGTTACAACCGTAGAATTGTTACCTTTGTCACAGAAATATTACTAACATAATCCCATTAAAAAATGAAAGACATCAAAGGAACCAAGACCGAGCAGAATCTCCGCGAGGCTTATGCCGGAGAATCGCAGGCACGCAACAAGTATACCTACTATGCCTCGAAAGCCCGTAAGGATGGCTTCGAGCAGATCGCAGCTATCTTTGAAGAAACTGCCAACAACGAGAAAGAGCACGCTAAACTCTGGTTCAAGATGCTCCACGGAAACGACATTCCCGGAACTCTGGATAATCTTCGCGACGCTGCCGAGGGAGAGAACTATGAGTGGACAGATATGTACGACCGTATGGCCCGCGAAGCCGAAGAGGAAGGTTTCCCTGCTATTGCAGCCAAATTCCGTCAGGTTGGCGCTATCGAACGTCATCATGAAGAGCGTTACCGCAAGCTTCTCAATAATATCGAGCAGGCTATCGTGTTCTCGCGCGAAGGCGACACGATCTGGGTCTGCCGCAACTGCGGACATATCGTAGTCGGTAAGAAAGCTCCTGGAGCCTGCCCCGTATGCGCCCATCCTCAGAGCTTTTTCGAGATTAAAGCCGAGAATTTCTAAAAATATTCCGAACCCCGTCTATGGCGCGCCGACTGATCGGCGCGCCATTTTTTGCATATATTTCCGAAATATTGGCCTTTTAGTCGGCGCGTAATTGCGTTTTTTTGCATTATCAAGCGTATGTTTTGATTTTTTATCTATATTTGGCGTGATAATCCGATATTATTGTCACTTTGCAACAATTGTCACCAATAAATAAATTTTATGAACAAGCTTTACGCAATTCTCACCGCTTCATTTCTGACGGCTTCGGCGTTTTCCGCTCAGGCTGTTGAACTACCGACGGGAAGGACTTATTGCTACCCTTTCAATGTACCGTCCGACCAGTCTGCCTAGACTTTTAAGTTAGCAACTGTTTACGATCTTCCTACGTCAGGATCGGCGGTTGACTGGCATGCTTTCAGCGGCCAGTTAGCCGGCGTTACCGAAGTTCAGTCTGCCGGATGGACAAACGGTCAATTTGTGGCCATACGTTATAATTACGGCCCTTATATGTATGTTGCCGATAAGAACGGATCAGAGTGGTCTTACACTAATAAGACTCTGTCAACGCAATATCCGGGCGGAGCTACCGACCTTGCAACCGATCCTAAAACCGGCGAGGTTTATGGCTGGTTCTGGAGCGGAACGCGCTCGTTATACGCACTGAGTTTTCAGCTTGGAAAGCTCGATATTTCGACATGAACAATAACCCCTATCGGACAGACTTCAACATCATATAACACCGGTCTCTCATTTGACGGCTCCGGCACTCTGTGGGGTATTACCCAATTCGGTCAGCTTGAGAAGATTTCCACGACCGACGGCACCTTACCGATGTCGGTTCGCCGATAAGCAATCTTAACTGGAAAGTAACCGAAATTGTGTCTCAGTCGATGTGCTATGATTCTGCATCGGGGAAAATGCTATATGCTCATGTTTCGTCGTATAGCTATTATACTAAGACAACAGCCCTGTATTCGATTGATCTCAGCGATCAGACCGCAACACAGCTTTATTCGCTGAATGGCGCCTGCCTTGCCGGCCTCTATACGCCTGCGAGCTTCGATGCCGCCGTTCCCGGAGAAGTCACCGATCTCAAGGCAGTTAATGACGGCGCTTCAACTGATATCGCCCTGAGCTTCACGATGCCATCGAAGACCTTCGGCGGAACCGCCCTGACGTCGGCGAAATATACCGTTCTTCTTGATGGCGAAGCTACCTCTCATAAGAATGTCAGCGCCGATGGCGGCAGCGAGGTCAATATTACTGTCGCTTCGACAGCCGGCACGCATTCTGTAGCCGTTTACTGTTCGAATCTCAGCGGGGATGGCCCCGAGGTGTCGACAGAAGTATTCGTCGGCCCCGACACCCCCGCCGCCCCGCAGAATGTCAAGCTGACATTCGACGGACGCGACGCTACTATCTCATGGGAAGCTCCGATCGGCAAGAACGGAGGAAAATATGACGACTCGAAGATTGCCTATAAAGTTACCCGTGTCAACGACGGCGTTGTTGTCGTAGCCTCGACAAAAGAGCTTTCAGTCACCGACGAGATTCCTGAAGGCTCTGTGCGCCCGATCTCCTACAATGTCACAGTCGTCTATGATGGCACCGACGGTGAAAGCGCCGTATCAAACACCGAATATGGCGGTGATCCTCTCGAAATTACGCCCTCATATTCCTACAGCGAGAACTTCACCGATATAACCGACTATGCAGATGCCGGCATCGTTGTCGTATCGGCCAATGCTAATAATCCGACAACATCACTGACGACCGCCGACGGCAACACGTATCTCACCGTTGTCGGCAATGGCAGCCAGCCGCGAATCTTCATGCCTGCCATGCGTCTTAAAGCCAAGCATACCTACAGAGTCACCTTCGACTGGATGTATCCTGATTACACCTATAATTATGGAATGCCGTTCGGATTCGGACTCACGAAACAGCCTCTCGGAGATGCTCCCGAGGCCAAGAATGTAGTTCCTCTGACAACTGTTTATGGCAGTACCGAACATATCAATGCATTCGGCGACAACACGAAGTTCTAGGCCGAATTCAGCGTTGATGAAACCGGAACATATTTCCCGATGATCGGCATTGGAAATTCACTCCGTTACACTTATGCCGTCGACAATCTTCTCGTTGAGGATGTGACCGCTCCCGGTACTCCGCTCGAAATCACCGGCATGACTGCCGAGAACACTGCTCCCGGATCACGCGACATCGTTGTCAGCTTCACTCTCCCGACGCTCGACACTTCCGATGCTCCGGCCAATGTCAACAAAGTCGAACTCAAGCGCAACGACGATGTCATCAATACCTGGACAGAGGGTATCGCCGATGGTCAGACTCTTTCGTTTACCGACATGAATGCTCCGTTAGGCACAGTTTCATATACAGCCATCGCTTACAATGCGCAGGGTGCTTCAGTTCCGGCAACGGCGAATGCCCGTTCAGGTCTCGATTATGATCTCGCCGTTACCGATATTTCGGCTGATCCGGTCAAGGTTGTCGCCGGAGAATCGTTCACAATCAAGGCAACGGTGCTGAATAACGGCAGCATGCCGACTCCCGATGATGATGCGAACCGCTACACCGTAGTCCTTCGTGAAGTGACCGACAATGACCGTGTTGCTCTGGATTCCTCGTTCGGCGACCGTCTGATGTCGGAAGAATCAGCTGAATTCTCGTTCGTTTGCGCTACAAATGACGAATCTGTCGGCGTTCACCGTTATGAAGTGTCGGCCATGTTCCCCGACGCTACTCTCGACGAGAACAGCGACAACAACGTATCCAAGATTATAGAAGTGGTAGTTGAAGCAGCGCAGCATGACGGAATAGCAGCTGTCGGCGCAGACTCGGCAATTGAGATCAATGGCCGCCAGATAACTCTTCGCGCTGCCGGAGCAATATATAATGTAGCCGGTGTATGTGTGTTCACCAACTATTTCGATGCTCCGCGCTCGGTAACTCTTCCCGCAGGTATCTATCTGATAAATATTGACAATAAAATCCTTAAAGTTATTATCTAATCTTTAACCTACATGAAACGTCAAGTTTTTTTCGCGTTAGCGGCCTTATGCGCAGCCGGAGCTGTCTCTGAAAACCGTCCGAACACGTTTTTCGAAGGCTTTGAAGGCCGAGGCTAACCCCTGATTACATCTATAAGAGCTACAACAATTATTTGCCTGACGGATGGTCAGACACCTCTAAGGCCGACCCCGCCAACAAGCCTTATCCCGACGATCCGACCGATTTCACATGGGTTACAATGCCCTCAAACGGATTGAACGCCATAACCCCGTGGGGAGCCTGTTTCGCAATGGTGCAGTGCCATTACGGTGTAACTCCCGAGGCAAGTGATGAATGGCTCGTGACGCCCACCATTACGCCTCAGACCGACGATTTGCTCCATTTCTATATGGCCTACAACCCTTATTTCATGCTGAGAGACCGTGAGAACGGCGAGGGTTGGCTGAGCCGTCTCGAAGTGCTTGCGTCGACTGATGACGGCGCTAACTGGACTCTCATCTGGAACAACTACGACGAGGCCTTGAAAGTCAGCGCCGAAGAGCGTTATAAAGCCAGTATAGGGGAGTCGGAAGTCACTGACTTCAATCCCTACTTTATCGATATAAAAGACTATTACAATAAGCCCGTCAAGTTCGCCTTCCGCTTTGTCGGCGCCGGCGGCTATCGTGTGGCTATCGATAATGTAACAGTAGGTGTGCCTTATCCCGAAGCTAAATACACTCTTCCCGAGGGTATTTTGTATCCGGCACTTCTTCCCGGCGTGCTCGAACCGAAATCTCCGATGTTTATGGGCGCTCCCGACACCGAATATGTATGGAAGAATGATTCGTTCAACGGCCGCGCTTTCGAGTGGGCTTATACAGGGCTTGACGGCGAGATCAAGCAGACGACAGAGTCAGACCTGACAACGCCGGCTTATCCGACCGGAACAGTTGCCGCTCTGCCGCAACTCATTACCTCGTTCGGCCCGAACACCGACGGCCCCTGGGTAATAGCCACGAACTCGAACCTCGACCCCGATAATCCTGCCAGCGGCAATGCCGCCATTCGCTTCGGCGGAGAAGCCGGTGAAGTTGAAGCTGTCGACGGATCGCTTGTTACCGGCGGATTCGCTACCTACAACTATTTTGATCCGAATCTGAAAGCTCTCGCTTATAACCGTCTCATAGAGTTCTCGGGAGATGTCGACCGTGCATGGGAGGCTCTTCTCGGAATGCAGGAGCATGAAGATGATTTTGTTATGGGCATTGGCTAGCTTATTCCTCAGATGTCGAAACCCTACGGCCTTAAGTATGTCTATATCAATGCTATCGTTATGGAGGCAGGCGAGAACTCGAAGCTGAAACTTTCGATATGCAAATGGGAGACAGAAGAAATTGCCGGTGTGCAGTATAATTATGTCGGCGATGAACTCGCTACAGCGACAACTTCTATCCACGCCGACCAGGAGAACTATCAGGGCATTATGTTCGATCTGAGCGATATGCCTGTCACCATCGATTCTCCGGTAATAGCTCTGATAACCGGATTCGACCGCAAGACCGACTGGATCCGCTTCATCTATCTTTCGTCGGAGAACGCTGAGTTTCCCGGTACTTCACTTATGACCTTCAAAGAGGTTACTTCTGACGGCCAGATGTATGACGCCTATCAGATGCTTCACGAAGTTCCTCTCGGACAGGGCAACCGCCGTTGCTCAGGTGTTCTTATGGGCTTCGGTGCCTGCTATTTCAATGTCGAGCTTATCGGCACTGACAATACCATCGAGCTTCCCAAAGAGGGCGGCGAGAAGACATTCGTTGTCAAGACCGATGCAAAACCCGAGGATTTCCGCCTGCTCTTCAACGGCAAGCCTTGTGAGTTCGCTTCATGCGATGCAGTTGCCGGAGATAACGAGGGAGAAGTCAAGGTAACTGTCAAAGCTTCGCTGAATACAGTGCCCCGTCCCTATGACACAACCGTAAGCATAGCTGTTCCGGGAGCGTCGACCGACATTAAATTCAAGCAGGAAGCCGGTGAGGCAGGAATCGGAACAATTACCGGCGACGCCGCTGAAGCTGTCTATTATAATCTTCAGGGAGTCAGAGTCGACAAGCCTGAAAAGGGTAATGTTTATGTTGTCCGTCGCGGCACTTCGGTATTGAAAGTCCTCGTGAAATAACAGAATTCCCGAACTGTCAGTAACCAAAGAGCCCGGCACACCGCCGGGCTCTTTCATTCTTCTGATACTACGATAGTATATGTTTAATCTTGTAAAATCGAACCGGGGCCGCGTCGGAAGTGACGCGGCCCCGATTGTTAAAGGGATTGTTCGACGGAGCTATCAGGCTTTGCCGTTGCTGCCGAGAACGTTGACGATTTTGTGCTTGTATAGGCGCTCCATTTCGTCGCGGGCGGGACCGAGGTATTTGCGGGGGTCGAATTCACCGGGCTTTGTGGCGAATACCTCGCGGACAGCTGCGGTCATGGCCAGACGGCTGTCGCTGTCGATGTTGATTTTGCATACGGCGCTCTTGGCAGCTTTGCGGAGCTGTTCTTCGGGAATACCGATAGCGTCGGGGAGTTTGCCGCCGTATTTGTTGATTGTCTCGACATATTCCTGAGGAACCGAGCTCGAGCCGTGGAGCACGATGGGGAAGCCGGGGAGTTTCTCCATGACGGCGTCGAGAACTTCGAATGCCAGAGGGGGAGGAACGAGGCGGCCGTTTTCGTCGCGGGTGCACTGTTCGGGAGTGAATTTGTAGGCACCGTGGCTTGTGCCGATCGAAATGGCCAGCGAGTCGCAGCCTGTGCGGGTAGCGAAGTCGATAACTTCTTCGGGATCAGTGTAGGTGTGGTGGTCGCTGCTGACTTCATCTTCAACGCCGGCGAGAACGCCGAGTTCGCCTTCAACGGTTACATCATACTGATGGGCGTAATCGGCGACTTTCTTTGTCAGGGCAACATTCTCTTCGTAGGGAAGGTGGCTTCCGTCGATCATGACGCTCGAGAAACCGTTCTCGATGCACGATTTGCAGAGTTCGAAGCTGTCGCCGTGGTCGAGATGGAGAACAATCTGGGGATTCTCCCAGCCGAGTTCTTTGGCGTAGGCAACTGCACCCTGGGCCATATAGCGAAGAAGGGTGGGGTTGGCATAGTTGCGAGCGCCTTTCGAGACCTGAAGGATTACGGGCGATTTTTCTTCGGCGGCAGCTTTGATGATAGCCTGAAGCTGCTCCATGTTGTTGAAGTTGAAGGCAGGAATGGCATATCCGCCATTGATGGCCTTTTTGAACATCTCGCGGGTGTTGACAAGACCGAGCGATTTATAATCTACCATGATTTTGTTGGTTAGTAAGACAGAAATTTTTTGGACGGCACAAAGTTACAAATTTTTCGCCGAAATTCTATCTTCAGTGACGCATTATTTGCCGTTTTTGTTTTTCTCGAGCTGGCGTTCGATGGCGTCGAGGCAGCGGTCTACAGCCTCTTCGAAGGTGTCGGCAGTCTTATCGGCGACCATCTCGTTCTCCTGGGGGATGGTAACTTTTACGATGGCATTTTTATTCATCGCCGTTTCGGGCTTTACCACTTTCAGGGTTACTTCCATGAGGGTTGCGGCGGGATAGCGTCGCTCGAGTTTATCTGCTTTTTTGGCAATGAACTGTTCGAGACGTTCGTTGGTGTCGAAGTGGATGGCTTTGATGTTAAGTTCCATAGTTGTTTCCTTTCTTTTTTGCGCGTGGGTGCGCGTGTTCATAATTAGTTTGAAGGTCACGATAGGTCAGATGTGTATATATCTGAGTTGTTGCGAGTGAGGCGTGGCCGAGCAGACGGCTGACGGTGTTGAGGTCGGCGCCGTTGTTCAGCATATCGGTAGCGCATGAGTGGCGCATGACGTGAGGACTGAGCCGCGAGGCATGGATTCCGGCTTCAGTCATCGCGTTGTGGACTATTGTGTAGACCGAGCGGCGGTTCATCGGACGACCGCGGAGGCTGACAAATAGTGTGGAGGTTTCAGAGTCGGCGATCTGACTGCGCAGCTGCCGGTAGTTGTCGATGGCTCCGGCAAGGGGTCGTCCGAAAGGAATGACACGCTCTTTGCGGCGCTTGCCGACGACGCGCATTGTGGCTGCTGCGGTGTCGACAGCGTCGTCACGCAGGTCGGTCAGCTCCGAGCAGCGCATTCCGGTGGCATAGAGCATCTCAAGAATGAGCGAGTCGCGGACGGATGTAAAGCTGTCGGGGTCATTATCTGTTGCGCTGACTATGTTGTCGAGCATCGACACGGTCTCTGATTCTTTTATCTGAACCGGCAGCGAACGCGCCATTTTTGCCGGGATTATATTGGCCGCAGGATTGATGCTAATTCCCTCGTGGCGCATAAGGTATTTATAGAATGACCTGAGGGATTGCGCTTTCCGGCGCAAAGTAGCGGCTCCGCATCCCGCTTTGCTTTGCCGGGCGAGCCATGACCGGATGTCGGAGGTGGTGACGTCGTCGACGCGCAGTTCGCGGGGCGAGCCGCCGGTCGCGAAGTCTGCCCACGAACGAAGGTCTCGACCATAGGCGCCGACCGTGTTGGGCGAGAGATTCAGCTCTGCCTCGAGATATTTAAGAAAACGGTCAATAACGTCCATGGCGGTGAAAGATGGTTATTCGCTAACAAATATATGAAAAAATTTTCAAGTTGGTTATGTCTTTATAAAAAAAACGAAAATATCGGCCCGTTTGTTTGAAAATTCCACTGTCGAAAAACGCGAAACGGCCGCCGCACGTCGCGCGACAGCCGTTTAACTGATGGAGCGATAATTGCTTATCCTCCGAAATTGTCGTAATGAATCATTTCAGGTTCAACACCGAGAGAGTCGAGCATTTTGTTTACCGCAGCGCTCATCGGGCCCGGGCCGCACATATAATACTCGATATCTTCGGGCGCGTCGTGGTTCTTGAGATAGGTGTCGTAGATAACTTGATGGACAAATCCCGGAGTATATCTGACACCGGCGGCGTCGGCGGCAGGGTCGGGACGGTCGAGAGCGAGATGGAAGTGGAAGTTTGGAAATTCTTTCTCAAGTTCGAGGAAATCGTTGAGATAGAACACTTCGTTGAGCGCGCGTGCGCCGTAGAAATAGTGCATCTCGCGGTCGGTCGTGTGAAGGGTCTTTGTCATGTGCATGATCTGCGCTCTTAGCGGAGCCATTCCGGCGCCCCCTCCGATCCACATCATCTCGCGTTTCGAGTCGATGATTGGGTGGAAGTCGCCGTAAGGGCCGCTCATCTTCACTTTGTCGCCGGGTTTGAGAGTGAATATATAGCTTGACGCGATTCCTGGAGGAACGTCCTGAAAACCAGTCTGAGGCTTCGGCTTGAAGGGGGGAGTGGCAATGCGCACCGTCAGCATTATGCGGTCGCCCTCGGCAGGATAGTTGGCCATTGAGTAGGCGCGTATTGTCGGCTCGTCGTTTTTAGCTTTGAGCGAGAACAGACCGAATTTGTTCCATGCCGGCAGATACTCGTCGCCTATGAGACTTTTGTCGATGTCGCGGTCGTAGTCCATAGAGTAGGGCGGTATCTTTATCTGCGCGTAGGATCCGGGCATGAAGTCCATGTGCTCGCCAGGAGGAAGGGCGACTATGAATTCCTTTATGAAAGTTGCGACATTACGGTTGCTGATGACTTCACATTCCCATTCTTTTACGTCCATAACCGACGCCGGAAGTTTGATGTCGAGGTTTTCCTTGACCTTGACCTGACAGCCAAGGCGCCAGTGATCGGAGAGCTGACGGCGTGTGAAATGAACTTTCTCGGTAGGAAGGACTTCGCCTCCGCCTTCGATGACCTGCACTTTACACTGTCCGCAGCTGCCTTTTCCTCCGCAGGCTGATGAGAGGAATATGCCGTTGTTCGAAAGAGTGGTCAGGAGAGAGTTGCCGGTATCGGCTTCGATGATGCGGTCGTCGTTGACCGTAATAGTCACTTTCCCCGAAGGAACGAGATAATGCTTCGCTACCAGTAGAATAGCAACGAGCAGGAGCGAAATCAGCAGAAATATTCCGACACCGGAGAATATTGTCGTCGAGGCCACATCGGCCAGAATTGTCAGTAAATCCATTTGCTTATATCTTGATGCCCAGGAAGCTCATGAACGCAATGCCCATCAGAGCTGTGATGATAAAAGTGATTCCGATTCCGCGAAGAGGACGCGGAATGTTGCTGTAGGCCTGAAGACGTTCGCGGATAGCGGCTATGGCAACAATCGCGAGCAGCCATCCGAAGCCCCATCCGGCGCCGGCACAGGTAGCTGTCCACACGCTGCAAAAGCCGCGCTGTTGCATGAACAGCGAGCCGCCGAGAATCGCGCAATTGACTGCGATAAGAGGCAGGAAAATACCGAGCGAAGCGTAGAGTGACGGCGAAAATTTCTCGACCGACATCTCGACAAGCTGCGTCATCGAGGCTATGACGGCTATAAACATTATCAGGGATAGGAAACTCAGATCGACCTCGGCGAATTCCTCGCCTAACCAGACAAGTGCGCCGGGCTTGAGCACATATTCCTGAAGCAGATAGTTGACGGGCAGAGTAATTGTCAGCATGAACGACACTGCAACGCCTAACCCGAGCGCGGTCTTGACATTCTTTGAGACTGCCAGAAACGAGCACATGCCGAGGAAGTATGCGAAAATCATATTGTCGACAAAAATCGACCGTATGAAAATATTGAAATTCTCCATTATTGAATGCTCTGTAAATTGATGGATGAGAAACAGCTGTTATTCTTCATTGAGTTCAGGGTTCGCTGAGCGCTGTGCCCATATTATACATGCGACAACTATGAGAGCCATCGGCGGAAGAATCATCAGGCCGTTATTGACGTATCCGGCGTCGTACCATGACTGGGGGATAATCTGATAGCCAAGCAAAGTGCCTGATCCGAGCAGTTCGCGGAAGAACCCTACGATAATCAGGATAACTGAGTAGCCTAATCCGTTGCCTACCCCGTCGAGAAAGGCAGGCCACGGCTTGTTGGCCATGGCAAACGCTTCAAGGCGTCCCATAAGAATACAGTTGGTTATTATAAGACCGATAAATACCGACAACTGTTTGCTGGCGTCGTAGGCGAACGCTTTAAGCAACTGGTCGACACAGACTACAAGCCCCGCGACGACAACGAGCTGCACGATTATTCTGACATTCACCGGAATAGTCTTTCTTATCAGCGATATAATCACATTGGCAAACGCCAGCACGGCAATAACAGAAATTCCCATTACTATGGCCGGCTCGAGTTTGGCAGTCACGGCCAGTACCGAGCAGATGCCGAGCACCTGAACCACAACCGGATTATTGCGGCTCAGCGGATTAAGAAATACGCTTAGGTTATTGTTTTTCTGCGCCATGGCTGAATTCATTGCTTAGATTCTTGAGAATATCCTGATATGGAGTCAGGCAGTTTGCTATCATCGAGGCAACTCCCCGCGAGGTGATTGTACCTCCTGAGATTCCGTCGACATAATCGGCCCCTTCGGCGGGTTTCATGCCTTTTTTGACTACATCGACAGGGATAAAGCGGCCGTCATGCCAAACCTGTTTGCCGTCGAACTGATCCGAAAACGCCGGTTTGGCAATCTCGGCGCCAAGTCCGGGGGTTTCGCCCTGATGAGCAAAATAGGCGCCGAATATCGTCGAACAGTCGGCATCGAAGGCGATATATCCCCAGATCGGCCCCCATAAGCCGCTGCCGTAGAGCGGAATAATGAATTTGATGGCGCCATCAAGGTCGGCGATATATACGGGTAACTGACGCTCGGAGTCGCTCTTTTTAGACTCGGCAGCAACATCTACAGCAAATGCATTGTCGCCGGCCTGACGTCCTGTGGCGTCATAAACTCTTTGTGCTATAATGGTCTTTTCGAATGAAGAGATGATATTGTCGCCTTCGCCGCTTATGTGAACCGAAGCGAGAATCTGACGCATCTTGTCGGCGTCGATGTTGGCCTGCTGGCGGTCTTTAAGGCTCAGAGAGGTAATGGCAAGCGCAGCTCCGACGATCAGCACGATAACAGCAACATATATTATCGTGTAGAGGTTACTCTGTTTATTGATTTTCATGCTTCACCTCCTTTCTCTATGGCTTTCAGACGGCGCATGCGGCGCGAGATGTTTGTCTGAACAACGCAGTAGTCAATAAGAGGCGCGAGGGCGTTAGCAAGCAGAACTGCCAGCATAGCTCCTTCGGGGTAGCCGTTGTTGTAGGTTCGTATTATAACGGCCATGAAGCCTATGAGAGCACCGTAAACCCATTTCCCGGCATTGGTGCGGCAGGCTGTGACGGGATCTGTGGCCATGAATACAGCCGCAAACGCGAATCCGCCCAGACAAAGTTGCTGGCCGACTGTCAACATCGAAGCCGGATAGAGCGGTGAGGCGAAAGCATTGGCGATAAGACTCATGCCTGCGCAGCCTACGATGGCCGATACAATTATGCGCCATGAAGCGATGCCGGTTGCCAGAAGAATCAGTGCGCCGATGCAGACACACAATGTCGACGTCTCTCCGAATGAGCCCGGAATCAGTCCTACGAACGTATCCCATAAGCTTAACGGTTCACCTGTGACATTGTGCAGAACAGGGGTGCCTCCTGTCGAGGTCGCAATCTGGGCGAGCGGGGTTGCACCGGAAACACCGTCGACAAATCTGGCTGTTCCGCCGAGTCCGAGAATAGGCTCTGACGCGATGAAGACTGAATCGCCCGACATCTGGGAAGGATAGGCGAAGAAGAGAAACGCACGTGCTACGAGGGCCACGTTGAAGATATTGTAGCCTGTTCCGCCGAAGACTTCCTTGACGAAAATAACTGAGAATGCGGTAGCTACGGCGATCATCCATAACGGAGTCTCAACGGGGCATATCATCGGGATAAGGATTCCGGTAACGAGGAATCCTTCCTGAATTTCTTCGTGACGCCATTGTGCGACAATAAATTCAATTCCGAGGCCGACTATGTAAGTCACCGCGATGCGGGGCAGTATGGCCAGAAAACCATAGCCGAACAGTTCCCAGAATTTGAAATTTACGGCTCCTGATGCGAGTGCGTTCTGGTAGCCCGTGTTATACATGCCGAAAAAGAGGCAGGGCATGAGAGCCAGCACCACGATTATCATGACCCGTTTCGAGTCGATGCTGTCGTGGATATGGACGCCGCCGGGTTGCGATGTCGTGCGCGGGGTATAGAGAAAGGTCTCCATCCCCTCGAATACCGAGCGGAAAGCATGGAGTTTTCCCCCGTCCTCAAAATGGGGTTTTGCCCGGTCGAGGATATTTCTTAGAGGTTTCACAGGTGAACTGTATTAAGTTTTTATGGATTTATAATTCCCTACGCATATACTCAAGTCCTTCGCGGACTATCCGCTGCAGCTCGAGTTTTGAGGGGTCGATAACCTCGGCGAGGGCAAAATCTTCGGGTGCGACTTCGTAGCCGCCGAGGGCTTCCATTTTTTCGAGGTTCTTCGAGATGAAAGCCTTGACAAGTGGTTCCGGCATAATGTCCATGGGGAATACCCGGTCGTATATGCCTGACATTATCATTGCCCTGCGGCCGCCGTTGAGACGTGCGTCGGGTCGGAAAAGTCGGTGAAGGAATCTGCCGGGGAACGAGCGGCTGAAGCTCATTTTTTTTGTGCTTAATGTAGCCCAACCCATAAATTCGTCAATGTCGTCGCCTTCGGCGATCACAGTAAGCTGACGCCAGGGGAAACGGAGAAAGCCGTCGGTTCCGACGCTGACACCCGTCAGCAGATTGCCTGATACTATCCTGACATGATGCCTCTTCCCTTCAAGGTCTTTTTCAAGAATCGGTTTGATTTCCGACCCGATGAGAGCCTCGACCATACGGGGCGCAGCGACTTCGGGGCCTGTCACGGCAACAAGAGAGGTATGGCGGGCCACACCTTTATTAATAAACAGTTCTCCGATACGTGCCGCGGTGACGATGTCGAGAGTCCATACCGTCTGGCCTTTGTTGACCGGTGCTATGTGGTTTACCATGATGCCGACGTTTCCGGCCGGGTGGGGCCCTTTGATGTCTACCATGACAGCTCCGGCTATATCGGGCATTTCAGAACCTTCTCCGCGACTGACGTATACCTTCCCCTTGGTAAGTTTCGAGAGAATCTCTATACCTCTGACGAGAGCATCGAAACTGACGCGTTTTTCGAGACTTGTGGCCAGAGGGGCGGTGTCGAGTCCGGTAATGAAGATGTCACGCGGCTCTTTCTCTGAATGGGGAACTATTGCATAAGGGAGCTGGCGCATCTGCGCCCATAGACCTGACAGCTTCAGGGCGCGGCGGATGTCGGACGTGTCGACGGCGACAGGTTTTACCCCCGATTCGTCAACGTCCACGACAACACGCAGTATCTTGCGGCGCTCTCCGCGGACAATGGCTTCAACACTACCGGCAGCAGGACTGACAATGGCGATATCGGCATCATTCTTGTCGTGTAACAGCGGAGTTCCCGCTTCGACTCGGTCGCCTTCTCTGACAGATGCTTTTAAAGCCAGCCCGGGGTAATCGTCGGGTATCACCGCCACACGCTTGGTTTTAACTGTTGTAATTGCGGAAGCCGACGGCCATTGCTCCAGTGCCCCGGCTATTGGCAGGCTCAGGCCTTTCTTTATCGACAATTGTTTTTTCATTGTAAGGAACGTAGTGACAGAATTGGCTGCAAAGGTAGCCAATTTTGAAAAAACGTGCAAAGTAATGCAAAAAACATTTTTTCTGTCGGCTGATCCCGCTGTTCCGGATCTCTTGTATGGATTGACATATTTTCGCTATCTTTGCGCTGTGAAAAATGAAGACCGACTGAATAGATCCCGCCAAATATTCGATATATGGCTCATTGTCGTGGTTATGATGTATGTCGCCATATTCGCGCTGACTCCGATGTGTGTCGACGACTATTTCTATTCGTTTCATTCGGCATCGCTGACTTCTCCTTTCGATAAAGCTGCCGCGATATGGCAGAATTGCTGGGACCGCTGGCACTATGACACCGGACGTCTTTGCAATCTGATGTCGCCTGTCTTTCTGGGCCTGCTCCCCAAGATAGTCTTCTCGATAATAAGCGGATTCTTTATCTGGATGTCTGTACGGCTGATGTGTCGGCTCGCTGAGGTCAGGCGAGGATCGACGGGCTCATGGGTGATAGTGTTTCTGGTTAACTTTGCTTTGCCATGGTTTGAACATATGTTCACAGTCATCTTTGCACTGAACTATGTATGGCCTTCGGCTCTGTCATTGCTGTTTGTTTATTGGATGTTGAACTTTAATCCCGTAGTAGAGAAGCAATCTACGAGCCGTTTTGTGATCATGTGCGGCATTGCACTGCTCGCGGGTTGGATGCATGAGGGTTTTTCGGTACCAGTCATCGCAGGGCTGACAGCCACATGGGCTCTGACTCGCCATCGTCCGGCGAAACGTGAGTTCGTCCTGTTTCTCTGTTTCGTTGTCGGCTTCCTGCTGATTGTGGCATCTCCGGCGTTGTGGTATCGGACAGAAAATATGGTGCCATATTTTCGCTTTCTGTCTCTCGGCCGCAAGATATTTTATGGAATCGGCTGTAATTCATTGTTCTTCGGCCTTTGCCTCTTTCTGATTTATCTGGTTTTCAGGCGCCGGATGAAAAAACTCTTTGTTGATGCTCCGAATATAAGACCTCTCATTATATTCATTCTCGCATCGTCGATAGCCGCTACGGCCCTGTTTTTCAAATTCTATACCGGCCCGCGCATGGCTTGGTATGCTACTCAATTGTGTAGCATAGGATTTGTTGCTGTCGGTAATAAAGTGTTCAGGCCTGTTAAGCGGAGTGTAGGACATATTTTGAAGTCGGCAATAGTATTTCTTGTGTTTTTCAATCTGATTTTTGCTGTTGTCGAGCAGAATAAACTCTACAACGAGAGCGAAGAAATTGTCAGACTTTTTCTTGATTCTCCCAATGGGGACGTATTCTACGACAATATTCCGCGCTACATCTCGCCGAGCCTTTACAAAACGTCGATCAGATATTTCAATATGGAAAGACTGGACTTTTTCTCCCATTACTGGCGGGAGAATGATGACGTCATGCTCACTCTTCTTCCTACGAGGTTGAAAAATTTCGAGCCGGCGAGCGCGACGTCTTGCCGGTCAGATTCCACACTTTTCATTAAAGACGGACTTCTTGTTGCCCGGGAGTCGGCTGTCGCGGGCAAAGACAGGATCTGGATAGAGACTACAGAGACGGGGTGGACTGAAACCACAATACATCGTAAGTTTTTTTCGGCCGCCGACAACTCAAGATGGGCCCTCATTGATCCTTACATATCATTGCTGGGAGGTTTCCACGTGACAGATGCCCGGTGGAAAGAGTGAAAACGGATAACTTTTTAATCTCTATCCATAATCTGAAAACTCGCTGACATCGCTCTGACAGCCGCGAAATCATAAAAAGTCAATGATATTTTTTGCATTTTTGAGAAATGTCGTTAATTTTGCAATGTCATTAGACGAAACTTGTGATTTGATCGTTTTCAAAGAGAATGCAGTTAAATCTATACCCGAAAACTGTTACCCATGAGCAGACGTCGCGTATTACGAGTCCTTACGTCATTGGAACCTTAGTCAAGGGGATAGTTTTGCCAGCCTGACAACAAAGATTAACTTTAACCAAATAACAAACATCAAAAAAGTAATTTACCAAAAGTATGGAAGCTCAAAAGCCCACCGCAAAGCCCGCCGCTAAGAAAGCTGCGGCTGAAGGCAGCAAAGTTGCCGGCATCAAGAACGCATTTCTTGTGATTGTCGTTTGTTTTGTTGTCGCCGTTCTCCTGTTCATTTTCTGGTTCGGCGCAGAAAGTCATTTTGAAGACGGACATCCCGTTGACCTTTGGGGTACTGTTTACAAGGGCGGTGTAATCGTTCCAATTCTGCAGACTCTTCTTCTGACGGTTATTGTCCTCTCTGTTGAGCGCTGGATCGCTCTTTCGAGCGCTAAAGGTAAAGGCAACATCGCCAAGTTCGTTGCCGGTGTGAAAGCCTGCCTCAAGAAGAACGACATCGAAGGCGCTCAGGAACTCTGCAAAAAGCAGAAAGGTTCTGTTGCCGCTGTTGTTTCGGCCGCTCTCATCCGCTACAAAGAGATGGACATGAATACCACCCTCACCAAAGAGCAGAAAGTCGCTACCCTTCAAAAAGAGGTTGAAGAGGCTACAGCTCTCGAGATGCCCGCTCTCCAGCAGAATCTCCCCATCGTTGCCACTCTGACAACTCTCGGTACACTCGTCGGACTTCTCGGTACTGTAATCGGTATGATCAAGTCGTTCCAGGCCCTCGCCGCCAGCGGTGCTCCTGACTCGACAGAGCTGTCGACCGGTATTTCGGAGGCTCTTATCAACACCGCCTTCGGTATCGCAACCGGTGCTTTCGCTGTTATCTCCTACAACTTCTACACCAACAAGATCGACAACCTCACCTACGCTATCGACGAAATCGGTTTCTCGATTGTGCAGACATTCCAGGCCACTCACTGATCCCAAGTTACTTATATAAATAAGGTATCTAACCCCTGATAAGAAGAATATACAGTAACTATGGGAAAAGTAAAAATTAAAAGAAAGAGCACCCTCATCGACATGACCGCGATGAGTGACGTGACTGTTCTTTTGCTTACTTTCTTCATGCTGACTTCTACCTTCCTTCAGAAGGAGCCTGTCACCGTGCTGACCCCGTCGTCAGTGTCGGAGCAGAAGGTGCCTACCGCCAACCTGGCGAGCATCCTTGTGGCCCCCAATGGAAAGGTATTCATCTCGGTAGCCGGTGAGGCTGATCCCAATGTCGCCGGTGGCGAATGGGCAACCGAACCCATCCGCAAGGCAATCCTCGAGAATGCCGTCGGCGAATGGAACCGTCTCCACCCCTCGCAGAAAGTCGAGCTTACTCAGAACGAAGTCACGGCATTCACCAAGATCAATATGTTTGGTGTGCCTTTCCAGAAGCTCAAAGAGTTTCTGGATCTGCCGCAGGCCAAGCAAGATGAGTTTATGAGCAATATCGAGAGCAATGCAGTTGGTATTCCTATCAATGACAACCGCGATCTCGAGAAGCCTAACGAATTCCAAATCTGGATGCGCGCCATCTACAGCTCGGGCAGCGACAACCTTCAGAGCGCCCTTAAGAAGGGTGAAGGTATTGCTGTAAAGGCTGACAAGGGCACTGATTACAACACTGTTCACGATGTCCTTGACAATCTCCAGACTCTTAAGATGAACCGCTTCAGCATCATGACAGCTTTAAAAACAAGCGAAGAGTAAATCATTATGGCACAAATTGAACAATCAGACGGCGGCAAAAAGAAAAAAGGCGCCCAGAAGAAGATGCATATCCATGTGGACTTCACTCCCATGGTGGATATGAACATGCTTCTGATAACATTCTTCATGCTTTGTACCACGATGATCAAATCGCAGACTCTGCAAATCACTCTCCCGACCAACGAGAAAGTTGACGAGACAGAGATGAACAAAGCTAAAGAATCAGAAGGTATTACAATGATTGTTGACGTTGAGCGCGACACCAAGACCGGTGAAGTGATTCATGATGCCAACGGCAACCCCGTCAACGTAGTGTATTATTATTTTGGTCAACCCGTTATCAGCGCCACCGAGAACAACCTTCAGGCTGAATATTTCCTTGGCGATGAGAACAAGATGCAGCGCGGTGTGCGCAAAATCCTCCACGACCGCAACAAAGAGGTTCTCGCCAAAATCGACGAACTGAAGGTTAAGTGGAACAACAAGGAATTCTCGCCCAACGCCGACATCAATGACTCTATCTATCAGGCACGAGCCAAAGCTATCCGCAACGACTCGACTATCGCACGCCCCGTTGTTGTTATCAAAGCAACTCCCGAGGCCCGCTGGGAAAGCCTGATCAGTGCCCTCGATGAAATGCAGATCAATCAGATCTCGCGCTACCAGATCGACAATATGAATCAGGTAGACTCCGCGATGATCATCGATTACCGCATGAAGCATCCCAAATCGAAGTAATTCCTGATGTCAGATATATAAACCCGTAAACCAACACGAAAATGGCAAAAGATGTAGATCTTTCATCAAAGGAATGGCGCGATATAGTCTTTGAAGGCAAAAACAAAGACTTTGGCGCATATGAACTTCGCAAGGGTTCTGAGAAACGTCATAACGTCGCTATGATTGCTGTCGTTATCGTTATCTGCCTCCTTTTCGGACTCGGTCTGCTCGTCAACACAGTTATCAAGAGTGTTGAAGCGCGTCCCGAAGATATGAACGAGCAGGCTATGGCCGAGTTCGCTGCCGAAGAAGTTCAGGAAGAACCCGAAGACGAACCCCAGCGTATCGAGGAACAGAAGCCCGAGGCGCTTCCCGAAGAAATTCTTAATACCGTCAAGATGGCCGAGGTTAAATTCGTGGCTGATGAAGAAGTCAAGGAGGAAATCAAGAGCCAGGACGATATCAAGGAAACTGAAACTGCTGTCGGCGCTACCAACTTCGACAAAGGTACAGACGATTTGACAAAGACTGTCCGCGAACATAAAGACGAAGTCATTGTCGAAGAGAAGAAACCCGAAGTCAAGCACGACGACAATCAGGTGTTCACCGCAGTTGAGCAGCCGCCTTCCTTCCCCGGTGGTGAGGCCGCCCTTCTGAAATACATTGCCGACCACATCCGCTATCCGGCTGCCGCACAGGAGAACAATATCCAGGGCCGTGTAGTAGTGCAGTTCGTTGTCACCAAGACAGGTTCTGTCGGTCAGGTGAAAGTAGTGCGTGGCAAAGACCCCGACCTCGATCGTGAGGCACAGCGCGTGGTCAAGAGCCTGCCTAAATTCATCCCCGGTAAGATGAACGGTAACGCAGTGAACGTGTGGTATACCCTGCCTATCAACTTCAAGCTCGCTGGCGTATAAGCAGTATCAAATCTGATTTTCCGGCGGAGCAATGCAGTCAGCATTGCTCCGCTGTCGTTATATATAATTCGCAGTAACTTCATTATAATTGAAAGATATTGTTTGGCGCTGTCAGCGTTTTTTGTTATTTTTGTGGTCTGACAGTGCATTGCAATGAACACAAACAACTTTAGCCAGCTCTATATAAAAGAAACGGCCTTTCAGGATCTGATGCAGCGGCGCATCCTCAATGTGTTGCTCATTGCATCGCCCTACGACGCCTTCATGATGGAAGAGGATGGCCGCGTCGAGGAGCAGCTTTTCTTCGAATATATGGGCCTGAATCTGAGCTCGCCTCCGCGCGTTACGCGAGTGTCGACCCTGAAACATGCTCTCGAGGTTCTCGCTGAAAAGAAATTTGATCTTGTTATCTCGATGCCCGGTAATGATGTCTCCGACACCCTGGCCGATGCCAGAGTAATTCGGCGCGACTATCCCGATCTTCCGCTCGTATTGCTTACGCCTTTCAGCAAAGAGGTGTCGCGACGTCTTTCTAACGAAGATCTGTCGGGTATCGACTATGTTTTCTCGTGGCTTGGCAATGTAGATCTTCTGTTAGGAATCATAAAGCTTCTTGAAGATAAAATGAACGCCGAGTTCGATATTAACAACGTAGGTGTTCAGGTTATTATGCTCGTGGAGGATTCTGTCAGGTTCTATTCGAGTGTGATGCCGATTCTTTATAAGTTTCTGCTTAAGCAAAGCCGCGAGTTTTCGACCGAAGCGCTTAACGAGCATGAGCAGATGCTTCGCATGAGGGGGCGTCCCAAGGTTGTTCTCGCGCGTGATTTCGAAGAAGCGCAGGAACTTTATAACAGATTCGGCCGCAATATGCTCGGAGTGATAACCGACGTAAGTTTCAAGCGTGGGGGTGAGAAAGACGCCCAGGCCGGTCTGCGGCTTACAGAATGGCTCAAGTCGAAAGACTCTTCGCTCCCTGTCATCATAGAATCGAGCGAGGTTGCCAACCGAGAACCCGTGGCCAAGCTCGGATGCACTTTCATTGACAAAAATTCAAAGAAGCTGCCGGTCGATCTCGGAGAGGCGATTATGAGTAATTTCGGATTTGGAGATTTCGTGTTGCGCGACCCTTCTACCGGGCTTGAAGTCGCCAGAATCCGCTCTCTGAAGGAGATGCAATATCATATATTTGATATTCCGGCCGAGTCTCTGTTTTTCCACGCCCGTTCCAACGACATAAGCAGGTGGCTCTATTCGCGAGCGCTTTTCCCGATCGCAAACGCCATTCGCCATCACCATTGCACGTCGATCGACGACCTGCCGGCCGCGCGCCAGCTCTTCTTCGATCTGATCGTAAAATACCGAAAGATGAAAAACCGCGGTGTCGTGGCTGTCTTCCGCAAGGATCGGTTCGATCACTACAGCAATTTCGCCAGAATCGGCGAAGGTTCGCTTGGGGGCAAAGGTCGCGGCCTTGCATTCATCGACTCTATTATCAAGAAAAATGCCGAATGTGACAATTTCAAGGGTATCACGATCTCTATTCCGAGGACTGTTGTGTTGTGCACCGACATTTTCGACGAGTTCATGCGCGAAAACCGCTTATACCCGATTGCGTTGAGCGATGCTCCGGATTCTGAGATTCTCGATGCTTTTCTGAAGGCTCATCTGCCGATACGGCTGCGCGATGACTTCATGGCGCTTTTTGAGGTTGTCGACCGACCGCTGGCCATCCGTTCTTCATCCCTTCTTGAAGACAGCCACTACCAGCCGTTTGCCGGCATTTATTCGACCTATATGATACCTCAGGTCAAAGACCGCGAGGTTATGATTGAGATGCTTGCCGATGCTATAAAGGGTGTCTATGCTTCGGTTTTCTTCCACGACAGCAAAGCCTATATGACCGCGACCTCCAATGTCATAGATCAGGAGAAAATGGCTGTTATCATTCAGGAAGTTGTCGGCGAGGATCATCAGGGCTACTATTATCCGTCGTTCAGCGGAGTAGGGCGTTCGCTTAATTACTATCCCATAGGCGATGAAGCTGTCGAAGACGGAGTAGCAGAAGTAGCTGTCGGTCTCGGAAAATATATTGTCGACGGAGGTAAGGCACTCCGTTTTTCTCCGCGTCATCCTAAGAAGGTGCTTCAGACAAGTGAGCTAAGTATAGCCTTGCGCGACACCCAGACTACACTTTACGGCATAGATCTTAATAATTTCAACGCTTCGGTCACTCCCGACGATTCATTTAATCTGACAAAAATGTCGGTTCAGGATGCGGCCAAAACCGGCGCTTTGCGTAATTTGGTATCGTTCTATGATTTCCGGGACAATGTGCTGCGGGATTTCGATGACGGTCAGTTGGCCGGACGACGTGTGGTCACTTTCAACAATGTCCTGAAGCATGGAGTGTTCCCCTTGGCCGAAGCAGTCGATTTTATGTTGACGATCGGCCAGAAGGCCATGTGCCGCCCAATCGAGATTGAGTTTGCGGGTATTATGCCAAATAAATCGTCCGAGACTGATAACGGACATATTTACTGGCTTCAGATCCGTCCGATTATCGACCGGAAGGAACTTGTCGATGACAATCTTCTCGACGCACCTGACGCCGATGCAATATTGAAGAGCACCACAGCTTTGGGGCATGGCCATATCGAGGGCATCAGGACGGTCGTCTACGTGCGTCCTCAGAACTTTGACTCGATGCATAATCCTGACCTCGGCGAAGAGATCGACCGTCTGAATCGCGAATACTGCGACAAAGGAGAAGGCTACATCCTTATCGGACCGGGCCGTTGGGGTTCGAGTGACTCCGCTTTGGGAATCCCTGTCAAATGGCCGGCAATTTCCGGCGCAAAGCTTATAGTTGAATCTACACTGCCGGGCTATCGGATTGAACCGAGCCAGGGCACACACTTCTTCCATAACCTGACCTCGATGGGTGTTGGCTACCTTACAATCGACAGTGAGGCTCCCGGCGGAGGCTTTATCGACACAGACTGGCTTGACGCCCAGCCTGCCGTTTACGAAAGCGAGAGGCTCAGAGCCGTTTCGTTTCCCGAGTCTCTCGAAATAGGGCTCAACGGCCTGAAGGGCGTCGGAGTTGTGCTTAAACCGACGCCAGTTATCCCTTCCCAAATATCCGAATAACGATGTCAATATTCAATAACATTCGTCACGCCCTTGGTTTTGGCGACACTTCCGGTTCGTTTGCCGATATTGAGCATGACGACCTTATGGTCAGTGATGACGACAGACCGGGATCATCAGTCAAGCTTTCAGAAGTTAAAGCTGATACGGGGTGTTTCGACAGTGACACTGACACGATTAACCGGCTCAAGACTGAACTTGAGCGGCTTCGTGAAAAAGCCGGCGAGGCAGAGTCGCTTAACGACAAGCTTGAGAAGCAGCGCCTTAGTTTCGAGCGTCAGAAAAGGGCCATGAGTGATCGAATACTTGATTTGCAGGATCAGGTTGCCAATCTCGAAGCTCAGCTTTCAGAATCGGGTTCGGGTATTGAAAAGAGTTTGCCCGACAAGTCGACCGACTATCTTTCGGAGATTGAGCGGCTGAAAATCCTCAATGAACAGCTCGACGCCAAATCGCGCATCAGTGACAATATGCTGAGCCAGTTGAACCGTAAGCTTTCTCAGGCGACCAACGAGAACCGCGAGCTGAGCAAAGAGCTTGAGGCTGCGATGCATCTCCAGAATGAGATTCCGCGGCTTCAGGAGATGCTCGAGAGAAAGAATTGCCAGATCAAGGAATTGCAGAGCCGAGTAAAGGCTGATGAGACAGGCGATGACAGCAAACGCAACATATCGGACTCTGAATCAAAACTGCTGGCGCGAATCCACGAACTGGAATTGCATGTTTCGGAATCGGACTCACTGCGCGAACGTATTAAGAAGCTCAAAGCCGATCGTGAGACCTTGCGCAAGACAATAGAGACCAATCTCTATAATCAGGCCCACAGCGAGGCCCGGTTGCGCGGAGAAATAAAGCGGCTCCGCAGGAAATACGAGCCCGATAAACTTGAAAGTGACGACGACAAGCCGCGTAAAGGCTCAAGAAAGCGAGCGCAGCAATCCGACGATTTCGGGTATCAGGAACCTGAGCGCGGAAAGCGCGACGACAATCCGGCCCAGATGTCGTTGTTCGATTGATTTAATTTAGAAAGCACAATCAAATCCATGAAATGAAACGAATACTTTTTGCACTGACTATTGCTTTAGGCCTCAACGCATCTGCCGGTATTTCGGCAGATAAAGCTATGGCAAAATTTGTGTATCCCGGAAACAAGACTGTTAGTGTTGCCGCGCCCGAATATCTGGCGGACAGCGATGTCATGGTTCGTATGAGTGATGATGGCAAGCGAATTGTCAGTGTCAGTCCGTCTGACGGCAAGGAGCTGGAAACACTTCTTGATCTCGGTGCGACGAGAGAGAACAAGCTCGACGAAATTGACGGTTTCACGATAAGTATGACCGGAAAACAGATTATGGTGTGGACAAATCAGGAGCCTATCTATAGAAACTCAGTGAAGGCACGTTATTGGGTCTATGATACCCACAGCCGCATTCTGCGTCCGCTTGTCGACGATGCCAACGCACGCCAGCGCGCGCCGATATTCTCTCCCGACGGGCGTATGGTAGCCTTTGCCTCGGCCGATGACAATAACATATACATCAAGAAGCTCGACTATAATACACTTGTCGCCGTGACCGAAGATGGTGCCAGAAACAAGATTCTCAACGGAGTTCCGGACTGGACTTATGAGGAAGAGTTCGGAGTTCTGCGTTCAATGGTGTGGGCGCCGGATAATCTCACTCTATGCTTCCTGAAGTATAACGAGACACAGGTTCCTTTATATGATTTCCCTCTTTATGAGGGTATATGCGATACAAATGAAGACTATTCACTTTATCCCGGTTCATTCAGATATAAATATCCCGTTGCCGGAATGAAGAACTCCAAAGTGTCGCTTCATGCCTATGACATCGAGACGCGTGCGACCAAAAACATCACCCTTCCTGATAGCCGCATTGAATATATCCCGCGTATTGACTATGCTTTTTCACCTGACCGCCTGATTGTCACTACGCTGAATCGCGACCAGAACCGTATGGAGCTCTACTCTGTCAATCCGAGAGCTACTACATCGCGCTCGCTTTTTGTCGAAGAGAACGCCAAGGGATGGATTGAGCCCATTTCCTATGAAGGCCTCGTTTTCACTCCTGACTTTTTTGTAGTAAGCTCCGGCCGTTCGGGTTTCACTCAGCTTTATCAATATGGTTATTCGGGCGCGCTGGAGCGCACACTCACTAACGGAAACTGTGACGTAACCGCATATTATGGATATAGCACTGCTGAGCGCGCCCACTATTATCAGTGTGCATCCGGAACTATAAACCGCGTTATATGCCGTATCGACGCCAAAGGAGTCGTGAAAGAGCTTTCGCCTTCGACAGGAACGGCCGACGCCTGGTTCAGTCCGACTATGAAATGGATGATGATGCGTTACAGCAACGTGAACACGCCTCCGCGATACACTTTCCACACGTCGGCGGCTGCTCCTAAATCTCTGCGCACGGTTGAGGACAATGCCGAAGTTGCTTCGCGTTACAGCGATATACCCCGGCGTGAGTTTGTAAAGATTCCGGCTTCGGGAACATCGCCGGAACTGAATGCCTATATTGTCAAGCCGACACCGTTTGATGCCTCAAAAAAGTATCCCGTCATCATGTATCAATACAGCGGGCCGGGCTCTCAGGAGGTTCGCGACAGATGGACGGTCGACTGGGAGAACTATTATGCGACGCAGGGCTATGTTATTGTTTGCGCCGACGGCCGAGGCACCGGTTACCGAGGCAGTGAGTTCCGTGAGAGCGTCTATCGCAATCTCGGCTATCTCGAGACGATCGATCAGCTCTCAGCAGCCCGATATGCTGCCTCATTGCCTTATGTCGATCCGTCGCGTATCGGAATGTTCGGCTGGAGTTACGGAGGCTATGAGACACTTATGTCGGTAGCTGCCAAAGGTAATCCATATAAGGCAGCAGTTGCGGTGGCCCCGGTGACAGACTGGCGTTATTACGACACTGTTTACGCCGAACGCTATATGCTTACTCCGACTCAGAATGAGGCCGGGTATCGCAGCTCTGCTCCTGTCAACAATATTGCCGACATGAACTCCCGGTTGCTGATCATGCATGGAACCGCTGACGACAATGTCCATTTCAGCAACACGGTAGAATACATCAGCCGGTTGCTTGCAGCGGGCAAATTCTGTGATATGTTCATATTCCCGAATCAGAACCATTCCATCCGGGATTGTGATATGAGGCTGATGGTTTATTCGAGAATGCTCGACTATTTTAACCAAAACCTCAGATAGTTGTTATAAACCTCAGATGAAAGAGGAAACACCTCAACGGATCCATACCTCCCAGGCCATTTTCGCGATGTGGCGGAACTGGACTGAGGCTGTCGGCGCATTGACGCTACCGACAGTGTTGAGTCTTTTCGTGACTTGCCATTGGATGCCTGTGGTGCTTCTTTCTCTGGCGTTTATACTGTTTGTCGTAGTCCGGGTAAACCATGACGCCTCTCTTTCGGTTTGCAAGGTGCTTCATTTTATTGCCTCGCGATCATTGCTATGGAGCGGCATAGTTGCGCTCATAATAAGCCTGACGGTATCAACAGGCAATTATGAACGATTCTTTGGATTTCTGAATGCCGATTTACCTTACGTCGTCGTTCTCGTCACGTCTCCGGTAGCTCTGATTGTCAGTGGCTGGGCAATTTTGCGCGGACTTAAATTCGGTTATTGCATGGATTGCCGTATGCGTCACGGAACTCCGGCGGAGCGCGGTTTTATCGGCCGTATGTTCAGCCAGGAGGGCTGGTTCCAGATCCGATTCCTTTTTTGGCTTATGGTTGTCCAGACCGCTTTGGGCTATGGTTACTATTTCGTAATGTATATCAATGCCGGTCTGAGCACGAGCGATATATTCGTCTTTGTCTGGATTCCGTTGGTTTTCTATTGCGTGTCGATTGTGTTTATGGCCGTGAGATATTTTAATATCTATATGTACTATGAATATCATTACGGAGCCACTGACAGCGGGCGCGGGGCGAAAACCTCTATCCGATACCTTATCGTCTGTGGCGAGCAGATAATGCTTGAACGTCGGAACGAGACGATGGGGGAGTTCGATACCCGTGGTCGTTACGATACACCCGCCTCATTGTCGTTTTTTTTCTATGAAAACATGCCCATTGAACGGGCCAGAAAGTTTTTCGCCGACTATAGCGGGATAGAGAATTTTGACATTCGGTTTATGTATAACTCGACAACATCTGGTGGGGACTCTAATTCATACCATTATATTATTACGCTGCCTGACGCGATGGTGCTAAGGAACTGTAGGCTTAAGGGGCGTTTCTTTAATATGAAGGAGATCGAGAAGCTAATTGATTCCGGTGAGGTCACTCCTATTCTTGCTGCCGAGATTTACCGCCTCTACACCGTCGGAAATACATGGAGCACCTACGACAAAACGGGGCGCCGCCGTTACGAAATTAAAGGTTACAGGCCGGCATTCCGTCTTAAGGGAATCCAGAACTGGGATGTTGATTTCAACGATCCGGAATGGCTGTTTGTCTCAGTCAATAATCAGGATTCGTCTTTTTGGATGTTACGTAGGTTCTGGCATCACTTCATTATAGGGCGCAAGTGAGTATCATTATATGGCGAAACCTCTGATTGTAATAACCGGCCCGACAGCTTCAGGAAAGACCCGGCGTGCTGTCGATGTAGCCCGAAGGCTTGAGGGTGAAATTGTCAGTGCTGATTCGCGCCAGATTTATAGAGGAATGGACCTCGGCACCGGCAAGGATATTGAAGAATATGGCGATGTTCCGGTGTTTATGCTCGATATCTGTGATGCCGGCTATCGCTATAATCTTTTCGAGTATTTGCGCGATGCTCAGTCCGCTATCGAGGGAATCAGGAGTCGCGGCCATATTCCGGTTGTCTGCGGAGGAACCGGCCTTTACGTAGAATCCCTTTTGAAGGGGCTGCGTCTGCCGCCGGTGCCGGAGAATCCCTCCCTGAGGCGTGAGCTTGAAAGCAAGCCGCTCGAAGAGCTTACCGCAATTCTTGCAGACATGAAGCGTCTCCACAATACAACCGATGTGGATACTGCAAAGCGGGCTATACGTGCTATTGAGATTCAGCAGTATTACCACGACAATCCTGAACTGTCGCCTGATATTCTGACGAATTCTCCAGAACCCGCGCTCGTCATCGGGGTTTCTATTGGCCGTGACGACCGTCGCCGGAGAATTTCCGAGAGACTGCGTTCGCGACTCGACGCCGGAATGGTCGACGAGGTGCGCAGACTTCTTGACAGCGGTGTGTCTTCGGAATCGTTGATATACTATGGGCTTGAATATAAGTTCCTGACTCAGTATGTTACAGGGATGCTGACTTATGACGAGATGGTTTCGCGTCTCGAAATTGCCATCCATCAGTTTGCCAAGCGTCAGATGACGTGGTTCCGCGGAATGGAACGGCGTGGAATCGGAATTCATTGGCTTCCTTACGATATGTGCGCAGAGGCTTTTGTCGATGAGGTTGTCGGACTGTATAACAAAATAGAGCAATGAGAGGCTTGTCAGTGTTCGTGCTCTCTCTCCTGACTGCGTTGGCTGTATCCGGCAGCAGGCGCACTTATTTGCCGGAGATAAATCTTTGCGACTCGTCGGTAGTATTGCCTTCGTGGCCGGTGAAGTCGACACGAGGACTTATAGAGGTCAGAGGAGCTCTCAAGAAAGACCGAGATGTAGCCGGCGAGAGTTCGACATGGTGGGAAATCAATCTTGGAGCGGGCTATCGCGTTACACTGCGCTCATATAATCCGTCGTTTGCATCGCTTGTAGATGAGAGGCTTTCTCGGGTGACTCTCTATCGGGGTGATAGCATTATAGCCCGCACGGACATGAGCAAGGGCTTCGCCCCTCAGGCCAACGCTTTTAACACACTGATTGTAGAATTAGACAGTCTGGGAAATATAGCAGTTGCCGGAGGCACGCGGATTCCTGAAGCTGTATTCGCTGTCAATGTCAGCCGGAATCTTCTGCACGAGTCTCCCTCAGTGAAATCCTGTGGATGTCTTGATATATCCAATCTGTTTGTTGAATCAGATCAGTCCATATCCCGGAAACTTATGACGGACTGGACTGAAGAAAATCTCAGGGAGCATATAAAGTCATCGCGCAATCCGGTTGAAGGAGTATATGAATATCTCGACAGAAACAATGACCCGCATTATGCCAGATTAGGAGGCCGCTATCTTATTGCTGTCGTATCGGATGGCAGTAGCGGCTACGACATCATATATATTGACGGTGCCAGAACGAATGAGTCGTCATGGACAACAGGAATGCTGAAAGGGCATCTTGAACCGGTTAAAATGCTTGTCGATCAGTTTTATCTTGTCTGGTACGACGCATTGGGCGAGAAGATGACGGAAGATATAGATGCGTCAATTGAGCAAAATGCCATACTGACATTCAGATTCCCGCTTTATAAGACAGTTATACGCTTCCTTAAGCGTCCGTTGAAATGAGAATCAATCGTGGGAGTTTTCGCAACGGAGACGATCCAACGGCCTCATGACATTGCAGAGGATTCGGCTCCAATATGTGTCAAACTCTTCCTTTACGGCCGTCACGGCTGATTCGATAATCTCATTTGGCGCATCGCGTACGGCCTCGAGAAAATTATACAGAACCTGAAAAATGTCGGAAAGACCTTCGGCTATACTTGCTGAGATCGGAGTGTCGGAATACTTCATGTCTTCCTCGAAGACTTCAAGATACACGTCTTCTGCTCCGAAAAGATTCTCAATGGCGAGGCGGATTGAATTATAGTAATCTTCACTAAGGACATTATCGATATACTCGCTTGAATATTCATCGAGAGCGACAGCCCCGGTCAGGTCGGTCGCGCTTATGTATATTCGGGGAAGGAGCCGGGTCATAGTCGAAGTAAATTCAACTGTATCGGCCGATTCGGCAGTCTCGAGCGCCTGACAGTATTCATTAGCCAACGCCATGAATGCCAAAGTATTCGGAGCAAGAAATCCACTCATTGTTTCTGAATTTTGTAAAGATCATGGGCCCGGATATAGTCATAGACACCTTCCGGGAGGAAATAATGCATATTCTTGCCGCGCATGATTGAATCGCGTATGAATGTTGAGGATAGCGAATTCTCGGGCGCGTCGATAATCTCGACATTATCCTCGTAGATTGTAGGTGTGCGATAGCCGGGGCGAGGATAGACAATTACTCCGAAGTCATCTATTATTTCCTGATAATCGCGCCATTGGGTGAATATCCGCCAGTTGTCGCTTCCGATAATGAGCTGGAAACTGTTGCGCGGGTATCTTTTGCGCAGAAGCCTTAGGGTATCAATCGTATAATTTGGACGTGGCATCGACAGTTCTATGTCGCACACTTCTATGCCGGAAGTCTGGCTTGTCGCGATGCGTAGCATATCGAGTCGTGCCAGGTCTGAGATAAGTTCGTTCGGACGGGATTTTAAGGGATTGCGCGGCGACAGGGTAAGCCACACTTTGTCGATGTCTGTAAACTGCTGTATGTAGCTCGCAAGCATCATGTGACCCACGTGAACAGGGTTGAATGACCCTCCCAGAATCCCTATTTTCCGAAGCGCGGTCTCCGTCATGACTTGCTGAGAAATTCTGATATGGTGTCGTGGACTGTGTCGATGGCCGAAGCGAGGTCATCGTTGACAACAGTGTTGTCGAAACGCGGTTCATAGCCCATTTCGGTTTCGGCTTTTGAAAGACGCTTCGAGATGTCAGATTCGCTGTCGGTGGCGCGAAGGCGAAGCCGGTTGGCGAGCTCTTCGAGCGAGGGGGGTGCAATGAAGATTGCGATTGCCCGGTCACCGTATATTTTTTTTACATTAAGAGCTCCCTCGACGTCAATATCAAGAATGCAGTTAAACCCTGATGCGAGTATCGAGTCAATCTCGCTCCGCAAGGTGCCGTAGAAACGGCCGGGATATACTTCTTCATGTTCTACGAAGTCACCTGACTTAATATGGCTCCGGAATTCCTCGTCGCTGAGGAAATGATAGTGTATTCCGTTGATCTCTCCGACCCGCGGCGGTCTGTTTGTGGCTGAGACACTGAAGCGCAGATTGAGATCGCCGCGCTCCATAAGAGCCTTGATTATCGTTGATTTACCGCAGCCTGAGGGCGCTGATAGGATAATAATCTTTCCCTCCATGGTTCAGAGCACGTTTAGAACTTGTTCTTTTATCTGCTCAAGCTCATCTTTCATCTTTACGACGATACGCTGCATTTCGGCATGGTTGCTCTTTGATCCGAGCGTATTTATCTCGCGTCCCATTTCCTGAGCTATGAAACCTAGTTTTTTACCTTGGCCTTCGGCTCCGTTCATGGTGTCGATGAAATAGCTGAGATGCGTAGCCAGCCGCTGCTTTTCTTCGTTAATGTCGAGCTTTTCTATATAAAATATCATTTCCTGCTCAAGGCGGGCCCGATCAACGTCGATCTTTGTCAGTGAGGCAAGATTCTCTTCAATACGGCGCCGTATCTTGGTGACCCGCTCAATTTCGTAGGGGCCGACTGTCGTCAGAAGTTCCCCGATCTGGCTCACTCTATCGGAAAAGAATGTCTCAAGTTTCGAACCTTCATTTCGGCGATAGCTGATCAATTCATCGATGGCTCGGTTAAGGGTTTCAAGGATGTCGGTGCGTATTTCCGGACGCAGTCCGGTGGAGCTGTTTGTGCGAACAACGTCAGGAAGCCGCAAAAGGGTTGCATACCAGTCGGCTGGTTCAGGAAGTCCGAGAGCAGCGCGTGCTTGCTCAATCTGCTGCTTATAGATCTGCATTGTCTCGATGTCGAGAGTCGCGCTATCGTTGGCTGCCGTTCCTTCGATATTAACTGTAAGGTCTACTTTCCCGCGTTTAAGACGTTGGGATATTATTGCTCGCATTTCAAGATCGAGTTCGCGACATGAGCCCGGAACCCGTGATGAGATGTCGATCTGTTTTGAGTTTAGAGACTTTACTTCAACCGTGATTTTGAGTCCGGGGGTCTGTTTCACGGCCTTGCCAAACCCCGTCATGGATAGCAGCATATAGATCGGTTTAAATATCGGCAAAAATAATAATTGTAGGCTAATAATGCAAATAAAAAGCCGGAACCCTGAGCGGGCACCGGCAATTATCGGTAGGTTATCAACGTTTTGTAGTTTATTTATTGTTGAAAGCTTCTATGTGTCCGTCGTTGATTATTCTTTTTGCTCCAATAAAATGGCTTGAGTAATAACCGTTGTCGGGGAAGTTCTGATAAACTACGCCTCGGCGGGTAGAAGCGTGAATAAATTTGCAAGTTCCGTTTTCACGATCGACTGAAGCAACCATTGCAACGTGTCCGACTCCGCGACGTCCGCTTCGGCGGCTGCTGAAAAACAGGAGATCACCGGGCTGAAGGTTTTTGACATTTACTTTGGTGCCCTGAGTGTATTGCTGACCTGAAGTGCGGTTTATATGGATTCCGAATTTGCGATAAACATAGCTTGTGAAGCCGGAGCAATCGAATGACTTAGGGCCTGTCGAGCCCCATACGTAAGGCGTCCCGAGGAACTTAGCGGCGTATTCGATCATTTCTTTGGCAAGTTCTGATCCGCTCGCGCTTTTGGCGGTAGGACGCGCCTTGAAGCCTGCAAAGGGACTGTGCAGCCGGGCATTCTCAAATGACTGCTCGACAAAAGCCGCACTGATTTCCTGCTGGAGTTCGGTTGCACGGGCGTGTTTCATCGGTACTCCGGTGTGTTGGACTGCTGTTGCGTTAACGCTTGTGAGCGAAATGAGGCCAAACGTAACCCCGGATATGATTGCTTTAATTGAATTGTTCATTTATAAGTTTTGGTTAAAGCGCTCTTGAAATCCATTCAGATTACGGCGCACTGTATTTTCTGTTTTTGACGATGCAAAATTACTCTTTTTCATTGAGCCTTGCAAATGGCAAAATGGTCATTCTCAATCTATTGCATTTTTTTGAGACCAATTTTAGATTGATCAACAATACTTAATTTTGCTCGAAATATTTAACAATTGCGCGCGGTGTCGGTTAAAAATTAACCCTTATTGACATTAGCGTTGTTTTTATCCGAATCTTTAAATATTGCTATTTAGCTTATCTTCTGATTATTATGTATACTAATTAAATGTTTAGTTCGCTCTTGCGGGAATTTGGCGTGATTTAAAGGCGTTTTGCACGTCTGCCGTAGGGTTTGTGCAAATACAAATGTTAATTTCGTCTCCGTTTGAATACAATAATTAACATGGTTTAACTCGATCTGGTTGATATATAATCTATCAGAGGCGTGATTATGCGAAATGAGACCGATGGTAAGCCGGCCTCTTTCGATAAGAGTATTTATAGCTTATGAATAATGGCTTTTCGTGGATTGAACACGGAATAAGAATTATCCGGATCAGATAAATCGTAAATCGATTATAATTTGTAATTTTGCATTTATATGATTGAGATATATTTCATTGTAGCAGTTCTCTATGCATTGATATGCGCTGTGTTATACACTTTTCTATGGCCGCGTAGAAAAGACGAGTTGCCGCGTAAAAAGTTTTTTTTGCGAATCTTGGGCTGTTTTTCGGTAGTAGGAGCGTTTTTGAGCTGGGTTTTCTACATGCTTTTTAAATAGTCTGCCAGTGATTCTGCGCAGCGTCTGCCGTCAATTGCAGCCGAGACAATCCCTCCGGCGTATCCTGCGCCTTCTCCAGCGGGAAAAAATCCACGGGTGTTCACTGATTCAAGGGTTTCGGGGTCACGTGTGATTCTTACGGGTGACGACGTGCGCGTTTCGTCGCCGATGACAGTGGCTTTTTCGGTAAGGAAACCGCGCTGTTTCTTGTTGAAGTCACGAAATCCTTCTTGCAGACGTACCGTTATCTGTCTGGGAAGGAGTTTGTCGACACGCGCACTGAACAAACCGGGAGCATAGCTCGATGGATTAAGCGTTTCAGAGAGTCTGCCGTCGACAAAGTCGGTCATTTTTTGAGCCGGAGCACTTTGGCTGCCGTCGCCGGCATTAAAGAACCTGCGTTCAATATCCTGTTGCCATGCCATTAACGAGAGAGGCCCTTCAGAAGCATATTGCTCGGGGACATCTTCCGGCAGAACTTCCACAACCATTCCTGAGTTTGCCCAACGTCCGCTTCGTGATGACGACGACATTCCGTTGA
This sequence comes from Prevotella sp. CAG:1031, assembly GCA_000431215.1. GTDB lineage: Bacteria > Bacteroidota > Bacteroidia > Bacteroidales > Muribaculaceae > CAG-1031. Next base: position 34,041 of record HF985595.1, read on the forward strand.
CCACGAGTTCGCCCGGAGCAGACGATGCCGGGACTACCACACCGCCCGGACACATGCAGAAACTGTAGACACCGCGTCCGTCGACGCGCGTCAGCTGAGTGTATTCTGCCGGAGGAAGATATTGCCCGCGTCCCTGGGCAGAGTGATATCGCAATGAGTCGATGAGCGACTGCGGGTGTTCAAGTCTGACCCCCATTGCTATTCCTTTTGCTTCGAGTGCGACCCCTTCGGAATTAAGCATTTTATAAACATCTCTGGCGGAGTGGCCTGTCGCGAGGATAACCGGCCCGAAGAACTTGCTGCCGTCAGCCAGAGCAATCCCTTCAACGCGATGGTCGGAGATCATTATTTTTTCAACTCTCGATCCGAAATGAACTTCGCCTCCGCAATGTTCAATTGTGAGACGTATCCGTTTGATTATCTCAGGCAGGCGGTTTGTGCCGATATGCGGATGCGCCTCGACGAGGATGTCCGCGGATGCGCCATGCTGATAGAGCAGATTGAGAATAACATCGACAGGCCCGCGCTTTTTGCTGCGAGTAAACAGCTTACCGTCACTGAATGTTCCCGCGCCTCCTTCTCCGAAGCAGTAGTTTGAATCAGGATCGACTATTCCTTTTCTTGATATGTCGGCTACGTCAATACGGCGCGAGTCAACGTCTTTTCCACGTTCGAATATTATCGGTTTTATTCCGAGCTCTATCAGGCGCAGGGCGGCAAACAGTCCCGCGGGGCCGGCTCCTACAATTAAGGCTTCTGGAGATTCCGGGCTCAATTCCGTGAACTCGACAGGGGCGGGGAGGGTAGAGGCCGGGGCCTCGTCTATGAAAGCGCGCACTGTCAGATTGATCATCACTCTCCGCTGACGCGCGTCAATGCTGCGGCGAATGGTTTTCACGGCTTTTATGCGGTTAGCGTCGATTCCGAGCCGACTCGAGACCTCGCCGATTACTTTCAGTTCTGATGCGGCACTTCGCGGATCGAGTCTAAGTTGTATATCTTCAGTCATTTAATTATGACATTTTTGGTTTAAAAATTGAATTGCTGCGGCGTGTAGCCCATGCAAGAATACCTATGGCAAGAAAAAACGAAAGCATATCGCTGCCGGTCATTGAAGCCCAAACTCCGTCAACTCCCCAGATTCCGGGAAATATTGAAAGGAACGGAATAAGTAACAATAGCTGGCGGGTCAGCGACAGTATTATAGAATATATAGGATGGCCCACGGCCTGAAAAAAGTTCTGGATAATTATTTGTGCGCCAACAAGCGGATAAAAGATGAAGTAAATGCGGAATCCGCGACTGGCTATCGCGATAAGTGTCGGATCGACGGTAAATAATGAACTTATCGTCGACGGGATGAGCTCTGTCAAAGCCCAACCTACTGAGGTTATTGCAACACCGATCCATATTCCGATACGGAGTGTGCGTTTAACCCTGACGATGTTGCCGGCGCCATAGTTATAGCCCAGTATCGGTTGCATTCCCTGAGTGACACCGAACACAATCATCACAAAGAACATCGTTGTTCTGTTCAGAATGCCGAATGCTCCGACAGCCAGATCTCCATCTGAACCGGCACAGTCAAGCAGAGCGTGGTTAATGAAAATAACGACGACACAAGCGCATACATTCATCAGAAACGGTGACATTCCGATAGCATAGATGCGCCTTACTATCGTCCACTTCAACCACGACATCCTGAAATCGAAATGGACAAAGCTTTTGGAGCTGCTGAAATGAATTAGAACCCAGATGAGAGCGACTGTCTGCCCACATATTGTCGAAAAAGCGGCACCACGAATGCCCCAGTCGAGCTTGAAAATCAATATCGGAGCTATTATGATATTGGCTACGACCGACAGCAGGGCAGAAATCATCGCCTTACGCGGATAGCCGGTTGCGCGCATGATATTGTTCAGCCCGATAAATACGTATGATATGGGCGATCCTAACAATATTACCTGCATGAATTCTCGCGCAAAGGGTATAGTGGAGTCTGTAGCACCGAAAAAAATCAGAATGTCGTCAAGGAATACGAAAGCCAATCCTCCGAATACAACGGAATGAATAAGGCAGAGGACGAGCACATTGTTCAGGACGTCGGTAGCTCTGTCGCGGTTCTGCTGCCCGAGAAAGATCGACGATACGGCTGCCCCTCCGACAGCGATAAACATACAGAACGCCATTACCAGATTCATCAGCGGGAAGGTGATGGCGAGTCCGGCAATAGCCATTGCTCCGACGCCGCGGCCTATGAATATACTGTCGATAATATTATATAAGGATGTCGCAACGCTTGCTATGACTGCGGGTACGGAATACTGCAACAACAGGCTGCCGATAGATTTCCGACCAAGAGTTTCGGGTGTGGACTGAGTAAGCTGCGACATTGATATACTTGTTTTACGATGCAAAGTTACTTCAAAATTTCGGCATGAGATGGGTATTTACTAATTTTGTGACCTGATACAACCGCTATAATTATGCAATACGCAGCTCTTTTTGATCTCGACGGAGTCATTATCGACAGTGAGAGCCGTTACACTGTTTTTTGGGACGGCATTGAACATATTTTCCCGACAGGCATTCCGGATTTTGCTATGGCGATAAAAGGGACTAATCTGACGAGTATACTGTCGAACTATGCCGAGCAGTCGGTTAGAGATGATATAGTCGCCCGTCTTCAGGAATTCGAGCTCAATATGGAGCTTCCGCTTTATCCCGGCGCCGTAGAGTTTCTTGATTCGTTGTCAGAAGCCGGTGTGGCGCGTGCTTTGGTTACTTCAAGCGCCGATGACAAGATGGAGGTCTTATGGAAGCGTCATCCAAGATTGAGAGATTGCTTCGAAGCAGTAGTGACAGGATCCATGGTGAAAAAATCCAAGCCGAATCCCGAAGGATATTTAACGGCTGCGAAGCTGCTCGGGTTTGATCCTTCAGATTGTTTTGTCTTTGAGGACTCGATTCAGGGACTGCAGGCGGGACGTGCAAGCGGGGCAACGGTAATCGCCCTTTCGACAACCAATCCCCGAAGTGTAGTCGCCCGGTATTCCGATTTGGTTCTTGACGGAATAGGCGGGTTTACGGTCGCTGAAATGATTGGTCTGAAAGAAAATATCAGTAGATAAACCTGACCTCAGGCTGAAGCTCTATCCCGAATTTCTCATTGACATCATCGGTCACAGCTTTAGCGAGGGTTTCGATGTCAGAGCCGGTGGCACCCCCGAGGTTCACCAATACGAGGGCCTGCTTCTCATAGACACCGGCGTGCCCTAATGATTTACCTTTCCATCCGGCTTCCTGAATAAGCCAGCCTGCAGAGAGTTTTACGCCTCCCGCGACATCAAACTGCGGCATAGCCGGATAGACTGCGCCCAAGGCGGCCGCTTTTTCAGCCGACACGACAGGATTCTTAAAGAAACTGCCGGCATTTCCCAGTACAACAGGGTCGGGAAGCTTCGACCGACGTACCTCGATTATAGTATTTCGCAATTCATCGGCTGTAAGCGCATGTCTGTCCGGGAAATGCGATGCAAGGCCACCGTATGTCAGAATCGGCTCGAATTCTTTGTCGAGACGGAATACTACGTGAGTGACCACAAAGTTTTCCATATCACGATGTTTTAGAATCGAGTCACGGTAGCCGTAATGTAAATCGTCGTGTGAGAAAACGACTTTCTTGTGGTCCTTTAAATCGTAGGTCTCGACCGACACAATCCTGTCACCCGCTTCGGCTCCGTATGCCCCGATGTTCTGAACGGCCGCACTTCCTGTCTGTCCCGGTATAAGGCTAAGATTCTCAAGCCCATATAACTTCATCTTGACAGTCCGCGCAACCGTGTCGTCCCATTCTATGCCGGCGCCTACTCTGACAGTCCGATCATCGAGCATCTCGAAATCTGCTATCTTAGAATGTAGCACCGTGCCTCTGTAATGAGGCTTTACAAAAAGCATATTGCTTCCGAGGCCTATATTCAGGAAGGAACCGCAAATTTTTACGTCGGCCAAATCCTCGGCCGACGTATATTCTATAAGAGTGTCGCAAGTAGCGTTGATGCCGAACGTGTTCAGCCTGCGAAGCGATGCGTTGTCAGTGATTTTCAACATTGTTCAATACGTGTGATTTTTGCGCCGAGAGCTCTCAGACGGCTTTCGATGTCTTGATAACCACGGTCAATCTGCTCGATATTGCTTATGACAGATGTCCCCGTAGCGCTTAGCGCTGCAATCAGAAGCGCTATTCCGGCGCGTATGTCGGGCGACGTCATGTGTCCTCCCATCAGACGCTTGCGATGGTCATGACCTATGACGACAGCGCGATGGGGATCGCACAGAATTATCTGAGCGCCCATCTCTATGAGTTTGTCGACAAAGAAAAGACGGCTTTCGAACATCTTCTGATGGATGAGCACACTGCCCTTGGCCTGGGTTGCCACCACGAGCATGACACTAAGGAGATCAGGCGTCAGTCCCGGCCAGGGGGCATCCGCCAGAGTCAGAATCGACCCGTCGAGAAATGATTCTATCTCATAGTGTTCCTGAGCGGGCACAATTATGTCGTCGCCACGCTGCACCACGGCAACACCCATGCGCCGAAACTGTTGAGGAATAATTCCGAGGTTCTCGTATGAGACATTGCGGATGGTTATTTCCGAGCGCGTCATTGCCGCCATCCCGATGAATGACCCTACTTCGATCATGTCAGGAAGAAGCCGATGGGTTGTCCCGTGAAGTCGGGAAACACCCTCGATAGTCAGCAAATTAGAACTGATGCCTGAGATTTTGGCTCCCATGGCATTAAGCATCTTGCATAATTGCTGCACGTAAGGCTCGCATGCGGCATTATATATAGTAGTAGTGCCGTGGGCAAGGACAGAGGCCATTATTATGTTTGCCGTACCCGTCACTGAAGCTTCGTCGAGAAGCATATAGCTTCCCTTCAGCTCTCTGCATGACAGCAGGCATCCCGGCATCCCGGGCTCGATGGAAAATTCCGCGCCTAACTTGCGCAGTCCGAGAAAATGTGTGTCGAGACGACGCCTTCCGATTCTGTCGCCGCCGGGTTTTGCCATATAGGCACGCCCGATACGTCCGAGAAGCGGGCCGATGAGCATTACAGAGCCTCGGAGTGACCGTGAACGTCTGATATACTCCGGAGAGGCAAGAAAATCTTCATTGATCTGCGATGCCTGAAGCGTATAGTCTCCGGGCGCATTTTTGACAACACTGACGCCAATGTCGCCCAGCAGACTCAACAGATTCTGGACATCGAGAATCTCGGGAACATTAGTAATGGTTACCGGTTCGTCGGTCAAAAGTACCGCACAGAGCACCTCAAGCGCTTCGTTTTTGGCGCCTTGGGGAGTTATTTCGCCTTCGAGCCGGCGACCACCCTCAATCGAAAATGAAGCCATTTCAGAATATAAAGGTCATTGTTCGACAGATTCAACTTCGCTCTCCATGATTTCGGCCTGTGGCTCCTTGATATTGGGATCTTCGAGGCCAAGTCCTTTTTTCTTGTTGAGTCCAAGGAGAATGAAGCCGATTATCAGGGCTGCCAGACCTAAGCCTGCGAGCATCACGAGAGGGGCTGTATAGTTGTAGCTGACTGCTGCCTCTTCGGCGGTCATTGTTCCGTTGGCGATTGCCTCGCTAATCTGAGGATTGGTGGCATCGAGGACTTTACCGATAAGCAGCGGGAAGAGCCAGAGACCTATATTCTGAATCCAGAAAATCAGGGCGTAGGCCGAACCGATAATTTTGGAGTCGACGAGTTTGGGCACGCTCGGCCAAAGCGATGCGGGAACAAGCGAGAATGATGCGCCAAGCACGAGTATTGTCAGATATGCGACTATAACACCACCCACGTCGATACCCTTGAACATCGGAAGAATGAACGCGAAGGTCAGATGGCAGGCAATCAACAGCAGTGAGCCGACAACCAGCATTGAGGCTGCTTTGCCCTTATAGTCAACAAATTTGCCAAGAATCGGGGTGATGCCGACGGCGAGCAGGGGGAAGACTGCAAAAATAGCGGCTGCCGACTGGCGCATATAGCCGAAGAAGCAGTAGGTGATCAGTGAGAGAATGGCGATGCTGAACATCAGTATGCGACCGATTTTGTTTTTTGAGAAGTTACCGGCAAATGCGGCTCCGGCAACTATAATCATGATGACATACTGGATTACAGTCACTGTGTCAGATGCCCAGAAGGAATCAGCGTCGGGTGGCGTCAGCGTCAGATTGCACTGAAGCATATTGACAGCATACTTCTGAAAGGGGAAGATTGCAGAATAGTAGAGTACGCAGAGAAGAGCCACGAGCCAGAAGCCGCCCGAAGATAGGATTTTGCCGAGGTCGCTGATTTTGAAGGGATCGTCTTTTTCCTCTTCAACGTCGCCCGATGCGTCGAGCTTCTTATCCATGAAGAAGTAAACGATAAACATAATCAACGCTATAAGCAGAAGAAGGACTCCGAAAGCGACAGCACGCGAAACGCTGACTGTGCCGCCGAGGTTGGCGAACATCGGAGAGAAAATCATACAGGTAGCGACACCAAGTCTGGCAAGTGCCATTTCCGAACCCATAGCGAGCGCCATTTCGCGGCCCTTGAACCATTTGACAATTCCTCGGCTGACGGTGATACCGGCCATTTCGACACCGCAGCCGAAAATCATGAAGCCGACGGCCGAAAACTTAGCCGAGGCCGGCATTCCCTCATAGAAGGGCGAGATTCCGAGTTGCTCGAAAACGGGAATATGGTTGAGATGGTTGGTGAACCAGACGTCGAGACTCGAGCCGAGGAAGGCGTCGGTCAGGGCATACCAGTTTATACTTGCGCCGACGAGCATTACTGCTCCCGAGAGCACCGCCGTAAAGCGCACTCCCATCTTGTCGAGGATAATTCCCGCGAAAATCAGGAAGAAGATAAACACGTTGAGGAATGTCTCCGAACCCTGCATAGTGCCGAAGGCTGTGGAGTCCCATCCGCGGGTCGACTGGAGAAGATCCTTGATAGGCGACAGAATGTCCATGAACACGTATGAACAGAACATTGCGAAAGCCAGAAGACCGAGGGCCGTCCAGCGTGCCCAAGCCTTGTCGCGGAGAGATGTTGTGATAGATTGCGTTGACTGCATTTGTTGTAGTTTTTGTGTTTTTGGCAAAGATAGTGAAAAAATCGGGTTGAGGAATCTTGTCAGTCCGTTTTTTGATGTTTCAGTGCTGTGACGACAGAATATTGAGCCATGATTCCCATTTGTCGCGTGAGCCATTGAATGTATTGACGTCGACAGATCCCTTTATGCCGTCGATGTTTCCACGGTGGGTGTGCTGCCACAATTGCCATTTATCGGGCCCCGGCGGATTGGTAAATGAGCAAATCCAGAGCATCCTCGGTCGTCGTTGGTCGATGAAGCGGGTAAATCCTTTTTTATTGGTGTAGACAATCACTCTGTAGCCTCTTGATTCGAGATAATCGGTCATTTCGCCAAGACGACCGAGTATGGTGTCGTCGTCGATACCTCCGGGATTTCCCCATTCCTCAACGTCGATCGCCAGTGGCAGATCAAGCTGCCTGTTGCCTATGCTGTGGAGAAAATTCAGTGCCTGCATGTGGCCGGGAGCGTCGAAACGGAAAAAATGATATGCGCCGACTTTCAGACCTGCCTTACGGGCTTTACGGATATTATCGTAAAAATTCCGGTCTTTGAAATCGCCACCTTCTGTAGCTTTTACGTAAACGAAGTCGACACTGTCGGCGGCAACAGCATCGAAGTCTATTTCTCCGTTATGGGCAGAGATGTCTATGCCTGTGATCGGATAGAGGCTTTTATCAGGGTTGGCACTCGCTATAATCGCCCGTGAACGTGTGAAGTAGATCATGTATAAAGCCAAACCAAATATTATCGCGGCAATAATTATTACCGCGATGACAATACGCCGTTTCTTCCATGCCGACTTCATAGATGGGATCAGCCAAGCATTGCAGCCACACGTTTGAGACTGTCGACAAAGGCATCTGCTTCAGACATCGTATTATAAAGTGCAAAAGAAGCTCTGGCACACCCCGTTATTCCGAGACTCTCCATGAGCGGCTGGGCACAATGGTGACCGGTTCTCACGGCTATACCGAGCTTGTCGAGCAACATCCCGACATCGTAGTTATGCTCGTGGTTGATGTTAAACGATATTATCGCGCATTTGTCGGAAGTCGTCCCGTAGATATTGATTCCGGGTATTTCTTTGACGAGCCGGTCGGTTGTGTGCTCGAGAAGCATTCTCTCGTGAGCCGCAATGTTGTCATATCCGACTTTCTCGATGAAGTCAATGGCAGCGGGAACGGCGGCTATGTCGATGAAGTCGGGAGTACCCGCCTCGAACTTATAGGGTAGCTCGGCAAAAGTCGTGCCCTCAAAACTGACATGACTGATCATCTCTCCGCCCCCTTGATATGGAGGCATCTCTTCAAGCAGCTCCTTACGGCCATACAGGACGCCGACACCTGAAGGCCCATACATTTTGTGGAGCGAGAATGTATAGAAATCGACATCGAGCGCCTGAACATCTACTCTTTGATGAGCCACAGCCTGAGCCCCGTCGACAATGACCGGAATTCCTTTTGCGTGGGCTATCGAGGTAATTTCTGAGATTGGATTTATAGTTCCGAGAACGTTCGAGGCGTGACATATGCTGACAATCCGAGTTCTTTCAGAAATGAGACTTTTGAAGACTTCCATGTCGAGAGTCCCGTCGCTTTGAATCGGAACTACTCTGATCTTGAACGGGATTCTGTTCTGGAGAAGCTGCCACGGCACTATGTTGGCATGATGCTCCATTACAGTCAGAATAAGTTCGTCGCCGGCTTTGAGCCGGGTGCCTCCGAAACTCGAAGCAACAAGATTCAGCGCCTCGGTTGTCCCGCGAGTGAAGATTATCTCTTTGGTCGATCTCGCGTTGATAAAACGTGCGACACGCTCGCGCGCCTCTTCCTGACGTGCGGTGGCTTCCTGACTGAGGGTGTGGACTCCGCGGTGGACATTAGCTTTAGCCGTCGTATAACCGGCAGTAATGGCTTCGACAACCGGCTCGGGTGTCTGGCTCGTTGCCGTGTTGTCGAGGTATATAAGCGGTCTGTTATAGAGCCGGCGCTGAAGTATCGGGAAATATGAGCGCCACTTTTCAGGATCGTATGTCGTTTTCAGAGTTGTCATTGGCGGCAATGTGATTGACAGGCATCGCATGAACGGTCATCAGCCCCGCTGAAACGGGTCTCTACAAGGTGACGTAGACGGTCGCGCAGACCGTCGATACCGACAGCGTCGATAATATCTACCATGAAAGCCTGCATTAGCATGACCTTGGCTTCGGGCTGTGGTATGCCGCGCTGCTCCATGTAGAACAGAGCGTCGGGGTCGAGCTGGCCTGTTGATGCACCGTGGCTGCATTTAACATCGTCGTTATAAATCTCGAGCCATGGATTGGAATTCATCCGCGCGTTCTTTGATGCCAGAATGTTACGGTTCGTCTGGTAAGCTTCGGTAAATTTTGCGCCTGGAGCCACCGTTATGCATCCTTCGAATTTTCCGCGGGCTTCGTCGTCGAGAACATATTTGAACATCTGGTCTGACGTGCCGTGTTCGCTCAGGTGATTGACCGATGTGCGGTTGTCAATGCGCATATTCTTGTCGACGATGGCCATTCCGGCCAGTCTCGAACGAGCTCCGGGATTGACGATGTCGACATTTATATTGTTGCGGGTTGCTCCGCAACTGAGCGTAACTGTCGTATGATTGATCTTAGCATTGTGTCCGAGTCGCGTCCATACCGATGAATAGCGAGATGTCGTCAGTGAACTCTCTTCGATGTCGCACAATTCGAGTCTGGCGTTGTCAGCCAATGATATTTCCACGATCTCGTCAGAAAAATATTCTCCCCGGTCTTGAGTGTGGTCGCAGCTCAGCAGCTGGAGGCTCGCGCCTTCTTCGACCACAATCAGCAGTCTCCTGAAAGCCATCATCGGCATATTTGCTCCTGAAAAGATTTTCACGAGCTGTAGCGGACGGTCAACTTTCGTGCCTCTGGCAATATGGATGAGAGCGCCGTCCTGCCACATCATATTGTTCAGGGCGACCTCGGCTTTATCAGCCGGAGCTATCTTCCCGAATTGTGTCAGGAGCTCGGGATGTTCGCGAGAAGCTCTGGCGAGCGACATGAATGTCACACCGTCGGGCAACTGCCTGTCAAGAGATGTCGTCGCGTGGAATGAGTCTCCGATAATCAATCCGAGCAGAGTTGACATATGAGGCACGGCACACTTGAAACTGGCCGCGATTTCAACCGGCATTGCAATCCGGTTTACATTGATGCCGCGATCGGGCGCTATCATCGCTTCGAGCGATGTCGCATCCTTTCCGGATAAAGTAGCTTCGGAGAGCATTCTGAAAGCCTCCAGTCTAAGATCGTTTACGACAGACGACGTCACGCTCTCGAAGGCGGTCCTGTTAGCTTCGAACAGCGAGAGATATTGACTAAGGGCATTCATTCTTCTCCGTCGATTTCACGTTTGATCCAGTCATAGCCTTTTTCCTCAAGTTCGAGCGCAAGGTCGGGGCCTCCGGTCTTTACGATTCTGCCCTTGTAGAGCACATGAACGAAGTCGGGCTTGATATAGTCGAGAAGACGCTGGTAATGCGTGATTACGATTGTAGCATTCTGGTTGGTCTTAAGCTTGTTGACGCCTCCGGCCACAATTCTCAGAGCGTCGATGTCGAGTCCGCTGTCAGTCTCGTCGAGAATCGCCAGACGGGGTTCGAGAACGGCCATCTGGAAAATCTCGTTGCGCTTCTTCTCACCTCCGCTGAAGCCTTCATTGACCGATCTCGACGCCAGCTTGTTGTCGAGCTCGACTATTTCGCGCTTTTGGCGCATCATTTTCAGGAATTCGCCGGCTGAGAGTGGCGGCTGGTTGAAATATTTGCGTTTGGCGTTGACGGCGGCACGCATGAAGTTGACCATTGACACGCCGGGAATCTCAACCGGATATTGGAACGATAGGAACAGTCCCTCATGGCTGCGGTCGGCGGGATCGAGCGACAGAAGATCGAGCCCATGGAATATGGCGGAACCGCCTGTTACCTTATAAACCGGATTACCTGTCAGGACGCCCGATAAAGTCGATTTCCCCGAGCCGTTGGGACCCATGATTGCGTGAACTTCGCCGGGACGGACGGTGAGGTCGACGCCACGGAGGATCTCGCGCCCTTCGATGCCGGCGCGCAGGCCGCTGACTTTCAGCAGTATTTCGTCAGTCATTTCTATTCTGCTATGTTAAAGAGGCCGTTTATGCGGCCCGATAATTCTACAATGGCTTCAAAATTACAACAAATAATCGAAACAGCGGTTCTAAATGGCCCGAAATTTGGTTTGACCCGCGCCGCACTCCGGGAATTTGTGTATATTTGCCGTTGGCTAAATCTATCAAAATGAAGAAATACATTATACTTTGTCTGACAACTCTTTTGTTTGGCGTCGCCGGGTTCGCGAAAGACATTTTTGTCAAGTCTCCCGGCTATTTCAAGGAACCTGTTCGCGACGGGCATCAGCTGTTTCCTGACAGTCTTCTATCATGTAGCGCTCGTCCCGCAGGGAATCAGCTATCCTAATTCAGATTATCAGACTACAGATGAAGCCCTAGTTCTGGCAGGCGCCTAACTCTTCCGTGAAATAAGCTGACTATGTCGGAGAAAATAGCTACTTTTGCGCCAAATTGTAAACCCTATGATGCTTTTATCAATTTTCGACGCTTCGGCGCTTTTCCAGTGGGTGGTCGACAATGCCGACTATTGGCTTGTTTTCCTGCTGATGACAGTTGAGAGTTCGTTTATTCCGTTTCCCAGCGAAGTGGTCGTTCCGCCGGCTGCATATCTTGCCTGCACTACCGGCGACATGAATGTGTATTTAGTGGCTTTGGTTGCAACAGCCGGAGCTCTTTGCGGTGCTCTCATAAACTATTATCTTGCCCTTTGGGTCGGCCGTCCGCTTGTCTATCGTTTTGCCGACAGCCGTCTGGGACATGCTTGCCTGATTGATCGGGCTAAAGTCGACAAGGCTGACGAATACTTTAACAAGCATGGAATAGTGTCGACGCTTATCGGGCGTCTCGTGCCTGTCGTGCGTCAGCTTATTTCTGTCCCGGCCGGCATTGCCCGCATGAATATCGGAGTATTCGTCGTGTTCACGACAATCGGAGCTCTTATATGGAATGTGGTTCTTACCGCATTAGGTTATTGGCTCGGTAAAACTGTGCCTATCGAGAACCTGTTTGCCCAAGTTGAGAAATATAACGATTATCTGACCTACGCCGGGCTTGCAATAGGTGTTATATGCCTTGCATTCCTTCTGTGGAATGCTTTCAAGCCCCGCAATAAATCTGAATTATCATGAAAGTATCGCCTTCACTTCTTTCCGCCGACTTCGCCAACCTCGGTCGCGATGTCGAGATGCTGAACAACAGTCGTGCCGACTATATCCATATCGACGTTATGGATGGAGTCTTTGTTCCTAACATCTCTTTCGGTTTCCCTGTGCTGAAATCAATCCAGAATCTGGTGACCAAGCCGCTTGATGTTCATCTGATGATCGTCGAGCCGGAGCGCTGGGTCAGACAGGTGCGCGATACGGGTGCCGAAATAATGAATGTTCATTTTGAGGCTTGCCGGCATCTTCACCGCACAGTCCAGGAAATTCATGATGCGGGAATGAAAGCAGGCGTCACACTTAATCCCGCCACTCCCGTTGAAATGCTCACCGATATTATCGGCGATGTCGACATGGTTCTGCTTATGAGTGTCAATCCCGGTTTCGGCGGCCAGAAATTCATTCCTCAGATTCTCAATAAGCTTATGCGCCTTCGTCGACTGATTGCCGATAGCGGTTCAAAAGCTGAAATCGAAATAGACGGCGGAGTGAACCTCACAACAGGACGTGAACTCGCAGCTGCCGGGGCTGACATTCTTGTGGCAGGCAGTTATGTCTTCAATGCCGAATCGCCGGTCGAAGCCATTGCCGGACTTGCCGATTTATGACAACGAGCGAGGTCTCTGCACGGGAATATTCGGCCATTTTCGGCCCCATGTTTTCGCACGTATATAATAGTGTAGCTTTCGCAGAATTTAATTCTGCGAAAGCTGATGCCATTCGCTATCTTTCCATAGTTGATAACAAACCGCGCTGCGGTATTATTTTCGGAGAGCGTCAAGGAAGACTCATCTCAGGTTTCTCAGCTCCTTTCGGCGGATTCGACTTCGTGAAAAAACTAACAACCGAAGCGTTGATTGAAGCTGTCGGTTCGCTTACGGGCTTCCTGAAAGGCATGGAAGCCACCATAATTCTGCCCCCTGAATTTTTCGATGCATCGCATAATGCAATGTTGCGATATGCGTTCATATGCGCTGGGTGGCGCGATGATGCCCTTGTCAATAACCATTTTGATCTGACACGCGGGCCTTATGAGTCGATAATTCATGGATCGGCTAACAATAGACTTCATAAAAGCGAGAAGTCGGGGGCGATTTTTGAGTCTGTATCTCTTGAACGAGCATACAAAGTCATTGCCGAAAACCGAAAGATGCGCGGATATCCTCTCGCTATGTCACTCGATGAAGTGATCGCGACAGCCCCGCTGACGAAGACGCGCGGTTATGTTGTCAGTCTTGACGGCGCAGATATAGCTTCCGCCCTGATCAACGACGTCTCAGACGACATATCGCAGATCGTTTATTGGGGAGATAACGGTCTTCATGCCGAAGCGCAGGGCATGAGACTGTTAGCGGCCCGGCTTTATGAACTTTACCGAAAGGAAGGACGACGCTGTTTGGATATAGGGCCTTCGGGCACGTGGGGCGAAATTTCGCCGATGCTCAGTTCTTTCAAAGAACTTGTAGGAGCATCGACTACCCTTAAGCACCGGTTTACTCTGTCTCAATCGTAGACAGTAGGGTCGGGCAGACCTGCGTCGACGAATGCCTGACGACGTTCGCGGCATGTCGCGCACTTCCCGCAATGGTGTTCACCTCCTTTGTAGCATGAATATGTAAGGGAGAAGTCGGCGCCGGCTGCGCTGCCCTGACGGGCGATATCGGCTTTTGTCAGATTCGTGAATGGCGCGTCGACAACGATGCCGGGATATGTTCCCCGTCGGGTCGCTTCCGACATGGCGCTGATGAACCCCGGACGACAATCAGGATAGATGGCGTGGTCTCCTGAATGATTAGCTATAAGAACGCGCTTCAAACCGCGGCTTTCGGCAATTCCGGCTGCAATGGAAAGCATGATGCCGTTGCGGAAAGGAACTACGGTCGCAGTCATGTTTTCGGTAGCGTAATCGGCGTCAGGTATCGCATCCGCACCTTCGAGCAATGCCGATTTGAAATATTTCGACATGAAGTCGAGGGGAATCACCAGGTGCTCGATGCCGAGACGGCGGCAGTTTTCGCGTGCCATGGCAATTTCGCGCCCGGCATGGTTACTGCCGTAATCGAAAGTGACGGCAAGAGCAATCGTTTCCCGACAGACGTATAACAGACTGACTGAGTCCATTCCGCCCGATAATACAATCAGAGAATCTTTAGTCATGAGTTATGAAATCCTGATAGACGACGCTGGCGTTCGAGTTCACGGAATGGTTCGGTGGCGTATGTAGCCATAGGGTAGATCGAGATGCCGCCGCGAGGATTGAATATTCCTATTACCTCGATATAACGCGGTGACATAAGTTTCACGAGATCATCGAGGATAATGTTGACGCAGTCTTCGTGGAAAGCTCCGTGGTTGCGGAAACTGAACAGATAGAGTTTCAGCGACTTGCTTTCAACCATTTTCACGTCGGGAATATAGTTGATTATTATCTTGCCGAAATCGGGCTGACCGGTCTTAGGGCAGACCGAAGTGAATTCAGGGCAGTCGAATGTTACGACATAATCGCGGTCGGGATGCATATTGTTGAACGTCTCAAGCACGCCCGGATTATATTCATTTTCGTATCGGGTATTCTGATTCCCGAGTAGTGTAAGGTCTGTTACGTCTCTCATATCAGTGCAAAATTACTAAAAACGCCGGAATTATCGCGAAAAAAGAAGAACCGGCAATGAGTTTCACCGATTCTTCTTGTCACTATATGTCTGGAAGCTGTTATTGTTGGGATTGGGAAGGAGCTGATTTTGCGCCTCTGACATCGTCGTTGACGATCTTGTCTATTGTCTTTACCTGAGCGCTCATCGAGCCGAAGCGCCATGCTACTCTTACCATAAAGGCTGTCTGGCGGTAGCTTGTCGAGCGGCTGACAGACAGAGCGTCCATATTGACCGTATGCTGTTCGTATGTGCCATGCATCCGCCCGGGGTTATGCACGCCTAACGTTACTGTCAGTCGGTCTTCCTTGAGGAATGAGCGCGAAATATTTGCCGCGTAGTAAAAGTTGCTCAGATTCGGGAATGTCATGTAATAATAAAGCGAGCTGGCTCCTTGGGTGAATATGGCGCCGAACACTGACAGTCGCAGTTTCCAGGGAAGATGTTGTGTATAGCGCAGCATTACATTATAGTTCCAGCGTGTCAGGGATTTGTAGTCGGTAGTGCGGAGGCTCAGATGATCCTGTCCGAACGAGCCGTTGAGTCCGAATGAAGTTTTCGCGGTCGGATTCCAGCTGCCGTAGAATGATACTGACCAGTTTCGGGTGTGCATTCCGTTGGCATAGGTGTTGGTGATGAAATCGTTGTCGACGGTCGTCACCTCGGCCATGTCATTGTTGATAAAGCTGTAGTTTACCGAAGCATCCAGGAAGAATTTCGCCGACATGAACGAATAGTTAAGATTCAGCGAGTTGTTGCGGGCGCTTTCGAGGTTAGGATTACCATAGCTTACCGACAGAGGTGACGATACGACGGTAGGATTGAGGTAATCTATGCCGGGGCGCGAGATGCTCATTCCGTAGCTTGCCTTGAAAGTATTTTTGTCGTTGGGCGACCACGAGAAAGAGGCGTTGGGCACGAAATCATTCAGATTCGAGCTGAAATCGGTCTTGTCAGGGTCGTTGAATTTTGCCGACAGTCGCGAATATTCGTAACGCAGACCTGCTCGGGCGCCGAAGCGGCCGAATTTTATCCGATAGTCGGCAAAAAGAGCTGCAACCTGTGTCAGATGACTGAAGTTATCGTCGATAATACCCTCGCCTCCGACATAATCCTGATGGGATTTGGCTCGGTTGTAGCGGTGGATATATTTTGCTCCGATGTCAAGTACGTGTTTCTCTCCGAAAGGACGTGTCCAGTCGGCCTGAGCTGTCTGTTCGATCTGACGTGTACGCGACAGGAGGTTTGTCTGGGTATAGTCGACCGGCATATTGACGGCATCGACATAGTTCGTCTGGTTGTTGGTCTTGCTTGTATTGCCTGAGATTTGATAGCTGAGAGTGATCAGCTCACCTTTACGCCGTGTAGAATGCTGGTAATTGAAAGCGCCTTCAAGCCATATTGAGGGAGATACATGGCTGAATCCGGTTGTATGGTATGAATATAATTCGTTGCCATCGCAGCCGAACATTTTGTTGAACGATTCCGTGTCGGCCTTCATCCCGTATTGGTTATAAGAGAATTCAGCAGTAAACAGATTCAGGGAATCAAGTTCGAACGACATATCGATACCGGCATATCCTCCGTCGTTTGTCCCGCTGTTTATGTTGCGGCTTTCAAAGCGGTTGCCGGTCTGGACGTAATCTGTAATCGATTCGCTGTGACTTCTGCTGTTTGCGCGGTTGGAATGCCAGTAACCGCCGTAGGCACTCGCTACGAATTTTCCGAGCTGGGCGCTTCCCCATAAGAATGGAGTGGGGACAAAATCAGTCTGACTCGACGCATGGAGGTTCACGTTCAGCATGGCTCCATGAATTGTCGAGTTGTCGGTCGTAACAATATTAAGGATTGCAGAAGTACCTTCGGCATCTTCGCGGGCACCCGGATCAGTTATGACTTCGATTTTCTTGATGGTCGAAGCAGGAATGGCCTTGAACAGCTCTTTGGCGTTTGTCGAGAATGACTTGTTGGGACGTCCGTTCTTGTAAATCTTGAAACTGGAGCTGCCGCGCACTGTTATATTGCCTTCTCCGTCGACATTGACCATCGGCACCTTTGAGAGAATCTCACTGACTGACGATGTCTGGGCGTCGGCGTCTTCGGTGACATCGTAGCTGATGCGGTCGATCTCACGTGTTACCAGAGGTTTGGCAGCCTGCACTGTAACCTCGCTGAGCAGATTGTCGGGCTGGAAGTCAAGCCGGCCGAAGTCAATCCCGTCAGATGTCAGCTCGAAATCGCGTTGCAAGGTCTTCTGACCGACCGCCTGCGCTTTAAGACGGTATTTTCCCGGCGACGCATGAAGCGTGAAATAGCCTGATTCGTTGGTCGTGCCGTATGTCACCGGCTTGACAGTATCGGTCAGAGCGAATATACGTATTGTCGCGTATGGCTCCGGCTGCTCTTCTACAGTGTTGTAGGTTTGTCCCTTTACGTCGGCGGCATGAGCTGACACGGCGCATAAGATGACAGAGGCAAATAAAAGTGTTGCTTTCATTGATGGTTCAAGATGTGATGCTATAAGTATGTCGCATAAAACATACAAAAAGTGACACCACCCTGCGAAAAAAAATTATGAAAGCATATCGCGCAGCTCCCGGCGTGATTTAATGCGAAGCGTAAACGGCTCACTGTCAATGAGGCTGCACTGTGTCATTGATTCGATAGTTTTGTCAAAAATTTCTTTGTCGGTGCTGAATATGCGATAGAAATCATCTTGGCCGGCATGAATGACGATGTCTGTAGCGTCGTTCTGAGTCAATGCAATGATCCAACTGGCTATGCGCCTCTCCAAAGAGCCGTTCGAAATAGCCAAGGCTCCCCACAGCCCTTGTTGTGAATTCATAGAAAGCATGTTCAGCATATTCAGAATCAGAATTTCGTCGCCCGCCAGAAGCTGCATGTAATCATTTTTCGAAATCTGCACTATACCGCAGTCTTCAGCCCCTTGTGCGACGACTCTGCCGGGGTATCGGGTTATTCTTCCGAAAAGAAAATCGGGTGAAATCATAGAGGGAGCCGTGAGTGTCTGTTCTACTGAAAAGCGTTTTGCCTTATCAATTATAGATATTTTAGCCGCACCCTTGATGATAAATTTAACAAAAGTGCATTCTTCACCTTCGTCAACTATAATGTTGCCGGGAGAGAAGCGTAGGAAATGGAATTTAGCCTTCTCGACTATTTGTGATACCTTATTGTAGGTTATGCCCCGAAAGGCGGGGAGATTCATGAGAATCTCATACATACTGTCATTAGTCATAAACCTGAATAAATAGTTGCTACTACACTATTAACCAATGAGAGGTCAAGACTGTTGGATATCGCGGCGTGTTTTGAAGTATAGCTGCAGCGAATTGAATGTGTTTTGCCATGCTACGTAGGCGGCTGGAGCGACAGATGCCACCGGATTGAGATAAGTCAGAGCCATCCAGATTGCGAGCACTGTATTCTTCTGTCCGAGTCCCTGGGTTCCGGATATCTGGTCGCCATAACGTTTGCCAATCCAGTGTCCGGCCGCAAACTGTATGCCGCAGGCCACCGCTGAAAGAACTGCAAGTCCTATCATTGTCGGTATCATAGATGCAGGCTCGGAAATAATGAAGCTGACTGAACGGCCCACGGTCAGAACAAGTGAGCACGCCCAAAGATAGAACGACAACCCCTGGTTTTCGCTGATTTTATGATGGATTTTCGGTGAGAAGCGTTCGAGGAAGAATGCGATAAAAAGTGGAGCTATTATAAGCGGCACAACGCGTTTTGCAATCAAAAGAGTGCTATGGAGCATTGTCATCGACGTTTCTGCACCGAGTAATGCGAATGCCGGGGGCGCGAGAATTGCAACTGCTATATTGCTGACGATTGAGAACGTTACAAGACGTGGGATGCTTCCGCCAAGCATGCCCGTGATTACCGGGGCAGCTGTTGCTGTAGGACAGAAAATACAGATAAAAACCCCTTGTGCTATCGCTTCTCCCATTGGGCAGCAGAGTGCATAGCCCAGACCGGCTCCGCCGAGCTGAACAGCAAGAAGCATCCACGACAGAGGTGTGACATGAATTTCGCGCGGTCTGATGCGGCAGAATGTTATAAGCAGCATCGCGAATATAAGCCAGGGAGCCAGCCATGCTATAGCTTCCATATAATTGTGGAAAATTGCTCCGATTATCATTGAAATCGGAAGCATCCACGGTTTCAGCAGCAGACGAAAACGTTCAATAGTCATAATCGGCTGCAAAGTTACCGCATTTATCGGTTCCCGGCAAATTTGAGTAATATGCGACAACGCGGGCTGCAACTTAGTGTGTCCGCGTTGTCAAAGAGGTTATATGCTGGAATTACGATACCTTATGTCCTGCGAGGTATACGGCCGCTATCGTGGGCGATGTATATGCGTAGGGGAGGAACGCCAGCGATGGAATCGGGTATGTTATTATGAAATTCGCTTTCATGCCGGGAGCAAGTGTGCCGCAGATGTCGGCAACTCCCATTGCAGCCGCACCATTGACCGTGGCGGCATTTATTGCTTCGGCAGGAAGAAGCTTCATTTTGATACAGCCGAGCGAGACAACCATTTTCATGTCGCCTGATGGGGACGAACCGGGATTATAGTCGCTCGCCAGCGCTACAGCTACTCCGGCATCGACCATAGCCCGCGCAGGCGCGTAAGGCATCGACAGGAAGAATGATGCTCCGGGAAGACATGTAGCCACGGTATTGCTTTGCGCAAGCGCGTCGACCTCTGCTTCGCCGGCTCGTTCGAGATGATCCACGGAAAGTGCGCCATGCTTGATACCTACCTGAACCCCTCCGGAGTTGTCGAGCTCGTTGGCATGGATTTTCGGACGGAGCCCGTACCGCGAGGCAGCCTCAAGTATTCGGTCGGTCTCTTCGACGGTGAAGAATCCGCGGTCGCAGAACACATCGACAAAATCAGCCAGACCTTCGGCTGCAACGGCCGGGAGCATGTCATTGACGAGCATATCGACATATTCAGCCTGTCGGCCTGTATATGCGCGTCCGACTGCGTGGGCTCCGAGGAATGTTGATCTGACAATTGCCGGAGTTGATTCGCGCAGACGGGCAATGACGCGAAGCATTTTCAACTCGCTTTCGAGCGAAAGACCATATCCACTCTTGATCTCGATTGCACCGGTGCCTTTGGCTATCACTTCATTGAGCCGACCGAGTGCCTGACGGTAAAGCTCATCTTCAGAAGTAACGGCAAGAAGGTCTGCCGAATTTAGAATCCCTCCGCCATTTGCAGCGATCTGCTCGTAGCTGAGACCTTTGATCTTGTCAAGAAACTCTCCGTCGCGGCTACCGGCATAAACGATATGGGTGTGGCTGTCGCAGAATGAGGGGAGAACTATTCCACCTCCGGCATCTACGACAGTGCCTTCGAACGCGGGTTCGGGGCCTTTGCCGAACTCTGCTATAACACCCTTATCGTCATCAATTAGCAGCCACGCATCGCGAAGCTCATAGGGGTTGGCGAGATCTGCGCTGCGCAAAGCCTTGCGGGGAGTCATTGAGACTCCCAGCAGGCTTGATATATTGCGGACGAGTAGCATCAGCGTTGAGCGCGGACAAATTCAACACTCTTGGCAATGAGCGGATACATCACCATGTCGTTGACTACGAACGGAACGCCGAATTCGCGGTACTCCTTGACAAATTCCTCGAGTTTGGGCGATGTTTTGAGAGGACGGCGGAATTCCAGTGCCTGAGCGGCGTTGAGCATCTCAATTGCGAGAACGCGCTCGGTGTTGTCGACAACGCGCACGAGTTTGGTGGCGGCATTGGCTCCCATAGAAACATGGTCTTCCTGTCCCTGACTCGAAGGAATTGAGTCGCAAGAGCATGGCCAGCAGAGACCTTTGCTCTGGTTGACGATAGAAGCTGCGGTATACTGGGGAATCATGAAGCCGGAGTTTACGCCGGGGGTTGCCACGAGGAATGAGGGCAGATTGCGTTGTCCGCTGATGAGCTTGTAGGTTCGTCTTTCCGAAATGTTGGCGAGTTCGCTCATTGCCACTGCAAGGAAATCCATTGGCATTGCGATGGGTTCACCGTGGAAATTGCCTGCCGAGATGATGAGGTCGTCGTCGGGGAATATCGTAGGATTATCGGTGGCAGAGTTGATTTCGATTTCGATCGTGCGCGAAACATTCTCGAGGGTATCCTTGACAGCGCCGTGAACCTGCGGAACACAGCGGAAGCTGTAGGGATCCTGAACGGCTTTGTCGGGCTGGTTGATGAGTTCCGAACCTTCGAGCCATCCGCGTACCGCACGAGCGGTCGCGAGCTGTCCCGGATGCGGACGGACTTCCTGAATCCGGTCGTCGAACGGGTCAATGCGGCCGTTGAATGCGTCGAGTGAAAGTGAGGCTACCTTATCGGCAAAGCGGCTCAGACGGCGCGCACGGATGAGAGCATAAACAGCGTGAGAACTCATGAACTGGGTGCCGTTGAGAAGAGCGAGGCCTTCTTTCGACATTAGAGTAAGCGGTTCGAGACCTTCTTCAGCAAGCACTTCCGAAGCGGGACGGCGCTCTCCTTTATAATATACTTCCCCGAGGCCGAGAATCGGAAGACACATATTTGCCAGCGGCGAGAGATCGCCGGATGCACCGAGAGAACCCTGCGCAAATACAACGGGGATAATGTCGCGGTTGAAGAATTCGACGAGGCGCTCTACGGTGGCGAGCTGCACACCCGAATTACCGTAGCTGAGGCTTTGTATCTTTGTCAGGAGCATGAGCTTTACGATTGCGGGGGCGACGAGTTCGCCCGTGCCGCACGAATGGCTCATGACAAGATTTTTCTGAAGAGCCTGAAGCTGGTCTTCGGAGATAGAGATGTTGCAGAGTGAGCCGAAACCGGTTGTGATGCCGTAGATAGGTTCGCTCTGGGTTTTCATTTTGTTGTCGAGGAATTCGCGGCAACGGCTGATGCGTTTGCGCGATTCCTCGCTGAGCACGAGTTTTGCACCTGATTCAATGATTTCCTCGACTTTGTCGAGTGTGAGCCATTCGGGCGATATATGATGGATTTCCATTGCTTTATTTTTTAATTGAGGTTTCAATGATTTCGTCGTCAACAAAGTTGGGGAGAGTAACTTCAAGTCCGGGGGTACGGGCCATTTCACGCTTGATGGCGTCGATGGAACCGCTGTTGCGGGCCCATGCACGGCGAGAGATTCCGTTGTTGACATCCCAGAGAAGCATCTCGCGGATATGGCGTTCTGAAGCGTCGGAACCGTCGACAACCATGCCGAAGCCGCCGTTTATTACTTCTCCCCATCCGACTCCGCCGCCGTTGTGGAGTGATACCCACGTTGCACCGCGCATAGCGTCGCCGATGACGTTGTGGACTGCCATATCGGCGCAGAACTGCGAGCCGTCGTAGATGTTGGATGTCTCACGGTAGGGAGAATCGGTGCCGCTGACGTCGTGGTGGTCGCGCCCCAGAACAACCGGTGCTTTCAGACGACCGTCTTTGACGGCTTTGTTAAATTCCAGGGCAATATTTGTGCGGCCTTTTGAGTCGGCATAGAGAATGCGGGCCTGTGAACCTACTACCATCTTGTTTTTGCCGGCTTCGCGGATCCAGTGGAGATTGTCGGCAAGCTGACCGCGGATGTCATCGGGTGCCTCGGCAAGTTCTCTTTCAAGAACCTCAGCTGCCAGCCGGTCGGTCAGCGCGAGATCTTCGGGATCGCCTGAAGTGCATACCCAGCGGAACGGGCCGAAACCATAGTCGAAGAACATGGGGCCCATGATATCCTGGACATATGAAGGATAGCGGAATCTGCCAGACCCGTCGGAGGCCATGATGTCGGCTCCGGCCTGTGATGACTTCAGTAGGAAGGCATTACCGTAGTCAAAGAAATACATTCCACGCTCTGCAATGGTATTGATTGCCTTGACCTGACGGCGCAGTGATTCATCGACAGCTTCGGCAAAACGTTCCGGCTCTTCAGCCATCATGCGGTTGGCCTCTTCGTAGCTGTAGCCGACAGGATAGTAACCGCCTGCTAGCGCGTTATGGAGTGAAGTCTGGTCGCTGCCGAGATCGACGGTCAGGTCGGGAGTCTCGGCCAGACGTTCCCAGAGGTCTACGACGTTGCCCTGATATGCCAGAGAGACAGCCTCTCGGGCTGCCACAGCCTTGCGGGCGCGCTCCAGCAGCGGGTCAAGTTCGGTGTAAACCTCGTCGACCCAGCCCTGTTCGTAGCGCTTAGTGACGGCTTTGGGGTTAATCTCGGCAACGATGCTGACAACTCCGGCAATGTCGCCGGCCTTGGGCTGGGCGCCGCTCATACCTCCGAGTCCGCTCGAAACGAACAGGATTCCGCCGATGTCATCGCTGTGGCGCTTGCGGCGGGCGGCATTCATTACAGTGATTGTCGTTCCGTGAACAATGCCCTGCGGGCCGATATACATATATGAGCCGGCAGTCATCTGGCCGTATTGTGACACTCCTAAGGCATTCATACGCTCCCAGTCGTCGGGTTTCGAATGATTGGGAATGACCATGCCGTTTGTGACAACAACGCGCGGAGCATCGGGATGGCTCGGGAACAGGCCCAGAGGATGCCCAGAATACATTACCAGAGTCTGGTTCTCGGTCATCTCGGAGAGATACTTCATAACAAGGCGATACTGAGCCCAGTTCTGGAAGACGGCGCCGTTGCCACCATAGGTGATAAGTTCATGAGGATGTTGTGCGACAGCCTTGTCAAGGTTGTTCTGAATCATGAGCATGATCGCGGCAGCCTGAGGTGTGCGTGCGGGATACCAGTCGATAGGACGGGCTTTCATTTCGTAGTCGGGGCGCAGCCGATACATATAAATCCGGCCATAGTCGGCTAACTCCTGCGCAAACTCGGGAGCAAGTTCTTTGTGAAGCTCTTTGGGAAAATAGCGCAGTGCGTTGCGAAGGGCCAGTTTCTTCTCTTCGTCGCTGAGAATATCTTTGCGACGCGGAGCATGGTTGATTTCAGGATCGCGGGGCTTGGGCGCGGGCAGTTTCGAGGGGATTCCCTCGGCAACTACGGCGCGGAATTCTTCTTTAGTCATATATGGAATGCTTTATTTGATTTTTGAATTGGCTATTTCGAGAACTGTCGCAACTCTGGCTTCTGACTTTTTGTCGATTTCATCGGCGCGTGTCAGCAGTTTTTCGGCATTCTCGCGATTCTTCAGTCCGGCGGCGTTTATCCTTACATTAAGAAGTGCACCCACAACAGCCGCTCTGGCGGCAAGTGCTCCGACGGCCGCATCGCTGACAGAGGCCGGATTGCCTTCCCGGGCCATAGCTTCGGCATAGTCGAATACATCGTATGAAGCCTCCATTGTGCGGAGGGGAACTTCAGTGGCATAGAGTGTGGCTGTTTCCAATGCTTCTGCGCGCGCTGCTTTTTCTTCGGGAGTTGATTTCGGCATAGAGAACACTGCCATAATTTTATTGAAAGCTGCGGTGTCTTCGTCAACAAGTGCGAGCAGTTTGGTCATCAGCGCATGACCCCGTTCGGCATAGTCGCTGAATTCCTTCCATCTGTCGTCCCAGCCCGGTTTATGCGCCGAAAGATTGGCAACCATTGTCGAAAGCGCAGCTCCGAGTGCTCCCATATAGGCAGCTATGGAACCACCGCCGGGAGCGGGAGATTCCGAGGCGGTTTCCTCGGCAAATTCGGTCAGTGTCATGTCGACAAGGCGTTTGCCGCGCGGCTTGGCGTCTTCAAGGATATATTCGATCACTTTTTCGCGGGGATTGAATTCCTTGAGGTCGTCGAGACCCATCGACTTTATTGCGATGTTTATGATGGCTTCTTCGGAGATGCCGGCCGAGCGCTGCTGTTTGGCGAGGAAATAACGTCCGGCATCGATCAGACAGCTTTTCGGGATGAGACCTACGATCTCTGTGCCGGTCACACGTATACCACGTTCTGAGGCAGCCCGACACACTTCGTCGAAAGCAACGTGGAGCGGGGTTGTGCGTATGTCGGTGATGTTCATCGACACCTGTGCAATGCCGTATTCATCAATGAACCATCCGATTGCCTTGGTGCCTTTGAGAGTGCCGGGTATCATGACTGTCTTTCCGTTTTCGTCCTTGACAACCGGATCGTTGACTTTCGGACCCTGGCGCTTCGGACGTCCTTTTTCACGCACGTCGAAAGCGATAGCGTTGGCGCGCCTCGTTGAAGTTGTGTTGAGGTTATAATTAACGGCGATAAGGAAATCGCGGGCACCGACAGCTGTCGCACCCGTCCGGGCGGCAGCATCGTCCCACGGGCGGTTGCCGAAGTCAGGCCCGTCTTCACCACCGAATCGCTCGGCCAGACCTTCATATTCGCCTCGGCGGCAGACTGCGAGATTCTTACGCCCGGATTTGAGAGCCGAAGCCTCGTATGCATAAACGGGTATATTCAGTTCGTCGGCAATACGACGTCCGAGGTTGCGGGCCATTTCGGCGGCCTCTTCGAGGGTAACGCCGCTGACCGGAATCAGAGGGCAGACGTCAGTAGCGCCCATGCGCGGGTGAGCGCCATGATGGCGGCTCATGTCGATAAGTTCAGCAGCTTTCCTGACGCCACGGAATGCAGCTTCCTGAACCGATTCGGGATCGCCTACGAAAGTTACTACAGTCCTGTTGGTGGCTTCGCCGGGGTCTACATCGAGAAGACGCACGCCTTCTACCGATTCAATCGCATCGGTAATCTGTTTGATAACAGCGCGATCGCGCCCTTCTGAAAAATTCGGCACACATTCAATTAGCCGTGTTGTGTTCATGGAAATATATCTTTTTAAGGGTTAGTTCTTTTTCCTGTCACTGCAAAAGTCGTAAAAACTCGCGAAATAAGCAAAGTATACGCCCCAAATTTCTTTAAGGCTTAAAATTTTCCTGTTCTCGCGTTTTGGCCTGTTTCCGACGTCTTCGCTTTTCGACAAGTGACGCGATATTTTCTTCGAGCAGAAATCGCAACCATTCCGGCCGTTTTTTCGTCTTTGGCGGAGGCAAAATGATCGGCTTTTCGTCGGGCATACCCAGCGCGTCCCAATCCCATTCGATTTTTTCAGCCTTCTTATTAGACAGTCTCATCGGCTGTTTACAATCATAAAGCGGTTCGCCGGTAACCTTATGTTCATGGCGGCATGTTTCAGGATTCCATTCATACTCATTGTAAGGCGGGTAATCCGGTAATAGAGGCGCCCAATACCCTCCCTTCCACGGCTTATCCGGCTCGTAATAGTGCCATTTTCTATTGCCGTTTGTCACTAAAAATTTAATGACATGACATACGCCGATGATGAGGACCAGAAGAGCCATCACAGAGACGCCTTTGCATATCCATCCGATAATTGTCCAGAGAAAATCTTGCATAGTATCTTTCTATACAGCAAATATACGAAAGAATTGCGAAAATACTGTATTCAGATTATTGTGCAGCTTATTATGAAGCGTCAAATTCAAAAAGACGGTAGAAAATTTTCTCTGTTTCTATAAAATTGCTAACTTTGCATCGCTTCGCTGACTGCTTACGCGGAGTTGTTGTAAACGTCTAATTACTAACCCTATATATCAACACATGAAAAGAGTCTATACGTTTGGCGACGGTAAGGCCGAAGGCAATGCCGAAATGCGAAACCTCCTTGGAGGTAAGGGCGCAAACCTCGCCGAGATGAATCTGCTGGGTATGCCTGTGCCTCCCGGTTTTACTATCACCACAGAAGTATGTAACCAGTACACCGCCAGCGGTCGCGACGAAGTTGTCCGTCTGATCAACGACGATGTCCGCAAAGCTATATCTCATGTCGAAGCCCTGACCGGCAAGACTTTCAACGATCCGAAGAATCCGCTGCTCGTATCGGTACGTTCCGGCGCACGTGCATCGATGCCCGGTATGATGGACACCGTGCTCAACCTCGGTATGAACGACGCAACTGTCGAGTCTCTTTCTGAGAAGAGCGGCAATCCGCGTTTCGCCTGGGACAGCTATCGCCGTTTTGTCCAGATGTATGGCGATGTCGTTCTCGGCATGAAGCCTAAGACCAAAACAGAAATTGATCCCTTTGAGGCTATCATCGAGAAAATCAAAGAAGAAAAAGGAGTCAAGTTCGATACCGACCTCGATGTCGAGGATCTCAAAAAGCTTGTCAAGCTCTTCAAGGGTGCTGTCAAGGATTACACCGGCAAAGATTTCCCTGAAGATGCATGGGATCAGCTTTGGGGCGGTATCTGCGCTGTTTTCGACAGCTGGATGAACGAGCGTGCCATCCTCTATCGCCGCATGAACCAGATTCCTGAAGAGTGGGGCACTGCCGTCAATGTTCAGGCTATGGTTTACGGAAACATGGGCAACAATTCGGCCACCGGCGTTGCTTTCAGCCGCGACGCTGCTACCGGTGAAAACATTTTCAACGGCGAATACCTCATCAACGCCCAGGGCGAGGATGTGGTTGCCGGTATCCGCACTCCCCAGCAGATCACCGTTGAGGGTTCGCGCCGTTGGGCTGCCCTTCAGGGTATCAGCGAGGAAGAGCGTGCATCGAAATATCCTTCGCTCGAAGAGTCGATGCCCGTATGCGCCGCCGAGCTCATTGCTATCGCCGGTCGTCTGGAAGACTATTATAAAGATATGCAGGACATGGAGTTCACCATTCAGGACGGCAAGCTCTGGATGCTTCAGACCCGTAACGGTAAGCGCACAGGCGCCGCTATGGTGAAGATCGCCATGGACCTTCTCCGCGCAGGTGTAATCGACGAAAAGACCTGTCTGCTTCGCATGGAGCCGCAGAAGCTCGACGAACTTCTCCACCCCGTATTCGATAAGGATGCCCTCAAGCGCGCTAAAGTCGTTGCCAAAGGTCTTCCCGCAAGCCCGGGCGCTGCTGCCGGTCAGATCGTATTCTTTGCCGACGACGCTGAATCATGGGCCGCGAAGAAGAAAAAAGTCGTTCTCGTCCGTATTGAGACATCTCCCGAAGATCTTCGCGGTATGGCCGTCGCTCAGGGCATCCTGACTATGCGCGGCGGTATGACAAGCCATGCTGCTGTTGTTGCCCGCGGTATGGGTAAGTGCTGCGTATCGGGCGCCGGTGAGATCAAGGTTGACTACGAGGCACGCACAGTCGAAATGGGTGGCAAACTCTATCACGAAGGTGACTGGATTTCGCTCAATGGTTCGACCGGCGACGTTTACGACGGTCAGGTTCCGACAACCGAGCCCGAACTCGACGGTGACTTCGGCGCTATCATGAACCTCGCTGCCAAATACACCAAGACTCTTGTCCGCACCAATGCCGACACTCCGCGCGATGCCCGTCAGGCCCGCACATTCGGCGCTCAGGGTATCGGTCTCTGCCGCACTGAGCACATGTTCTTCGAAGGCGACCGTATCAAGGCCGTCCGCGAGATGATTCTCGCCTCTGACGAGCAGGGACGTCGCGAAGCTCTCACAAAGCTTCTGCCCATGCAGCGCGGAGACTTCGAAGGCATCTTCGAGGCAATGGATGGCTTCGGTGTGACAATCCGTCTTCTCGATCCCCCTCTGCACGAGTTCGTGCCTCATCAGACAGCTACCCAGAAAGAGCTTGCCGACGAGATGGGCATCACTCTCGCCGAGGTGAAAGCTAAAGTTGACTCGCTCGAAGAGTTCAACCCCATGCTCGGTCACCGTGGTTGCCGTCTCGGAATAACCTATCCCGAGATAACCGAGATGCAGACCCGCGCCATCATCGAGGCTGCCATCGCATGCAAGCAGCGCGGTATCGACGTTCATCCCGAAATCATGATTCCTCTGGTAGGTTCGCTCAAGGAGATTCAGAATCAGGCAAACGTAATCAATACCACAGCTGCCAAAGTATTCGAGGAAAAAGGCGACAGCGTAATCTACAAAGTCGGCACAATGATTGAAGTTCCGCGCGCAGCTCTGACTGCCAACGAGATTGCTGAAGTTGCAGAGTTCTTCTCGTTCGGAACCAATGACCTCACCCAGATGACTTTCGGTTTCTCGCGCGACGACGCACCCAAGTTCCTCAAATACTACAAGGAACACGGTATTATCAAAGTCGATCCCTTCGAAGTTCTCGATCAGGCCGGTGTAGGTCAGCTCGTAAGAATGGGCGTTGAGAAAGGCCGTGCGACCCGTCCTGACCTCAAGGTAGGTATCTGTGGCGAACACGGAGGCGAGCCCTCCAGCGTCAAGTTCTGTGCCAAACTCGGCATGAACTACGTCAGCTGCTCGCCCTTCCGCGTACCTATCGCCCGTGTAGCCGCGGCGCAGGCTGCCATCGAATAAGAGGCTAATAGTTTAATCATCAAATAATTAGGCGGTAGGCTCTTGAAAATCAGAGTCTACCGCCAATTATTTTGACACGAGTTTACGCGGTTTCCGCGCAGCTTATACGGAAATGTTTCCCGAAAGTTTCCCGATTTCCGAGGTTATGTTTCCCTGTGTTTCCCAAGTCGTTTCCCAAAGGAATAATCTTGTTTTCAATATCTTACCTAAACATGAGCAGAATACTATATTGATAACTAATTAAACCTATTGGAACATGGCTACTTTCAAAGCTATCGTCAAGGCCAAGCGAAAGGATGGTTTTTACCCGGTGTATATTCGGGTTGCCCATCGTCGGAAATTGGCCTACATCCCGACAGACAAGTTTGTCAGGGATAGTGTCCTGTCTCGCTCAGGCGAGATTGAGGATCCCTATGTGATGCAGTACTGCTCCCGCCGGATAATCGAGTATGTGGAGAAGTTGAACAAGATCGACATCGAGCATTGGAGCGTTGGCGATGTTGTGAACTTCCTGAAATCAGGTGAGGCCGACATCAGCTTCAGTGACTATGCCCGAACCCACATTGACCGCATGGTAGAGCGTGGTCAGAAACGCAATGCCCGGAACTACGAAATGGCGCTGAATCATCTGGAGCGCCATGCGGGCTCAACGTCTATCATGTTCTCGCAACTAACGTCGAACTTTGTCAACGAGTGGATAAAATCTCTTGAATCCACTGCGAGAGCAAAGGAGATGTATCCGATTTGCCTGCGTCAGGTTTTCAAAGCTGCTATGCTGGAGTATAACGACTACGACAACGGCATCATCAGAATCAAGACTAATCCGTGGCCGAAGGTTAAAATTCCCGAAGCTGACCGCCCGGAGAAGCTTGCCATCACGCCACAGGCGGCGAGGGCTTTCTTTGCAGCGCCTATTCCCGAGAGCAAGATGAAAGCGCCGTTGGAAGAGATCGGCCGCGATGTCGCCATGATGGTGTTTTGCCTCGCCGGCATCAACACTGTTGATCTCTACAATCTGAGGAAGACCGACTACTACGACGGCATCATACACTACAAGCGAGCAAAGACAAAGAAATTCAGAGCCGATAACGCATACCTCGAAATGCGGGTGCCGTCAATCCTGTTGCCGTTGTTTGAGAAGTACGCCACCGGCGATGATGATCCGTACTTGTTCAGCTTCCATGAACGCTACCGCAACTCCGACAGTCTCGGCAGTAATGCCAACAGCGGGATCAAGAAGATTTGCGAGAGCATAGGCATAACAGGGGATGACCGCTATTGCGTCTACACGTTCCGCCACACATGGGGGACAGTGGCGCAGAATGATTGCGGAGCGACCATTAGCGAAGTGGCGTTTGCCATGAACCACGCAAGCGGCCATAAGGTAACTCGCGGCTACCTCAAAATCGACTTCTCACCGGCATGGAAGCTCAACGAGAAGGTGGTCGACTTGATTTTCTTCACTGCAACGGAGAGCGAAAAGAAGGATCCTGAAGATTCGTTGTTCCGTTTTTCGGCAAAGCATCTTATCCACGCCGGCGCATATTTTCGCGGCAAGTTGCTGGGCGAGGTCAGGGACACCGGCTTCAATAACATCGACGAAGTGATACAGGCTCTGGTGTCTTTTGTCCCTGCCGACGTACCGATGCGCTCAATGGTGCAATTCAAAATCGACATCGAGGACAAGGGGCTTTCGCAGACCTACGAGCGCATGAAGGGGAAAGGGTTCTCTGTTGTGCCGGGCGGCAAGGCCGATGGTTGAAGTCGCGGCCCCTGTTTTTCTTCCATCCAATTCCGACCGACGAGGCAATTTTGCTTCGCCGGTTTTTTTTCTTTTCGAAAAATCAAAATTCGGATAGAAGTTTCTGTCGAGTTGACGAGGCGTGATTTTTGATCCGTCAAATTAAATCTTCAATTTATTAAAATTCCCCCACACCGCGCGTCAGCGCGTCGGTCCCCTCAAGGGGGATTTAGGGGGTATATTCTTTTATATTATTTTCTTTTATTTCCTTTACTTTACTTTAGGGGGTTTCTGTCGACATAAACTCCGTTTTAGC
>HF985595.1:65644-72069 GCA_000431215.1 Prevotella sp. CAG:1031
GGGGTTTCTGTCTACATTAACTTTCGTTAACGCAAAATTCGGGCGTTTTGACACTCCAATTTGCCTTTTGCCATGTGAGTAAAAACTTAAAGATGGGAAACAAATATAGAGGATATTTTTGCCGCATAACTTTAACATAATAATCACAGAGAAATACTTTCTTTCTCTGTGAGATGCAAGCCAACCTATAGTTCCCTCAAATAAAATCCCATTAAGATTGAGAAAATCTTACGGCAGCTATCAGGAAATTCCGAGCAACTGAACACGAAAAGCTGCCTACGCAATGTCAGGCTGTTGCTATCTAAAGTGGACGTGGAGTAGACTATTCTTCCTCTCCGGCCAATTCAGCAAGTCGGTCTTCGATGGTTTTTTCTTTGTCGCCGGTGGTAAGGTCGATGGCGGTGGCCTGCATCTTGGGCATGGTGTATTGCATCAGCTTCTCGGCGATGACGAGCCTATCTTTTGGGTCGAGGGCCATGAAGTCGGAGGTCATGAGTCCGCTGTTGGAATAGTCGGAGAGCAGGGAAATGATGACTTCCTTGCCCAGCGTGGTAGCCTTATTGGGCGTGCCTTTGCGTCGACCTCCTGTTTTTTTGCCTATTGCCATGCGGTTAAAGTTAAAGATTGCCACAAAGATAATACAGTATCTTCGCCCACGTAATTTAAGTTTAACCAATCACTTTCAGAATATGAGCATACTCGGCGGTGCTATCGGCGCAGGGTTAGGAGCCTTCGGGAGTATTTTCGGCGGCCTTTCTGCGTCGAAAGCTATGAAACGTTATAAGCAGAATCTTGAGCAGCAGCGGAAGAAAAACCAAGATTGGTATGACCGCCGCTACAATGAAGACGCGACCCAGCGGGCCGACGCACAGGCAATCATGTCCAGAACAGAGGAATCCATCCGGAACCGCAACCGACAGGCTGCCGGCACTCAGGCTGTCATGGGGGGCACTGATGAGACGCTGGCGGCAACAAAAGCGGCCAATAATGAAGCTCTGGCCACGGCGACAACCAATATTGCCGTTAACGGCGAGGCTCGCAAGGATGCAATCGAGGGTCAATATTTGCAGACAGATGCGAATATCGATCAGCAGCTCAACGATATTGAGAAATGGAAAGCCGGTCAAATTTCACAAGCATCTCAAGGAGTTGTAAAAGCCGGTTCGAACATTGCGGGAATCCTATAAGCGCTATGGCAATAACAATAGATGAAATATTAGCACGAGGCAGAGGAACTGCGACGGGACCGGCCATCGCGGCCGCCATCCCTGCTATCGACAGTTCTATGCAGGGTGCGCCCACGACGTTGCCGGGGAGCGGCACGAGCGAGGACAAAACGAAGACGACGGGAACGCCCGTGCAAACAGCAACGGTGCCTCCGGCTATTTCGCCGGACATTGCAGGGTCGCCTAAAGCGGGTCAGGTAGTCACATCACCTGCGACGACTGCGGAGCCACAGAAGACGACGCCTGAGGGTAAGAAAAAACTGTCCTACGTCGAGATGTTTCAGCAGATGTCGCCGTATAAGCCTCCGACACCCGAAGAACTCGAAAAGGAACGCAAGAAGCAGAAGCGTGAGGCAATCTTCGCCGCCATCGGCGAAGGCATATCAGCAATGAGCAATCTATATCACACAACGCAGTACGCCCCAAATGCTTTTGACCCCTCAGAAGGTATGGCGGCGACAACTAAGAAGCGTTTCGATCAGCTCAAAAGAGACCGAGAGGATAACCAGCGTCAGTATATGGACGGCTTTATGCGGGCCATGAGGCTGGATGCCGAGGACGAGCGTGATGATCGAAATTGGCTGCACACTTTAGAGCGCGAGAAACTGACCGACCGCTATAAAGAGGCCGCAGATGCACGGGCGCAGGCTAAGGCCGACCGCGATGCCGCCATGGCTCAACTCCGTATGGAGCTTATGGAAGGCAGGATTAACCAACAGGAAGCTGCCGCCCGAGCCAAGAAGATCGAAGCCGACTACGCCGATGCTTATTGGCAGTCGCGTATCAACAAAAATAACTACCGTCGTCCTATAGGCTCAGGCAGTCGAGGTGGTGGTGGGGGTAAGCCGGGTGAATATCCGTGGTATGACTCCGACGGTAATCTGCATTACGCTCGCTCCTATGAGGCTATGAGGCAAAATGCGCTCAATAATGGAACATGGGAAGAGGGTACCCAGCAATCGACGACACAACGAGAGCAGAAGGATCGCCGAGGCAACTCTAAAGGTTCGGCAAATACTGTCACCACCAAACCGGCCAAAGGACACTCGACGAAGCCGAAGTCAAATAAGAAATGGTCTAATGCTTCAAAAATACAATATTGAAATGGCAACACTAAAAGAAGTATACGATGCTTTCAAGGCAGACGGCGCACCGCTGCCTGATACATACGAAGATTTTGAGAAGTATATGACATCGGGACCAGACAATGGCTACGAACATCGCAAGCAGTGGTACGATGCTTTCAAGGCAGACGGCGCACCGCTGCCCGATACATACGAAGATTTTTCGAGGGCGCTGTTTAAGGTCGAAGCTGACGAAAAACCCGTGCAAACAGCACGGGCGACACAGCCATCGCAATCGGCCGAACCGGCCCCCAAACCGGCTACTCGATACTTCAAGCTACGCCGTGGTGGTGAAGATTTCACGGTAACGACCGATGAAGTCAATGCCGCCGGTGGTCTCGGTGCATGGGCAAAGGCGCACCCCGGTGCTCCCGTCCGGGTCTATATGCAAGGTAAGAATGAGGATGGTACAGACTTTAACGGCCATGTAGACCTTTCCGTTGCTCACGACCGGAACAAAAGACTTGGCTACAAATACAGCACATACAGTCACCCCATTGTGAATAAGCCTCAAAAGTCGTGGACGCCGACGACGCAGCAGAAGATTGCCATGTCGCATCAGCTCCACCAGATGCAGAAGCAGGCCGATAATATGCTTGAACAGAGCCGTGAGCGCACGAAGAATGTTTCGGAATACTATCGAGACAACCGTGATTCAGGCTTCCATGCGGTCGAGGGCAAGCCCACCTACAACTCCCGCACCGGCAAAGTGGAAAAAACCTACCTGACGCCGACGGGCGACCGCACGACCGATAAGAATTTGGCGGAGTTGGAGGCACAAGAGGCGCGGGCGCAGTATGAGTTTAACAATCGCATGAAGGCGGCCGGTCTGGCCCCCAGCAACGACATGGATGTCAACAGGCAAATGATAGCTGATCGTCTTAAAGAGAACGAGGCGCGCCTGAAAGAACTGTATGCCGAGAGAGAAGTTGAAAGGTACGGTGAGCGCGCAGGCGATACTGGTTGGGATAAATTTGTCAGAACTTTTGGAGGTGCCGTCAACAGAGGTGTAACCGCAAACGCACCAACGCCTGAGCAAAATTTGACTGAGCGCGATAAAGAGATTAAAGATCTTCTTGCCGAGAACGACATGTTGTCCGAGGCTAAGCGCACACTTGATGCCGGGCGCGACCTGAAACAGTCAGGGGGCTTCATGGGTGGGTTCTTTGATGTTAAGAATAATGCCAAAAATATAACACGAGGTTTGACGGATGTTGCTGAAAGCGCAGACACCTACCTGTCAGGCGTGATGTCGCTGCACAATGCAGAGCGGCTTGACATTATCAAGGATAAGGTTGATAAAGGTGTGGAGCTCACTGACTCGGAGTTGAACCTGGTTTATGCGGCGATGCTGAATCAAGATGCATCTTCGAGTGTCAAGTTGCCTCACGGATATACTGCCGGAAAGGTCACGGGCGAGATGTTGCCATTTATGATTCAGATGGCTCTCAACCCCGCGTCGGGCCTTGGGCGTGCCCTGACAAAGAAATTCGGAACAACCGCACTGAAAAGGATAGCCGCCTCGGTCGCCGGAGACGTGGCGGAAGCAGCTGTGTTGTCCAATTCGTTGCAAGCCCCGAGGACAATAGCTGATATACGCAATCGCCATCGTGGCGAGATAACTGAGCACGATGGAAAAATAGGGTTCGTGGGTGGTGAAAGCCTTCCTATGGCTATATATAAAGGGGAAGCTTCAAGCATAATCGAGAACTACACGGAGCTGCTCGGCTCGCACTTCGGAGCCATCGGAAAAGGAATATGGCGCGGAGTGGATAAGGGCGCCCGCAAGCTTGGTGCCGGTAAGGTGATGGACAATGTCAGCCGGATGGTGAATAATATCAAGGCCAGCGACTGGGCCAAGGGCATCGCCAATATTGAATCGCGGGCGCAGTGGAATGGCACCATTGGCGAGGTAATGGAAGAAGAAGCCGGAATAGTTCTCAATTCGATATTCACCGGAGATAACAAACTCTCGGACCTCGTAGACGCCGAACAACAGATAGACATTGTTTTGGGTGTCGGGCTTTTCGGGGGCTTTGTTTCAGGGATAAAGACGGCCGGCTATCCTATCGCGAGAGCGCATGCCAACAGTAATCTGCGCAAAAAAGACAGCGAGGGAGCTCAGCAGTTCTCTTCCGATAAATGGGCCGCGATCAAGGAACAGATAGACACCTCGGAAGACGAAGCGCTTGCACAAACCGTCTTGTCGATGGTGAAAGTGAACGGCCATAGCCAAGAGCAACAGAGAGCAATCATAGAATACGCAGCGGCCTTGACCAAGGCGCGGGGATACAATCTTGCTGACGCGTCCAGAAAGCAGGAGCCTCAAACCGAGGCAGACTCCGCTCAGGACGAAGTGGATACAGCTTTCAACGAGGGATATGAAGCCGCTACGCCGCAACAGATGGCCGACGCTCAGAATATGTTCGAGTATCAGCGAAAGCGCGCCGAGGATATTCTTGCTGACCAGCAGTTGCTCGATATTCTCGACTCCAATCCTGTCGGCGCGCTTATGGGTATGACCCAGACCGGCATGTATACTCAGGAAGAGATTGACGCAGCCCGCGACTATGCCAATGCTAAGACCGTGCGCGACGGCATTCTCCAGCGTGTAACAGACGACATTGACGAAAGGATTGCTCAGAGCGACGCTATGATCAACGGGCGAGTGAACCGAGAGACAGGCTCGATTCTATCTGCTACAATGAATCTCGATGACCGTCAGGTGTATATCGTTGGCGGTGAAGTTGTCATGAATCCTGACGGCACTATTGACTATGACGCTTCCGATGAGAGCCTTGTTGTGCGCGACGCAGTGACCGGCGAACTTGAATTTACGGCTCCAAAATCTATTGTGAAAGTCGGTGAGGCTATAGACCCCGAAGCTGAGAAGGCAAACGCCGCAGACAATATCCGTCAGCAGGCAGCACAGGCCGCAGCTAACGCGCTGAACGGCACACTTGCTTTCTATCCCGGTGACGTTGTGCGAATCAATGACGGGGGCGGTTTGACCGACGTTACCATTGTCGGCCCTGTTGTCGACGAAGAAAGCGGAATACCTGTTGAGAGTCAGTTAACAGTTCAATTCCCCAACGGCCAGCAGACAGCATTTACAAAAGAGCAACTGCAGGCGTTTGCCGATGCTGCTAATCTTGAGCGCCTGAATCAGTATGAGCAGGAGCGAGCAGCGCAGCGTGCACAGCAGCGCGGCGCTGCGGAAGTGGAGGCAACGCGACCTGCGTTTGCTCTCAATGATGAGTTTACTATACTCAACGACGACGGCACGCCGATTCATGGTTCTATAACAGGAGAACTTGACGAGGACGGCATGGTGGAAATCTACACCGAAGAGCCTATCAATGGCAACAAGGTAAATCGCTTCATGCCCGGCGAACTCGAAGGGATGTTCGACACCTATAATGGTGCGGCGATAGCTACGGCGGCTCCTGAAGATTCTGAGGGCGGGGAGTCCTCAACTGAAGCTGCCGTACAGAACCATTCTTCGGAGGCGGAGGCTGAGCAGCCGGAGACGGCGCTGGGGCGGATTCCGCTCGGGGAGAATGGCAAGCCTGATTTCGGGGCTGTTGACGCTGAAACGGCGTGGGATGGCCTTGTCGAGAAATATGAAGGCAACAAAGGCCGTGCGCAAGGCTTTGCAGTCAACATGGTTAAAATCAAAGAGGCTGCGCTAAAGAAGGCTGAAAAGGTCAAAAGCAAGCCCACAGAGGATCCCGACGAATGGGACGCTGCCGAGCAAGAGCGCGAAAATGCCATTGAGCAAGCTCGCCGCGAGCTGGAACACTGGCAGTCGGTTGCGGGCGTTGATGAGAAGCGTCAGGCAGCTGTCAGGGCACAGCAGGAAGCTGAACGGGCTGAGGCTGAAAGGGCCGAGCGCGAGGTTGCCGAGGCGGAGAAGAAACGCAAGGCGGCTCTTGACAAGCGTCTTCGTGATACGTTCGAAGATGTCAAGGATGTTCCCGAGGCTGTCGAGGTGCTTGAGGATATGGATCCGCGTGACATCTACGAAGCTGCGGCGCAGCTGCTGTCGGGACAGAAAGTGTTGTGGAGTGATGCC
>HF985595.1:72143-93403 GCA_000431215.1 Prevotella sp. CAG:1031
CGTCGCCGCCTCTTCGGACTGTTCGCGTCGGAGGCCAACGGGGGTAAGTCGCTTTCGCGACTGGCTGAGGATGCAATGAAGCAGCAGTGTGAGACATACGGTATTCCCTACGACAATCAGGATGCGCGAAATGCTTTGATTGATGTTATCAGTGGCGCGCGGACTGTAGGCGATATAAGGAATTATATTGCCAATAATCGTATTGACGAGGCCCGACGGCTTGCAGAGGCTAAGAGACGTCATGAAGAGGAACAGTATGACGAGTTTTGCCGTCAGGAGTATCATCTGAGCGCGGAAGAGGTCGAGGCATACGAGGATCAGCTTCTCGCAGAACTCTCGGAGCGCGACAGGGAATTTGACGCAAACGAATATAATGACTATATTGCAGACGAAATGGCCCGTGCGGCCGAAATAACCAAACAACAGAAAAATGGAACAGAAGACAATGATACCCGACGCGGAAGCACGCCGGGAGATCGAAGAGTTCAAGAAAATGACACTGAAGGAAAAGGCACGGTTCCTTGGCGAGGCTATGAAGTTTTGCCTGAGTCACGGGCTGATCAGTCCAGCGGAGCGGCAGCAGATGGCGACCGATCCGGAATTCAGCCGGCAGATGGCGTTCAAGGCGATGGCCCGGCGTCAGCTGTGGCGCAAGGCGCACAGCGAGGCGGAATTGCCGCTGTCGGAAGAAGAAAAGCAGATGATAGCCCGTATGGAGGGCTGGCCGAAGAAGTAACTTCGGCAATCGGACCATTCGGAAAAATTTATACTCAATTCAGAGGCAAGCCTCGGGAGGCTGTAACATTCTTACTTGCTAAAAGAGACGGTGAAGCAATCGGAGCTCTGCATCATAAAGATGTCGGAGAAATTGATCTTGTGTGGGGCGAGGAAGGATCTGCTCATAGCGATGGTTTTGGGCTCGCTAAATTAGCTAAATATCATCCTGAGGTTCTATTCAACCTACAAGAGATACTGAATGATATGGTGGTGACCAAGCGTTCAGCGAATCGAGTACAGCTGGAGAGTGAGAAATATAAAGCCGCAGTACGTCTTACATGGGATAATCAGAAGAAAAGATGGCTTCTTACCATGTTTGAAAAGAAAAACAGTGTCCTCGACAATACGACAGACACTGACAAGACCCATAAGGGCAACGGGAATGACACGGCTACTCCCGAAAACACTGTTGTTTCTGATCGCAAAGATATTGACTTTGCATCGGATAAACAAGGAGATAGCGAAAAAAGTTCAGCGGATGGTAACGACGCCTCGCTTAAGTTTGATGCTGAGGCAAAAAAAGAGGCAGAGGCTAAGGGTGGCCTACAGGCGGCTGTCGAGGCGGCTTCGGCAGAGGTTAACACCGAGCCGACCGAGGGGCAGAAGAAGCCAGGCAACTACAAGAAGGGGCATGTCACAATCGGCTCATTCGACATTACGATAGAAAATCCGGCAGGAAGTGTGCGCCGTGGTGTTGACGCGGACGGTAAGGAATGGAGCACTACCATGGCGAACGCCTATGGTGAAATCCGAGGCACACAGAGCGTTGATGGTGATCCTATCGATGTATTCCTTGCTACAGATATGGACGCGTGGAATGGCAGGAAGGTGTTTGTCGTTGACCAGACTAATACCGACGGCTCTTTCGATGAGCATAAGGTGATGCTCGGTTTCAACAGCTCAGAGGAGGCTATCAAAGCTTATCTCGCCAACTACGACGATTCATGGGCGAAGACACACCCGGGACTGCGCATTTCGGAGGTCAGCCTCGACGACTTCAAGAAGTGGGTTGCTTCGAGCCACCGCAAGGGGAAGGCGTTTGCCGATTATGCTTCGGTTTCGAAAGTAGCTAAAGTAGCTGATATAGCTGACCGGGGTTCTGACGCAGCTAAAGCTGCGGGGCCCGAACAAAAGGATGACGCGTCTGACTCCGCAGCTGTGTCTAATCAGGGAGATCCTCAATTTGTTAATGCGCCATCGTCAGATTTGCTTGCCAAGCTGACTGATGAGGAGCGCGAAGCTATCGAGGATTATTTCGAGGAGTACCAGTCCGTAGAAATACGCTGTCTCACTTCTGAAGAAGAAATTGACAGCTCGGAATTGTCGGCAGAGGCGCGTGATGAGCTTCACCGATTATATGATGATGGGGAAAATCTTGCGGCTTATTGTCGGGAGAATAAAAAAATATATATATTTGCGGGGCGAGTAGCCGCCGATAGTCTGATGTATACATTGGTGCATGAGAACACTCATGCGGCGATTGACGCTGTCCGGGCAGAGGCGGAGACTGTGCTCCCGAAAATTGTTGAGCAGATTGCGGATGTGGCGTTAAATAAGAAGCGCACATTTGGTGATCTGTATGATGCTATCAAGGGAGAATATCCGTCTGAGGAAGCGGCCGAGGAGCTTCTTGCATACGCCATACAACGCGGCGAGATGAGGCCTGAGGTCAGGGCGGCATTGCTTGATGCGCTCGATCCTCAGACAAGAAAATTTGTAGAAGATAGAATCTTAAAAAGAATATATGGCAAGGAAAAATTACAAACGGTTTACGGCGTTCGACAGCTTTCATCAGAAGATTACGGAAATGATGAACGAGGGCGATATGCCGGACACTCCCGAAGCTCAGAAGAAGCCGGAGGAGAAAGATTCGAAGCGGGCGAAGGAAAGAAATCCGCGTCCGACAAGCCCATAACTCCGAGCGGCAACCGGCTCGTTTCTGAGGAGCGTTATCAGGAGCTGAAAAAAAGAATGATTCAGAAGTTCGGCGGTCAGTTCAACATGGGCGTCGACCCTGAGATTCTTGCTATAGGCACCGAAATGGCCGTATACCACATAGAGAAAGGTGCACGTAAGTTCGCCGCCTATGCTAAAGCCATGATTGCAGACCTCGGCGACTTCATCCGTCCGTATCTCAAATCCTTCTACAACGCCGTGCGTGATATGCCTGAGGCGGAGGCCGCCGGTCTCGTCGCCGACATGGACAGCTACGAGGACGTGCGTCGAGTTGACATTGCCAACTTCGATAAGACTACTACCGACGCCATGGCTACAGCTCGCACCGTCGTTGCCGAAGAGAAGGCCGAAAAAGAACGTGCGGAGGCTGAAAAGAAGCTTAAGAAGCAGGGCAAAAAGTCTAAGCCGAAGTCGCCCACGACCGGCAGCCCGTTTGACGCTCCTGAGAAACGGCCCGTCGCCGACCTTGCAGGGGATTCACCAGCTTATCAGGAGAAGAAGGCACAGACCGCGGCACTGGCCGGAGAAATTGGCGCTGAAATCGAGGCGCGTGTCTTGATGTTGAAGGAATCGCCCGCTGACGTGAAGCCTCTAACTATGACTGAGGTTAAGCGTATGGTAGGCAAATATCCCGCTCTCAAAGGTATCAGCGACACCGACCTTCAAGAGCTCGTTGAACTTGCTATGACGCAACTCGCTCGTTCCGAAGCCCTCAAAAACGTCAATGGAAGCGCCGAAGCACAACGCGAGGCCTACGACCACATTGTCAACCTCTATAAAATGCAGCCGAGCCTCAATGCCCGCGACAGTGAGAGACTCATTAAGCAGCAGTATTCAACGCCTACGCCTTTCGGTTACGTCATGGGACAGTTTGTGCAGGCCGGGGGCAAGAAGGTTGACAGTATGCTTGAGCCGAGCGCCGGCAACGGCGCGTTGACTATTACAGTCAATCCCTCGGTAGTTCAGGTTAACGATATTGATGACGCCCGCCTCGCCAATCTCCGCAGGCTTGGCTACGGTAAGGTGACGGCTCAGGATGCACTGTTGCCGTTCAACGGCGAGAAAGCGGACGTTGTTATGACTAATCCCCCATTCGGTACTGTTACCGAAAAAGTATATGATGGTATCTTCCATATTTCAAGCCTTGAGGCTCAAATGGCTATCAATGCACTTGAAAAGATGAAAGACAACGGTCGAGCCGCTATCGTAATAGGTGGAAACACAAGTTATCGTACAAATGGCTCGATGAACCCTAAAGATGCCGCATTTTTTGGCTATCTTTACAGTCACTATAATGTCGCAGATGTTATCAACATAAGCGGCAAGGCTCTTTACTCTCGTAACGGAACAGGCTACGATGTGCGCATGATACTGATTGACGGACGCAAGACCGGCGAATTTCAGCGTGTCTTCCCCCCTGTCAAAGCCAAAGCCCGTGCAGAGCAAGTAACAACATTCGATGAACTTTATAAACGAGTCCAAGATGATATACAGCAAATTCAGCAAGTGGGGAGTCAGTCTGCCGATGTGCAGCGAGAACCCGAAACAACCACTGACGGAACAGCGAGTGCGCCAATTCGTAGGGGAAGCAATCGCCCGAACTCAGGAGCAGGGCAACGACCCGGTACGACAAGCGATGCAGTCGGAGATACATCCCGGACCGGTAGCGGACACCTTACAGCCCAGCACGACGGAGGCGGAGCTGTTGGAGTGGATAATGCAGTCTCAGGAGATGCAGGAAGCTCTGATAATGTTCCGCGACCAAAACCCCAGCAGCCCCGAAGCGTCGGAGGTGGAAGCACACAGAATGGAACAGGAAGAAGTGGAAGCGACGGACGTGGAGCAGCTTCTTCTCGACCTGACAGTGGCACAGAGCGACTGGCGGTAAAGCCTGACCTTACTACCGAAAAAGTACCATACCCCAATCAGAGCGGCAACGGCTTCACTCTAATGTCAGTCGTACCAGCCGCACAAGCACAGGTACTTCAAAAGAGCCTCGGCGAGATTGGTGACGTAGATCAATATCTCGTTGATGAACTCGGCTATTCAAGCAAAGAGGAATTATACGACTATCTTGCCGCCGAGCAGATAGACTCCGTCGCTCTCGCCATACACCAAATGAATAAGGGCAATGCCTTTATCATTGGCGATATGACCGGCGTTGGCAAAGGCCGTCAGGGTGCAGCCCTCATCCGCTACGCCGTTAAGCAGGGCAAAGTGCCTATTTACTTCACTCAGAAACCAACACTGTTTACTGATAACTACCGCGACCTCGCCGACATCGGTAGCAGTGATTTACGTCCATTCATTATCGCATCCAATCCAAAAGATGCCAACATTGTAGATGCTGACGGCAACATCGTTCACAAACTGCCGTCAAAGAAAGAGCAGGAACGTGTGTTTGCTTATATCATGGAGCACGGCACGCTCCCTGATGAATACGACTATGTTCTGACTACCTACGACCAAATCAAGAACGGCACAGCCGATTATGCTCAGAACGAGGACGGCACATGGAATACAGAAGTGCGCAAACTCCCGAAGAAAAGCAAAGGTTATACCACAGCCGACTACAATGGACAGACCCGACGCGATGCCCTTGCCAAACTTGCAGAGGGTAACATTGCCATACTCGATGAGAGCCACACGGTAGGCGGAGACAGCGGTTGTGGTCGTTACATGCAGATGCTTACATCTTCTGCCGGCGGCGTTACATTCCTCTCAGCAACCTTCGCCAAACGTGCCGACAATATGCCTATCTATGCACAGCGCACGGCTATTGCCGAAGCCGAAGTAAAAGCCTCCGAACTGATTGACGCTATTATGAAAGGCGGTGTTACGCTGCAAGAAATCATGTCAAAGCAACTGGTAGAGTCCGGCCAAATGATACGTCGTGAGCGTAGCTTTGAGGGCGTTACTATTGATTGGTTGAGCGTAGAGGAAGAAACCAACCGCAGACAGCGAGAACAGTTTGATGAAGTGGCCGCTATCTTCAATGCCATCCGCAATTTCCAAGATGATTACATCACACCAATAATCGACGCAAAGAACGAAGCCGCCGCAGAATGGGGCGCAACTGTAGGTCATACTCAGGGAACAAAGGATATGGGCGTTAAGAATGTCCCCTTTGCCTCGAAGATGTATAACCTCGTTAATCAGTTGCTCTTTGCCCTGAAAGTTGATGCCGTGGCTGACCGAGTTGTTGAGAACCTACGCAACGGCTATAAGCCTGTTATCAGCTTTACCAACACAATGGAAGGCTTCTTGTCATCAGCACCGAAAGGGGTTGCAATGGATGAGGTGCCAAACTTCTCACTAACTCTTATGCGCGCTCTCGACGGTGTTATGAGATTTACCGAGAAAGATGCAGATGAGAACACCGAGGGCGGCTTTATCTCCTTGAGCGAATTGTCAGCCGATGGTCAGAAAGCCTACAACGCTATCCGCGACAAGATTATGAACCTTGCCGCCGACTTGCCCATATCTCCTATGGATGCAATCCGTATGAGGATTGAGGAAGCTGGTTACAGCGTCGCCGAGATTACAGGCCGTACTATGCAGCTCAATCGCACTGAGGACGGCAAATATATTGTTGAGGCTCGTAAGGACCGCGACAAGAAAGCAGCCATGCGCGATTTCAATTCGGGCAAGCTCGATGTGCTTATGATTAACAAATCAGGCTCTACCGGTATATCGCTCCATGCGTCGAGCAAGTTTGAAGACCAGCGTCAGCGTGTCATGGTGTTTGCCCAATTCCAAAGCGACATCAACGATGAGGTGCAAATGCGAGGTCGTATCGACCGCAGCGGTCAGGTAGCCCGCGGCCGTTACGAATACATCATGTCAACAATCCCCGCCGAGCAGCGCATTCAAATGATGTTCAAGGCAAAATTAAAGAGCCTCGACGCAAATACAACATCATCGCAGAAATCGAAATTTAATGAAATGGAGATTGTCGATTATCTCAATAAGTATGGCGATGAGGTTGTATGGGAATACATGAAGGAGCATCCCGAACTTGAAGAACGCC
This sequence comes from Prevotella sp. CAG:1031, assembly GCA_000431215.1. Classification (GTDB taxonomy): domain Bacteria; phylum Bacteroidota; class Bacteroidia; order Bacteroidales; family Muribaculaceae; genus CAG-1031. The sequence continues at coordinate 78,907 of HF985595.1, forward strand.
TCGGCGATCCGTTGGATATGCTTCAGGAAAAGGACTCTGAGGACGGTCCGCGCACATCGGAAAAAGAGGATACCTCAAAGAAAACAGGATGTGCCGGTAAAATCTCGCGCTATCTCGCTTTCCTTTCCGTAGATGAACAGGATGAAATCTTCAAGGAGATAACCGAGGCTTACCGCGTGAAAATTCAGCTTCTAGATGATGCTGGAGAAAACGACCTCGAAATAACCACCATGCCATTACGCGCCGAGACAAAACGTAAACAGATATGGCACGAGGGCGTGAACCACGGCAGTGGCAACGCTTTTGCCGATAACACATACGTTGAGGAAGTTGAGGTTGACGTGCTGAAGAAACCCATGAAGCGAGATGAGATAATCGAAGCAACCCGAAAGCTCGTGGGAGATAAAGGTATCGTTACCGAATACGACCAAATGCGCTATGGCTCTAAAGTTGGAGAAGTGAATTGGACCCGCTATGCCCGCGAGAAAGAAGCTGAAATCAGCCAATTTTTCCAAGAAAAGGCAGATGAGGCTGTCGGCAAACTAAGAGAAGCCGGAGAAGCCCGCATCGCCAAAGCAAGGGAAAAAGCTGTTGCAGCCGCTACTAAGGCAAGAGGTCGTGGCGAAAACAACTTTACAGACGCAGAAATTCAGTCGCTGGCCGATACAGTTGCTAACGAAGAACGAGAGAAAGAGGAGCGTAAGCAAGATAAACGCCGCTCTGAAATCATGGGCGTTAAGTTCCGCATTCAAACGTTGCTCAATCGTCTTCGCGCCGGAAGTATCTATGTTGTTCCTCAAGACCTCAAACAAGGAACGCCCGAAATGTTCTCGCAGACCTTTGGCACATTCGTTGGTTTCAAATTCAACAAGAGCTACACTCTCGGCTCATCGACCGCCATATTTGCAACCCTCGACGGCAGACGTAAGGTAGAGCTTGCATTAAGCGACCCGGCAATAAGCACAATCATATCTGCAACGGAAATGGCCTATCGCTATTCTCCCAAAGAGATTAACGCTATCACTATGGAGAATTGGGATAGCAATGTTCCTACGCAGACACGACATAAACGCTACATCATCACTGGCAATCTTCTTCAGGCACTCGTTGATACCGAGAAAGGAGAAAAGACAAGAGGCAATCTTATTAGCTACTCCACTATCGACGGAGAGACACGTCAGGGCATACTCATGGGTGAGAACTTCAAGCCCGCCGACCTCCGTAACAGCGCGCCGTTAAGCAGCCGCCTCGCACAGATACGCGAGGGCAAAGCTGTTGTCAGCGAGAATGGCGATGTTCAGATTGAGAAAGTTTCGTTTGGTTGGCAACATCGCGGCCAATATGAACTCCGAGTACCTAAATCCAAGCAACTCGGCGGTATCTACACTATGCACTCCGACCTATTGAAGCTCGTTGAAGGCCACAACTTCATCACAAAGGGCAAAAATATGGTTGCATACGTTGACGATACCGACATTGCAAAAGTGGTGGATATGTTGAGCCGTGCGCCGTTCAATCTTACCGTGTTACAGGAGCCGCAGCTTACTGATGTTTCAGCTGAGGAAGCAGAGGACGATGTGCTGTGCCGCCCTGTAACTGACAAAGCCACGCTCGACCGCCTAAACAGTGAACCGACAATAAAGGTCTATCGAGCAATGCAGATGATTGACGGCGGTCTTCGCCCCCCGATGTCGGGAAAGGTTGACGGAGAATGGCGAGAAGCAACTGAAGTCGGCATTTGGGAAGAAGCCGAGGAACATCCCGAAATGGCTGATGAAAAAGGCCGCTTCAAGCTCGATAAAGGTAATGGCAAATCAATCAAGGCAGCTTATAATCCCTACATTCACACTTCTCGCACACCTATCAATGACCAATTCAGCAGTGCATGGAGCCGTCCTGAACTCGTCATTGTTGAGGTGGAAGTGCCGCTTAGCGAGCTTACAAGCGGATACCGAGCAGAGAAAGCCAAAGATACCGTTGGCGAAAAGGAATGGAAAAGCGGCCCAGTTGGACGTGCGCTTGCCAAGATAGGTCAGGCTCGACGTGTCATATTAAGCCGTTGGAGCAGAATTGTCCGAGTCGTTCCTGTAGAGGAAGTGGCCGAGGCATACGCACAACGACTGAACGCCCATGGTATCGAAGTACCATTCAACACAGTACCCCCGGCTCTGCGCGATGCCCTTGCAGAACGAGGCGTGAAAATTGGCAAGCCCGAAAAGGGGAATGCCGGTAGTGCGTCGCTCCCAGCCTTTCAACAGTGGATAAACGAACAGGAGCGTCAGCGTATGGGCGACGGCTACGGCGCATATAGCGATGCAGAAGTATCGTTGGCCAACGACCCGGTATCAAAGGTTGTTGGTAAAAATCGGTTCAGCAAGAAGCGTCAGGCCGAGTTTGCCGCTCGTGAGCGTCAGCGTATGGCTGACCGTATTCAACGCCTTGCGGAGCGTATGCATCTCGATAATGTAGAGATACTGACCGACGCATCACAGCTTGAGGGCAAACGAGCTACTGCAAAAGGTTTCTACAACAAGCGGACGGGCAAAATCACCATCGTTATCCCTAATAACGTCAGCACTATTGACGCGGAGCAAACACTACTACATGAGGCCGTAGCACACTATGGACTGCGAAAACTGTTCGGAGAGCATTTTGATACATTCCTCGACAACGTCTATGATTCAGCAGATGAAGACATCCGAAAGAAGATTGCTGAAATGGCCGCGCAAAACGGCTGGAACTTCCGCACTGCCACCGAGGAATATCTTGCCGGACTTGCCGAAGATACCAACTTCGAGGATGCACGCGGCTACGCGTCGGGATGGTGGCAGCGAGTCAAACGGCTGTTTATTGATATGCTTGAACGAATCGGCTTTGAAGGATTTCGAGATAAGGTTGGTGTGGTTCTTACCGACAACGAGCTGCGCTACATTCTGTGGCGTAGCTATGAGAACCTTGCAGAGCCGGGCCGCTATCGCAGCATTCTCGGTGAGGCTAAGGACGTGGCTATGCAGTCGGATCTGAAAGTAGGCAACTATGCCGAGCGAGGCATAGAAGCAGAATATGCTGCTGAACCCTCTGCAATCACAGAATTAAGCAAGCGGTTTGATGAAGCGCTGAAGCAATATGAGGAAAGAAGATTGCCTCAAGGATTTCGCTTTGAATTAGGGATGCCTTCGGCATATTTAAAGAGCGCCGGTTTTCCAAATCTCCCCATATGCATGCGTGCAACCCTACTTGCAAGGAAGGCCGGTGATGAACGCCACCCATTTGAGGCGTCGGACTTAAAAGGACTTGTGGAAGCCATTCAACAGCCCATTGCGATATTTGAATATAGCAAACCAAATATGCGCAATCTCATAGTCGATGTTAAGCGAGGTGATAAGCATTTCCTCGTGGGCGTGACCTTAGACTACAAGGCCGGCGATATTGAGATTAACAGCGTATCAGGTTTATTCCCAAAAGAAAGCCACGAATGGATTAAATGGATTCAGGACGGGAAAGCTATTCGGATAGATCAAAAAGAAAAGGTTCAGACGATAATCGACAGTCTACGGACTAATCCCGCTGAGTCTGAACGAATCGGGCTGAACCTTGATGATGTCACAAAGATAGTGAAATCTTTTGAGAATCCAACAGTTGAAGAGGAAGAATTGTTCCGTCCCGGTGACTTCTCTCCACGCGACAAAGCGTTAGCGCGTCATGAGTATGAGCGCATAGTCAGCAGCGGTAGCTATCAATTCCAGGAGGCCGTTCAGGATAGTATGTTAGGGCTGAAAAAGCTCTATCAGGCTATACTCGGTCCCGGCAAGAGGATCGAAGATGTGGTCGGCTTCGAGAACGCCTATCTTTTCGAAAATCGCATGAGCAGCATGAATGCCGGAGAGCAGCACGAATACTTCATACGATATATGCAGCCGCTCCTTAAAGAAATCGGTAAGATATGCGGAGCCGACAAGCGCAAGCGCAAAGAACTGACCGATTACCTGATGGCGAAACATGGCCTTGAGCGCAACGAGTATATGCGCAACGAGGCGGCGAAAAATGGCGAGAAAACGGATCGCGACTTTGCCGGACTTATAGGCTTAACCGGCGAAGCCGATTGGCAAAATGCAGAGGACACAGCACGGCAGTGGGTAGACGACTATGAGAGCATGGTCGATACCGCCGCATTGTGGGAGGCTATCAACAAGGCGACCAAAGCGACACTCGAAAAAGTATACCTTTCAGGTATCATCAGCAAGGAAACTTACGAGAAGATACTTGGAATGTATGACTACTATGTACCCCTGCGCGGTTGGAACGAAACCACGAGTGAGCAAGTCTATGGCTATCTCACGAGCAAGGACGGCCCTCTCGGCGGCAGCATCATGAAAAAGGCAGAAGGCCGTGAGAGTATGGCCGATGATCCTATTGCAACAATAGGCATGATGGCCGACGACGCAATACGTCAGGGAAACCGCAACCTTATGAAACAGCGTTTTCTCAACTTCATACTCAACCACCCAAGCGACGCAGTAAGTGTTCATGACATTTGGCTCGAATACAACGACGCTATGGACGAGTGGGTACCTGTCTTCGCTGACATAGAGGACACCGACACAGCCGACGAAGTAGCCCAAAAGGTTGAAGCCTTCGAGCAACGCATGGAAGCACTGCGCACCGCAGAGCCTGACAGATACAAGAAAGGCCGCGAAGCGCAGCATATCCCCTATAAGGTGGTGCGCAACAATCTCCGCGAACACCAAATACTCATCAAGCGAGGTGGACGCACATTTGTTGCAACCATAAACGGAAACCCGAGAGCGGCACAGGCAATCAACGGGCTTACCAACCCTGACGTCGACCAAAACGGCGTTGTCGGTAATATGCTGAAAGCAGGCACATGGATTAACCGCCATCTATCCGCTTTCTACACTACCCGTAACCCGGACTTCGTCGTCAGCAACTTCTTCCGCGATGCACTATACTCCAACTGCATGACATGGGTTAAGGAAAGCCCGCGATACGCGTTGAGATTCCACAAGAATTTCGGACGGCTCAATCCCGTTGTCATGCGCCGACTTCTCGGCAAATGGGAAAATGGCACTCTTGACATGAGTGATAAATATGAGAAGATGTTCTATCAGTTCATGAAAAACGGTGGAGAGACCGGCTACACCAACGTCCGAGACATCGAGGGCCACAAGAGAGCCGTCGCCGCTGAGCTGAAAAAACAGGGAAGCACCGGCCGCAAAGCATGGGCGGCGCTCGGAATGCAGTTAGACTTGCTCAACCGCTCCGCCGAAAACTGTGCCCGCTTCGCCGCATTCGTAACGTCAAGTGAGTTTGGACGCAGCGTCGACCGAGCAATCTATGACGCAAAGGAGATTAGTGTCAACTTCAACAAGAAGGGCAGTGGCGGCAAGATGGTCAATGCCAACGGACAGACAAGACTCGGCAAAATCGGCGCTTACCTTGGTGGCGGCGGCCGACTGCTATACGTGTTCTGGAACGCCGGCATACAGGGCATGACCAATTTCGCCCGTCAGGCAAAATTGCATCCTGTCAAAGCGACTGCGGGCGCTTCGGCTCTTATGGCCCTCGGCTACGCCATTCCCATGCTCGCCGAAATGTTGGGCGGCGGTGATGGTGACGACGACGACAAGAACGCCTACTACAATCTGCCCGAATATATCCGTCGTTCCAACATCTGTTTCTATGCCGGTGAACAGTGGGTTACAATCCCGCTTCCCATTGAATATAGGGCAATGTATGGAATGGGCGAGCTTGCCTACGGTGTTATAAGCGGCAACGAGCGCTACAGCGGCATGGAACTAGGACTTCAAATGGCGGGTCAGGTCACGCAGCTTCTTCCCATCGACATGCTCGAAGGCGGGGGCGGCATATCGCCTTTCATCCCGAGCGCAGCAAAACCGTTCACCGAGGCGTATATTATGAATAAGAGCTGGACAGGGTTGCCTGTCTACAAGGATACAGCCTTTAACAAAGATGATCCTGAATGGACAAAGGCCTACGCCAGCGCAGATAAGCATCTCGTAGACTTCGCCAAATGGCTCAACGAAACCTCCGGCGGTGACGACTACAAAAAAGGCTATATCGACATCAACCCCGCCAAGATAGAATATCTTCTCAACGGCACCTTTGGCGGGATGTTTACCTTCCCCAATAAGTTGAACAAGACCGGCGAGACCATCTTCGGCGACCGTGAATTTGAATGGCGCAACATCCCGATTGCGAACCGTCTAATAAAATCGGGCGACGAGCGCACGGCAAACCGCAAACTTCAGAACGAATACTTCAAATACCTCAAGGAGTATGAATCCACGCGCAAGCTGATGAAGAAGTATGAGAACGCCGCGGATGAGGGTGTGATTAAGTACGCCGAGAAGGTCAACTTCCTGGAGAATTCGCCCGAATATCTGCGACATGAGATATTCGACAGCTTCAAGCCTGATATTGACGCGGACCGCGAGGCTATAGCCGATGCGGAACGAAGCGAAAGGGCTACGGCTGAAAATCAGATGTATGCGGATATGCGCCAGCTCGTCAACGCCCTTCATGATCCGACAGCATATTTCAAAAACCTTTACGACGCCGGTCTGCTTGACGACGAATATATTGAATGGCTCAAAAGCCACCATGGCATTAAGCTCAAATGAGCTAAGCGGTAATAGTTAAACAAAGGGTAATGCCCGCGAGATGTAAATTTGCATACATGGAAAAGCCAGATAGAGGTTGAATAAACCGAAAAATCGCCTCGACTGATGATTCAATCAAAAATATGTTGAGAATATGCTGAGAGTTATGAAGCAAGTATCTAAATATCAAGCGAGTATTATAGTGGCGCAGGCTGCGATCGAAGACTAATTTAATTAGCTAAGATCAGGCCGTGATATCGTGTGTATCGGTATCACGGCCTTTTTTGTATCTGAGACTCCAAAATTTGAGGTTTTGCGTCATATATACTTCATTTTATGAAGAAAGGATGCGGACGGAGTAAACGTATTGTAATCCATATTGTTATATCCTAAAATAGGAATAATCTATGGCAAATTTTATAGAAAACAGCGAACAGAGGCGTCGCGCGTTCCGCAGGTATTATAACGAAAGGACAAATAAACGGCTAAAATACATAGCTTTAGCATCTATTTCAGCTGCCATCGTTCTGATGGTTATAATGGTATTCAGTCTGGATAGTTTATCTATGCGGAGTTTGCTGTTTATGCGCGGCTGTGCGGGGTTGTTCGCAATAGTCTTTATTGTTTTGGTTGCAACCATTGTCTACAGGGCAAACGTTGCATATTTTAAGGATAAGGCTAAAAACAGGCATAAAAATCAGTAATCCGCCAACTCAACGCAATCAGTGGGAATATTACGCTGAGTTGGAGGTCTGCCGGATGGGCTTGCGGGTTTACGGAAAGATGCTGTTACCGGATGAGAAGCTGTCCGGGAATACGCTGCCGACGAGCTCTTCGCTCATATTATTGTAGTTTTCGAGAATGGGAGTCAGAAATTTCTTCGACTTTGTTGTAATAAGGACTACGCCGCCGATTTTCGGGCTAAAAATTCTTATTATTTCAGGATCTTTTATGATCTCCACACTTTCGATATCTTCGGACGATATCTCTGTGATGTTCTGGACTTCCACTCCATCAAATGTATACAGGCATATCGATACCTTCACATTCGTCGGTATGGCAACAGGGGCTTGGGGCGCAATGTCTTTGTGCGTAGGCCGAGGCAGATATTGTCAGGGCAAGAATAATGAGTAATTTTTTCATCTCAGGGTATATTGATTATTAAATTTTGAATGGTCACAGCTCTGTCGACAGAACCATGTCTTCGAGGTTGAAGCGCACTTTGCGGAACAAGATCATGCTTCTTAAGCCAAGGTTATTGTCGTCCATATAATAATTGGCTTGTTGCTCTGTCTGAACTTCCATAGTCGGTATAGTTACAGAATTACCACCAAGCGTAAGTTTCGCATCAGGCAGTTTATAGCACAGTACTGACCATACACCTCCTACACCTCCTTGTCGGACGGTGTCACTTTCGCAGTTCTTAGTCAGGAACTCTTTATTATGCTCGAAAAATGATTTGTTAAGCCTTCCGAATGATGCGTCGCCTGTGTCGAGTTTTATCAGCAGAGGCTGTTGGTTGACTTCTGCTGTGGTCAGAAGGTTCATACCGGATGAGAAACACATATTCGGTCTGACGTCAGATGGGCCGGGTGTTGTGGCCGGAATCTGGATTTCATTGGTCGAGAAATCTAGTGTGACATCTTTAAGCCGGAGCATCAGCTCGCTGCCGACAATAAATTCGAGAACACTCATGTATTTATCGGCTTCTTCGTTATGACTCCTTATGTCAATTACATAAAAGGGCACATCCTTTACGATAATATTCCCTAATCTCAACTCGCGGGCAATCGCATATCTGCCGGCCGAAGATGCCACGCCTGTAGCTGCTACATCCGCATCAAGCAGCTCCAGACCATAGGCATTGGCAAGCGAGTCGGTTATGACGTTAACTCCGGCACCGGTATCGAATGTTATCTTTACACGATTCCCATTGATCTCGGCGTCTCGGATCTGTATTATGAGCTGACCGCTTTCAGGTTTTCCGGCCGGAATGAGATCGAAAGGTATTATTCCCGCTTCGCCATCGAATGAGATTTGATAAGGCGAGTATGAGGTAAGGGCTTTATATTGAGCGGCCATATTGGAGTAGGGGATGAGACTTGTCGAGTCAACCATTTGATAGGCTGACTGCAAAACGGCTGTCAATAGCTCAGCAGCCTCTCGGTTTCTGCCGACTCTGCTCAAATCCATAGAATACATCGCGGCGCTTTGCAATAGCAGATTCAAGTCAAGATATTGGTTTTGAGTCTTAAGAAGTTCATCGAAAGCCGGTATCGAAATATCGGGCCGATTGAATCGGTTACCGAGCATACAGCGCGAGAATACCTCAAGAAACGGGTTTATGGAATCTTTTGGAGAACTGTGATAAATATCATACAATCCGAAATGATCCGATGAATTCATCGCGCCCCCGACACGTTCGTCGATGCTTTAGGCAATTGCGGATATGCTGATTGCCAACAATGTTATTAAAGATAAAATTTTATTCATAACCATGGGTTTTTACAAGACGGACTGTGCTAGTTTGTTTGGGCAAAATTAACGATTTTATTTAATCAGCTTATATGAATTAGATAAAATCATCAATGATATGCAAATTAAGTCATTATATCTATCTTTTTCGCGTCAGGATCTCGGACTGTTATTTCGTTCAGGAATATTACGGACCAATCAAAAACGCTTGCAAAGTGTTATCTATGATATAGATCAAATAATTTCGACAATGATTAAAGACAGAATTAAATTTCAGCCCGTCTACGCCTCTAGAGAAGCCAACGGTTATGCAGGGGCTACAATAGAATCAGAAAACATATTGCCCGAACGCATCTGGCGCAATCTCTGCAATATCTCGATATGGGATCGTCTGTGTCCTGAAATCGAGACTATTGAACCGATTGATCCGTCGGATAACGACCCGCATCTATTCGATAAGATGCAGTTTAAGTATAGATTGGTGTCGGGAAAATCGGTAGTAGCTCAGGTCGTGCTCTTCCAGCCTCCGAAAGATGATCGTCCGGGACGACTCGCCTATCAGGCTACCCTTATGAACGATGACAAGGAGATAAACGAAATGTCGGTTGAATTCCTTGTCGGCGTACCTGACCACCGAGGATTGCTGAATGTTGACGGAGCGGTTTCTTTCCTTTATAAAGTTCCTGACGAGGTCATTGGCCAGATCAGCGAGAACCTGACGGCTACGCTAAAGAATGTCGTCAAATGGAGTGAGAAACACGATTAGGAGCGCCTCATAAACTTCGCTGAAAGAATTAGCAGGAAATTTTGTAATTTTGCGATATGATGAACCTGAATAAAGTGCGTCCTCTTGTTGAAGAATGGGCGCGTCAAGTCGGTGAGATTCAGCTGAGATATTTTCGCTCGGCTGATCTCGAGATTGCCACGAAGTATAATGACTTCGATGTTGTCACGCGAGCCGATAAAGAGTCTGAGGCTCTGATCATAAGCAAAATCAATGAGACATTCCCTGACCACGATATTCTGGCGGAAGAATCTGGAGAGTATTCGCGTCAGAGCCGCTGGAGATGGGTTATCGATCCTCTTGACGGCACAACCAATTTTAGCCAGGGCCTGCCGCTGTTCTGTGTCTCAATTGCTCTTGAACACGATGGCGAACCTGTTGTCGGCGTGGTTTATGCTCCGTATCTCAACGAGATGTTCTCAGCCGTAAAAGGAGCGGGAGCGACTTTAAACGGCAACCCAATACATTGCTCCACGAAGACTACGCTTAATATGGCAGTCGTATCGACCGGACTTCCTGTTGACAAGAGAGAGAACCGCGACAATAATCTATCGGCAATATCGAAGGTCGGTGTGGAAGTGCGCGGATTGCGTCGGCTCGGATCTGCCGCCATAGATCTGTGTTACACCGGTGCCGGATTTCTTGATGGCTACTGGGAACTTGCTCTTCACCGATGGGACATCTCAGCAGGCAGTCTGATAGCGTCTGAAGCAGGGGCGACAGTCGGTTATTTCAGGTCTGACCGCCCATATTCGATCCTCGCCGCCACTCCGGCGTTATATCCTGAGTTACATTCGCTCATAACCGAACGCACTTAAAAAGTTGATCCGCAGCCACTTGACTTCTCATGGCTGCGGATCAATTATGTATATTTAGCCAACTTGGTCAGGCCTTGGCGCCTTTTGTTCCTTTGGCTCCGCCACCCATAGCAAAAATATTGGCCGAATAGCTGACAGTTTTCTGAGAACTTTCGCGACGACGTTTCAGAGCGAGTTGGACAAGTCGTTCCATCAATTCGGTGAACTTTATTCCGGTCGCTTCCCAAAGATAGAAGCTGAGCGACCCCGGTATGGTATTGATTTCATTAACATAGATGTTGCCGTTGTCGTTATCCATAATGACATCAACTCGGCTCACTCCATGGCAACTCAAAACTCTGAAAGTTTCGCCGGCAAGATGACGGATTCTGTCGCTGACGGCTTCAGGGAGGTCTGCCGGGATGCGTTTCGAACTTGCTTGCATACCTTTTGTTCCTTTATGGCCGCCCATATATTTGTCCTCATAGCTAAGAATCTCTCCGCTCTTGATTGGCTCTTCGCAAACTGAAGTCACATAGTCATCGCAGTCGCCGAGAACCGAACAGTTTATCTCTTTCAGATTGTCGACCATGTGCTCGACAATCAGGCGAGTTGAATATTTTTCGGCTTCGTTAATGCGCGATATGAGTTCTTCGCGGTCAGCTGCCCGGCCGATACCAACACTTGAACCAAGATTTGCCGGTTTGACTATGACAGGGTATCCCAGATCTTTCTCAATTTCAGCAATCAGGTCATTGCGGCGTTTATACCATTCTTTATCAGTGAACCAGACGTAGTCTACTACGGGAACACCACAAGCCCTGAGGATCATCTTCATGGTGATTTTATCCATGCCGTTTGCGCTTGAAAGCGTATTACAGCCGGCAAACGGAATGCCGATAGTCTCAAGCAGACCTTCGAAAACGCCATCTTCACCATTCGAGCCGTGAAGTACAGGAAGAACAACGTCGATTTTCGCTTCGACATCGTTTCCGAAAAGAGACTTCTTGGCGCGGTAAAGATTCGTGTCACCATATATCGGCCGGAAGTATACTTCATGACATTGTTTTGTCAGACCGGCGCTATCGCGGTAGTTTTTAATGTCGAAAAGAGCATCTCCGGTCAGCCAATGACCATCTTTGGTTATATAAACCGGCACAACATCGTATTTATCGCGGTTAATGGCGTGCATGGCCTGGTTAGCCGATATTACAGAGATTTCGTGCTCGGTAGAGCGGCCGCCGAAAAAGACGGCGAGAGTGGTTTTCATCTGAATATATCTTTGTTAGTTTATTTTATTTGAAAGTATCGGGGAGGTCATTCTCCAGAAGAACCGTATCTCCCTTCGTGAGACCCATTGAGGCAAGCAGACGCTGGGCCTCGGCGAAACTGTCGACAGTGTGGATGGCTGTGTCATCCATTCCTCCTTCGCGCGCGCCTTCTACGATAGCCTCGCGATTATAGCGGTTGACTATGATAGCTATGTCGGCTGATTCAGCTATTTTTTTGCCAAAGTCGCGATTGCGTGTTTCCTGCTCATCGCCAAGTTCAATCATGCCGGGAGTGACCACAATTCGTCGTCCATGATTCATTGCGGCGAGAACGTCAAGAGCCATTCCTGCGCCAACCGGATTCGAGTTGTAGGCATCGTCGATAATGGTATACGTGCCGGTTTTGCGCATCTGCAGACGGTGCTCTACCTGCTCGATATGCTCGACAGCGTAGCGGATTTTTTCTAACGGAACTTCGAGATAGTCGGCGCAGATAATCGCGGCAGCAAGGTTGCTGACATTACATTCGCCAACAAGATGCGTAAAAAATTCGAGGCGGCTGCCATCGGGAGTTACAAGAGTAAAATTGGTTCCGTCGGATCCATAGTTGATGTCGTCTATGCGATAGTCTGCCTCGATGTTGACGGCGTAACGCATGGCCGGGACATTCTCGACGCGACGTGTGGCAATCTGGTCGAAATCGTTGTTTACAATGGCAAGTCCGTCGGATGGAAGAGTGTCGACGAGCTCAAACTTAGTTTTCTGAACATTCTCGATAGATTTGAACGATTCGAGATGTTGCGGGCCTACAGCGGTGACAATTCCGACAGCAGGATGGACAAGGTCGCATATCTCCTTGATGTCGCCCGGTTGTTTGGCGCCCATCTCGACGATAAATACCTCGTTGTAGGGTTTCATATATTCCCGGATCGTCCTGACGACGCCCATTGTAGTGTTATAGCTTCCGGGAGTCATCAGAGTGTCGTATTTCTCGCTAAGAATTCTGTATAGATAGTGCTTCGTGGATGTCTTACCGTAGCTCCCGGTTATGCCTATGATTTTGAGATCCGGCATTGATTCGAGGCGATGCCGGGCATCGTTGATGAATTTGCGGTCGATATGACGTTCGACAGGCGTTAGAATAACATTCGATGCCGGAATAAGAAAGTTGGTGATGATGTAAAGAACCAGTATCGCAAGGCTCACAATGAACAGACCGTCGCTATAGGATGTGTCGTTGTTTCTGAAGACAAAGAAACAGCCGGCAGTGACGAGCATTGCAATAACTGTCGCAGTCATGAAGATTCTGCGGGCACGCTTTGTCATTACAAGTGGTTTCTTGTATTTGGCTGTCAATAACTTCTTTACGCCGACAAATGCCATTAACGCAAGCAAGATCCATGCGACAACCGGTTTGGTGAACATTGCCAGAGATGCGAAAACTACGGCCATCGCACCGAGATGCAGAAACGATGTTGTATCGCCCGATGAGCGAAGCCAGCGACGATAACGCTCGGTGCGGTAGGAATTTTGCTGAAGCATCATCAGACAGCGGCGCATTTCAAGTCCGAGCATCCAGACAAGTCCGAGCGTGATAACAATATAACAGGCGAGCTGAAGAATTTCAAATATTGTCATGATTTGAGAAAACTTTGAAGCACGGCCGCAAACTGGCCGGCATTGTCAAGAAAACTGTAATGGCCGCAGCCGGGAAAACTGACAAGCCCCGAGCCCGGTATAAGGCGTTCCATTTTTTTAGCGTCGCGCAGTGGAGTTGCCGTGTCATCCTCTCCCCATATAAGGAGTGTAGGAGCTTTGATGTGCGGCATATAGCGGCAGAGGTCTTCATTTACTACACGCGACATCACTGCACGCATCATCGGAGAGGCTGCCGCGTAATCGGCACTCCCGCTTTTGGCACGTCGCCGGTCAATTATCGACCGCGCTCTCTCCTTACCGAATGTCAGCTCGAGAAGTCGGCGCATAGCCTTGAAACTATACACTTTGTAGTAGTATTTCAGGCTTCGACGCGGTTTAACTCCTGCCGCATCAACAAGAATGAGTTTTTCGATCGGATTGCGTGAGGCATATATTATTGCCACGCGACCGCCGAAAGAATGGCCGAGCATAACAGGATTTTCGATTTTTTCGGCCTTTAACAGATTCTCGAGATTCCGGGTGTATTGCTCCACGTTCCAGGGCTCGGGAGGTTCCTGAGAGTCGCCGAAGCCGGGAAAATCGATATTGATGACTCTGTGGCCGGCCGCGAGTGCGACACGTTCGACCGACGCGAGTGTAGAATGGTTACATCCCCAGCCATGGAGCAGAACAATCGGACTGCCTTCGCCTGAGTCAGTGAAAGCGACTTTTACAGAATCTATGGTACGACTTTTTATCATTGCAGCCGCAAAATTACTGAATTTTTATATAACGGCGAGCCTTGACGTCAAGAGATATTACGTTTGCGAAATACAAAGCCCGATCCGAGATATTTCTCACGAACGATAGGATTCTCAGCAAGCTCTTCCG
>HF985595.1:93426-97302 GCA_000431215.1 Prevotella sp. CAG:1031
AAGCTCTTCCGAGGTGCCCTGAAACAGGATTTTACCTTCATAAAGAAGATACGACCGATCGGTGATCGACAGTGTCTCGGTGGCGTTGTGGTCAGTGATAAGGATGCCTATGTTTTTCTCCTTAAGTTTGTAAACGACTCGCTTGATATCTTCGACTGCGATAGGGTCTACACCTGCGAACGGCTCATCGAGCATTATGAATTTCGGGTCGATGGCCAGACAGCGGGCGATCTCAGTGCGTCTGCGCTCGCCGCCGCTGAGCTGATCGCCAAGATTATGGCGCACCTTTTCAAGATCGAATTCAGCTATCAGACTCTCAAGCTTCTCGGCCTGATATTCGCGGGTTGTATTGGTCATCTGGAGCACAGCCTTAATATTGTTCTCCACACTGAGTTTGCGGAACACGCTTGCTTCCTGAGCGAGATAACCGATCCCGTTCTGGGCGCGTTTATACACCGGAAATTTAGTAATATTCAGGTCGTCAAGGAAAATCTGCCCCTCGTTAGGTGTAATAAGGCCCACAGTCATGTAGAACGTGGTGGTTTTGCCGGCGCCATTTGGCCCGAGTAGGCCGACAATTTCTCCTTGCGTGACGTCAATCGATACATGATTGACAACAGTGCGCTGACGATATTTCTTTACAAGATTATCTGTGCGGAGCACCATCTTCTTCGGTTCGACCGGCGCGTTGATATTTGCGCCGGACGTGACTGTCGGCTCTTGCTGTTTATCTTCGTTCATTTCTTTTGAAGTCGGCTCGATATATATCCGCTCAACATATTTATGCCCACTTTGTTATCGCCACCCTGAGGAAGAATGATGTCGGCATATCGTTTTGTCGGCTCGATATGAAGAAGGTGCATAGGCTTAAGCGTTTTCTGATAACGGTT
Organism: Prevotella sp. CAG:1031; assembly: GCA_000431215.1. Classification (GTDB taxonomy): domain Bacteria; phylum Bacteroidota; class Bacteroidia; order Bacteroidales; family Muribaculaceae; genus CAG-1031. The sequence goes on from HF985595.1 coordinate 94,317, forward strand.
GATAACCATCATAGGAGTGCGGCCGCGCTCGACGCAGTCACGGGCGATAACGCGGATAAGTCGCTCATCGGCATCGGCGTCGACAAACACTTTTATATCGAGCATCTTTCGCAGTTCGGGGTCAGTAAGCACGAGAATGCCTTCGATAATGATCACATCGCACGGTTCTATGCGGATAGTCTCAGGCTGACGCGTGCATGTAAGCATACTGTAAGTAGGCATTTCGATCGGAGCACCGGCCTTTAGCTTTTCGATATGCTCTACGAGCAGGCTCCATTCTATCGCTGCCGGTTCGTCGAAATTGATATTGCAGCGCTCTTCAGGAGCTATGTGGCTCGAATCACGATAGTAATTGTCCTGAGGAAGAACTGCAACCTTCTCTGAAGGCAACGACTCCATGATTTTTCTGACTACGGTCGATTTTCCGGAACCGGTTCCGCCGGCAATGCCTATTATCAGCATACTACAAATGGTTAAATAACTTTGGCTTTCTCAAGTAACTCACTCATCTGGTCACGCAATTTTGCGGCTTCACGTTCAGCTGCTTCCGCAAAATCTTCGCCTGACGACGCATATATAATTCCTCTTGAGGAATTGACAAGAAGACCACATTCACCCTCGATCATGCCATATTTGGCAACACTTTCGAGACTGCCACCCTGTGCGCCGACGCCGGGAACGAGTAAAAACGACTTCGGAGCCACACGACGGACGTCGATGAACATCTCTCCCTGAGTTGCGCCGACAACGAACATCAGCTGTTCAAGAGGATTCTCGGCCCATGTCTGGGCGGTATTGATTACTTCTTCGAAAAGGCGGGTCTGCTGCTTGTCGCTGAAATATTGGAAATCACGCGAGCCGCGGTTTGATGTCAGAGCAAGCAATATCACCCATTTTCCGGGATATTCAAGGAAGGGCCTGACGCTGTCTGAACCCATATATGGAGCAACGGTCAGCGCGTCAAAGTCGTAGTGCTCGAAGAAAGCGCGTGCATAGAGCGACGATGTGTTACCTATATCTCCGCGTTTGGCATCGGCAATAAGGAATATGTCGGGATATTTTCTGCGGATATAGTCGACTGTCTTTTCGAGGCTTACGAGGCCTTCAGCGCCGAGGCTTTCATAGAAAGCGATATTCGGTTTGTAGGCGACAGAGTAGGGCGCAGTCGCGTCTACGATTGCTTTGTTGAAAGAGAAGATCGGATCATCTTCGCTCAGGAGATGATGCGGAATCTTTTTAATATCCGTGTCGAGACCGACACAGAGAAAACTCTTTTTGCGACGAATGTTCTCGACTAATTCTTGACGTGTCATATCTTTGATTTATCTGTTTATAATCATAACTGAGCCTCTTTGAGCTTTTCGGCGTTTTCGGCTACGGTAAGTCGGTCTATTACTTCCTGAATATCTCCGCCGACAAAAGCTGCAAGATTATATGTCGTGAATCCGATCCGATGGTCGGTAACGCGTCCCTGTGGATAATTGTAGGTTCGTATCTTGGCGGAACGGTCACCTGTGGAAACCATAGTCCGGCGTCGCGATGCTATGTCATTATCGTACTTCTGCCGTTCGCGGTCATAGATCATAGTGCGCAACCGACTGAGAGCACGCTCTTTATTCTTGGGCTGATCTCGTGTTTCCGTACATTCGATAAGAATTTCCTCGACCTGGCCGGTATTCGGATTTTTCCAATTGTAACGCAGTCTGACGCCTGACTCGACTTTATTCACGTTCTGACCACCGGCGCCTCCGCTGCGAAATGTGTCCCAGCGTATTTCACCCTCGTGAATCTCTACTTCAAAAGGTTCGGCTTCGGGAAGAACGGCAACGGTGGCTGCTGACGTGTGGATTCGTCCCTGTGTCTCGGTCGCAGGCACTCGCTGAACCCGGTGAACACCACTCTCATATTTGAGAGTCCCATATACGTTGTCGCCTGAAATGGCCAGAACAATTTCTTTGTATCCGCCTGCGCTTCCTTCATTAAACCCGGTGACAGAAACTTTCCAGCCACATGACTCGCAGTATTTCGAATACATCCTGAAAAGATCTCCTGCAAAAAGCGCTGCTTCGTCGCCACCTGTGCCGGCCCGTATTTCCATGATGGCATTACGCGAGTCTTCGGGGTCTTCCGGAATAAGAAGCAATTTGATTTCCTCTTCCAAGCGCGGCAGAAACGCAGTGTCTTCCTCGAGTTGGCGTCGGGCAAGCTCACGCATTTCAGCATCGCTCTCATCAGCAAGGATTTCGCGCGCAAGATCGATTTCTTCGCTCAGACGGTTATATTTCTGTTTCTTATCAACTATTCGTCCGAGGCTCTTGAACTCCTTTGTCAGACGTTCGTAGCGCGTGCGATCTGAAATAACGGCCGGATCGCTCAGAAGGGTCTGAACCTCTTCGAGACGTTCCTCAACGCCTTCAAGGCGTTCCATCAGGGAATTATCGCGGGCCATCGGTCATATTTTTTCGCAAAGTTAGCTATTTTTTCCAAGATTCTAACTATAGACGCAGCTGTGAACAACGAAAAATTCGTAATTTTGCATCGTAGAAACAATAAGAATTTGCTATGGGTCATACAAGAGAAGAAAAGCTTGAGGCTTTGGGCCGTGTGCTTGATACACTTGACATATTGCGCGTAAAGTGTCCGTGGGACGCTAAACAGACCAATGAATCATTGCGTTCCAACACCGTTGAAGAAGTCTACGAACTTTGCGACGCACTCATCGACGATGATAGTCCGAATATCCGCAAAGAGCTCGGCGACATTCTGCTTCACATTTTCTTCTATTCTAAAATCGGAGACGAGAAAGGACTGTTTGATATAGCAGACGTTGCCGACGCGCTTAATGAAAAGCTCATTTTCCGCCATCCCCATGTCTTCGGAAATGTTCATGCAGATACGGCTCACGAAGTCGAGCAAAACTGGGAACAGATCAAACTTAAGGAGAAAGGAGGCAATCGGTCTGTGTTGGCCGGTGTGCCGCGTGCTC
>HF985595.1:97356-100383 GCA_000431215.1 Prevotella sp. CAG:1031
GCGTATTCAGGAAAAGGCTGCAAATGCCGGTTTCGACTGGGAAGAGCGTGCGCAAGTCTGGGACAAGGTCAAAGAGGAAATCAGCGAAGTTGACGCAGAAGCTATTGCTGGTAATTCCGAGGCTCTCGAAAGCGAGTTCGGCGATCTGTTCTTCTCGTTGGTCAACGCCGCACGCCTCTATGGCATAACGCCCGAGAACGCTCTTGAAAAGACTAACAAGAAATTCATTCGTCGGTTCTCTCATATAGAGACAGAAACAGCCGAGGCCGGGAAAAAGCTGAATGAGCTGACGCTTGCCGAGATGGATAAACTCTGGAATGAAGCTAAGAAATTAGAAAAATGATGAAGTTATTTCTGAAAACACTGCTTGCTGCGGTTTTGCTTTCAGGCTGCTTTTCTGTGGCCACCGCTGAGACCATGACCGGCTATAATGTCAACACCGTTGCCGTTCCTCTTAATGATGGCTACGGTCTTACAGTGGAGTCAATAGAATTCCGTAATGATCTTACCCGCGTAAACTGCAAACTGAAAGGGAGACCCAACACATCCCATCGAATCGACAGTGCCTCTCTCGCCGGCAAGTCGGCGACCGACATCGATGGGGTCGACTTCAACCGATATTTCCAGTTCGAGGAAGACGGTGTTATACCCCTGTCGATTGACTTCCCGCGAATGAAGCCTCAGAAGAAACTGACATTGTCATTGAACGGCATTAACGGGCGAGCCGATTTTCAGATTATCAAAGAGTGAAGGTCTGTATTACTGAGAAACCGAGTGTGGCACGCAGCATCGCCGCCATACTCGGTGCTACTACGCAGCGTGACGGTTTCTATGAAGGGAATGACTATCAGGTGACATGGACTTTCGGTCATCTTTGCACCCTTAAGGAGCCGGCTGATTACGCGCCCGCATGGAAGCGGTGGACACTCGGGCAGTTGCCGATGTTGCCGCCTCGTTTCGGCATCAAGCTCATTGACCAGAAGTCTATTCAACATCAGTTTGAGGTCATCAAGAAACTTGTAGCCTCAGCAGAAGAGATAATCAACTGCGGTGATGCCGGTCAGGAAGGAGAACTTATACAACGGTGGGTAATGCAGCTTGCCGATGTGAAATGTCCTGTTCGCCGGCTTTGGATCTCTTCACTGACCGACGCTTCGATCAAACAGGGATTCAATGATCTGAAGCCCGACAAGGATTTCAACAATCTTTATTATGCCGGATTGTCGCGCGCTATAGGCGACTGGATTCTCGGCATCAATGCGACGCGCCTTTATTCCCTGCGCTACGGTGAACCCGGAAAGGTTCTGTCAGTAGGTCGGGTTCAGACGCCGACACTGGCCCTTCTCGTCGGGCGGCATAAGGAGATCGCCAATTTTGTCCCTGCCGATTATTGGGAGCTGAAGACCTTGTATAGGGATGCTATATTTTCAGCGACATCCGGTAAATTCAAGACTCCCGAAGCAGCGCAGGCAACTCTCGAAGCTGTAAAGGACAAACCGTTGACGATTAAAGATGTCAGTCAGAAGAAAGGCCGCGAAGCACCTCCGAGACTTTTCGACCTTACCTCCCTTCAGGTCGAGACCAATCGCCGATGGGGCTGGAGCGCCGACACAACTCTCAAACTCATTCAAAGCCTTTATGAGAAAAAGGTGACGACCTATCCCCGTGTCGACACGACCTATCTGACCGACGATATCTATGCTCAAGTCCCGGACATTTTGAAGAAAATGACGCCCTACGCGTCGCTGACTTCATCGGTGCTCGACAAGAAGATCCCCAAGAGCAAGAAGGTCTTCGATAACTCTAAAGTAACCGACCATCATGCGATTATACCTACCGGCGAGTCTCCTACGGCTCTTGTCGGTGACGAACGTCAGTTATACCATCTGATAGCAACGCGCTTTATCTCGGTTTTTTATCCTGATTGCATCTTCTCTCAGACCGTTGTTGAGGCTGAAGTCGAGAAGACGCGCTTCAAGGCTTCAGGCAAGGTGATTGTAGAACCCGGATGGCGAGTGTTATATCAGACAGACCCGAAAGCGCTCGACAAGACCGATTCGGGCGATCAGTCATCCGAGGGGCTGCTTCCCCCGTTTGAAGTCGGAGAGAGTGGCCCCCATGAACCTTCGTTGCAGAAGAAAACCACTACTCCGCCGAAACTCTATACCGAAGGAACATTGCTGAGGGCAATGGAGACGGCCGGGAAGACCGTCGACGACGAGGAACTGCGCGAGGCAATGAAAGAAAACGGAATCGGACGTCCATCCACCCGCGCTGCAATTATAGAGACTCTTTTCAGCCGCGGTTATATTCATCGTGTCCGTAAAAGTATTGATGCTACCGATGCCGGTATTCAGCTCATTGACACTATCAACGAAGAACTTCTGAAGAGTGCCAAACTTACGGGCATCTGGGAGAACAAACTTCGCAGGATTGAACGCGGTGATTATTCCGCAGCAGATTTCCTCAGTGAGCTCAAACAGATGATGGGTAAAATCGTTGTCGACGTGCTCAGCGACAATACTTCACGCCGTATTGTTACCGAGTCATCTGAGCAAAAGAAGAGCAAAGCTCCGAAGAAAAATCCGAAGAACGCTGCCAAATGATTTTAGCCCAATATATTGCAGTTTTTATTATACTGGCATTCGCCGTGATATGGGTGATTAGAGCAGTAGTTGGCCGTTCGCGTCGGAAAAACCGCACGAATTGCCATTCGGCTGTTGACAGCACCTGTTCTGACTGCCCCCTAGCAAGGAATTGCAACAAATCTCAAAAATCCTCGCGATAGAAAATTTGTCAGACAAAAAAAAATTCTTACCTTTGCACTCACAATATCTCAGGAGAGATGGCAGAGTGGTCGATTGCGGCGGTCTTGAAAACCGTTGAGGGTCACACCTCCGGGGGTTCGAATCCCTCTCTCTCCGCAACAAACGCTGAAAATCAGCAGATTGCAAAACAAACACCCAGTTTTACACCCAAGAATGTAAAGTCGGTGTTTTTGTTTTATTTAAGATAATACAACCACTA
>HF985596.1:0-15422 GCA_000431215.1 Prevotella sp. CAG:1031
AGGATTGAAACTTTTTTTACAAATTCAAAAATACAAACCTTTTTCTTATGCCACTTTTTTGTGGCGCATTTTTGCATTTTTCGAATTGCGCCACAAACATACTATCTACACCAGAGCGTTTATGACGCTGATTTCATCTACTTTCTTGAGCTCACAAGGTCTGGCCGAAAGCGCGCCTCACGGTGCTTGTCGTGCAAACTCGAGTCGCACCGCCGTCTGGTCAGCGGGTAGCGAAGGCGGCGATGGCTTCGAGCACTTCGGGGGAGATTGTCTCGCTGATCTCGCCGTATTCAGACAGGTCGCCACTGACGGCGTGCTGGAAGAGATGATTCAGCCCCTCAAACAGGCGCACATCGTCGTTGGGCCTGTAGCGGCGCATCGCCTCGTAGTTGACAGGGGTAATCTGACGGTCGAGACTGCCGTATGCGGCAAAGACAGGGCATTTCACTGCCAATATATCCTTTGAGGGATCGTATGCTATCGAGTAGTCGATCCAGGGATTGCTGTTTGTAGCGATAATCTGGAGGTTGTTGCGCATCTGCGTGTAGATCGGGATCGGAGGCCATCCTGCGGTGATTGCGCCTACATCAACGCGCTCGCCGCGCTTCTTCAGATCATAGACTTTGAGGACGGCGGCAGTGTAGTCGTCGGCCACCTGCTGCGGCATTCCGGCGTTGAGAAGCTGCCGGGCGCTCTGCTCGGCCAGAATAGTGTCGGCGCCGACAGCGGGAGCGCCGAGAGTCACGATGAAGTCGGCATCACCCTTTGCGCCGAGCATGAACGCGATCGTGCCCCCCTCGCTGTGGCCAAGAACACCGACCTTTTTATAGCCCCGGCCGCGAAGCCAACCGACAACGGCACCGGCATCACCGGTCAGATCGGCAGTGGTAGCATTCGAGGCGTCGCCTGTCGATGCGCCCGTACCACGGTCGTCATAGCGCAGCGTAGCCACTCCGCAACGGCCCAGATAGTCGGCGATGACGGCGAAAGGCTTGTGATTGAACAGTTCCTCGTCGCGGTTCTGCGGCCCGCTGCCCGTCACCATTACGAGCACCGGCGTCGACAGGTCGGCGCCGTCGGGCAATGTCAGAGTACCGGCGAGCACCGACCCTCCCGCTGGATTTTCGACCGACACTTCCTGTGTCGTATAGGGGAACGGCGGCTTAGGATTCTGCGGGCGGCTCAGGGCGTCGGGCGACTGAGGCTCAAGGCTGAGCGCGAACGACACGCCGCTCTGACGCATCGTGCCCTCTATACGGCCGCCGGCAAGACGGCCCGAATAGCTTAGTCCTATGGCGGGGACGGCTACCGACAGCGAGTCGGCGCCGAGATACTCGACTGTTCCGGGTATGCCGAACGCTCCCTGCGAGGGGGAGTCGAGTTTGAATGTAGGTTTGCCATCACCCTCGCCGATATGGAAAACGAGCTTCAGATCGACATTCGGCGCGGGAGTAAGTGTGCCCGTCCAGGCGCCTTGCAGCGAGATCGCTGAAGCCGTAATTACGGCCGCGAGCATGAGCGATAGGAGGATTAGTTTCTTCATTGTCTGTTAATTGACTGATATTTTATATATTGTTGTGCCGCGCGAACCGACAACGAGACTGTTGCCGACAACCACAGGCGACGATTCGAAGTTGTTGCCGACATTGCGGCGCGTCTTTATATCTCCGGTGCGCCCGTCGATGAGATAGAGATTCCCGGCGCAGTCGCCGGTAACGACCCAGAGTTTTCCGTTGGGATCGGTGAAACTGACGGGCGACGACCACGCATAGATGCGCAGCGGCGTCGAGTATACCTTACGACCCGTCTTGCGGTCGAAAGCCATGAATGCGCCGTTCTGGCCGTCGGTGTTCATGACGCAGTTGGCGAAGAGCAGATCGGCGCAGTCGGCTGTTCCCGGAAGTGTCGAGGCATAGAAACCGCCGTCGAAATGCTTCTTGCCGGTTTCGAAACGACGGCCGTTGACCTTCGTGCGCCATATCTCACGTCCCGTGGCGGCGTCGAGCTTCACAAGAGCTGCGCCGCCTGTTCCCTGACGGTCGATCTCACTGCCGATGTAGATATAAGGGTGTCCGTCTTCAATTTCCACTACAGGGGTGCAGTCAGTGTCGTCCCCCATGCTGTAGTGCCACACGGGGCGCATCGTGTCGAGATTGATGCCTAAGACATTCCCGCCGTTGTCGGCAGTGAAGCCGTAGTTTGCATAGACAGCCATAGAGGCCTCCATCCCGGGCGCGCCGTAGTCGGCGCGGTAGCGCATCGTCGAATGGAGCGTAAGGCGCCCCGGCTCAATCATATACTTATAGACGACGCCGTTCTCACCCGGCCGGAACAGAAACCGCCCGACTCGGATCGGCGACGAGTCGAAAGCTCCCCAATGGCGCCATGCCGACGGATCTTCAGGGAATGTCTGCGTGACCTCTCCTTTGAACAGGTCGACGACAAGATGGCCGAAAGGCCGCTGCGCCGGTACGCCCTGCCCCACATAGAGGTTGCCGTTGAGCGTCGGGTCGAGCGACACTGTTCCTTTAATGGGATTGCCGACATCGATAGCCCTGCGCGAGGCTTTGCCTGTAGCGAAGTCGATGAAATAGACCTTCGAAGCGAGCGAGCCGACTATCACCTCACGTCCCGAAAAGCCTTGAGCGAACTGCGCCGACATGCGCCGCAGGCAGCTGTCGGGCCATTCTACATAAAGCGGCTGGCCGGTCCATCCGCTGCCGCCGCCCCAGCGGCCGAAGCCGGTGTCGCGGTTGTCGGCGTCGGTCTCGAAAGCCCAGTCTATTTCGAAACGCGACGGCACACTGTCGAGCCGTCCGCCGAAATCAGCCTGCCGGAACGCACCGCGCCGGAATGTGAACGCGCCTGGAGCATCGGCGTAGAGGTCAGTGAGATTTTCGATTCGGCCGTCGACGCCTTCAGCCTTGATGTCGGTGCAGAATTCTATCTTCTCGGCCGAGGGATAGATCGTGTCGGGCAGGCGCTCGATGACAACTGTTTCGAGAGCGGCTTCAGCGACGGAGTCGGAGTCGGCGGTAGCGGCTGATCTCTTCGCCGAAGAGCCGCCGCACGAGGTTGCCGCAACCGATAGCGCTGCGGCAAGAAAAGCGGTTAATGTTTTGTTTGTCATGACGCAGCAAAGTTAAGAAATCATCGCGGATCGTAGCGCAACAACACTTGATATTGAGAATAATTATCGCGCAACCTGAGCTTTATTGTCCCTGCGCCGCTTTCGAGAATCCATTCCTCATCGCCCTTTTCGCTGTCAGACGACTGAAGAGTGAAGTCCATTCCTTCGGCACACTGCGCCAGAATCAGATCCTTTGCCTCATTCAAAAACAGTTTCGCCTTCTCTAACGCCTTAGGGTCTTTCTTTCCGGGAGTTTTCTCGAAACAGAAATAGTTTTCGACATTTCTGTTACCGTTTTTATCAGTGTCGACAGCGAAGATGAAATAGTTGCTTGTCAGAGGACTATCGGGGAAGCTGAACAGCTTCTCGGGCGATTTTCCGGGATCGAAAACGACCTCAATATCGTTTATGCGGTTATAGCCGTTACTATAAATTTCCGCGTTTTCAGCACCGGCATTTTTGAGCATGGCTAACTCCGTGTTGATGTCGGTCGACGGGTCAATCCACCCGAAATGCTTGAGAATCAGATCGACGGGGTGGATTGAGATCCTTATCGGGCGGAAATCAATAGCCCCTTCGGCCGGCTCCGGAATCCGGCGGTAAGGCTTCACCGCATATCTCTGGCGGGTGCGGTCTTCGGGATAATATTCTATGTCGCGGATCTGATAGCCATAGGCTTTCCCGTCGGTCATCAGTTCGCGCCTTATCCAGTTGCCGTGAGAGTCAACGTCGGTAACATGGTAATCGATAAAAAACTTGTAGTCGCCGAGATAGTCACGCAGAACAAACCCGTTATCGGGATCGACAATCGGCGCAACAATCCAGTCGCTTCTCACCGGGAAATAATTATAGCTGAAATCGCCTCCCGATGCCGGTATTTTAACATATTCCACCGAACCGTTCACCGTAGTCTCTTCGGCATAGAGAAACGACCCCGGCGTGGTCTCAAGTATGAGATCGACATGTCCGTTATCGTCATGGGAATAATGTTCTTTATGATCACTCGCCAGCTTTCCGTCTGGCGAAAACGTCACAGTCACGGTGGAAGTACCGTCGTTATAGGTCGTTGTCACCATGTTTTTTACATGTCCCCGAACCTCGAAAAGCATAGCGTCGTAGAATTTCCTTGGTGCAGGAAAAGCGGTTGTCGACAGAGCCAGTGTTGTCGCTGCCGCCAGAATCAGTCGTAATTTCATTTGATTGGTCTGTTTAATAACTCGCAAATTTAGCCCGAATCGCCGGGATATACAACCCCATCTTCGGATTCTACCGATAAGTTATTTTTTTGTAACTTTGCGGCTGAATTCCTATTGCTGATAATTAAATGCTTACTTTACCTATTCATTTTGCTCCCTATCTGAAAGAAGTTATATGGGGAGGCGACAAGATCGCACCGTTAAAAAACATCGCCACAAGCCTGACCTCAATCGGCGAAAGCTGGGAAATCTCAGCTGTCCCGGGCCACGAGAGTATCGTCGACGAAGGCCCCCTCAAAGGAAAGAAGCTCACCGATCTCTGCCTTGAATACGGCGCCGGTCTGCTCGGCACGGCAGTGACAGAACGCTACGGCACCGACTTCCCCCTCCTGATAAAAATCATCGACGCCGCCCGCGACCTCTCGGTTCAGGTTCACCCCGACGACGAGCTGGCCATGAAACGCGCCGGAACGCGCGGAAAAACCGAGATGTGGCACGTTCTGTCCACTGAGCCGGGCGCACGCATCCATGTCGGCCTGCGACGCAAGCTGACCTCCGACGAGCTGATGAAGCTTGTCGAGGAAAAACAAATTATGGACGCCGTCGCCTCCTACGAATCGAAGACGGGCGACACCTTCTTCATTCCCGCCGGACGAATCCACGCCATCGGCGCCGGCAACCTGCTCGTCGAAATTCAGGAATCGAGCGACATAACCTACCGCCTCTACGACTACGACCGCCGCGGTGCCGACGGCAAACCCCGCGAGCTCCATCTCGCCGAAGCGCGCGACGCCATCGACTACACCGTCATCGCCGACTACCGCAATGCCCCTCTGCGCCACGAGGCGACAGAGACGCTCGTCGACTGCCCCATGTTCACAACCGTTCGCCACGAGATCACCGGCGACCTGCCTCTGGGCAACGACAGCCGCTCGTTCATGGTCGTCATCAATCTCGGCGACGACGCGCGTCTGACATGGCAGGGAGGCGCTACCACGCTCCGCCGCGGCAATTCGCTGCTGCTCCCCGCCTCGATGTCCGAAGTGACAGCCTGCGGCCCCGCCACCCTGCTCGCCGTCACCGTAAAATAATTTTGATTTCAGAACGGCGTTGTCTATCTTTGTGTCGTGCGCAAACCGGTGATTCTGATTGTGGCCCTGATTGCGGCTTTGCTCGTCGGCTGTAAGGAAGATACAGCCGGACCGCTGCGCATGGGGCGACGTCAGTTCCACCTCAACGACTCGACGGAATATCTCGCCATCATAGGCGACATCCAGTCGATGGTTCACTACCCCGCCAACCGCGACTACCTTAAGGCGACGGCCCACTGGCTCATCTGGCAGTATGCTCTGCATCCCGAATCGCTGAGAGCCGTAATACTTACGGGCGACATAACCGAAGACAACTCTCCCGAAGAATGGAGGATTGCCGGCGAACTGCTCTCGGATCTGGCCGCGACGGTGCCGGTGATTCTCACAACCGGCAACCACGACTACAACACCGACGAAGGACGCGCTTCGACAGGAATCAACAATATAGCCCCCGCCGGGGCGGCCCGACGCGCTATCGTGGCTTCTTTCGAAGAAGGTCGCGTCGAGAATGTCGTCTACCGAATCCGCTTCGGCGGTCGCCCGCTGTCGGTTATCGTCCTCGAATTCGGGCCACGCCGCGAAATCGTCGAAAAGGCTCGCGATTATATAGCCGGTCACCCCGACGAACGCTTTCTGCTGCTCACCCACGAGCTCCTGACTGCCGACGGCGAAATCATTGCCGACGGCGATGCCACCGCCCCTAAAGTGTGGTTTAACGAAAAAGTTGCCGCCCCGGCAGAGATAATGCGTGAGCTTGTCATTCCTTTCGATAATGTCAGGGCTACGCTATGCGGCCACAACGGCTTCTGCGCCCATCACTTCGACCTCAATGCCTCGGGGCGCCCTGTCTGCTCGGTACTTTTCAATCTCCAGAGCCAGGCCTACGGGGGCGACGGATGGCTCATGCTCTGGCAGACCTCCGACGGAACGACAGTGGAGTCGGTGCTCTTCAATGCCGTTTCCGACAATTTCTGCTCCGACAGCTTCGCAAATTTCGCTTTCAGACTATGACCTACGACTGAACCTCAGGCTTAGGAACGTCGTCGACAACCTCAATTCTCTCATTGTCGAGGGTGCCGGTATAATTGAACAGCTTCAGCCCGAACAGAGGCGCCACGGCGGCGATATGTTCGAACAGCGCGCTCTGTATGGCTTCATAGGCTGTCCAGGCTGTTGTCGAGGTGAAGCAGTAGATCTCGAGAGGGATTCCGCAGCTTGTCGGAGAAAGCGTGCGCACGAGAAGCTGCTCCGTGTGGTCGAACTCGGGACGGCTCAGGATATATTCGCACAGATAGGCCCGAAGCAGTCCGAGATTGGTATCGACCGTGCCATTGACAACTGCCAGTCCGGGATCAAAGACGGGCGTCGCGGCTGCCTTCTCCACAAAAGTCTTCAGAATCGGAAGCTTAGCCGCTATGGCCGCAGTGCTCTCGGGAGTGACGGGCACAACCGAGTTCGTCTCGACAAGAATACTGCGCATTATGCGGCGCGCTCCGCTGTCTTTCATACCGCGCCAGTTCTGGAACGACGACGACACGAGGGTATAGGGGGGCAGCGTGACTATGGTGTTGTCGAAATTCTGGACTTTCACCGTGGTCAGCGACATATCGAGGACAACGCCGTTGGCGGGGGTCGACGGCACTACTATCCAGTCGCCCACATGCAACATATTGTTCTGAGCAAGCTGAATTCCGGCGACAAACCCGAGAATACTGTCCTTGAAAACGAGCATCAGGGCCGCCGCGAACGCGCCAAGTCCGGTCAGCAGCACCACCGGAGATTTATCAAGCGCTATCGAGACGGCTATAATGACGGCAACAAGCCACACGATGCCCTGCATTGTATTGAGAATTCCTTTCAGAGGGAGATTCCGGGTGTTCTGCCGGGCGTCGTAGATGCGCCATACGAATCCCACTATAGCGTTGACGGCAATCGCTATCGTGATGACAAGATAGATCTGAAGGGCCGACACACAGAATGAGCGTAGCTCAGTGCCGTAACGCAGGGCGAGAGGAATGAGCGCGAGCATAGCCAGCGGGGGCAGAATGTGGCTGCAGTGGAGCAGCACTTTCTGCTTCAGCATATTTTCGGCCATGGCGCTTTTGCGCAGACTGACAAATTTGCGCGCGCCCCAGAGAACGGCAACACGTGTCAGCCAGCCCAACGCCACAGCCATAACGACAATCACGGCGACATAGACGACCTGGTCGAGCGTCGGATCGTGGTCGAAACCGAGGTAGTCGAGAACAGTCCGCACACCCCGCATGAGCATTCGGGCGAGACGGTGGGACGGAATAATTTCACTTAACATCATGCATCTGAAACAGCTGAACGTGAGTAAATCAGTCAATGAGGAAACGCCGGGGCTGTTTCTTTGGTTCAATACGGTCAAAAAACAGAGTTTTTGGTTCGGTTAACCGCAATAATGGTATGAAAATCATGTCTTTTATTACTAAATTTGCAACGTAATGACATATCACCTCCTGCGAGAGAGCCGTGTCTTTAACCTCAGAGTCTAATTTCGTATAGTTTTCCGCATGTTGAGAAAAATCAGGATTGTCTTCGCGACAATATTTTTCATTGGGATAACATTGCTGTTCCTCGATATTACCGGCGCTACTCACGCGTGGCTCGGATGGATGGCAAAAGTTCAGTTCCTTCCGGCGCTCATGGCGCTTAACGTCGGCGTAATCGCCATTCTTGTGGTGCTCACACTTGTTATGGGGCGCGTCTATTGCTCGGTCATCTGCCCGCTCGGAGTCATGCAGGATATTATGTCGTGGCTCGGAGGGCACGGAAAGAAAAGGCGTTACCGCTTCAGCTATTCACCGGCCATGACATGGCTGCGCACGACAGTCCTCGTTCTCTTCGTGCTCGCCATCGTCTTCGGCATCAGTTCGTTTGTGGCGCTTCTTGCCCCCTACAGCTCCTACGGCCGCATAGTGTCGAACCTATTCTCTCCCGTATATATCTGGGTAAACAACCTTCTGGCCGACATTGCCGAACACTTCGACAGCTACGCTTTCTACAGCCGCGAGGTCTGGATCCGATCGGCTTCGGTGTTCGCCGTTGCGGCTCTGACATTTGTCATCCTGTTCGTTCTGGCGTGGAGAAACGGCCGCACCTACTGCAACACCGTCTGCCCCGTAGGAACCGTATTGGGATTCCTCTCGCGCTTTTCGCTGCTGAAAATCAATATTGATTCCGAGAAATGCAATGCCTGCGGCCTCTGTTCGCGCCGCTGCAAGGCTGCCTGCATCGACGGCAAGAACCACACTGTGGACTACTCGCGCTGCGTGGCCTGCTTCGACTGTGTCGACACCTGCACCCACGGAGCCATCAGCTACGGCCTGCGCCGGAAATCAGCGAAGACCGTTTCCGAACCTGAGTCCGATAAAGCCGATTCGTCGCGCCGCTCCTTCATAACCGTAACAGCAGCGCTGGCAGGCGCCGCAGCCATGAAAGCAGCCGACAAGACCGTCGACGGCGGCATGGCGGTTATTCTCGACAAGCAGATTCCCGAACGGAAGACCCCCATAGTGCCTCCCGGCGCCAAGAGCCTCAGAAATGTCGCCGACCGCTGCACAGGCTGCCAGCTATGTGTTCAGGCGTGCCCCAACGGAGTGCTACGCCCCTCGGGCGGAGTGCTGACGCTGATGCAACCTACCTCGTCGTATGAGCGCGGATACTGCCGTCCCGAATGCACCGCCTGTTCCGACGTATGCCCCGCCGGAGCCATCGAAAAGATCGACGTGGCCGAGAAATCATCGATTCAGATCGGTCATGCCGTATGGATCAGAAAAAACTGTATTCCTGTCGTCAACGGCGACAGCTGCGGCAACTGCGCTCGCCACTGCCCTGTAGGAGCCATAACGATGGTGCCGCTCCAGCCCGACAAGGAGGACTCGCCGAAGATTCCGGCAGTCAACACCGAGCGCTGCATAGGCTGCGGCGCCTGCGAAAACCTGTGTCCGGCGCGCCCGTTCAGCGCAATTTATGTCGAAGGACACGAAGTTCACCGTAAAATCTAAGCTAACATTCCCGACCTATGAGCAACAACGATAAAGGGTCACTCGGCCGCCGCAATTTTCTCAAGATTTTCGGAGCCGGAAGCGCTGTAGCCGCTACTGCCGCTGTTGCCGGATGCCGGTCAGACCGCAATCCCGCAACCGGCGACACCATAACCGCGCAGGGGGAGATTCCGAAAGACAAAATGGAATACCGAACCAATCCGAAGACAGGCGAGAAGGTGTCGCTTCTGGGCTACGGCTGCATGCGCTGGCCCGACACCGACGGAGGCGTCGGAAAGAGTGACGCTCCGCTCGACCAGGACACCATAAACCGTCTTGTCGACTATGCCATCGACCACGGCGTGAACTATTTCGACACATCGCCCGCCTACTGTCAGGGCCGTTCGGAAGAAGCCACAGGCATTGCTCTCTCGCGGCATCCGCGCGACAAATATTTCATAGCCACGAAGCTGTCGAATTTCGCGCCTCAGACATGGAGCCGCGAGGCCTCGATAGCCATGTATCGCGACTCGTTCAAAAAACTCCGCACCGACCATATAGACTATATGCTGCTTCACGCTGTCGGCGGCGGCGAAGACTCGATGAAGACTCTCAATGCCCGCTATTTCGACAACGGCATTCTCGACTTCCTCATGAAAGAGCGCGAGGCCGGACGAATCCGCAATCTCGGCTTCTCATTCCACGGCGACATCAACGTGTTCGACCGTCTGCTTGCCGAGCACGACAAATACAAATGGGATTTCGTTCAGATCCATCTCAACTATCTCGACTGGAAAAACGAGGTCGACCCCGAGACGCGCAACACCAATGCCAAATATCTCTACGACGAGCTCGTCAAACGCCGGATTCCCGCCATCATCATGGAGCCGCTGCTCGGAGGACGGCTCTCGAATGTGCCCGACCATATCGCCGCCCGCCTCAAAGAGCGCGAGCCCGAACGCAGTGTGGCGTCATGGGCGTTCCGCTATGCCGGCACCCATCCCGACGTGCTGACTGTTCTGTCGGGCATGACCTACATGGAGCATCTTCAGGACAACCTGCGTTCCTACAGTCCGTTCAAGCCTCTGACCGACGATGAGACGGCCTATCTCTACGAAACGGCCGAACTGATTCGCCAATATCCCACTATTCCGTGTAATGACTGCAAATACTGCATGCCCTGTCCTTACGGCCTCGACATTCCCGGCATATTGCTCCATTATAATAAATGTGTCAACCAAGGCAATGTTCCAGAAAGCGCCCAGGCCGAAAATTACCGCAAGGCTCGCGAGGCGTTCCTTGTGGGTTACGACAGGTCGGTTCCGCGGCTGCGTCAGGCAAGCCACTGCATAGCCTGCGGCAGATGCAAATCTCATTGCCCCCAGGAGATCAACATTCCCGCCGAGCTGGCCCGTATCGACGGCTTCGTTGAAAAACTAAAACAGGACAAGCTATGATCGACAGCCTCGTCGACTTACTCCACAAAGGGAACCACACTCTGGTAGTCGCCAACGGCGACGACGTCCGCACTTTCGGACGCCGCGGCGTGGCCGATCTCTTCGAGCTACTCACTTCCAACCCTGAATTCCTTCGCGGAGCCTCGGTTGCCGACAAAGTCGTCGGCAAGGGCGCCGCCGCTATGATGATTCTCGGCGGCATAGGCCGGCTCCACACCGACATCATCAGCGACGCCGCCATAGAGCTGTTCAGAGATAGCGGCGTCGAGATCTCCTACGACACCAGAGTCCCGTTCATCGCCAACCGCGACCATTCGGGGCGATGCCCCGTCGAGACCCTTTGCGAGCCCTGCGCCACTGCCGCTGAATGCCTGCCTCTGATCGAATCTTTCATTACCCGGCAATGCGAACGAAACTGATTCCCGCTTTTGCCGCTATTGCGCTGTCTCTTCAGACAGCCGCCTCCGAACCGGCCGACAGCCTGACACTGGGCGAAGTCGTCGTCACCGGCTCGCGCGACGCCGTCAACCCGCGCCATCTGTCGCAGACAGTGACTGTTGTCGGCCGCCGCACAATCGAAGCCGACATGCAGCAGTCGCTGCTGCCGACTCTGACAGAGCACGTTCCCGGCCTCTTCACTACCTCGCGCGGAGTCATGGGCTACGGAGTCTCCGACGGCTCGGCCGGCGCCATCTCGCTGCGCGGGCTCAACGGCTCATCGGGCCGGATGATGGTGCTCATCGACGGACACCCGCAGTATGCCGGAATTTTCGGCCATCCTATCAGCGATGCCTACCAGTCGATGCTGGCCGACAAGGTCGAGGTCGTGCGCGGCCCTGCCTCTGTAATCTACGGTTCAAACGCCATGGGCGGAGTCGTCAATATCGTCACGCGCCGCAACCGCACGTCGGGCGTCGAGACACAGCTCCACGCCGGAGCCGGCTCTTACGGGACGGTCGAAACTGAGCTGACAAATACGGTGAATGCCGGACAGTTCTCAAGCACCATAGCCGCCTCCTACAACCGCACCGACGGCCACCGGCGCAACATGGGCTTCGAGCAGTATGGCGGGTATGCCAAAGCCGCTTACCGCTTCTCTGACCGATGGGACATCTTCGCCGACGTCAACATAACCCATTTCAACGCCTCGTCGCCGGGCCCCATCGACGCACCGCTCGAAGACGGGCGCCAGCGCATAACCCGCGGAGTAGCCTCGGCGGCTCTCTCGAACGACTATGGCCACACCTCCGGCTCGCTGAGCTTCTTCTACAACTGGGGGCGTCATCATATCAACGACGGCTTCACCCCGGCCGAAGGGGAAACGTCGCAGGACGGCCGGTTCCGCTCGACCGACAACATGATGGGCGTCTCCGCTTATCAGTCCACAGCATTTTTCAAGGGAAACCGCACGACCATAGGCTTCGACTGGTTCCGCTACGGCGGACGTGCCCTGACGCGCTACGTAGCCGGGGAATCGGCCGGAACCGAACGCCTCCTTGTCGACAAACATGAAGATGAACTGGCCGGCTATGTCGACATTCGTCAGGACGTAGCCCGGATTCTGACCCTCAACGCCGGACTGCGCGTCGACAACCATTCGCGCGTCGGCACGGAATGGGTGCCTCAGGCCGGCGCCGTCGTCCGTCTGCCGCGCGAAATTACCCTCAGGGCCTCGGCCGCCAAAGGATTCCGCTATCCGATTCTGCGCGAGATGTATATGTTTCCGCCTCAGAATCCAGACCTCAGGCCCGAATCGATGTGGAACTACGAGCTGTCGTTCCGTCAGACCCTCGCCGCCCACCGCATATCCTACGGAGTCAACATATTCTATATCGACGGCAAGAACCTCATTGTGACGCTTCCCAACCCCAACGGCACGGGGCGTCTCAATCAGAACAGCGGCAAAATCGACAACGCCGGATTCGAGCTGCAGGCCGCATGGGACATAACGGCCGCATGGAGCGTCAACGCAAACTACAGCTTCCTCCACATGAAGAGGCCCGTCATCGCCGCCCCCGAGCACAAGCTCTATGCCGAAGGGCAGTTCACGAGCGGTCGCTGGCTTGCCGCCACCGGAGTAGAATATATCGCCGGGCTCTATACCTCGACCGGGCCCGAGATGAAAGAGAGCTTCGTGCTCTGGAACCTGCGCGGCTCGTTCCGCGCCCTGTCATGGCTGACGCTATGGCTGCGCGCCGACAACCTGCTTGCTCAGAAATATGAGATAAACGCCGGCTATCCGATGCCGCGCGCTACCGTCATGGCCGGTGTAAACCTAAGATTTTAACAACAACCAAATATTATCCTCATCATGACTCAGACATCATCAATCCGTCTCTATCAGCTCGACTACCGTCGGGCCCGCACCTATCTCTACGCCGCCCTGTTCGTCATCGGCAACATCGCTGTTCCCCAGCTTTTCCACCTCGTACCCGACGGTGGCCACATCTGGCTCCCGATCTATTTTCTGACCCTGATTGCCGCCTATAAATACGGATGGCGTGTGGGACTGCTGACAGCGCTGGCTTCGCCGGTCGTAAACTCGCTACTTTTCGGAATGCCCGCCGTAGCGGCTCTTCCCGCAATCATGCTCAAATCGGTTCTGCTGGCCCTTATTGCCGGATTCATCGCCGACCGCTACCGCCGTGCGTCGCTGCTCATGCTCGCAGGCGTCGTCATCGCCTATCAGGTTCTCGGCTCACTCGGAGAATGGCTCATCACGGGCAGCCTCGCCGAAGCTCTCGCCGACTTCCGACTCGGCATTCCCGGAATGCTCCTTCAGGCTATCGGCGGATGGCTGGTGATTAACACCGTTTTACGTCGCTGAACGCCTTTTAACCATAGAATCAGCGCCATATTTAAAACTAATTGCTACTTTTGCGGCTGCAACTATTACTTTTTTACAACCGCAATAATATGAAAAAGCATTACGTTCTATTCTTTCTGGCGCTGATTGCGGCATTTATACCTGCCGCAGCCGACACCTACGTTGTCGACATCGACGACGTCAGCCGTGTTGAACTCGACATTGACGGCACTCCCGTCACAGGTCTCAAAAACGGGTCGAACTCAATCGATATGGGCTCGGCGAAATATCTTCGCGTGACAGCCAAAAAGGGTGTCGTCTTCACCGACGTCACCCTTATCGACACGTATAACGACAACGAAGAGATAAGCTGGCTCAACCGCGTCGAGACCGCCGACGGGCTTCAGTATATCGACCTACACACGAACTACCCCGAAGACGAGACATTCAGAATCCGCACCTCGGGAGCCGAAGACGTGCGCACAGCCACTCTGACGGTCACCGTCGACGACCCGTCGCTGGTACGGCTCGTCAGGGCCCATTCCGACGAGCCTGTCGAACTTGTGGCCGGGAAAGACAATATCATCAGATTCGATCCGGTAACGGAGACTCCGATGACCCTGACACCCACTGGAGAAAAGCCGCTCTATCGCATCACTCTGAACAACAAGGAGATTGAATCGAACGGCTACAGCTACACCATCCCCGCCGCCAACGGCGACCGGCTCGCCATCGAGGCTCTGTTCCCCGACGTCGACTGCAGCCTGACATTCAAATTCCAGAACGACGACGCCCTGAACTTCATCAAGACCATCGATATCGACGGCAAGCCCTTCACCGACTTCGCCTCCGGCAAGACCACCGTCAAGATGGGCGCAGGCCTCGAGATCAACGGCAACACAAACCTCTACGAGGTAACGACCTTCACCATCAACGGAAAGTCAGTGGCCTACTCGAACCCGTTCAAATTCCTCATCGAGGGGGACACCGAAATCTCTATCGCCGTAAAGCGCTATGCCTCGTTCGACATGACAGTGGATGTCGACGACCCGGCCCGTGTCCACATATATCAGGGCTATAGCTACAACGGCAACGAATATTCGCTCGTTGCGGGCGAAAACACCATCGAGGTTCTCCGCGACACCCCGATTGTCAGCCTCGTCCCCGCCGAAGGATGCTATATCGCCTCGCTGACCATAGGCGATTACGCCTACACCCGCGAAGAGCTTCAGGTCTCGCCCGTAATGGTCGGTTCTCTGAAAGAGGGCGAGGTGCTTAAAGTCACCACAGGCGTTATCGAGCGCGACGAGCGTTTCGCACTGTATGTCAGCGGACTCGAATCGGCAAAAGACTACTTCAAGCTCTGCCGCGCCGACCGCTCCGAGATAACGGGCATCACCGACGGATATACCCTCGTCGACTTCTACGAAGGCGACAACAGCTTCATTCTGACAACCGGCGCCCCGGTCGCCTCATACGTCTACCTCAACGGCGAGCAGATCGAGCCTGAATATCCCGACGCCCCGAACTACCGCCCCGTCATGGCCAATGACGACGTGCTGAAAGTGTTCTTCGGCGAGCGGCCTGAAAGCTACAACGTCACCTTCGACATCGTCGAGTCGGCCAAAGGCCACTATACCCTCGTCCACGACCTCATCGCCCCCGTCGACGCGACTGAAATCAAAGTCTTCGAAGGCACCGAGATAACCCTCACACCCGATGTCTACACGAC
>HF985596.1:15440-41800 GCA_000431215.1 Prevotella sp. CAG:1031
CTACACGACGATGGCAGTTACTCTCGACGGCAATCCCCTCGAAAAAGGAACCGACGGAAGCTACAGCTTCACCGTCACGTCTGACTCGATTCTCAAAGTGACATCTTCGGAGAGCGGAATCGATTCCATCGGCGCCGACTCTGATTCAGAGGCAATCTACTACGACCTCACCGGACGCCGCATCAGCGCCCCCGAGCCCGGAGTTCCCGCCATACGGGTAGTCGGCGGCCACGCTTCTAAAATCATCCGCTGACACATTCAGCCGATAACCGTTTACGGCGTATTCTCTGCTTTTCGCGGTTTTTTACGCCCGAAAATTTGAGAATACGCCGTTTCTGTTGTAATTTCGCATCTTGTGGAACATCATATTAAAGAGTTGCTGCGTAAGGAGTGTCTGTTCCAGCTGTCTGAACCGACACTCGACAAATTTCTCGGACTGATGGACGAGCGCTGTCTGAAAGCCCGCGAAGTTCTGGTCATGACCGGCCAGACCGACCCCGACATATACATTGTCAAGGAAGGGATACTCAGCCACACTTATCTTGACGGGCAGAAAGAACGGACAGCCTTTTTCTCGATGCCCGGAACAATGACATTCTCGTCACATTGCTTTTATTTCGGCGAGCCGGCTCTCTATCAGGTCGAGGCATGCTGTCCGACAACCCTGCTCCACATTTCGAAAGAGCGCTTCGACGAACTGGCGGCCGACTCCCATGAATTCTGCCGGTGGGCCCTCAGCATGGCCCAGTGTCAGCTCTACTTCTACGAAATGAAGCAGGCTGTCATAAACGGCAACGCCCGCGAGCGTTTCAAAAGCCTTATGGACAGGCGCCCCGAAATAATGGCGCGGGTTCCAATGAAAAAAATCGCGTCATATCTCGGCATTACACAATCTTATCTTTGCAGGCTCAAAACTATCTACTTTAAAGCCCCCGAGAAGTTTTAACACCGTTTTTTGACATAGTACAATCTTTTTTCAGCATTTTTTTATTTGGTTTGCAAAATCAAATGGCAGCGGCCTGCCACTGCCTGAGAATTGCGATCATTCTATTCCTATACCATAACAACCACAGCCTATGAAAACAAATCGCTACAAAACACTTGTTCTGGCAGCTGCGATGATGTCGCCTATAGCCATTGTGGCTGCTCTCAACGGCCGGTCGCTGAGAGACAATGTCGCGCCGACAGTCATCGCGACCCCACTTGAGATGCGGTCAAGCGAAAAACCTATGGCACCGGCCGTGCGCAGGAGCGCCGCCGACATCGACGCCCGGCTCTTCGGATACAATGACAGCTACACCTCTCCGGGAATAGTCAGTTTCTCGCTCTCAGGCGACTACGACGGTCAGACCCACGTCCCCAACAGTCCGTCACTCGGGCGAGGCGGCGTCTATGTCGACGGCAGCTATTATGTGTGCACCTCAAGCGCAATCTACAAATACGACACCTCCGACTGGAGCGTTACCCCGGAGTCGGCCAGTTTCGACAAATCGACTTTCGAATATCCCTTCGAGCTCACCTACGACGTGACGACATCTACGGTCTACGGCTGTATGCAGGATCCGGGATGGAACCAGACCTACTTCTTCGGCACCCTCGACCTCGAAACCGGAAAAGCGACAAAGATAGGATCGGTCGTGCGCAAGATTATCGGACTGGCCGCCGACATCAACGGCGACATATATGCCATAATGAAATACGATACCGAGCCTGCGAACATATATCAGTCTAACGTCCTGACGCTCTATAAAATCGACAAGACCAACGCCGCCCTGACCCGTATCGGCAATCTCGGCATAACCTCATATTACGAAAATTTCTCGGCCACCTTCGACTTCAAGAGCGGAGCTCTGATAGTATGCAGCGACCCGACATATTCGACAAGCGCCGTCTACAGCGTCGATACCTCGACGGGTGCGGCGACAAAGATACGCGATACGGCCGGCGAGATGATGAAATCGATTTTCATCCCCTATGTTCTCACTCCGGCCGACGCCCCCGCTCTGCTGACGGATCTCTCCGTCAGATTCACCGACGCCCTGGGCAACGGACACATATCTTTCACCGCACCGACCCAGACCTATTCGGGCGAGACGCTTTCGGGCAAGATCGGCTACAGGATTACCGACCGCGACACCGAGCTTAAATCGGGCGAAATCAATCCCGGAGAAAAAGCCGACTTAGCCATTGCCGACCCAAACAACGGACAGCGCACTCTGACCGTTACCCTGACAAACAAAGCCTCGGGCTCACAGTCGGTCAACGATATCAAGACCTTCGTCGGCGCCGATACCCCCGAGGCTCCCGCCGCCATCACGGCCTCGGCAGACCGCAACAACGTCAGAGTTTCATGGACGGCTCCCGCGAAAGGAACCCACGGAGGTTTTGTCAACACCTCGGCTCTGACATATAAAGTCACCCTCCAGCCTATCGGCAAAGTTATCGCCGACGGCATAACCGCTACTGAAGTGACGACGGGGCTTGACCTCGAAGGCCAGAAAAGCCTCTATGCCGAAGTGACAGCCTCGGCGGACGCCATAGAAAGCGCGGCAGCAGCCTCGTCGCGCTTCATTGCAGGCACACCGTTCAACGTGCCCTACAGCGAAGACTTCGCCAATATCGAAAACTTCTATCTCTACACCATCGAAGACTGCAACGGCGACGGACACGGATGGGAATACTACACGACCTACGACGGCGCCTATCCCCAGTGTAACTATTCAACGGAGAATCCCAAAGACGAATGGCTCTTCACCCCGACAATCCATCTGCTCAAAGACAATCTCTACACCCTGTCGTTCCGCGCGTCGAACATGATGAAATCCCAACCCGAGAAATTCGAGGTCAAGCTCGGCGAAGCCCCGCGCTCTTCGGCAATGACAACCGTTCTTCTTGAGCCGGGCAACATCGGCAACGAGCTGTCGTGGACTTGGTTCGACTATTCGATAACGGTTGTCGTCGACAAAGACGGCGACTACAACATCGGCTTCCACGCCTTGAGCGAAGCCAACCGCCATATAATCGGTCTCGACGACATCAGCATTGCCGGAGCGCCTATGGCATCTCCCGCCGCTGCCTCGGCCGTGGAAATCGAGCCCGCACCCTGGGGGGCCCACACTGCGACACTGAAATTCCGCACTCCGACAAAAACCGTCGGCGGCGATCCTCTCGATGCCATCAGCCATGCGGACGTATATCTCAACAATGTTCTCTACAAGACTATCGACAATCCGGCGCCCGGCACCGACGTCGTTGTCCCGCTCAACACAGTCGACGGCGCCAACAGCGTGACTGTCTACTGCTTCAACGCCACCGGACGAGGCTTCCCGGCAACCGTCAGTGTTTTCACAGGCAAAGACAGCCCGGCCGCCCCGGCCAACTTCCGTGCTACAGTCGGCGATGAAGGGGTTGTACTGACGTGGGACACCCCGCTCGGAGCGCATGGCGGCACTCTCGACACCGAAGGGTTCGGATATGCTCTCGGATGCTATATAAACGGCGAGCTTTCGGTTCTGACCAACAACCTCGGAGCCGTCAACCGCTTCGTCGACACCGCAAAACGCGACAACCAGACGTCAATCATGTATGCCATAGCCGCTTTCAACGAAACAGGCGACGGCCCGACAGCGCTTTCAAACAGCGTGGTAACAGGTGGCAAGCCTTACACATTGCCGTTCTTCGAGACCTTCCCGAGCGGCTACAGCACTTACGGCGTCTGGGAAAACCAGTCGGTCAACCGCGGGCTCAGCGGATGGCGCATCTGGAATCCCGAAACCGACACCTTCAAGCCCTTCGACGACGACCAGGGCGCACTGGTCTTCCAGGCCGCCAAAGAAGGCGACGAATGCCGCCTGTTCTCGGGCAATATCGATATGCGTTCATCGCGCCATCCCGTTCTCTCATTCCGCTACCGCGGCGTCAACTCGAGCCAGAAGCTCACCGTTGAGGCAAGCGCCAACTCCGCGGAATGGCAGCCGGTAGGCGAAATAGTCCTCGACCCGGCCGACAACGAATGGCACACAGCCAAAATCTCCCTGAACCGCTTCAACGAGACAGAGTTATTCCAAATCGCCTTACATGCCACCGCCGTCGACCTCACGCCTATCGTCGTAGACTGCATAGAGATACGCGACGTATTCACCGACGACCTCGGCATTGCCTTCTCGTCGCGCCATAACTTCTATCCCGGCGAGCCCCAGACTCTGACAGCAACAGTAACAAACCTCGGAGAAAACAATGCCGAGGCATGGAGCGTCGACTTCCTGCGCGACGGCGAAGTGATAGCCACCGCCGACGGACAGGCCCTCGTTCCCGACCAGACAGCAAAGCTGACGACATCAGTGACAGTAGGACTCGGCGACAACGACGAAGCCATCTACAGCGCCCGCGTTAACTACAATGCCGACCGTAACCCCGACAACAACCTCAGCGATGACATCGGAGTGCGCCATCATCTGCCGCTCTTCCCCGCTCCGACCGATCTCTCACTCACCGGAAAGACCGACGAAGGCTACAGCTTCACATGGAACGAGCCGGCGCCCTGGACCGCCCCCGCCCCTGAAACCGTGACCGACGACTTCGAAAGCTACGAGCCGTTCATAATCGATGAGATTGGCGACTGGACGGTTGTTGACGAAAACGGCGCCGAAGGCACTTTCGGCCTTATCGGACTCCACTTCCCCTATCGTGAAGCGGCCAAGTCGTTCCAGATATTCAATCTGTGGGCTCTCGGCATAGAGATGGGCGACGACGAAGTCACATGGCGCCCCCATTCGGGCCATCAGATGCTCGTGGCCTTTGCCGACAAAGACCGCCACAACGACGACTGGCTGATTTCCCCCGTCCTGTCGGGCGACGCACAGACAATTTCATTCTGGGCACGCAGCCTCAATACATTCTCCTACGGCCCCGAGACTTACGAAGTGCTCGCGTCGACGACAGGAAACTCTCTGAAAGACTTCTCGGTTATCGAAAGCGGCGAAGTGCCGGGCGACTGGACTGAATTCAAAATCGACCTCCCCGCCGGAACAACATACTTTGCCATCAAGTGTACCAGCGACGACGTATGGGCAATGGCTGTCGACGACATAACCTACACTCCAGGCACCGGCATGCCTGCCAACCCGCAGCTGACAGGTTATAACCTCTACCGCAACAACGAACCGGCCGGAACAGCCGTAACCGGCAATACAGCCGCTACTCTCGCAGGCAATGCCACTGACTCGTTTGCCGTGACCGCCGTATATGCCGAAGGCGAATCGCGCTTCTCGAACATAATTGTTCCGGGGCAGACAGGTCTCGGCTCGGTTTCAGCCGTCCATAAGGTGACAGTCTCAACCCGCGGACTCGACATCGTCATCGCCGGCCTCGGCGGACGGACTGCCAATCTGTATAGCGCCGACGGACGGCTTTATGCCTCAGCCACAGCCGCCGACAGAACAACGTTGACCGTGGGCGCTCCGGGCGTCTATATCGTGGCTGTCGACACCGATGTTGTCAAGATTGTAGTGCGCTGAGAATTATTCCTGAACAACCTCGACAGAAGGGGGCCCGCTGCGAACGGGCCCCCTTTTGGCATACTTTTTCGAGGAATCTTCACGGCTATCTCGTTTAAACCTGAAAGAAAGACACATACGGGGAAGTGTATCTGGACCAAATATCAGAAGCGGTCAAAGCGGTCAAAAAGATTGACCAGTAGCCTGCTCTAAATATTACGGGAATTATTGTTGAAATATGATTTAAAATTTGTTACTTTGCAGCCGCATTGGTTCGCGAGAAGGTTCACAACCCGACGCGATTAAAAGGGAATCAGGTGAGAGACCTGAACAGACCCGCTACTGTAAGTTCCGTATTAACCGATCGGACACGTTATGAGTGTCACTGACCGCCCTGCGGTCGGGAAGGCAGTCCGAAAGGGGAATAAGTCAGGAGACCTGCCATGCGATTTAATTTCAATAATCTCGTGGATAAGATTTTGAGATGAACAGATCGAGTTTCGCAATGTATGCCTTACCGGCTGCGTGTGATATTCCTCAGACAGGATTGCCGCAGACCCTTATCGCCGCCCTGAGCCGGACGGCGGCGGAACCGTATTATAGAAATCACAGGTCTATAGCTCTATTATTGTCGTCTCATTTTCTTTTTCACCTCAACATCTCATGTGATTATGAACTGTCGAAGGTGCAAAAAGGATTCTGTTTCTGACCTGAATTGTCTGTTTTTGACGGGTAAAGCTGTCGCGACCGTTTCCTTCGCGGGATTCGGCCCGACACGATATGCCCCGACAGGCAGCACCCACAGCGAGAAGATGGAACGAATTATCTCATATTACTAATACCATTCATATGTTCACCATTTTTCACGGGTTCCATCTGGTAGAGGAATACCACCAGTGGAAAAAAGAAAAACGCAAAGGAAGAAATCCTGTTCCTGTCAAGGCACTAAAATTGTTTATCGCCATCGCCGTTCCTATGGCTATATGGCTTGCGCCATCTTCGGTCTACGGATTACCCGGCATAAATGCGGTCGAACACCGGGTTCTGGCAATTTTCGTATTTGCCGCACTGATGTGGCTTTTTGACACTGTTCCGGCATGGACAACCTCGCTTGTCATCGTGGTTCTGCTTCTGTTCTGCACGACAAACAGCGCATTATGGTTTTTTCAGTCAGATCCGGGTGGCCAGCGGTATGATAATCTCATAAACAATGTCGACATACTGCACTGTTTTGCCGATCCGACTATCATGCTCTTCATCGGAGGCTTTATAATAGCTATTGCCGCGACCAAAAGCGGTCTTGACGTCAGACTTGCAAAAATCATGCTAAAGCCATTCGGCACAAAAAGCGAAAATGTATTGTTGGGGTTCATTCTCGTTACCGCATTGTTTTCCATGTTTATAAGCAATACTGCGACGGCTGCCATGATGCTAACTTTTCTCGCCCCTGTTCTTTCAGCATTGCCGGCCGACGGAAGAGGCAGAATCGGGCTGGCGCTTGCCATCCCCATCGGAGCAAATATCGGAGGCATGGGCACGCCCATAGGCACGCCCCCGAACGCCATAGCCTTGAAATTCCTCAACGATCCGGCAGGAATGGATCTGGGCATCGGCTTCGGCCAATGGATGATGGTAATGGTTCCTGTCACCTTAGTACTTCTTTTTGTGGCATGGCTTATTCTCAGGAAGCTGTTTCCTTTCAAGCAAAAAGAGATACACCTGCAAATCAAAAGCGAACACATGTCAACGGCCAAGGACAAAATCGTTTACCTGACATTCTTCGTCACAATTCTGCTTTGGCTGACCGATTCATTTACAGGAGTGAACGCCAATGTTGTGGCAATGCTCCCGGTGGGGGGTCTGTGTATGGCGGGAATAATCACCAAGCGCGACCTTGAACAGCTTTCATGGAGTATACTGTGGATGATTGCCGGCGCCTTTGCTCTTGGAGTCGCGATGAAAGAGTGCGGACTTGCCACCCACCTCATCGAGGCAGTTCCTTTTGCATCGTGGCCGCCTCTCGCTGTCATCATCGGTTCGGGTCTTCTCTGCTATATCATGGCTAATTTCATCAGCCATACCGCGACGGCGGCGCTCTTCGTACCGATCCTCGCAATCGCCGGCTCAACCATGAAAGAACAATTGATTCCTTTCGGAGGCGTCCCGACCTTACTGATCGGCGTTGCAATATGCTCATCGGTGGCAATGGTTCTTCCGATATCCACACCTCCAAACGCACTTGCCGATGCAACCGGATTCATCAAACAGAAATATATGGTCACAACAGGCCTGATCATGGGTGTGATCGGTCTTCTGCTTGGTTACGCAGTGCTGATTTTTTGCGGAGTAAACGGAATTTTCTAACTCACTTTAATTCTTTGACCAAATTACATAAATCATAAATGATAAACAGAATTGATATTGTCGGCAGCTTTCTGCCTCCGGAAAAACTCACCGACACCGTAAGGCTATACGATTCGGGACTTATTGGCCAGGACAAATTACTGGAAACTGAAAACGAAGCTATCGGACAACTTGTGGAAAGGCTTATCGAAGCCGGCCTCAGAGAGGTAACCTCCGGGGAATTACGCCGACGACAGTGGGATAAAGATTTCTGGTTCGGACTCGCAGGAATCCGGCGCGAAAGAGTCGACAACGGACATATCTATCAACCGCTTGACCTTTACACAGACCTGATGAGGTTCACCGGGCCAATAGGATTTAATCCCGAACACCCGTTTTTCTATGACTTCTCGTTTCTGCGGAAAGTTGCCGGAGGTCGCGCCAATTGCAGACAGACGATTCCGTCGCCCGCAAATTTATATCTCGAGATTCTCTCAATGACCGGCGGAAATCCAGAATTGATTTACCCCACAGACCGCAATCTGCTTTCCGACATAGCCGAATCATATAACCTGACAATACGTAACTTCTACAGCCTTGGTTGCCGTCATATCCAGTTTGACGACACAGCCTGCGGCATGCTCTGCGACGGCTGCTATACGAAACGGCTGCTGCAGGGTGGCATAGACATTATTGCCCTCCACGAACAAATTATCAACTTGTTCAATGACGCGGTGTCAGGACTTCCCGCCGACATGGAGGTCTCCTTATTTCTTTCGGGAGGTGACACCATCGTGCCGGAATGGGAGTTCCTGCGATTTCCCGACAACATCATGCCGAAAGTATTGTCACTGGTCAACGCATCCAAATTTTTTCTGCCGTTCGATACGAGAAATGATTATCAGCTTGAAGTGCTTCGCCATATTCCTGATGGCAAAAAAGTCGTGCTCGGACTTCTCGACGCCCACAGTCCGCTTACAGACGACGGCAATGACATTATTGACACTATTGTAAAAGCGTCGGCATTTATCGATCCATCCCTCCTGTCAATAAGCCCCAGAACAGGGTTCAAACTGTCGAGCTACCAGTCGCGCGGCCTGACATACGAGGACCAGTGGACGAAACTTGCCCGACTTGGCGAATTGCTCCGTTATTCCAAGGCAGATCACGGCATGTTCCCTAATGGCCCGACAATAAAGAAATACTGATCGATTAAGTCCTTTTTTTCTGTCAGGAAGGGAAACGGTTTTCAGACTCTTTTCATACGTTTCCCTTCCATTTTTATACCTCTGTGTCTCAGCCAAAGCATTCAGCTCAGAGAACAGACATAAAATCTATATTGACAGATGAGTAAAGCGTATACTGGTGCCGACAGATTACTTAGGCTATGACTGGCCTTGATACGGTAAAGCATTTCCGCATCATCTCTTTTCGCGCTCTTTTTCGAGGAATGTTGATAAAAAAACGGCTTAGTTTACGCCAATAGCCGAATTATTCGTATATTTGCAAGCTGAAAATCTGCAATTGAAAAATATTAACCATCATTAACATATCCTAAACCACAATGCAAAGCAAAGGAAACATGGGTAGCTGGGTGGCTGGCATCATAGCCATCTTCCTGGTCCTCATCTGCCTTTTCTATCTCTCGTTTACTTTTGTGGGCAACCACTATGAGAGCAAAGCTGAGCAGTATGCTCAGGAACAGGCCGCCAAGAAAGGCAGCGACAAAGACACCTACCGACTTGCCAAGAGCGAATATCTCAAGAATATCGCCAACGACAAGGTTTGGCTCGGCTACACTTTCAACGAAGTTCAGAAACTCGGCGTAGGCCTCGGCCTCGACCTCAAAGGCGGCATGAACGTGACGCTTCAGGTTTCGGTGCCCGACATTCTGCGTTCCATGGCCAACAGCGAAGGCAATCCCTACTTCGAACGCGCCATCGCAGCCACCGACAGCGTTGCCAAGGCAACCCGCTCGAACGACTATGTCGACCTCTTCATCACCCAATATAAGGCTCTCGACCCTCAGGGCGACCTGACAGTTCTTTTCAAGGATCAGGTCAAGCGCGGCGACTCTGAAGAAGCCATCCGCTCGGCTCTGCGTCAGGAGGTCAAAGACCGCGTCAGCTCGTCGACAAACGTTCTGCGCGCCCGTATCGACCAGTTCGGCGTCGTGGCCCCCAACATTCAGGAGCTTGAAAAAGACGGTCAGATTCTTCTCGAGCTTCCGGGCGTCAAAGAACACGACCGCGTTCGCGAACTTCTGAAATCGAGCGCTAACCTCGAATTCTACGAGACGATGCCTCTGAGCGAATTCCAGGGCGCATTAGCAGAGATCGATCAGGCCATGCGCGCCGACTCGGCCTCGACCTACCGCCCCCTGTCGAGCTACTTCGTCCAGATGGGCGACCCGCGCTATATCAACGTAGGTATCGCCACAGAAACAGCCCGCGACACTATCAACGCCATTCTGGCAAGCCCTCTGGCAAAGAGCAAGCTTCCCTCGAACCTCAAGCTTGCATGGAACGTCAAGCCTGAAATCGTCGAAGGCAACGACTCGACCGGCAAAAAGACCGCAAGTTACTACACTCTGGTAGCCCTCAAGACCAACAACGGCAAGGCTGCCCTCAGCGGCGACGTCGTAACAGCCGCCAGCGCCGACTTCGACAACCAGCAGGGCGGCAACTACGTCAACATGACGATGCGCCCCGAGGCCGGACGCCAGTGGGCACGCATCACCGCCGCAAACCTCCAGAAGCCCGTTGCCATCGTCCTCGACGATCAGGTCTACTCGGCCCCCAACATCAACTCGGTCATCGAAGGCGGCCGCTCGGTCATCACCGGCAACTTCACCACCGACGAGGCGAAAGACCTTGCCAACGTGCTCAAGTCGGGTAAGATGGCTGCGAAAGTCGACATCATCTCCGACACCGTCATCGGCCCGTCGCTCGGCCAGCAGGCCATCGAAGACGGCTTCATGTCGTTCATCATAGCTCTGGTGCTGCTGATGATCTTCATGTGCTGCTTCTACGGCGTAATCCCCGGACTCATCGCAAACCTCGGTCTGGTATTCAACATATTCTTCACTTTCGGCATTCTCGCCTCGTTCCAGGCCGTGCTGACCTTGTCGGGTATCGCCGGTATCGTGCTCGCCCTCGGTATGGCCGTCGACGCCAACGTGCTTATCTTCGAGCGCGCCAAAGAGGAACTGCGCGCAGGCAAGAACGTGCGTCAGGCTATCGCCGACGGTTACAGCAACGCCTTCTCGGCCATCTTCGACTCGAACCTCACCTCGGTAATCACCGGTGTGATCCTTCTCTTCTTCGGAACAGGCCCCATCAAAGGCTTCGCCACAACACTTATCATCGGTATCGTAGTTTCGTTCTTCACCGCCGTCTACCTGACCCGTCTGGTATTCATCATCGGCGCCAAGGCCAAACCCTTCCAGCGTCTGACATTCACCACCGCGATTTCGCGCAAGATGTTCACCAACACGAAGATCAACTTCCTCGGCAAACGCAAGATGAGCTTCACCGCGGTCGGCATCGTCGCTCTGGTCATCATCGGCAGCTTCTTCATCCGCGGCCTCAACCAGGGCATCGACTTCTCGGGCGGACGCAACTATGTTGTCCAGTTCGACCATCCCGTCAAGACCGACGTGCTCCGCAACCAGCTCGCACCGCTCTTCGACGGCGCACAGGTCAGCGTGATCACCATCGACGACAACACCAAAGTACGTATCTCGACCAACTACAAAATCGATTCTGAAGATCCCAACATCGACGACGAGGTTACCCAGATCCTCTACAAAGGACTCAAGAGCGACCTGGGCAATATGTCGCTCGAAGACTTCTCGACTACCAACGAGAACATGGGCATGATGTCGAGCCAGAAGGTTGGCCCGACAGTCGCCAACGACATGAAGACCGACGCCTACATCGCAGTTACGCTCGCCCTGCTGGCAATGTTCTTCTACATCCTCATCCGTTTCCATAACATCGCCTTCTCGGTCGGCGCTCTGGCAGCCGTAGCCTTCACGGCATTTACCATCATCGGCTTCTACAGCCTCTTCTGGGGCGTGTTCCCCTTCGCAATGGAAGTCGACCAGAGCTTCATAGCGGCAATCCTGACCGTCATCGGTTATCAGATCAACGATACGGTGGTTGTGTTCGACCGTGTGCGTGAAAATGTCGGTCTCTATCCCAAACAGAGCTTCTTCGACACGATCAACATCTCGATCAACTCAACTCTCGGACGAACTGTGATGACCTCGGCATCGACCCTGCTCGTGCTGCTCTGCATCTTCATCCTCGGCGGCGACTCGATCCGCTCGTTCACCTTCGCAATGATTTTCGGTGTGATCATCGGCACACTGGCAACAATGTTTGTCGCTGCTCCGGTGGCCTACATCACCGACTCGCGCCGCAACCGCACAGCAGTTCGCAAATCAGCCAAATAATCCGGCCCGACCGGAACAGCCATAAGCGGGAGCGCCTGACCGGGCGCTCCCGCTTCGTTTCGGAGCCTTTTATAAGATTTATAAATTTTATAAAACCGATCTACAGCGGGCGATTTTTTTTGCCGCATCGAGAAAAAACCTTATCTTAGCGCAAACCAAAACCGGTGTTTCGCCGTTATACAGTATATACTCGATAAACTAACCTATTCAAAAATAACTGAAATGAAACCCTTACACGTTATCATGGCCGTCGTTGGCGGCGCTATCGCAGGTGCTACCGTAGGTCTTCTTCTCGCCCCCGAAAAAGGCGAAGACACACGCGACCTCATCGTTGAGTATCTGAAGAAAAAAGGCATCAAACTCCGTCGCAACAAGATGGAAGAACTTGCCGACGAAATCGCCGACGAGCTCGAGAAAAAATAATAATCCACTCTTATCCAAACGACGATAATGAATAATCTGACGATTCTTAGCGCTTTCCTTGGCGGCGCCATCGTAGGAGCCGGCGCAGCACTTCTTTTCGCTCCTGAAAAAGGGGAGGATCTTCGCGAACGCATCAAAGGTATCCTCCGCAAACGCGGAATCTGCTGCAACGACAATGAGATCGACGCCCTGGTAGAGCAGCTCACAACCGAAATCGACGACTGAAGCCGTCGGCCGAAGCTGTAAGAGCATATCGCCACGAACCGAATGACACACGGCTTCCGTCGGTGTCGGGGACTCAGTCAGAGCGCCGACAGCGACGGAGTCGTCGGTGTGTCCGGGCCGTTGGCCGAAACCGAGTCCGCTCGGCATTCTAAAATTTCCACTTCTTTCCTGAAAGTCATGGGCAACAAAACAAACTCGTTAAAAGACCTCTGGCAGGAGGCCAGGCAATGGTTCGAGCTCAACATCGACTACGCCAAGCTGACCGTAGCTGAAAAGCTGTCGGTTCTGGCCGCAGCCGCGGCTGTCGGCATCGTCTGCCTGCTGCTGGGCGTCATTGTACTGTTTTTCCTGTCGATAGCCGCTGTCTACTGGCTGTCGCTGACGGGCATGTCGGTAGCTCTCTCCTACACGATTATGGCCGGTTTCAATCTTCTGCTGCTCGTTGCAATCTTCATGCTGCGGCGCCAGATAATCATCGACCCGATAGCAAAATTCATCTCTCGGCTGATTCTGCGTTGACAGTCAACCTCCAACACCCCATCAGACATGACAAAAGCCCTAACCAAACCTCAAGAACAAGAAAACTGGAACGGCTACACGATCGAAGAGCTGCGCTACCGGCGAGCCTATATCGGCGCGCGATGCGAACTCGAGAAAGAAAAGCTGCTTTCGGGAATGTCGCGATTCCGCGGCCATGCCGGACAGTCGACAATGCGCGCCGTTGAAAAAGTCGGCTCAGCCATTCCGCTGTTCAACTACGCCCTTCTGGCTTTCACCGTAGGCTCGAAAGTATGGAGAACCGGGCGCCGCATATTCGGACGCCGCAAAAAATAAACGGCCCGCACAGCCGTCGCCATAGGGCCCCCCGGCCTGTTCATCACGTTACACAGCTTATTCCAATGAACGATTATATCGAGATTCGTCTCGACCTCACCCCTTGCTCAGAGACAGCAACCGACGTCATGGCCGCCATGCTTGCCGACGCCGGATGCGAGAGTTTCGTCGCCGACAGCGACGGACTGACGGCCTACGCGCCGGCAGCCACTTTCGACCGCGATGCCATCGACGCCGCAATAAATGACTTTCCGCTTCCGGGAATAACCGTCAGCCGCCGCGACTCGCGGATAGAAGGGCGCGACTGGAACGCCGAATGGGAACGCCACTATTTCAAGCCTATAGTCATAGGCGACAACGAAGCCGTTGTCCACAGCAGTTTCCATACCGACATCCCGCGCTGTCGCTACGACATAACCATCGACCCGAAAATGGCCTTCGGAACGGGGCACCACGCAACGACATCGCTCATAGCCACCCGGCTGCTCTCGCTCGACCTCGAGAACCGCAAAATGGTCGACATGGGAACCGGCACCGGCATTCTGGCCATACTCGCCGCAATGCGCGGAGCATCCCCCGTAACAGCTATTGAGATCGACCCGCCGGCCTACGCCAACGCCGTCGACAACGTAGCTCTCAACGGACAGCCGCAGATCGACGTCCGTCTCGGCGACGCAGCCCTTCTTGAAGGGATCAGCGGAGTTGACCTTTTCGTGGCCAACATAAACCGTAACGTGATAACAGGCGACATCGCCGCTTACCGCTCCACCCTCGCCCCGGGAGCCACGATGCTACTCAGCGGTTTCTATGTCGACGACATCCCTATCGTGGCAAAAGCCGCCGAAGCAACAGGTCTTACCCCTTTGGGCCACACCGAACGCGACCGATGGGCCTGTCTTGAACTTACACTGAAACCCCGACGATGCGAAGAATAATTCTGACACTGATGGCTCTCGCAGCAATGCTGTCGGCGCATGCCATGCGCCACTTCACCTGGGGCGTAGCCGCCGGAAGTGGCATCGACGTGACAAGCCACGACATGTCAACCATAAACATCGACGCCTTCTTCGGTTACAAGGGAGGCGCAATCGATGTCGCCGGAATCGGCGCCGGGATAGATGTGAACATCAGCAACAGCGGACGTTTCTTCCCGGTCTACGCAATATTCCGCACCAGCTTCAGGTCAGCGCCGTCGATATGTTTCTTCGACCTCCGCGGCGGCGTGGCCTTCAATAACATGCCGAACAACCACAACCAGACTACCCCCTACATCAATCCCGGCGTAGGATTCAATCTCGCCCGCAGCGACAAATTCCGGAGCTATCTGATAATCGGCTATGCCTGGAACGGGCTGAAATCCTACGACGACACCATCATAAACCACGGCATAAGCTACTTCTCGGCCCGCATCGGCATCTCCTTCTGACAGCCCGGTTTAGCCGGCAATCATATCGGAAATGAATTTGAACGGGATTTTTGTTGTTTGAAAGTTTTTGCCTAACTTAGCGTCGGAAAAATAATATCCCTTATATCATACTTCACGATCCATGAAACTTGTCTTTAAGATAGATTATCGCACCGCCTGGGGCGAAGCCTTATATATCACGGGCAATATCGCGGCTCTCGGCAACGGCGACGCCGGAAAACTCCGCGCAATGCAACTCGACGGCCTCGAAAAATGGGCTCTCGAGATCGAAGTCCCCGACGACACCCGCGACCTGACCTACAGCTATGTCGTGCGCCACGAAAACGGCGGCGAGCGCCGCGAATGGGGGCCGCAGCGCCATCTCGAACTCACGCCCGGCATCGCCGTTCTCGAACTCGTCGACCGTTGGCAGGATCAGCCGTGGGACAAACCTTATTATTCGTCGGCGTTCACCGACTGTATCTGCCGCCGGCGCGTTCGCGCCATGGCTGTCGATCCCGCAGCCGGAATGCTGACTCTGGCTGTCTCGGCTCCCATGGTTCCGTCGGACAGCGTTGTCGCCGTCAGCGGAAACATTCCCGCGCTTGGCGAGTGGGATCCCGCCAAAGCGCTTAAGATGAGCGACGCCAACTATCCCGAATGGCGCGTCAACATCCCACTGCGCGACTTCAGCGAACCTTTCGAATTCAAGTTCCTGCTCGTCGAGAAAGAATCCGGCCGCGTTGTATCGTGGGAAGGCTGCGACAACCGCCGCCTGACATCGATGCCGCAGACTGCCAATGAAGCCCTCGTTGTCAGCGGCCTGCGCCTTGTCAACGCCCTGACTCCATGGAAAGGCGCCGGAGTGGCGATTCCGGTATTCGCGCTACGCAGCGAAGAGGACTTCGGTGTCGGCGACTTCATCGACCTCAAGGCAATGATCGACTGGGCCGCCTCGACCGGACAGCGCTTCGTTCAGATTCTGCCCATCAACGACACCACGATGACCCACACGTGGACCGACTCCTACCCCTATAACGCCAACTCTACGTTCGCCCTCCATCCGATGTTCCTGCGCCTCGAGCAGATGGGAATCCTCGCCGACGCCGAACGCCGCACATATTACGCCACCGAGCGCCGTCGCCTCAACGCGTTGC
Organism: Prevotella sp. CAG:1031; assembly: GCA_000431215.1. Lineage (GTDB taxonomy): Bacteria > Bacteroidota > Bacteroidia > Bacteroidales > Muribaculaceae > CAG-1031. The sequence goes on from HF985596.1 coordinate 31,782, forward strand.
CGCAGATCGACTACGAAGCTGTCAACAATATCAAGAACGCCTATACCCGCGAGCTATTTGTCCAGGAAGGCGCCAAGACAGTTAAATCGGTCGATTTCAAGGCGTTTGTCAAAAAGAACAAGTCGTGGCTTACCCCCTACGCCGCTTTCTGCACTCTGCGCGACATCCACCACACGGCCGAAATGGACCGTTGGGGCGACATGGCTGTCTACGACGAAAAACGTGTCGGCGAATTCATCGCCGCCCATACCGACGAAATCAACTACGTCTACTTCCTGCAATATCACCTCGACAAGCAGCTTCGCGAAGTCCGCGACTACGCCCATTCGCGCGGCGTCGCCATCAAAGGCGACATTCCTATCGGAATCTCGCGGAACAGTGTCGATGCATGGACTCAGCCGCGCCTGTTCAATCTCAACAGCCAGGCCGGAGCACCGCCGGATGACTTCAGTGTCCTCGGCCAGAACTGGGGACTCCCCACCTACAACTGGGAAGAGATGAACCGCGACGGCTTCGCATGGTGGAAAGCCCGGTTCAGCAAAATGGCCGAATATTTCGACGCCTACCGCATCGACCATGTTCTGGGATTCTTCAGAATCTGGCAGATTCCGATAGACGCTCTCCACGGCTTGCTCGGCGTGTTCAACCCCGCCCTCCCCTTCACCCCCGACGAACTGCGCAACAGCTACGACTTCTGGATCGACGTCGACAAGCAGACAAAACCGTTCATCATGGACTGGTTCCTCGGCGACTTTTTCGGAGAATTCACCGACGAAGTGCGCGAGACCTACCTCGTTCCGCTCGGCGACGGCCGCTACCGCCTGCGCGACGAATTCTCGACACAGCACAAAGTCGCCGACCACTTTGCCTCGCTCGAAAAGAGCGACAAGAACACGCGCATCTGCGAGGCTCTGCTCGGACTTATCGACAATGTGCTCTTCATAGAAGACCCAGTAGAGAAAGGCAAATACCATCCGCGCATCTCGGCCCAGTACACCTACATCTACCGTTCGCTGACCGACTACGAGAAATGGACATTCAACCGCCTCTACAACGACTTCTTCTATCGCCGCCACAACGACTTCTGGTATGGCAAGGCAATGTGGAAGCTGCCCGCGCTGATCGATGCCACCGACATGCTCGTCTGTGCCGAAGATCTCGGCATGATTCCCGACTGCGTTCCGGCCGTGATGAAAGCCCTTGAGGTTCTCGCGCTCGAGATTCAGAGGATGCCGAAAGATCCGCGTGCCGAGTTCGGCGACACCTGGCACTATCCCTACTATTCGGTGTGCACGACTTCGACCCACGACATGGGCGGCATACGCCAGTGGTGGGAAGAGAACCCCGAGAAGACCCAGCGTTTCTTCAATAATGTTCTTCACGAAGGAGGTCAGGCTCCGCAGTATGCCGAGCCCTGGATCTGCGCCAAGATTGTCGAGATTCATCTGAAATCGCCCTCGATGCTGGCCATTCTGCCGCTTCAGGACATGCTCGCCATCGACGCCAAACTGCGCCGCAACGACCCCCGCGAAGAGCAGATCAACGTGCCGGCCAACCCGCGCCACTACTGGCGTTACCGTATGCACCTGACACTCGACGAACTCGCCTCGGCCACAGAGTTCAACAACACCCTGCGGCTCATGATCGCCCAGGGAGGACGCTGATGACCGATACGTTTGACCTTCGCGAGCTGCTCGACAGCGAAGCGCGCCGAATCAACTCCGAGGCGTTCATCGCCGACGATCCCGTTCAGTTTCCGCGCCGTTTCAGCTCGCTTCCCGATATAGAAATCACGGCATTGCTCTGCGCCACACTGGCGTGGGGCAATCGCCGCATGATATGCCGCGACTGCGAGAAACTGCTGACGCTGATGGACAACCAGCCCTACGCCTATGTCATTGACGAAGGCTATCTCGATCTCGACCCCGACATCAATATCCACCGCACATTCTTCGGCCGCAATCTGCGCCATTACCTTCGCGGCCTACGCGCTATCTACACCCGCCACGGCTCGCTGAACGACTTCGCCCGTGCGATAGGCGCCGGAGAAGCCGAAGCGCCCGCATGGCGTCTGGCCGAGGGGCTGAACGCCGAGCTCTCGTCCGCCAACTCAGGCTGCACCGACAGCCGGTGCCTGCCGGTCAACACCTCGACAACAGCGCTCAAACGCCTCAATATGGCCCTGCGCTGGCTCGTGCGCCGCGACGGCATAGTAGACCTCGGCGTCTGGGACTCCATAACCCCGGCGCAGCTGCGCATTCCGCTCGACGTCCATGTGGGCGACGTATCGCGCGAACTCGGACTGCTCTGTCGCCGCAGCAATGACCGTAAAGCCGTCGAAGAGCTGACCGGCCGTCTGCGCGAGTTCAACCCCGACGATCCGACGCTCTACGACTTCGCCCTCTTTGGCATCGGAATGCGCCTCTGAAGCTCCGGGTCAGGGCCCTTAAAGTCCTTAAAGTCCTTAAGGTCTTTAAGGACGCTTTTTTGTCTGGCAAATAAAATTAATTTCATTTGCCATTGCTCTCACCTTTCACTACCTTTGCAATATGGTTAACCGGAATATCATACTGGCGCTGGCGGCAGTGAGTCTGTCGGCCGGCGCATCGCCCCGCAGCGTCGTTTCGCCGCTGACAACGGGTATACTCGAGCGCGCCACGGTCATGTCGGTCCGCACCAACGCCGCGGGAGCGCTCGACCTCACCGACCGCATTCTCCGTTCGACGCTGCTGACACCGTCGGAACGCGACGACACGGAATACATCAACGCCCTGTCGTTGCTTCAGACCGGCGACACTGCCGAGGGCTATGCCGCTCTCGAACGCTTCGTCGCCAACCACGCGGCAAGTCCGCTGCGCTGGAAAGCCACTCTGGCGCTGGCTGCCGCCGACATCGCCGAAGGCAGCTATGCGATGGCCCTGCGCCGCTACGACACCATCCCCGACAATGCCTTCGCAGGCGACGCCGCCCGCGAGCTGACTCTGAACCGGGCATACTGCCGCCTGCTTCAGGGGGATGCCGACGCCGCCCTCCCGCTTTTCGAAGCCGTAGGCAACGAAGGTACTCTCGGCGAAGATGCCCGCTTCTACCGCGGATATATCGCCTATATCAAGGGGGACAACGCCAAGGCCCGCCGCCTCTTCGAAGGGCTGTCGACCACGCGAGCGCCGGAACGCTACGCCGGGTTCTACCTTATGGAAATGGATTTCGCTGACCGCCGCTTTGACAGAGCTCTCGCCGAGGCTCAGCGGATGCTCGCCGACACGTCGACACCGGCCGAATTCACTGCCGAATGCAACCGTGTCGCCGGTGAATCGCTCTATAATCTAAATCAGGAGAAAAAAGGGCTTCCCTATCTCTGGAAATATGCCGCCGCAGTCTCTAATCCGGCTCCGAGCGCTTTCTATATCCTTGGCGTCAACGAACTTGCCGACGGCGACAGCGACGCCGCCATAAAGCTTCTTCAGCGTGCCGTCGCGGCCGACAACGCCATGGCCCAAAGCGCCTATCTTCTTCTCGGGCAAGCCTATCTCAAGCGCGGCGACAAAGACTCCGCACTGATGGCCTTCGAGAAAGCCTATCGCATGAACTACGACCGTCAGGTTCAGGAAACGGCATTCTACAACTATGCCGTAGCCCGTCTCGACGGCGGCCGAGTGCCGTTCGGCAGCTCGGTCGACCTTCTCGACGACTTCCTGCGCGAATTTCCCGACAGCCGCTACGCTCCGCGCGTCCAGCAATATATGGTCGAGGGCTATATGAGCCAGAACGACTATGAGGCCGCCCTTCGCGCCCTCGACGGCGTCAGGAATCCGTCGTCAGAATTACGTCAGGCCCGCCAGCAGGTTCTTTTCGTGCTCGGTTCGCGCGAATATACCTCAGGCCGCTTTGAAGCTGCGCGCGCCCACCTCAAAGAGGTTACCGACATGAATCAGGAAGGGCTTAACCCGTCGGTAACAGCCCAGGCGAGGCTATGGCTTGGCGACTGTCTGTATCATATCGGTGACTATCCCGGCGCGGCACAGCAGTTCCAACTGTTCATGAAAAGCGAAAGCGCCGAAAGCGATCCCTATAACCGCGCTTTGGCGCGCTACGGACTCGGCTATGCCCGCTTCGCATCGGGCAACTATGCCGAAGCCCTCAATGCATTCGAAAAAGCGATCACCACCGGCAAAGCCGGAGTGCTCGACCAGCGTGCTCTCGCCGACGCCAACAACCGCGCCGGCGACTGCCTCTACTATCTCGGTCGTCTCGACGATGCTTCGCGCCGCTATGCGGCAGCCTACGATCTACATCCGGGCTCGGGCGACTATGCCATCTATCAGCTTGCCGTGGTCGAAGGCATGCGCGGCAACCATGCCGATAAAATCGACCGTCTGAACCGCCTGATGACCGACTTTCCGACTACCGGACTCGTGCCCTCGGCACTGCTTGAGAAAGCCGAGAGCCAGCTCGCCATGGGGCGCCGCGACGCCGCCATCGCCACATACCGGTCGCTCGTGGCCGACCATGCTGCCACCGTGCCGGGCCGCAAAGGCTATCTGCAGCTTGCTCTGACCTATCTCAACGGCTCAGACCGTCAGGCAGCCATCGACACCTACAAAGAGGTCATCACCCGCTATCCCTCGAGCGAAGAGGCCCGCCTGGCAGCCGATGACCTCAAACGGCTCTATGCCGCCGACAACCGCCTCGAAGAATATGCCTCGTTCATCAACGCTATTCCCGAAGCACCGCGAATCGACCGCAGCGAAATGGAGCATCTGTCGTTCGAAGCCGCCGAAAACGCCTACGCGGCCGACGGCTCGACCGGACGCCTCGAAGAATATATCGCAAGCCATCCGGCCGGCGCCGACGCTCCCAAAGCCCTCTACTACATGGCAGAAAGCGCATGGAATAAAGGAAACTCGGTCAAGACCGAGAAAATCGCCGATGAACTTCTTGAGAATTTCCCCCACTCCGAGTGTGCCGAAGACGCCATGCTGCTGAAAGCCCAGGCCCAGATGGCCCAGAACAAATATGAGCCGGCCCTGCGCACTCTGCGCGAACTCGAAAGCCGCGCTTCCGACGCCGCGATGGTTTCCGAAGCCCGCAAGGCGATAATGCGGGCCGCCGACGCCCTCGGACGCTGGAGCGAGTCGCTCGAAGAAGCCGACGCCCTGATGTCGTCGACAGCCGCCAACAGCGGCGATACTCCCGGCGAGATCACCTATTACCGCGCCCGCGCCCTCAACGGCCTCGGCCGCGTCAAGGAAGCGCGCAACGTGTGGCGTCAGCTCGCCGCATATCCCGACAATATCTACGGCTCGATGAGCGCCGTGGCACTCGGGCAGAGCCTCTACGACGCCGGTGAGCTGAAAGCGGCCCGCGAGACCATCGACGCACTCATTGACGCCAATCCGCCCCACAGCTACTGGCTCGCCCGCGGATTCATCCTCTACAGCGACATCCTGCGCCGTCAGGGCAAGGAATTCGAGGCCAGAGAATACCTCAAGAGCCTCCAGAGCAACTATCCCGGTAAGGAAGCCGACATCCAGAACATGATCAACCAACGCCTCAACAAATGATTAAACGCCATATAACCACCGCTATAGCCGCCATGTCGGCGTTCTTCGCCACCGCCCAGGGAACTCTGACAGGCGAAGTGACCGTAGAGCGCGAAATCGTGGCCACAGAGCGCGAAGCAACACCGTTGAATATGCTGCCGCGACTGAATCTGCCCGCACTGCCCGCCGCGCAGCTCGACTTCAGCAGCCGCCCCGTGCGCGCCCGGGTCGAGGCCCTGACTGCTTTCGCCGAACCGGCCCGGCGCGAGGACGTGTTTGCCACCGACTCATGGCGCGGATATGCCAGTCTGTTCGCAGGGCCGCTCTGGAACGCGTCGCTGAACGCCGGATACAGGCTAATCGACAACCGGCGCACACGCCTGTCGGCATGGGTCGGCTATACCGGCGAGGTCTACCGGCGCGCTTTCATTCCCGATGCCGAAAAAATCTACTGGCGCGACCACGACGCCGGGCTCGGCCTGAATTTCGACCATGACCTCGGTTCCCACCGCGGACGTCTGAGCATCGACGCCGAATATCACTTCGGACGCACCAACGGCTACCATTCCGACGCTACCCGCTACTGGGTCAACACAAACCGCGGGCGCCTCTCGGCTGAATGGCACCGCGCCATCGACGCGTTCACTCTGGCAACGCGCCTCCACTACAGCTATTTCGCATCAAATCCGATTTCGCTCGGCTGGAAAGGAACGTCGCAAAACGTCTACGGCTTCAGTGCCAACGGCCGCATGATTGTCTCCGACAAGTCGCGCGTCGGCGCCGATATAGCTCTCGACATGTCGACAACAGGCCCGAAATACCTGTTCGACCCGGCAGGTCAGATCTGGAGCGACAGTCAGACCGACGGCTCTTCCACCGTCGGCCTCGTTACGCTGACGCCGCTCTACGAACTCCATAACGGAACAGTGAGGCTCTCGATAGGCCCGCGCCTCCAGTTCACTTTCAACGGCGACAAGTTCTTCCATATCACGCCTGCCGTAGATTTCGGCTGGCGCATCTCGCCTCTGGTAGCCCTGAGCGCAACGCTGACAGGCGGCGAACACAGCAATGGTCTCTACGGCCTCTACAGCATAGCTCGCCGAATGGTTCCCGGACTCTCATACAGCTACAGCCACATACCGCTCGACGCGCGTCTGGGAGTTTGCGTCGGGCCGTGGAAAGGCGCATGGTTCAAGCTCTTCGGCGGATGGGCGCGCGCCAACAACTGGATGATGCCGACCGACACCGGTCGCGACATCACAGCCATAGCCTTCAAACCCGTCGACATCAAGGGATTCACCGGCGGAGTGGAAGCCGGCTATGCCTGGGGCACATATCTCGAAGCCTCGGCTCGCTGGCAGACCGCCCCGACAGGCTACGGCCGCGGATACTATCTCTGGCACGACAACGCCCGCCATGTCGTCGACATCAAGGCTCAGGTCAGACCGATAAGACAGCTCACCGTCAGCGCCGACTGGCAATGGCGCGTCCACCGCAGCCTCTACACTCCCCTCCCCTTCGATCTGGGCTATATCTCCGAGAACCTCCACAACGCATCGTGGCTCAACCTTCAGGCTTCGTGGGCGTTCAGTGAGCGCCTGAGTGTCAGCCTGCGCGCCGAGAATCTTCTCAACCGCCATTCGACGATGATCGACGCCACAGCCTCGCGCGGAGCCACCGTCCTCGCCGGCGCATCATACCGTTTCTGATAGCTCATGGGGTTTGCCGAGACACTGACCGCCCTGGCCGACACCATATGCGGCTATCCTCTCTTCGCCATGCTCATTGGCGGAGGTCTCTACCTGTTTGTGTCGTCGGGAGCCGTGTCGCTGCGCCGTCTTCCCGACGCCATAGCCGCACTGCGGCGCAACCGTTCCGAGGGGTCGTCCGACGGACAGATAAGCTCTTTTCAGGCTCTGATGTCGGTAATAGCCGCTACGGTCGGCATGGGTAACATCGCCGGTGTGGCGATAGCTCTCGTCGTCGGAGGCCCCGGTGCCATTTTCTGGATGTGGGTCAGCGCACTGGTAGGGATGGCGACAAAATACCACGAAGGCGTGCTCTCTCAGCTCTACCGCGGCCGCAATGCCGCCGGAGAGCCTCAGGGGGGCACGATGCATATCATCGAGCAGTCGACCGGCCGACGCGGCCACTGGATGGCACGCCTCTTCGCCGTAGCCGGCCTCTTCGGAACCCTCTGCATAATAAACGCCAATCAGCTTACCGAAGCTCTGCTCTCGGCCCTGGCCTCGGGGAGCGTCGACGACCCAGCCACACGCCTCGCTGTGGGCCTCGCGATAGCCGCCACGGTAGCTCTCGTTGTTGTCGGCGGAATCCGCCGCATTGCCCGGGTGGCGTCGCTGCTTGTGCCTTTCATGGTGGCGGTTTATTTTGCCATGGTGGCGTGGGTGCTCGCCACCCACTTCAGCGCCATACCCGGCGCATTTGCCTCGATATTCACCGAAGCCTTCTCGCTTGACGCCGGACTCGGCGCTCTGGCCGGTGTCGCTATCACAGGCGCGCGCCGCGCCGCCCTCGTCAACGAGGCCGGTGTAGGGACAGCCTCGATAATGCACGGCGCCTCGCGCGGATCGTCGCCCGTCAACGAAGGCCTGATAGCCATGCTCGGGCCTGCGATCGACAGCGGCCTCGTGTGCACGCTGACCGCCCTCGCCATAATGCTCGGATGCGACATAACCCAGGCCGAAGGCATCAGGGGCCTGTCGGTAGCGATGACAGCTTTCGGCTCGACAATACCCGGAGGCCGCTGGCTGCTGCTGTTTGTAGTGGCCTGCTTCGCGCTGTCGTCAATGTTCAGCTACTCGTTCTACGGCAACCGCTGCGCCGCCTACCTCTTCGGCGAAAGCCGCGCGCGCTACTACACCTGGTTTTTCATCGCCACACTCGTCATCTTCGCCGTCATCCCGCTGAGCGCGGCGGTGAGCCTCTGCGACCTCTTCTTCGCGCTGATGGTGTTCCCGACGATGGCCACACTCCTGAGACTGAGCGGCGTCGTGCGCCGCCATACCGCTCTATATTTCAACTCCCGAAAACTACCCTCCAATGTTCACTCCTGAAGAAAAACTTGCCCTCGAGCAGAAGGTTGTCGAGACCCTGAAAACCGTCTACGACCCCGAGATACCTGTCGACATCTATTCGCTCGGCCTTATCTACAAAATCGACATCGACGACGACAACGTCCTCCATGTCGACATGACCATGACCGCGCCGAACTGTCCGGCCGCCGACTTCATTTTCGAAGACGTCCGCATGAAGCTCGAAGCCATCAAGGAATTCAAAAGTGTCGACCTCCAGATCGTCTTCGAGCCACAGTGGACTCAGGACATGATGAGCGAAGAAGCCAAGCTCGATCTCGGATTTCTCTGACACCTCCATGGCCCGCGACCTGACATATTTTATCAGCGACCTCCATCTCGGAGCTTCATATATCGCCGACCCGCGAGCCCACGAGCGGCGCATCGTGGAGTTCCTCGACTCTATCGAGCCGCGGGCACGCGCTCTATATCTGCTCGGCGACATCATGGACTACTGGTGGGACTACGCGACGGTCGTTCCGCGCGGCTTCGTGAGGTTTCTGGGCACTCTCGGCCGACTGGCCGACCGGGGCGTCAGAATCTACTGGTTCAAAGGCAACCACGACATCTGGCTCTTCGATTATTTTCAGAAAGAACTCGGCGCTACTGTCATCGACGGCGCCCTCATCGCCGACATCGACGGCCACCGCTTCTTCATGGAACATGGCGACGGCGTCGGGCGACGCTCAGCCGGCTTCAAGCTTATACGCGGTCTGTTCCGCAACCGGATAGCGCAGAAATGCTACGCCGCTATCCATCCGCGCTGGACAATACCGCTGGCCCACGCCTGGTCGAGCCATTCGCGCATGTCGGCTACGGAAATGCCTGCGGAGCAGACCTGCGCCCCGCTCGTCGGCTTCGCGCGCGAAGAACTGTCGCGCCGTCCCGATATAGACTATTTCGTCTTCGGTCACCTGCATTGCGCGCTTGAACAGGATCTCGGCGGCGGCAAAAAAGTCATTGTCCTCGGCGACTGGATAAAGCTCATGACCTACGCCGTCTTCGACGGCCAAAAAATCGAGCTAAAGCATTTCACCGCTCAAAAATAGGTTCGTTTGAGAGGTCTGTTTCATAAAAAATATAAACAATTCTAAACGCGCTAACAAATTGTTAGCACGTAATTAATTTTGCAACAGACGCTTCCCGAAATATTTTCAAAAACACTGCTTAATAACATATAAAATTATTTTGCAAGTCTAAAATGTAGGCGTACCTTTGCAATACAAACCTGAAACAATCTTTTTTACCTTAGAAATTGTACCTATTGGAAACTCATAGAAAGGAGCAGCGTGATGTTGCTCCTTTTTATATTTAGCCCGTCAGACATTTCCCGACATCGGCCCGAAACTAATGGGTCAGCGGATTTTCCCGGTGGGCAGAC
>HF985597.1:0-3075 GCA_000431215.1 Prevotella sp. CAG:1031
TTTTTCATGGCATCTTCGCCGGCGCCGGGGCAGAAAAGCCCGTCGAGGCTTGTGGCCTTCGCGCAGGCCACCGCGAAAGCGTGGCAGCCGCTTTGGCCGCATCCGCCGCAGTTGGCGCCGGGCAGCAGCGATTCGATTTCGCCGATGCGCGGATCCTCTTCGACATGGAAGCGTCGCGAAACACCATATAAGGCGGCGGCTCCGGCAATGCCGATTCCTCCCAACGCCATAGTTCCTATAATGATTATATCCATGCTAAGCTTTTGTGATAATCCATTTCATCTGTCGGTCAAACCTTTTTTTCAATGCCGCAACGACACAATACCATGCCGCCACAGCTGCCACAGCCACCGCTACAGATGCTCCGTCGCCGAATCCGGCGGCGGGGAGTCCCGCAAGGGCACCGATGAGCAGAAGCGCCGGAACACCGAACAGAAGTGCGGCGGCCGTCAGCTGCGAGCTTCCGGCGGCGGAGATCTCTACGGTATCCCCCTTGCCGAGGACCCCGGCATAGCAATCGCGCGCTACTGTAAGCAGGCTGTCGGCTCCTGATGTGTTATGGCACACAATCTGCAGTCGGCAACCCTGACAGCTGTCGCTGCAGTCGCCGGTGATTTGTAATGTGATTGTATGGTCGTTTACGTCGATAATCTTCGCCCTGCGCTTTGTCTCAGCGGCCATGGTTGATTTAGGTTTTTGCAAAAATAGATAAAAAAACGTTACGCAAGGCTATTTTTTCAGAAAAGTGGCATTTTGTTCCAGAATCAGGTCGAGAATGGTCATTGCGGTCATAGCCTCAACCACCGGAAGCGCCCTGAGCAGGGCTGTGACGTCGTGTCGGCCACGGGGCGTCAGAACCGTCGGTTTCCCATCGGGGGTTATTGTCGACATCGGGCGCGTCATTGTCGATATGGGCTTGAAGGCCACGCGCATCGTTATCGGTTCGCCTGTCGAGATTCCGCCGAGAATTCCGCCGGCGATATTCAACGGCATCCGCGGGCCCACAGTTATTGTGTCGGCCAGTTCGCTGCCGCGTCGCGCGCATCCGTCGAAGCCTATTCCGTAGTCGAATCCTTTGACGGCCGGTATGCTCATCATAGCCGCCCCCAGCCGTGCCTGTAGCTTGTCGAAAACGGGTTCGCCGAGCCCCGAGGGGGTTCCGCAGACTTTACATTCAACGATGCCCCCGAGAGTGTCGTTGTCGGCTTTCGCTGCGGCAATGGCTTCGGCAATCTGAGCTTCGGAAGGATCGTTCAGTTCGCCGATGCGGACTATTTTTGCCGTGACGCTGATTCCCGACGGCCGCAATGCCTCGAGTGCCATGGCACCGGCGAAGACGCGCGCTGCGGTCTCGCGGGCGGATGCGCGTCCGCCCCCGCGATGGTCTCGAATCCCGTATTTCAGGTTGTAGGTGAGGTCGGCGTGGCCCGGACGGTAGGCGGTTTCCATCTCCCTGTAGTCGGCCGCCCTGTAGTCGCGGTTGCGTATGATGAATCCTATAGGGGTGCCGAGCGTCAGGCCGTCGGCCATTCCGCTCAGAATCTCGACTTCGTCGGACTCGTTGCGCTGAGTCGACAGCGGCGATGCTCCCGGACGGCGCCGTGCCATCATGGCGGCGACAGCACCGGCGTCAACCGATATCCGGGGCGGCATGCCGTCGATAATTCCGCCGACAGCCGGGCCATGGCTTTCTCCGAAAGTGGTCAGCCGAAAAATCTTTCCGAAAGTATTGCCGGCCATAGCAGTTACTTAATGAGGTCGGTGACGGAGCCTCCGACGAATCCAACAAGGTCGGCGGGTGCGATTTTCAGCTGTAGTCCGCGCTGGCCTGCGCTGACAAATATCGTGTCGAAATCGTTGACCGTTGAGTGGAAGAAAGTGGGGAACTGCTTCTTCATGCCTATCGAGGTGCATCCGCCGCGTATATATCCGGTCAGAGGCAACAGCTCTTTCATGGGAATCAGATCGGCTTTCTTCACACCGGCAGCTCGGGCCGCTTTCTTGAGATCGACCTCGGCGTCGCCGGGAACAACGGCAACGAAGTGGCTGCGGTCGTCGCCCTGAAGCACAAGTGTCTTGAACACACGCCTGACATCCTCGCCGAGTTCTGCGGCAAGATGCGTGGCGCTCAGGTCGTCGGGGTCGACGGTATAGGGAATCAGTTCGTATGGAACAGCGGCCCGGTCGAGAAGCCTGGCTGCGTTGGTTTTGGCAATCTTTGTCATGACACTGCAAAGGTAGTGAATAATCGTCGTTTTTTAGTAACTTTGCCGACCTGATAACTCAATGCAATCATTACAATGAAGAAACATCTATCTGTCATCGTCAGCCTGTTTATGGCATTTGCCGCTACCGCGGCTCCCGTACCCGATATTCAAGACATTCTGCGCGGCCTCGGCGGCGGCAAGTCCGAACAGTCGGACAAGTCTGACCAGACTGACAAATCAGGCTCGAGTATCCTCGACGCTCTGACCGGAGTGGGCAACGCTTTAGGCATCATTCCGTCGAAGACTGTCGATGTCGCCTATCTCACCGGAATATGGTCGTATCAGAAGCCTGCCGTGGCTTTCAAAAGCAACAATTTTCTCGCCAAGGCAGGCGGTGTGGCCGCTTCGGCCAAGATAGAGGGGGAACTGGCTCCTTATTATAAGCGTTTCGGCTTCGACAAGATGACGCTTGAGGTCGAGTCTGACTCGACTTTCGTCATGCAGTTCTCGCGGATGAAGCTCAAAGGCTCGATAACAACAGAAAAATCGGCCGACGCCTCGCGTCTGATATTCCATTTCAATGTCATGGGCAAGAATCTGACGTCGATGGAGGCATACGTCAATGCCGAGAGCAGCAGTGTCATGTCGCTGACTTTCGATGTGTCGAAACTCATGACCGTAGCGAAGTTCGTCGGCAGCATGACAGGCGGCACAATAGGCAGTATGACCAAACTTCTCGATAATTACGAGGGCCTTACGGCAGGCTTCAAGCTCAAAAAAACTTCAAAGTGATCTTCAGCCGCAGGCCGATATAACGGCTATGACGGCTATAGTGGCGGCCAGCGCTACCGGAACGGCAGCCTGGCCG
>HF985597.1:3082-4893 GCA_000431215.1 Prevotella sp. CAG:1031
CTACCGGAACGGCAGCCTGGCCGCCGTTGTTTCCGGTCGCTGCAAACGGGCAGTAACGGCGTGTGACGCTCAGCACAAGCAGCCCTGCTGCAATGCCGACGGCGGTTCCGGCGAGTATGTCGCCCGGATAATGGACGCCAAGATACATTCTCGACCAGCAGTTGAGCACGGCCCATAGAATCAATGATGCGGTTGACAGGCGGTTGCGCAGCACGGGGATGAGCAGCGCAGTCAATGCCCAGGTGTTGGCTGCGTGACACGACGGGAATCCGTAGCGGCCTCCACGGTAACCGTTGACAACCGTTACGGTGGCGCTCAGCGGATTGTCGGGGTTCGACGGCCTCATGCGCTCGAACACGGGGCGCAGAGCCGAGGCGCAGAGCTGGTCGGCGATCAGAATCGTCAGTCCGGCAGCTACGAGCCATATAAAAGCGTTTTTAGGGCCGTAGTGTCGGAACAGGGCATAGGCGAGCACCAGATAGAAAGGCACCCATGTCAGTTTGGCGCTGATCATCCAGAAAAAGCTGTCGGCAAATGCCGTGTGACAGCCGTTGAACCATAGCAGAAGGTCGGCGTCGAGGCCGTTAAGGGTTTCAATCATTTTCGGCGTAGCTTGTCGAGATCGGTGTAGAGTAGCTGCAGGCGCGCTTTCAGCCATTTGGCCAGTTTCGGATCGGAGCTGGGGTCGATTGTCTCACTGCCGACATTGAATGTGGCCTTTCGGCCGTCGGGCCCCACGAGGGCGACCTCTTCAGGTTCGGTTATCCATGCCGTATGCGTAGCTGACGGATCGATGAGGCTGGCGCCGTAGGGGAATGTGTCGGCCGACAGGCCGAGAAGCTCCATCAGGGTCGGTGCGACGTCGATCTGCGATGCGACAGTCGTCGGAGCGCAGGGCACTCCGCGCAGGGCCGTTCCGGTCATTATCAGCAACGAATGATGGCGGTCGACGAGGTCGGGCAGCGATTCGCGCATGGGCCACGTGCCGTAGTGGTCGGGGACGATGACGACAAGCGACGGACGTTGACTGCCGTTTATGGCATTGACGGTTGCCGTTACGACCGAGTCGGTATAGGCTATTGAGTTGGCGCGCGGATTGCCGGAGAAGCGCGGATTGGAGAAAGGAACCTCGAAAGGTTCGTGGGAACTCGATGTCTGGAACACTGTCAGGCGCGGTGTGTCGGAACCTGTGGGGAGTTCGGCAAGCATCCGCCGCGCTACGATGTGGTCGTGGGCTCCCCATTTGCCCCGGCGCTCCGATATAGGGAAGTCGCGGTCGCTGACAACCCGGTCATAGCCTCCGGCGACGAGATATGCCATCATATTGGTGAAGTTGGCGTCGCCGCCGTAGTAGTATCGCGTGGCGTAGCCCGCTTTTCTGAACTCTCGGGCTATCGACGGAAGGTTTTCGGCGCGCTCGACGCTTTTCATGACACTCGTTGTCGGCTGGGCCGGGAAGCCGCTGAGGATCGAGGTAAGGCCGCGGTCAGTTCGGAACGAGCAGGCATAGAAACGTTGCCATGAAGCTCCCGACGCAGCTATCGAATCGAGACCGGCGGCTATCTTTTCGCCGCCGAGCGAGCCGACGACATGGGCCGAGAAGCTTTCGAGGATGATTATATAGATGTCGGGACGCGGCGCCGCGAGGCTCAGACCGACGCTGTCGGAAGGGATGTCGGCCGAGCGCGATTCGCTGACGATGCGGGCAGCCTCGTTGTCGGCGAAAAAGCGGAATTGCCCGCTGAAATTATTCTGATGGCTCAGCGAGTAGAGCAATGAGAACGCCGGATTGACCGCTGCGTGGTTCAGAC
>HF985598.1:0-2165 GCA_000431215.1 Prevotella sp. CAG:1031
TGATATTTCAAAGTGTACTAAAAGTGTACTGAATAACGGAAAATGGGCAAAATATGGCAAAAATAGAGAAAATAGGAAATATTCAAATAGTTGATAATAAGGAAGATAAATTCTTTTATTTTCCTATGATTTCTATGGCTTGTACCGGGTCCGGGTACTGAAACGGGGATGCTCAATGCGAGCATCCCCGTTCGTGTGGATCTGAAATCGCTCGATATCTTTGAAATTCGAGAGCTGTTCGCCCCTGATAAAGTGCAGAAATCTCAATTTGGAGGTATCGGAAAATATGGCTAACTTTGTAAAATGACCAAAGAAGAATTTATCTCTAAATTGAGAACTGCCGTTGATTCATTTGCGACATTGGTGTCTACGAAAGATGGCCAATGGGTAGTAAAGGGATTTATTGACGTTTATAGACACATATATACTATTTCAACTGACACGAAAGTCGTATCGAAAATAATCGAGCTCTATATATTCCCGTTGCTCTTTAAATTTGCTCAAGATAATGGGCTGCAGTTAGAGCTTGCCAAAGAGCAGAATTTTTACCCTGATATAACTTTCAAAGATGAAGACGGAAATTTATTCGCTGTAGATCTTAAGAGCAGCTACCGTAAAACAGCGGATAGGATTAACGGCATGACACTTGGCGCATTTACCGGATATTTCCGAAATCGCCGGAGCTCAAAAAATGTAACCTATCCATATTCATCATATAAAGCCCATATCGTTCTTGGCATAATATATAGCGAGAATGACGCTGCCATAGATGAACGCAAATTGTATACTCTTGACGATCTTGACGATATTGTGTCTGTGGTAAAAGATATAACCTTTTTTGTGCAGGAGAAATGGAAAATAGCTATTGATCGTCCCGGCAGCGGTAATACTAAGAACATAGGTTCAGTATCATTAATTGAAGATCTGATTTATGGCAACGGCCCGTTTTCAGAGTTAGGAGAGGCTATATTTGATGATTACTGGACAAATTACCTGACGTCTGATATGGCTAAGAAAGCTGAACTTGCAAGCCCATATTATAATAATCTGGGAAGCTATAAGAAATTTAGAAATATACAATGATGCAGCTTTCATTATTTTCTGAATATGAAATCCAGACCGGCCACAAATTTCCGTCCACCCGATATCAAGGCAGCAAGGCTAAGTTCGTGGACTGGATTTGGCATGAAATCTCGAATATTCAGTTTCATACAGTGTTAGATGCATTTGGTGGGACAGGATGTGTCGCCTATAAACTGAAGGATCATGGAAAGTCGGTGACATACAATGATATATTGCCATTTAATTCGATTATTGGCAAAGCGTTAATTGAGAATCGATCTACCATATTGGCTAATTCTGTCGTTGACTATATACTGACGGAACATCCGACAATCAATTACCCAACATTTATAGCAGATAATTTTAGAGAAATATATTATACTGAAGAAGAAAATCATTGGCTTGATGTCGTAAGATATAATATTTCTACTTTAGACAATGAATATCAGAGGGCAATAGCATGGTTCGCACTTTTTCAGTCCTGCATAATAAAAAGACCATATAATCTTTTTCACAGGAAGAATTTATATGTTCGCCTGATGGACGTCAAACGGTCATTCGGCAATAAAAAAACGTGGGATACTCCTTTTGATATTCATTTTCGATCATTCGTTAAAGAGGCTAATGAGGCGGTGTTTGATAATGGATTATTTTGCCATTCGTTAAATCTGGATGCATTTGAAATCCCCGGTAAATATGATTTAGTTTATGTTGATACTCCATACATAAATGAAAAAGGAGTCGGGGTTGATTATGGGGATTTTTATCATTTTCTTAACGGGCTGCTATATTATGATAATTGGGCCAATTTGATTGATTTTGACAGCAAACATCTCAGGCTAAAAAAGAGATATAATATCTGGACAGATAAAGACAATATTCTGTCCGGCTTTAACAGACTGGTCACTCAATTTAGAGACAGCATTTTGGTTTTTTCGTATCGTTCTAACGGAATACCTTCTATTGATGCCTTGATAGATTTATTGAAAAAAAACGGAAGACAAAATGAACTTCGTTATTCGCGAGATATGAAGTATGTGTTAAGCGATACAAAATCTAAAGAGGTACTTATTATTTCATATCCTGATTAATCGCGATCGGAA
>HF985598.1:2274-11513 GCA_000431215.1 Prevotella sp. CAG:1031
AGTTTTTTGAGGGATATTTTTGTAGGAAAACGCAGTAAAATGAGGGCGAAAATCTATGGAAAACGCAGTTGCGGGTCGGGTGTGGCGGCGTTAACCGGCGTTGCAGCAATGAGTTATTTGAGGCGGATGAACTCTGAGAGGTCGTCGCGGGTGACGAAGGCTTCGGGCTGGGTGGTATACTGACGTATCGAGCGGAAGTTTTTCGCTTTCTTGAGTTCGGCGACGAGCTCTTTCCATCGGGCGGGCGAGACGCCTGAGATGTCGATATAGTCGAACTTTTCGCCGTTCATGGTGAAAGAGCTTCTGTTTTTATCGCCGATTTCCCACATCAGGCAGGGCGGATCGAAGTCGGTCATCGTCCATATTCTCAGGGGTGAGTCGGGCGCTACGTCGTCGCCGGTCATGCCAACACCGGTGTTTATCGAATTGAATACGGCGGTCTTCTCTCTGTTGAGATCTCCGATCGCTATATTGTCTCCTTCGGGATGATAAAGCTGAGTGACTACGAGCCCTCCGGGATAGATTGTCACAATGGTGGTCTGCGACAACTGTTCTTCGCTATCGTCGTCGCCATAGCTGACTTTTTCTGTGTGGGCCCACACTTGCGGTGAGGTGATGGAATCGGTGTCGAAGGTGTCTGATTCGAGCAGTTTGCAGAATTTTTTCGATATGAAGCGTTTCGTGTCGCCGTTAGCGGGGAAAGGTGTGTCGATTTCCCACCATTCGCCGGCATCCCTGACCCAGAAGCGGTTTCCTTTGTAGGTCTGAGGGACTTTGAGCTTCACTCTTCGGTTGTTCCAGTCGGTCGAGTAGAAGTGGGCTACGGGGAAATGCGTGCCGGTGCCAGAACGGATATTGATTCCATCGGCTGTCACTTCGGCAAGACAGACATCGATGAGGGTCCCGTTCTGTTTGGCGGCGGCATGCCCGGCTGTCAGCACAATGGCGACAAGTATTATCAGGAAGTTTTTCGAATTTTACATTTGCATAATTTTTGCAAATGGAATTATTAGACGACGAATATACAAGTTCTCCTGAAATACAATGCCCAGTTTCGATGCGTATTAGCTTATTCTTTGGCAATGACAGCCAGCCGGTTGGGGTAGGCGGAGAATGAGGCTTTGCCCCGGGCTACGGTGGTTTTCTCGCCGGTGTAGAGGTTGGTCACGGAGGTGCCGTCGGCGAATGCGGCGCCGACATTGACGGCCTGTCCGTCAGAGAGAGCTACGGCGATGATGACGGTGTCGCTCTGTGCGGTGCGCAGGCAGGTGTGGGCGTCGATTGTCTGCTGGCGCCCGCTGCCTATGGCGCGATGAGCGCGGCGGATTGTGCCGAGTCGTCGGAAGTGGTCGAGCAGGGTGCTGTCGGCGGTCGCCCAGTTCATGTCGGAGCGGAAAGCCTGATCGGAATCGACGTTGAGGCGTGCGTCGCTGAGAGGGCGTCGCGATTCGTCGCCGTAGAAAATCTGCGCCACGCCGGGGGCGAGCAGCAGTGTTGTGGCGCAGTCGGTCATGTTGGCCATGTCGGCGTCGCGGTGGTAGGAGTTGTTGAGGTAGCTGAACGGATGCCAGTCGCTGTGGACTGCCATCGAGTCGGCATAGGCCTGCCAGGTGTAGACTATGGCGTCGAGATCGCCGTGTTTGGGGAAGTAGAAGTTCACCATGCTCGAGAATCCGGCATCGGCATAGCCGGGTTTATAGTCGATTCCCGCACAGTCGAAATCGCCCGTCATATAGAAGCTGTCGGGCCATTTCGAGGCCGGGTCGGCGGGATGGGCGGCGCGCCAGCGGGCGAGAGCAGCATTGCATGCTTCGCTGAGTTCTTTCCATCGGTTGAGACGGACATTCTCGACAATGTCGCATCGGAAGCCGTCGATGCCGAATTCCTCGACCCACGAGGCGATCCATGCCGTGACATATTGCGTCGGACTCCACTCGCGGTCGGTTCTGAGCGCGCGTGCCGAGGGATTGACCCACGGGTCGTTGGCTTTCTTCTCGCTCTTCCACTTCTTTTTCAGGAAAGCGGGAATCCTGACATGCTCATTGCTTTCGTCTTTGAAGTCGGGCATGCCGTAGAGGGTTGCTTCGAGAGGATTGTTCTCATCCCAGTTCTCGTCGGGCATTCTTATCCATCCGCGGTCGTACCATCCGTTCCAGCCGAGCCGCCCCTCGAAAAACCTGTCGTAGCTCCAGTCGCGGCGGTGTTCGGCGGCTTCGGCGGCGGTCAGCCCCGTCGGGGCAAAGCCATATTGCACGGCGTCGAGCAGCGTCGGATAGCCCGGGTCGTTGAGGTTGGCGCCGAGCATGACGCGTATGCCCTGACTGTGGAGAGTGTCGATAAGCTCGCGCAGCTCTTCGATGGTACCGTAGTTTTTGTCGGTCTGGGTGTAGTCGAGCGGATAATATCCGTGGTAGCCGTAGTGGGGGAAATCGTTGACAGCGCCGCTGCCCGACATCCAGCCGTGGATCTGTTCGTAGACGTCGGTCATCCAGACCACGTCGACGCCCAGACGGCTGAAATAGCCTTCGCGGGCCTTGGCGAGCATCCCTTTGAAGTCGCCGCCGTGAAAAGTGGCGGCGTTCATGCGCTCCGACCCGTAGTCGGTCTTGCGGCCGTAGTTGACATCGTTCAGCGAGTCGCCGTTACAGAAACGGTCGGTTATGACGAAATAGACTGTAGCCTTTTTCCAGTCGAAGCTGTCGGCGGCAGAGGCGAAGAGATGCAAAGAGAGAATCAGAAACGAAAAGAATGTAAGCAGATGTTTCATGGGCGGATCGATTGTTCGCCGCAAAGGTAGCGCCCCCGTCGCACCCCCGCAATACTGAAAAATAACCACACGACGGGCTGAATTGATGTAAGCAGTCGGGGGGTATTGCAGAATTTCTTGACATATCAGAATCGGTGTTTACGACAAAGAGTAGTTGTTAGTGTTGTGGAACTGGAGCAGCTGGACAACGGGAGGACAGATGTCAGTCTCGGGCTGGAGGGTGAATGATGCCGTGGTCTGCCCCTTGATGCCGTCTACGAGAGTGTTGCCGAGAACGGTGTTGTAGGGTGGTGTGAGAGGTCGGTAAACATGAAAGCAGGAGATAAACACCTGTAATTAGTGCTTACCTCCTGCTTGATTATACCACTTTGTCGGAATGTTGACTATTTTATAAAAATCTTAGCTTTGTTATTGCCTGCCTGCACGATATAGAATCCGGCTGCAAGAGAAATACGATCCTCGTTTCCTGAGACATGACCTTTCATTAGTAAACGTCCGTCGATGGTCATTATAGTCAGGTCGCTGCCGTCAAGGCCTGAGATAAGTATTCCACCGTCGACTCCAACTATCGACCCGGAAGTCCGGGGAAGAATATCGTTGACACTATCCTGTTTTTTGTCATAGACGGAATAATTGTCGATCATCACGTATTTTTGAAGTGACGGGAACTCGGCATCAAAATAGACGCATACCCAGGGTTTGCCGACAAATTGCGCCGGAAGCTCGAATGTGCAAGGTGTCCAGCCGCTCTCTGTCAGCGACATTATTATTGAACCTACCTCCACGAGACCCGTGCCGAAGGTCTCGGCATAAACTTTGAAAGGTGCTGTTGACATACCGATCCATGTGTCGAAACTGAGGACAGGCTTATCCACACCTTCAGTGGAGAATTTAGGTAATGAGAACCGTCCTCTCGATCCTGCCGAACTTGTGCGGCCTACAATGGAGAGCCCTTCCTGACTTGAATATTCCGAAGAGATTTCAGACGGATCCATAACCTGCCAGGAGGTGGGAAGGTACGATTCGTCGACAGCCCACGTAGTGATGGGGGAGTATGCGAAATTTCCATGCGAAAAATCATCGGCGATCGGGAGAGTATAAGGCTTGCCCATCACGCACATCGCCATGGGTATGCGGTTTTCGGGAAGTCGACCTGCTTCATTTTCGGCGATGATCGAGAAGTAGGTTTCAGTAAGTTTGTCGTCGGACGTTTCCGGAGTGTAGGTGTATTCATATACATCTTTTCCGAGCATGGTGTAGACAAGCTGGAGATTCGAACCGACAGTTACCAGATAATATGTCAGGCCTTCGGGCGATATATATCCTCCCTCATGCATGCCTTCTGTCGGCGCTTTCCACGTAATTGTGATGGATTTGTTTTGTTCGTCCTCGGTTGCCGAGAAGTCGTTTACGAATGCCGGGATGTCAAGGCCGGCATATACGTCGATTCTCGAAACTTTGCTCATGAAACCGTTGCAGATTACCTGAACGGAGATCTCATTGCTTCCGTTTGCTGTCGCTATTTCGGTTTCAACGACTGCTCCGGGTGCAAGATTTTCTAATTTTTTTGTCTCGACTTTAGTCTTTATTTCGGCAGACAGCCGGACATTGTCGTCATAACTGACTCCTGAGGCTGTTGCTTCAGGCATCTTGAATGAAACTGTGGCGGTCAGCCCTCCGTTGGCTCCTGCTTTGCCCTTGAGCTCGGAAACCTGTTCGGGAATATCGGCCGAAGCGAGCCGGGTCACATTGATGTCTTTTATGCGGAGTTTGAATTGGAAGGGGTCGGAGATGGCATGTATGCCTATGTAATATGTGCCGGGAGCGTCAACAGAGAAGTTACGGTCATATCTCGTATACTCCATTTTCTCGGGATCCGGTTCTGTCGGGCCCATAAGTTGGTGAGTCATGGCTTCTGCTGTCGGAGCCGTCCCTATGTAAACTTCGAACCTTTCCACAGGGTATTTCCCATCACGTAAAAGCACAGGTGACGCCGCAGCGTCAAACGCCAGGTTGTAGTAACTTTCAGCATCGCTTAGGTTGAGGGGAGGAAGTATCAGCCAATCATCGGCTTTCTCGGTCTTATTGTAACGATATTCGAAGAAAGATGTGTCATCAAATTCATAGTCATCATATATGGTATGCCAGCTTGTGTCGTCGCCGTTACTGTCTATGACTGTGAAAAGTTCGAATTCGTCATCGTCTTTGGGCCCGAAAACCACGTCGAGTTCAAGAGGATCTCCGTGAAGCAGTTTATCAGAGACCGCAGTCTCGGATCTCGCTCCATTGCACACTGCGGTGACTTTGGCATAATGTGCGCTGACTGTGCCTGAAGGTAGTGTATGGGTATATTCCGTTCCGGAGGTAGTGGCTACACTTTCTTCGTCGACCACAACTTCGTATGTTACTGCCGATCGGTCGATATATCCTCCGTGTGATCCTTCGGTCACTGCGTCCCATGATATGTTTTCTGATGTGAAGATGAGATTGGCGGGCTTGGCGGGAGTATCATTGCCAATGAAAAGTTTTTCTGAGTCCGGGATGCTGAAATTTTCTCCTTTATAGACAACAAATTCGAAATTGTGCATACCCGTTTCGATGTCCTCGAAACTTACGTTTACTTCCGAGCCGGCTAAGCCTTCCACAGAAGTTTTCTCCTTGCCGTCTATACGAGCCGATAACCTGAGCTGAATATCTCCAGAAATAGAGGTGCCGTCATACATTTTTTCGGGCATCTTCACTTTGAATGAGCCTGTCGTTGCGGGGCTTCCGATGAAAGTGTTGGAAATAATAGTGGGAGCTGCGGGCCCGTCGAAATCAATGAGATCGTCTGTGGTGACAAAAAAATTGAATTCCTCTTTGCGTTCGAATTTGGCAAGTTGTTCGCATGTCTTTTTTTGGGGGTCGAGTTTAAAGAGGTATGAGTTGCCGTCGGCAAGGTAAGTGTTCCAGATGAATCCCTGATCGAATGGGCTGTAGACCAAACCGGTTACAAGATTCTGTATATCCTGTCCTGTGTCGGGTTTATAGATTATTTCCTCTGTTCCGTCAGTCTTGTTGATACGGACCATCTCTCCGCGTTTATTAATGCCGTAAATCTGTTTATCAGCCGGTGAATAGGTCATTGAATAGCAGACCTCATCATCGGCAGACTGCATGTTCCTGACTATTTTCGGCATTACGGTGGGTGTCTGCATGTTGATCTTTACGAAGACATGGCCATCCCCGTAAACAGGATAAGAATATCCGTATGCGGCATCTTCCTCAGGGTCATAGGCGGTACATACGACCATCAGAGGTTTCATGTAAGTCGACAGCGAAGTGGTGGAGGTGCATTCGCCGGTGTTCAGGTCGAAAGTGGAGTAGAATGCGCGAACGAGCAGCCCCATGACCGTCTGCTGCACATAGGTGCATAACTCGTTGTTGCGTATGAAACCTGTTGTCAGAGGCCCTTCGGCCGGCGCCCACTGTTTTTTGTAGTCTCCATCAGTCATTACTTCGTACCATCCGTTTTCGTCGGTGCTATTGGTGGAACTTTCGTAATAGCCGAGATAGCCGTATATAGTTCCTCCCGATTGACTTATCTTAAGGGGCGCAGCATTGATCAGAGAGACAGACAGGCATGTCAGCGCGGTTATGCATTTCTTTTTTAGATTCATAGGTGGAATTGATTAATGGTTTGTCCGGAAAAGGTTTCTTCTCGTCACTGGCGAGAAGCGCCTTAGCTGTTGGATGAATAGTAGATAGATTCATGATAGCATGACGGGCAGACTGCAACTGTCGTCCGCGTGTGTCATTGTCGTGGCCGACAATATCGAAGCGGTATGGGAAACGGCGGTCATAAGTGAGAATTGATAATGTTTTGTCATTTTGTTGCCATTATTGTTGAGTAAAGTTGTTTTTCGCAAAAATATCGATGAGAGTTACGGCTTGCAAGTTCTGATGAGGTTAAATTGCGGAGTAGACCTTGTTCTAAGTGTACTTATTTCGCATGTAGAAAGCTATAATATTCGTGATGTGAGGTGTTTAGCGTAATTGTTTTCGCTATATATGCGCGTCGTCTAAGTGTTAAAAGTGAAGATTTATTTGGCTGCTTCGGGATAAGTCATTACCTTACCGACGTGAAATATCTACGATTTATTATTTTTTTGTCAATCGCATTTCTGTCGGCTTTGGCTGCGGTTGCAGCTAAAGATGCCGGCGCAGACATCAAGGCGGATTGGCTTTCGCGTCAATTGGAGACTCCGGGACTCACTGTTGCCCGACGGTTGAATTATGTCGATTCGCTTATCGCTCTGGTTGAGAATGACGCACGTCGCTTTTCTTTGTGTCGGGCCAAAATTGATATGCTTTATTCGTTGGGACGGTACCGTCAGGCTGTAGATTTTATAGACTCATTGGCGCCGACAGTCCCGGCTGACTCACTCGAATTGCAATTCTATATGAAGTTGCGTATGGCTTTTTTTACTTTCGCGCTGTCGGACTATTCAGCGGCTTTGCATCAGACCTACGATCTGCTCAATATGGCTAAGCCCGACAGCCTGCGGCATTACGATGTTAATGCGTGTCTTCAGCTGACCGACTTTTATCAGACTATGGAGGCTCCGCATTTGGCGCGTAAATATATTTCCAAAGCATTGAAGCTTCTCGACGAGGTGCCCGCTGCCAGTCACTTCGACGATAATGAGAGATCACGTTTCAAGGGCATTTGTTTGCGTTCGTCGGCCGATGTTTATCTGACGGCAGGTGAATTCGACAGCGCCTATTCAGAGATAGTCAGTTCGCGAATGTTTGTAAGAGATGAAGCCAGCCAGATAACTGAAAATACGATTCTTGGCATTATTGCCATGAAACGCGGACAACCAACAATGGCTGAGGATTATTTCCGGCAGGCTCTCACGGTCGAAAATGGGAGTTTCAACCGTAATTTCGCGATTATAAACTATATGCGTCTGCTTTTCGATGAGGGCCGCGACGATGAGGCTATGGCGCTTACGCGGACATACGCCGCCGATGTAGCCAAGATCTACGGCTCGCCGCTCGAACGGCAATACCTCGATCTGCTGGCCGAATATTATGAGCGTCGCGGCGATTCGGCAAAGGAAGTAGCAACTTTGCGTCGCATCGTAGCCCTTGGCGACTCGCTGAACTCGGCAATCACCGGAATGGCGATACAGGAGATCGCCTCGCGCTATGAAGACGTGACCTCTGCGTCGAAGATTGCCACTCTTGAAAGTCAGTCAAAAAGAAGATTATGGCTGATAATAATTCTGTGCGCAGCATTGGTGGCGGCGCTCGGTGTTGTCGTGGCTGTGCGGCGGAAACTTGCTGCGGGCCGACGGGTTGAATCGGGATTGCGCGGAGAGATCGACCGTCTGAGCGTCGACCATCGCGATGCTTTGGCCAACGCACGCCTGTCGCTTGAATCGAACGGGCGCCAGCTGACGTCGATGACCATGCTGATGACCCGCCTGAACGAAGTGCTGTCGGCAGTGGTCAGAGAAGCCGATGATAAAAGCCGTCAGCCCGAAGTGCGTCTTAAGGCAATCCGGGGGTTGCTAAGTGATCTCGACCGAGAGGAAAACGTGTGGAAGATGTTCAGAACCTATTTCGAGGCTGTCAACCAGAGTTTCTTTGACCGGCTTTACCGGCTGGCGCCGACGCTCACCAATGCCGAGACGCGAATGTGCGCGTTCATCCTCGTCAACCTGACCACCAAGGAGATAGCCATTCTGACAAACCGATCGGTGCGCACCGTAGAGACGATCAAGCATAACCTTCGAAAAAAGCTCGCGATCGACGGCCCTTCCGAAGCCTTCATGCGCCGCATATCGACAGCGACGCCCTCGGAGTTCGACGCCATGGCCGCTGCCCGTTAACCGCCCGACGGTCTCTTAGAGGGAGCGGAGGTCGGGCGGGAGCTCGGGCATGGCGCCTTTGCGGGTGCAGACGAAGGCCGAGGTTCTGACGGCAAGGGCGTGGGCTTCTGTGACGCTCTTGCCCTTGAGAAGCGAGGCTATGAAGGCGGCGGTGAAACTGTCACCGGCGCCGACGGTGTCGGCGACCTCAACTTTCGGGGTTGGCTGGAACGAGACGTTACCGGGGGTGAAGACATAGCTTCCGTTGATTCCGCAGGTCAGAATGAGCATTCTGAGGTTGTATTTGCCCAGCAGAATCCAGCATTTGTCCTGAAGGTCAATGCCCGGATAACCGAACATGCGGCTGACGGTGACAAGCTCTTCGTCGTTTATCTTCAGGATATTGCAGCGCTTCATCGAGTTGCAGAGGATTTCTTTGGTGTAGAATCCCTGACGGAGGTTGACGTCGAAGACAACGAGGCTGTCGGCGGTCTGCGGCATAGCGTCGAGAAAGCGGTTTATCGTGTCGCGCGAAACAACGTTACGCTGGGCGAGCGAGCCGAAGCATACGGCGCGGGTTTGCCCGGCGAGCGCTTCGAGGCGCGCGGTGTAGG
>HF985598.1:11535-66419 GCA_000431215.1 Prevotella sp. CAG:1031
CGGTGTAGGGAATATTGTCCCAGGCCACGTTCTCCTTTATATCATACTGCGGCACACCGGCGGGGTCTATCTCGATCTGGACTGTGCCTGTGGGGTAGGGAACTTCCTCGATCAGATGATTGAGACCTTTCGAGGTGAAATTCTCGACAATCTCTCTGCCGAGGGGATCGTTGCCGACGGCGCTGACCACTCGGCTCGGCAACCCGAATTGCGATACATGATAGGCAAAGTTTGCCGGCGCACCGCCGATTTTCTTTCCTTCGGGCAGAACGTCCCACAGGGCTTCGCCCATTCCTACTACAATGTCGTTCATGATTATCTTGGTAAGAAGGTTTTATATTTTTTTGATTTTCAACGTGTAATACAGGAGGTAGATTACTCCGACCGTCATTACTGCGACAGCTCCGGCCTGTCCGACAGCGTCGGCGGCATAGCCCATGGCAAGGGGAAATACCGTTCCGCCGAACAGCCCCATTATCATCAGGCCCGACACTTCGTTGCGCTCGTTGGGCGTGTAGACAAGTGCCTGAGAGAATATTATCGAGAATATGTTGGAGTTGCCGAAGCCGATGAAGGCGATACCGGCGTAAAGTATAGCCAAAGTGTTGCCAGCGAAAAGTATGACCATTCCGGCGAGCATCATTGCGACGCTTATCGCAAAGAACAGTTTCGGCGACATGGCGCGGAGAATGAAAGCGCCGAGGAAGCATCCGGCTGTGCGGAAGATGAAATAGACGCCTGTAGCGAATCCGGCCTCTTCGAGAGGGAGTCCGAGGCGTTCCATAATTATTTTCGGCGCTGTTGTGTTCGTGCCTACATCAATGCCGACATGACACATTATTCCGATGAAGCAGAGGAATATGAACGGGCGTCCGAGCAGTTTCAGGCATTCGGCGATATAAAATTCTTCATGTTCAGGCTGGCCGCACTCTATTCCTGAGACAACGTGTGCCCACCGGGAAAATCCGCTGACCCCTGAATTGCACAACTTCACTCCGAATGGCAACTATTAACGATTTCCTCAAGAAGATAGACATTACCGATCTTTCGGAATATGTCGATACACATGGTATTCTTACACATTATTCAAAGGGTGAAATTCTTGTCGGGGAAGGACGGCATTGTCGATATATCGGTATTGTTAAATCGGGATATTTCAAATTCGTTGCATATAACAGTAAAGGCCAGGAGATTGTGACAGGTTTTTCTTTCGTTGGAGAGGTTGTCTCTGATTTTGTCCGCGGTTTCTTGTTCGGTCAGACCTGCCTCACTAC
The DNA here is from genome assembly GCA_000431215.1 of Prevotella sp. CAG:1031. GTDB lineage: Bacteria > Bacteroidota > Bacteroidia > Bacteroidales > Muribaculaceae > CAG-1031. The sequence goes on from HF985598.1 coordinate 12,810, forward strand.
GATTGTAGCCGGGTGTGACGCCGAGATCCTTCTTGTCACAATCGACGAGCTGCGCAGTTATCTTCAGGAACGGAATCCCGGTTTCATAGCCCATTCATCGTCGATTCTTTTGCAGGAAGCGTATCAGCGCTATCTCGATGTCTTGGTCAAGTCTCCCGCAGAACGTTACCGCGAGCTTGTTTCACGGTATCCCAATTTAATAGGGCTGCTGTCTGTTCAGGAAATGGCTTCATTTTTAGGTGTGTCCCGTCGCCAGCTTCATCGCATCCGCAAAGCCGAAACTGAAAAAGCTGATTAAGCGGTAATTGATAAAATGTGACAAATGTCACATTTTATATGGATTTCATTTTGTATTTTCGCCTCCTGAAGTGCATCTCGCGCTTACCGTTAATTCTATATTGCCGACATGAAGAATATTTTTATCTGGATAATAATATTGCTGGCTGTTACGGTCAGTTCCAATATTCGTGGTCAAGAGAAAGTTGAGCAGGCTGAAATTTCGTCTCAGTATTCGACAGTTCCTGTAGTAGCCTGGTTTAGCAAGCATGACACTGTTTATTACTGGGTTAACGAGAGTTCATGGAGAATAAATGGCGCCGATACTGTCAGAACTTCTTCGCAGTCAATGAGAGTGCGCATTAATGTTGTCGATTCTGCAGCAACCGGTTATAAGTTAGAATATACTTTTCTGGAGTTCCCGACAGAAAATCTTCCGGAAACAGCGCCTTTTTCCGAGATTTTCCAGAATCAGATAGTTGCCCGTCTGGCAAAAAAGATTGAGGGCACTACAGTCAGCTTTGAGACCGATGATTGCGGCCGAATAACCGGCATTAATAATTTAGGCCGGATAAAGAAGCAGGCAAAGTCTCTTTTGAATGAAGCAATAAAAGAATTTTCGGTTCTGCCGGAGATGCAGGAGGCTAAAGAGTTAGGATTTGATATCAGAGACTACGCGAAAAAGATTGATATGAACCAACTTGTCGACGGTTATCTTGAAGAACTCAATTTGTTGTTTCTTAACCACGGCAATGAATATACTGCCGGTGAATTTAAAGAGCATGAAGATGCAACTGATTCGACATTCGAAAGCACTACAGTCATATCCGCCTCTGTCGATAGCGACGGTTGCTACAGCGTAATGGCTGACATAACCAATATACTGACCAGAAAATATATTAAGGAACTCGTCGGCAATGTTGTCGGTCTGTTCAACAATGACAGTATTAATGACAGTTTCAGAAAGAATTTTGATTCTCAAGTGAAGGTGAATGGCGTTTACGAGGATTATCTGAAAACCGACTATCTACCCAATGGCTGGCCTTTCTATCTTGTGAAGCAGCAATCTACCAAAATCGGGCAGCTCGAAAAAGTCAAACAGAAAGTTATCAGCCTTGATTCTTATTATTTTGCGCCATAAGCTATGATACGGTTATATTTTTCGATATTAGCTATTGCCTTTGTTGCCGGTGTAGTATTTGCAGCTGAGCCAGTCGATTCCACTTCATATGCCTACGGCCATCAGTCTACCCTCTTTATAATGGCCGGAGAAAACGATCTCATGCGGAGTCATGAGGATTTTGAGGATTATATCCGGGGGTTGCAGGAAAACTACCGCGACCCGAGCCAGATGAATGATTCTTCTTACATGATTTCATATATGCTCGGTGGCATGGAGGCGGTTTTTTTTACTGATGGAACGCAACGTAAAAAGAAAGAGGACCGACCGCCTTTTCATTGTATTATTGCCGGTCTCAGAAAAGTAGGGAATGGCTCGATCGCATTGCCTGCCGACACTATAGCCGCCATGGAGATTATCAATCGTTACAGCGAGAATGATTCTCTTCCGTCCGACGTGCCGGAGGAATCCCAATGCGAATTTTTTACTGCATACGGCATAATGAAAGCCTATCAGCCAGGATTACAGTCATATATCGAAGGTTTAATGCCGGGGACAAAAGTCAAAGAAGACAGAGCGGCTTTCGCGACAGGTATGGCTGACGAGCTTGAAGCTTCGGCCGAGATGCCTGAAACGGCTTACGATATAGGCCGATCAATGGTATTGTCGGTCAACCTTGCATTGGTAGAAGGTGTCAGGCATGATTTTTCTTCGTTTTTAGCCGGCGCAAAGGCTGCTCTTGGACTTGGTGAACAGTTGATTCCGCGTGAGGATGTGCAACGGATAATCGACTTGCAGATTACTTCGAATCCCGATACGGTTGCCACGGTTGACTCTGGCAGACTCAATGATTTTATGACTAAACTCGACATCGATCCTTTCACTGCATATAATGTCAACTGGACAGTGACTGCTGCTCCGGTGGCAAAAGACGATTGCTCTGCTGCCGTGCAATTCAGCAGGCTGTTGCATGAGCTCAAAATCGAGGATTCCCAGATTCCGGGAGCTTTGATGGCAATAATTTGCGACGAAGACGGCAGTCTGTTCTCTGCGTTGTCTGAGAGCCTTGGAGCTTATAATCTGCCCGATGGTTTCAAATGGTTTTGCGGCAGATCAGACAGCTTTCAGACAACGGTAGGTATAATGCAGACTGCAACGCAGTTCAAGGCCGCGGTCAATGAGGCGATGGTCGATCTTGATTTCGAATCGGGGGATGTTACTGTGCCGTGGGCCTACAGTGAGGACGACTCTTTGAAATGGGCTGAGTTTACCGAAGCTAATATAGGCCGGCATATTGCATTGGAAATCAATGGTGCTTTTATGTATGCCCCGAAGGTAAACTCCCGGATATCGAGTGGCTACTGTAACATAAACGGACTGACACCTGAAACAATTAATCGACTTTTCAAGGGCGCGGAAATATCAGTCAATAATCCCTCGGCCGAGGAAATCGAGGTATTTGAAATGAAAAGATGAACGGGCAACGCGAGCGGATTATCGGAATAGCACGGCATCGCCTCTCGACTGATGGCGATGGTGTGACTACGCTTGTTGCATTCCACAGCTGTCCGCTCCACTGCCATTATTGTCTTAATCCTCAGTCATTGGGCGACGGCAGCCGTTTCCGCGAGTATTCACCTGAGGAACTGTATGCAGAGACGCGCGTCGACGAACTTTATTTCATGGCCACAAATGGCGGTGTGACTTTCGGGGGCGGTGAGCCATGTCTGCGTCCTCGGTTTATCTGTGAGTTCCGCGAGCTATGTGGCCCCGAATGGCAGCTTAATCTTGAGACATCGCTGAATGTCCTGGCTGTAAACATTGAAGCATTGCTCCCGGTGGTCAATACCCTTATTATCGACATCAAGGATATGAACCACGACATTTACCGTAGATATACGGGAGAGTCAAACGACCTTGTTCTTGACAATCTCCGACTTTTAGTTGCTGCCGGGCGTCAGCATGACTGCATTGTCCGCATACCGTTGATACCTGACTATAATACCGACACCGACCGAGAGAAAAGCCGCAAGGCTCTTGAAGCTCTCGGCTTCGACCGATTCGATTTATTCACCTATCAAATCCGCAAACACTGACTATGGCACGAGGAAAGCAGACCTGCAAGATACTGAAAGAGATTCGTCGGCAGATTGCCGAGGCCAACGACATCGAATTCGTGACATCTGAATGTCGCTACAAGGGAGACTGTCTCGGCACATGTCCCAAATGTGAGGCCGAGGTGCGCTACCTTGAACAGCAACTCCGCGCCCGCTCCCTCGCAGGAAAAGCAATCGCCCTCGCCGGAATCTCGGCGGGAATGATTCTGATGTCGGGTTGCAGCGGCACATCATTGAAACAGTCGAGCGAAACCCTACAAGGCGAGCCGGTAGAAATAGCTGACACTTTAGATTTCGAGGGAGAAATTGATGAGGAATGCCTATTGTCTAAAACCAGAGATACTATTTCCAATTCTGCGACTGAAGTTTCAGGTATCAAAGAAGGTGAGATAAGCAATGACCCTAATGAAGTAGTAACACAAGGCGAAATGCCCGATGAACGGCCAACAAATCCAGATGAAAAGGGTATTTATAGTTGTGCTGAACAAATGCCGAAATTCCCTGGCGGAAATGTAGAGATGCTGCGATTCATCAGTCAACATCTGATATATCCCGAAGAGCAATTAAAGGAGGGGATTCAGGGTCGTGTGATTGTGCAGTTCTATGTTGACACAATAGGTCGCGTTTGCGAGCCGAGAATTGTGAGAGGCAAAGATTCGGCCCTTGACCGGGAGGCTTTGCGGGTGGTGAGGCTTTTCCCGAAATTCACGCCCGGCAAGCTCAATGGCAAGAAAGTCAACACGTATATGACTCTTCCCATTACTTTCAGATTGCCCGCAGATTGACGTTCCAACATCTTTATTGATGTCAATTGTAACACTACTCGCATATGGGACACGGCCATGATTATATGGATTCTCCGGGAGATCCGCTCTACAGCTTCGGTCATGGACTAAGCTACACGTCCTTTGAATATTCTAATCTGTTGATACGTTCGGCTGCTGACGGCAAAAGCTGCGAGGTCAGTTACCGAATCACCAACATCGGGAACCGCTCAGGCGCCGAAGTCGTGCAGCTCTATCTGCGCGACGTGGTTGCCTCGGTAAGCCAGCCGCCAATGCTGCTGAAAGGGTTCACTCGGATAGAACTCTCACCGGGTGAGAGCCGCACCACGACATTCAATCTTGGGGCTGAAGAGCTGTCAATATATAATGCCGGACTGGAAAGAGTAATCGAGCCGGGCCTATTCAAGGTGATGATTGGAGCGTCGAGCGCAGATATAAGACTCACAGGAGACTTTACTCTTTAAGCCTCCTTAATGCCGACGTTATAAGCTGCAGTTTAACCCCTAAAAATTATAGTCGACGCAGGCCCGAGCTGCGATATGGGCTGATGCAGCAGACGCAGCTGCCACATGATCCGGATGCTTGGCATAGACACTGACATCCGAAAGGGTAGGAACTACAGCGGTCAGAACGAGATCCCATTCTTCAGAGGGATTCTCGTTAATTCCCACTTCGATAGATTCAAGCACCTCAATTTTGCCGAGAAGCTCATTGAGATCCTCAGCGAACCGGCGGCATGCGTCAAGCCGCTCTTCCCGTGTCCCGTTCATACGGAACATAACTACATGTTTAACCATAATGCCGCTAAAGTACTAATTATATTGGTAAGCGGCAAACCATGGCTTAGAAAATTTCATATTGCGTCAGGGCCTCTCATCGTCGGAGTTCCGCGGATTGTTATTCAGTTCCTTAACATCCTCTTTAACTTCGCAAGGGGTGGCCTTTTTGTCACCGGCGCTACGGGCCTCACCGGGATATGTATCTATGTTCTTTTCTTTAGAGTCCATATCATCAGTTATTAGTTCAGATATATAACAAGCAATAATTACACGTTGTTTGAAAAAATGCTTATCTTTGTAGCGGTATGAAAAAGATCCTGATTATTCTGGCGACGTTATTGCCACTTATTGCCGGCGCTGTTGAGCCGGTTCAATTCCGTCTGACTCCTGCGGGGCTCTATGAGACCTCTACCGGCGAAGATTTTATAATTGTGCCTTTCGAAGGTAAATCAGCCGCACAGATCCATGAAGAGCTGATCAAGAATATGCGTGAGATCTATGGTCATGACTTCGACAGGTTTGTCCACGTCAACGACGAACACACTATCGGAGTGCGCGCTCTCGGAGATTCGCTCTACGTAAGCAAGGTCTTCGGCGTCATGCGTTCGTGGGAAGGCTATTACCGTCTGCAGATACGAATCCGCGACGGGCGTATCCGTCTGAATGCCCCGCGCGTTGAATCGGTAAGAATGGTCGGTGGCCCCGACGAGACGTGGAAATTCTCAAAGCAGGTAGGCAAATGGTTTCGAGACAGCAAGATAAAAGATAATGACCGTGAGAAATATGAACTGGTTGTCGACCACATGAATTTGCTGGTCAATCGTATTATCATAGGGCCGTCATGGTCGCCGGCTCCGGCTGAAAAGCCCGATGGCAAGTCTTCGGTAGACAACGACGACAATTGGTGATATTCCCGCTATGGAACCTCTTTTCTCGATAATAACAGTTACATTCAACGCCGAGTCGACTATTGTTCCGACAATCGAGAGTGTCGCCTGCCAGAAAAGTGACCTTTTCGAGTGGATAGTTATTGATGGTGCGTCATCCGACAAAACTGTCGATCTCGTCAGGCGCGCCGGCATACCCCGTACTCTAATTGTCAGCGAACCCGACCGGGGACTTTACGATGCCATGAACAAAGGCCTCAATCGTGCGCGCGGAGAATATGTGATATTTCTGAATGCCGGTGACAGGTTTCATTCATCCAACGTCATAGAGCGTTTGACACGCGAGGCTCTCGACAACGATTTTCCGGGCATAATTTACGGACAGACCGATATTGTCGATGCTGAAGGTCATAAGCTCGCCGGAAGGCATCTCGAAGCTCCGGCAGTGCTGACATTCGATTCATTCAGAAACGGTATGGTCGTGTGTCATCAGGCTTTCGTCGCCCTGAGAAAGATAACCGGCGATTTCAATCTTCGTTATCGTTTTTCGGCTGATTATGAATGGTGTCTGCGTGTTCTGAAGCGTTCGAGACGCAATCTGTATATCGACGACGTTCTGATAGACTATCTTGCCGAAGGCCAGACTACAGCCAACCGGCGGACTTCGTTGCGCGAACGCTTCTCGATCATGTGTGACTATTTCGGAACCTGGGACACCATAAAACGACATTTATCTTTCATCCCGCGATATCTCAGGCGTCGGCGTATTGAAAAAGCATTCATCAAATGATACTTCTCAACACCTCCTTCCATCTCGATAGTGTGCTCCGCGATGAATTTCTTTCGTGGATAAACGATGTATACAAACCTGCTATTTCATCTTCAGGCAATTTTTCAGATTTTCTTTTTGCACGAATACTTGAAGAGGTAGGTCAGGGAGTCGATGCTTATTGTTTTCAGTGTCGCAGTGCGTCGGAAAGCGACGCCAAGGATTGGAGAGATAACGCCGGGGTAAAGCTGATGTCCTCTTTTGCGCGTCGTTTTCCGGAGCGGGTCGTGTATTTCACAACTCTCATGGAAATATTGTAGTATGGCTCAATCTCACGAGTATGAGCGCATAATTCTGGGCGTTGATCCCGGTACGAATGTCATGGGATACGGCATAGTCGGCATCCACGGCAAAACGGCATCACTGATCGCATTAGGCGTAATTCGCCTGTCGAAAATCTCGAGTCATTACGAAAGGCTTAGCCATATCTATCGGAGAATATCAGGGATTGTTGATTCATACCGGCCTGATGAACTGGCCATCGAGGCTCCGTTCTTCGGGAAAAATGTGCAGTCGATGCTAAAACTCGGTCGCGCCCAGGGAGTAGCTATCGCCGCCGCCATGGGGCAGGGTATTCCTATTTCGGAATATGAGCCTCGAACGATAAAAATGGCCATTACAGGCAACGGTGCAGCCTCGAAAGAGCAGGTGCGCGATATGATCAAGCGTATTCTGAAGATCGGCGACGATGTCATGCCTCCCGAGCTTGACGCAACAGATGCACTTGGCGCGGCAATGTGCCACTTCTACGAGTCGGCAAAGCCGTTACCGACAGGACGGGGAGCTTCGTGGAAAGACTTTATTGCAAAAAATCCGGATCGCGTCAGGAGATGACTCAGCGCAATCCGCGCAGAAAATCTGCGACTGGCATTCTGCGCTTTCCGGGAGCCTGAAGCGAGACCACTTCGAGCGACCTGTTGTCGCCGGCTCCGACTATCAGATTGCTTCCGTCAATAATCACTTCACCGGGTGAAAGTTTTTTGTCGGACACCTTTACCTCGAATATCTTGACATCACCGATCCCCTCGATGTGACCTCTTGCCCCGGGGTAGGGCGACAGACCGCGGACTTGGTTGCGAAGCTCTTCCGCAGGCCTGTTCCAGTCGATGAGGCAATCTTCGGCAAATATCTTGGGGGCCTCACATGGCTCGACATCGAGTGCGAGGCGTTCTTGCGGAGTTCGCACAATTTCTCCGGCAACTATGTCGTCGATAGTTTTGAGAGTCAGTTCCGCACCGAGTTCCATCAGACGGTCATGGATGTCGCCGACATTATCGGATGGCCTGATCTCTATCTTCTCCTGGGATATTACGTCGCCTGTATCTATTTCATGCTTAAGGAAGAACGTCGTTACGCCGGTTTCAGTATCTCCGTTCATGACGGCTCTGTTTATCGGAGCTGCTCCACGGTAACGCGGTAATAGCGAAGCATGTAGATTAAACGTTCCCAACGGCGGCATTGTCCATACGATTTCAGGCAGCATCCTGAAAGCAATGACAATGAACAGATCAGCTTTCAGCTCCCGGAGTTCATCGACAAATTCCGGCGATTTCAGCTTTTCGGGCTGCATGACGTGAAGTCCGCGTTCGATCGCGGTAGTTTTAACAGCCGAATGAATAACCTTATGGCCGCGGCCACCGACTTTGTCGGGCATGGTCACTACTCCGACCACATTATAGCCTGCGTCGCAGATTTTATTCAGAGAGTATGCGGCAAACTCAGGGGTGCCGAGGAAAACTATGCGAAGGTCGTCTTTTGTCATTCTGAAAAATCAATTAGTTAGGTATAATGTCGGAGAAAGCCTGCCAGAGCTTGTCGGAGGGAAGAGGCGCGGTAATATCAATCATCTCATGCGAAACGGGATGTTCGAAGCGAATCCGCCGGGCCAGAAGTGATATGGAACCATCGGGATTTGAACGTTTGTCGCCATATTTAAGGTCTCCTTTAACAGGCATCCCGGCAGCCGACAGCTGAACGCGGATCTGATGCTTTCTACCGGTTTCAAGATTGACCTCAAGTAGATGGTATCGGTCGGAGGATGCTCTATGTGTATAGCTTAGAGCAGCTTCTTTAGCGCCTACGACAGGGCGTGCATGAGCCGTGGATTTATTGGTCTTTTCGACAGTAGTTATCCAGTTTACAAGTCTGGCAGCCGGCAGAATCGGTTTATTACGTGTCAAAGCCCAATAGGTTTTGTGAACCTCACCCTTACGAAACATTTCATTGAGCCGGGTGAGCGCTTTTGAGGTCTTGGCGAACACAACGACACCACCGACAGGACGGTCGAGCCTGTGAACTACCCCGAGAAAAACATTTCCCGGTTTCCCGTATTTCTCTTTCAGCCATCGTTTGAGCGTCTCAACGAGGGGTTCGTCGCCGGTCTTGTCGCCTTGCACAATTTCGCCCGGCTCTTTATTGACCACCATCAGGTGGTTGTCCTCGTATAGCACTGTCATCGGCCGATCTCATTGACTGCTGAACGCAAAACTGTCAGCCGTTCAAGCAACGGCTTTACAAGATCGAGACGCAGCATATTGGCGCCGTCGCTCTTTGCAACTGAGGGGTCGGGGTGAGTTTCCATAAAAAGACCGTCGGCTCCTGCCGCGACAGCACATCGCGCAATAGTCTCGATCATATCCGGACGGCCGCCGGTTACTCCTTCGGTGCGGTTTGGTTGCTGAAGAGAGTGAGTTATGTCAACTACTACGGGGCATTGAGCCTCATGCCTCATCGACGGAACTCCCCGGAAATCTACTATCAGATCTCCATAGCCGAACGAGGTCCCCCGATCAGTCAGAGCTACATTGTCGTTGCCTGTAGATCGAACTTTCTCCACCGCAAACCGCATTGATTCGGGCGAAGAGAACTGTCCTTTTTTGATATTCACAGCAAGATCTGAGCGTCCGGCGGCAAGAAGCAGATCGGTCTGACGGCAAAGAAATGCAGGAATCTGGAGCGCATCGACATATTCGGCGGCCATATCTACTTCATGACATTCATGAACGTCAGTTATCACAGGTATTCCGAATTCACGGCCAACCCGCGAAAGAATATCCAGGGCCTTGACATCGCCTATGCCGGTAAACGAATTGAGACGCGATCTGTTTGCCTTGCGATACGATCCTTTGAAAATCAGAGGAATGTCGAGCTCGCGGCAGATCCCGACAAGGACCCCGGCAATGTCGAAAGCCATTTGTTCGCCTTCGACAACGCATGGCCCGGCAATCAGAAAGAAATTCTGTTCCGAGGCTATCTTGTTGAAGTTTACACTCATTGCTTTTAGTTTTAACGACCACAAATTTACGCGATTTTTTTCTTACGTGAAAATCTGCTAACTTTGCAGTCATAAAACTCAGCGCATCATTATTCATGCAAAGAATCATTATCCTTGACTTTGGATCGCAGACAACGCAACTGATAGCACGTCGTATTCGCGAGCTAAGCGTTTATTGCGAAATCCTTCCTTACAACAAGTATCCCCACGGAAACGACAGCGATGTCATCGGAGTAATTCTCAGCGGCTCGCCTTTTTCGGTTTACGACGAAAAGGCATTCCGAGCAGATCTGAGCGGAATTCTCGGTCGACTTCCCGTCCTTGGAATATGCTATGGCGCCCAGTTCATGAGCTATATCGGAGGCGGCACTGTCGAACCGGCCAACAGCCGCGAATACGGACGTGCACGGCTTCAGTGGGTCGACCAGTCAGATCCTCTTTTCATAGGTATTGAACCTGGCGCGCAAGTCTGGATGAGCCATGGCGATACGATTACTTCGCTCCCGGAAGGCTATCATGAGATTGCGTCGACTGACAAAGTCCGTATCGCCGCCTATCATGCCGAGTCTATGCCGGTGTGGGGTGTTCAGTTCCATCCCGAAGTCTATCACTCGGAATGTGGTATGAGATTGCTGCTGACCCATAAAAAGCCGCGACGAACGCACGCGTAAACAGCTGATAATCGTCTGTTTACAACAAAACTCCGACTTTCGTCGGAGTTGTCTGGTGGTGCCAACGGGATTCGAACCAGTGACACACGGATTTTCAGTCCGATGCTCTACCAACTGAGCTATGGCACCTTGCTTCAGGAGGGCGTCCCCCTTTTTGCGTTGCAAAGGTAGAAAGATATTTTTAATTGTGCAAACTATTTCGCATTTTTTTCAATTTTTCGTGATCAGTGATTGGTCAGCTGCGGGCGGAATCCTAGCTTTGAGAGGCGCAGATTGAAGTCATATCTGTCTGATCGTTTGATAAGTATTAAGTAGTTTTCGGCGAGATTGACAATCTTGCGAATCTCGGGATCGTTGATGATGGCGTCGATTAAGAGTTTGTCGTCTGGGTTGAGACGGATTATATCGTAGTCCATCGACAGCACCCCCGAAATCTCAGGGATACGCTGTTGCAATTCGGAGTAAAAGCCCTGCCACACGGGGCTGAGTTTGTCGCGAGGGCCGGTCACATATTTCTCGAACTGACCGATAATATATTGGAGTGCTTCGACATTTCTTTCTTTATTTACGACCTTGACGGCTTCGAGAACATAGCGCCGGCCTCCGATATTTCTGCCTAACCTTTCAAGAAATACGAGATAGGGATTGTTGTCCGACAGATTGCCTATTATCAGATGGTCAGGGTCGATCTCAAACAAACTGTCGTCGACGCGCGAGTCGGGCAACTCGACATCATCCGTGACGCCGAAAACATAGCGTCCTATATCGGTCAGGCGGAAACGCCTGACGCCGTCGGCGAAAGAATATGCCGGCGCCGTATGATCGTAAGCGATGTCGACAATGCCGCAGGCTGCCAGAAGCATGAGCATACCGCGATGGAAGGGTATAACATAGCTGCGGTGAAGGTCTGTGAAATCGACATACGAGTCGGTCAGCTTGCTTTTAAGTTTTGTCGGCGAGAATTTGTCAATAGTTCCGAGAAGCTGCTGCGGGCCATATTGGCTCAGACAATCGTCGATGAGCCTGTCAACCGAAAGCCATCCCGTCGATTTGGCGCGTTTCCGCATCTGAGCCATGAAAACCGACACCATCGCTTTGACAGGTTTAGACTCGGTGGTCGTCGACAATCCTCTGAGATGCGGCACAAACGGCCCTATGACCTGTTGATCGACGATATACGCCATATTATCGGGCACGGCGCGCAGAAAACCTTTAACCGTCTCTAACGAAGAGGCCGGCGCAAAACCTATGAGATTGGCCAACAGCAACAGGCGCCACTGGGCGGCCTCCCTGTCGTCCGACTCAAAAAAGGGCCTGCAAATCAGGCTGCGGCTGATTTTATTTATTGACGAAGCTGTCACTCTGGCCGCACCGCGCTCAGCAGCGCCGGTCTCAAACATCGTTTTCAGCGCCACAAAAACCGAAGCAAGATCTTCTAATCCCGAAAAGACAGTCATTCCTTCGGGCATCGATTCGAGCGGTTCATCGGCTACAAGACGTCCTTTCAGATCCAGAATCGACCAGAACCATTCTTTTGTAGGCACAACATAAACTTTATAGCGGGTCGACCAGCTGCCTCCCCACGAACTGACAGTAACGCTCGACATGTAGGAAAACAACTGTGCGGCCGTGCCATAGAAATCGAGCATTCCAAAATTGACGTTCAGCGCATTCATCGACATTGCCTTGTTTACAGCTTCGGCTTCGATGGCGGCATTGCCGGCGAAAGCGTCGACCAATTCTCTTGAGCCCGGGAGCCTGCGAAGCAATATCTTACGGCCTTCGTTGCTATAGACAAACACGTTGACAAAGCGGCGCAGCGATTCTACCGAGAATTTTTCGACCGTCGGGCTATTCAATATCAGCTCGAACTCGGTCGTCGACCGGCCTTCGGCTTCAATAAATATAACCCTGGAGTCTTTAACCGCCGATTTTATAAATTTTGTCATGCCTACGACTGCTGGCTTAAGGCGCCGCCGCCGTTCGAAACGGTTGTCGATAGCGTTGATCAAATCGAGATTGCAGTGTATTTCGAGCGTAGTTTCCATGAGAACTTAGCTGAGAAGGTATCTGATATCATCGTCGGTAAGATGTTTCGAGGCCGAGTCGCTTGAGATAATGTCGTCGACAAGAAGTGCTTTCTTTTCCTGGAGCTCGCGCATCTTCTCTTCGATAGTGCCTTTGACAAGCATCGAGTAGGCCATCACTTTCGACGTCTGGCCGATTCGGTGTAGCCTGTTCTTGGCCTGAGCCTCGGCGGCAGTATTCCACCAGGGTTCGAAGATAAAGGCCGTGTCGGCAACGACAAGGTTAAGGCCCGTTCCACCGGTTTTTATTGTCATCAGCATGACATTGCAGTCGCGGTTCGACGTAAACTCTCTGACGACCCGACCCCGGTCGGCCGTAGCGCCTGTCATAGTGACAGAGCGTATTCCGCGGCGCCGTAGCTCTTCTTCGGCGAGCCTGATACCCGCGAGGAAATTGAAGAAGACCACTACCTTACGCCCGGATGCGACTACGTCGGCGACATTGTCGACAAGCATTTCGAGTTTTTTAGATTTCACCCGGCCACCGGTAACTTTTTCAGGCACTGAGGCAAGCTGCCGGAGTTCCGTTATGGCCTGAAGCATCACGAAACGGGCCTTGGCGCTGTCGGAGCCATTGGAGGCCATGTCGACGAGCGCGGCGAGTTCGCGGCGCCGGCGTTCATAGGCGCGGACATGATCTTCCTCCATCTCAACCCACAGTGTCTGCTCGACCATCGGAGGCAGATCCTTGACAACATTTGCTTTCAGACGCCTCAGAATAAAGGGGAAGACTTTGCGGCGCAGAGCGGCCGAAGCCTCGGCATCGCCCCCGCGCTCTATTGGTGCGGCATAAGTCTCGGCAAAGTTCTCGGCCGAGCCGAACATGGCCGGATTGAGGAAGCGGAACAGCGAATAAAGCTCCATGAGATTATTCTCGATCGGTGTGCCCGAGATAGCGAATCTGTGGTCGGATTTCAGCAGCTGAACAGCCTGCGAAATCTGCGCCCCGACATTTTTGACACTCTGGCTTTCGTCGAGCCACACACTCTCCCACTCAACGTCTTTGAACTTCTCGATATCGTTACGCACAAGCGCGTAAGTCGTCAGCACAACCTGATGACTGCGTGCCTCGTCGAACTCGCGGGCATTGCCATAATAAATGTAATAATCGAGCTGAGGCGCGAACTTCTTAAGCTCGCTCTCCCAGTTGAACACGAGCGACCGGGGCATTACTATCAGCGACGGCAATTTGGCCTCGGGATAGACGTCGGCCAGAACAGCAATTGTCTGAATTGTCTTTCCGAGACCCATGTCGTCGGCCAGGCATCCTCCGATTTTGTTCTGCCAGAGATATTTCAGCCATTTCACTCCATCGGCCTGATAGGGGCGCAGCGTTCCGTTGAGGCGCGGCGTCTCAAGCTTCTGATCTTTGAGTTTGTTAAAGCCCTCGTAGAGCTGGCGATGGCGTTTCCAGACTGCCCCTTCGACCTTTCCGTCGAGAAGTTTCTCAATCTCGGGAAGATCGAAAAACGAGACTTTCACATGGCCTTTGCTGTCGGGCTTACGCGAGAAAATTCGCTTCAGACGCGCTATATAGTTACTGTCGAGCAAAGCGCGGGTGCCGTCGCCGAGTTCGACATAACGGTTTTTATTGTAACGGCGCAGAAGGTCGGCCAGCGAAATCTTCTCTTCTCCGACCTCTACGGTGGCATCCCCCTCAAGAAAATCAATTCCGCTGCCAAGCTTCAGGTTCAGTTTTGGCCTTACCGGAGTTACATTGTATTCGCGCAACTTCTCGGAACCTATAAGCCTGTATTTGTCGAGCAGAGCCGGCAATCTGTCGAACAGGAAGCGGGCGGCAGCCTCTTCCTGAACGATAAAGAGATTGCCGTCGTTATAGATTTCTGATTTCTGAGCTCTTGAGCGCGAAACTGAGTAGAGGTCTTCAAGCAGACTATGCGCGGGATTATCGTCGGATACCTTCAGCGGATGAATGTCGATAATTTTACTCTCTGAATCGACCTCAGCCACGTAATGCAACTCGAAATCAGCCGAAAACTTCGGGTCGAGTCCTTCCACAGAGTTTACGGCACGCATATAAAGAGCTTTGTCGGCATCAACTTTGTCGAATATTATGGTAGGACGAAGCTCGCGCGGTGTCCTCCGCCGCTTTATCTGCATATCAGCTATCGAGATCTCGATATCGGGATTCATACTGACCAGAATACTGAGATATTCGGCCAGCGACTCCATGTCGAAATCTGTCAGCAACGCGTTCATATCGGCGGCCGGACAATCTATGCCCCCGTTTATAGGACGTATTACTCCGTCGCCGCATATAACAAAAGAGTCACCGGCCATTGAAGAGACGCCATATTTTCCGGCTATCAACTCCGCCCGGCAGCGCCGTAGGGTGTCGTCACTCACAATCTCGACACCGACATCAACCCCTTCGCGGTCGAAAACGACCTTGTTGCCCGATCCGTCGACAACATTGCCTGCCATCGACAGCATATAGACCAGTTCGGGATGCTCATCGACAGAAAGCTCCTGAGCCGACGCTTCCGCATCATCCCAACCGACGCTCCAGCCCGACGGCTTACGGGCGAAAGCGCGCAGAATGTCGGCGGTAACGCCGCTGTATGACGATGCGTCGGGAACAGATCTCAACAGCTTGCCGGTCGCGGCATCGACAACCCCGACAGACATTCCGCCATCGTGCTTTTTACGAAGACGGAACAAAACGGCTTTCGGCCGACCTTTCGGCGAAAAAGAGCTGCGGCCCGCTTTTCGGAGCGAAGAAAGAAAATCAGAGTCCATAATCTACAAAGATACAAAAAAGGCGGAATCGCCCGACAATATAACACTCAAAAAAACTGAATTCGGTCTTCCATCCAATAAAAACAAACGAGCCCCGACCGACGGCCGGGGCTCGCTATTTCAGTTCTGGAATCTATTATTCGGCGAAGAGCACGATACGGTTCCAGTTGTTGACATCGAAGGGCTGTACGTCGCTACCATACTGCTCGGTGGTGAGGCGGCTGGCGTCGATACCGTAGTCGTTGACGAGAATGTCTTTGACGGTCTGGGCGCGACGCTCAGAAAGCTTCATGTTGTAAGCGGCAGTTCCGGTGTCACGGTCAGCATAACCGCGGATGTAAACCTTTGCATTGGGGTTAGACTTCATCCACTGTGCAACGTTGTAGACGTTGACCATCTCCTGATCGCTTACGCGGGCAGAATTGATCTTGAAGCGCACGCAGCTGAGCATGGGAGCCGGAGCCTTCTCTTCAACAGCGGGAACTTCGGGGCACGGAAGCTGAGCCTCGCAAGCGGCCAGAGCGGCAGCGGTAGTTGCCAGAGCACCGCGGAGGTCGTTGACCTGATTGTTGAGGGCGTTGATGTAGCCGATGTATTCACAGGGGTTGTAGCTGGTGAATTCGCGGCCACCGATGTTGAAGTTGAAACCGCCGACAGCAACAGCGTTGATATCGAGAGGACGGTTAACTACGTTGCGGTTCCATTCGTCGCTGTAGAATACATAGCGGCCTTCGGCGAAGAAGTCGACATACTTGCAGAGACGGAAGCGGAGCTGGATACCGGCGGTGACGGGGAGAGTCCACATATTGGTCTTCTCGTTGCCGTGACGGTCGAAGCAGTTGGTGTAGCCGCTGTAGTCCCAGCTGAAGTTACCGCCGAAACCTACGAAGGGAATGATCGAGAATACGCGGGTCTTGCTGTAGCCGCTGATGCTGTTGAGCATATCCCACATGATTTCGGCATTGAGGCTGACGTTCTGAGCCTTGCCCCATCCTTCGCTATCCCAGTGGATGGCGCCGTAGGTGGCGTTCATGCGGAAGCCGAAATAGGGACTCCACCAGTGGCCGAAACCGAGGTTATAGATCGCAGTGATCTGGTGAGACCAGTCGCCTTTGAAGCGGGTGTCTTCAACGAAGGGAAGCTGTGCGCCGGCACCGACTTCGATGAACCAGTTTTTACGCCAGGAGTGGTTGTAATTGTCTTTGCACTCGACGTTGGTAACGTCAATATTGACGCTTTCGTCGACAACGACTGTCTCCTGAGCCTGAGCGTCGTTTGCTGCCAGCAGCATACCGCCGCAGGCTGCAAGAAGAAGTAGATTCTTTTTCATTCTCGCGTTTTTATATTTCTGATAAATAGTTTACTAACCTCCTTTTATGAGTTTCGGTGTGTTAGACGTAACCTGTTTTTATGTTTTTATAACATTAATGCAGTTCGAATAGTTCAAACTCGGTGCAAAAATAGCGTAATTATCTATCTTTAACAAATTTTTTGCAAACTATTTTACATATTCAGACAGATAAAGCGGCGCACGACAGTTTATTTCACAGCAATCTTTACTGTGTGGGTTGCGCCAGACAGAATGTATATTCCAGGAGCGAGCATAGAGCGGTCAAACTCTTCGTGTCCGGCAATGAAGTCTGCGACCTCGACGCCTGAAATACTGACAACGGATATGCGCTCGCCGTCGGCGAACCGGTCAGCCTCGACGGCGTTGATTCCGGCATCAGGAGAAGAGGTGACCTTCACAGCGTCAAGAGCCATGGCATTGCCCATATATCCGGCAAACCGAAATCCCAGTCTCACCTTCTTACCCGAGTAGGCTCCAAGATCCACCTCATTGTCGCGGAAATCGCGGCTATAATATTTGCTCATAAGCTCGTCGAGCGTATATCCCTGCCAGAGGTCAAACACGTCATAGACCTCGTCCCAGTCGTCGGCACCGTCGGCTCTGACCATAACCTTGAGCGTTGTTGCCGGCACCCGTTCACTGAAATCGAGAGGATCGGAGGTAAAATCGAGATATTCGTTAGAACAATTGTAGAGAAACATCGGCACGTAGCTGAGTCCGAATGTCAGCTGCGGATCCGACCCGAGTTCTATCGACGGCGTGATAAGCCATTCATCCTGACTGAGCTCGACGCGCTTGCCATCGCCATCGGTATAGCTTGCCTGATAAATCAGAGCAACCTTGTCGCCGTCGATCGGTTTCGGAAAATCGTCGGGTGCAGGAGCAACACGCCAGCTGAACACACCGTCTTTAAGCGTGGCCATCTCGGGGGTGGAATTGATGACTTCCCAGCCGACAGGAAAAGCATCGGCCGAGCTGAAATTCTCATAAAGCACTATTGCGGATTCCTGCGCACTGATATTGGCCACGACTGCCGACATTGCGGCAACAAGAAGTAAATGTTTCTTCATAAATCAAGATTTAGTTCCGCACAAATATACTACAATTTGCGAACGCACAGCAAATTATGAAGAAATTTTAAGTCGGGTCAGCGTTTGCGGCGGCTGTTTTTCGGAGGGCGCCGGTCGGCCGGCTGCCTGCTCGCGGCGCTACCGCGCGGGACTCCCCCGGGGAACAGCTTTCTGGCCAGGTCGGGACGGTGGAGCCGGTGCAGCGAGTCGGCAAGATCGGCCCGACAGGCAGGATCATACCAAAAGAAATATTTGCGCTGAGCCTGCTTCTCGGCGTCCGTACGCGCCGTAAACACCGGTTCAAGCGTGTAGGGATGATATCCGGTATAGTAAATCTCTGTCGACAGCGTCATCGGCGTTGGAGTAAAATCCTGAACCTGTTCGAGCTTAAGCCCCATATCTTTGGTCATAACGGCGAGTTCGGCCATGTCGGCCTCGTGGCAACCGGGATGCGACGATATGAAATACGGGATTATCTGCTGGCGCAATCCGGCTTGCTCGTTGACATCATCGAAGATCTCCTTAAAACGCCTGAAGAGTTCGAAACGGGGCTTACGCATGATGTTGACGACAGAGTCGGAAGTATGTTCCGGCGCTACTTTCAGGCGTCCCGAGACGTGACGCTCTATGAGTTCGCGGTTATAACGCCGGTTGTTCGCGTCGGTTCGGGCATCGCCGGTCGGAGCCATGGAAAGATCATAGCGGACTCCGCTGCCGATAAACGACTTCTTTATGCCCGGAAGGGCATCGACGGCGTGATATAGGTCGAGCAACGGCCCGTGGTCGCTGTTAAGATTCGGACACGGTTTGGGATGGAGACAACTCGGGCGCATACATTTGGCGCACACCGACAGGTCTTTGCCGTGCATCCCGTACATATTTGCCGACGGCCCTCCGAGGTCGCTGAGATAGCCCTTGAAACCGGGCATGGCGGCAACCTGTTTCACCTCGCACAAGATGCTCTGCCGGGAGCGCGATGCGATATGCTTTCCCTGATGGGCCGAGATAGTGCAGAACGCACAGCCGCCGAAACATCCGCGATGGATGTTGACCGAGAATTTTATCATCTCGTAAGCCGGTATAGTCTTTCCGCGATAGCGCGGATGGGGCTGACGTGTGTAGGGCAAATCGAACGACGCATCGATCTCGGCGGTTGTCATCGCCGGATGCATCGGGTTGACACATACGGCCATATCGTCGTAGGCCTGCCAGAGCGCCACACCGCCGTCGAGGCGGTTGCTCTGCTGCTCGATATGCCTGAAATTGGCTGCCTGCGCTTTTTTATCGCGCAGACAGCGGCGCCAGCTGTTTAGAACGATGGCATCGGGGGCGTCAGCAGCGGGCACTTCATCGAGGCGCCGACGGACAACCGTCTGCCTCACATCGGCCATCGCAGCCACCGGCTCACCGGCTTCAAGACGGCGGGCGATCTCGACGACAGGCTGCTCGCCCATTCCGTAGACAATCATATCGGCCGGAGAATCGAGCAGAATCGACGGGCGCAGACGATCCTGCCAGTAGTCGTAGTGGCTCAGCCGCCTCATCGACGGCTCGATACCGCCGAGAATCACCGGAACGTCGGGATAGAGCTCTTTCAGGATTTTCGAATAGACGACCGACGGATAGTCGGGACGCATACCGTGGCGTCCGCCGGGCGTATATGCATCGTCGTGGCGCAGACGTCGTGCGGCCGTGTAGTGGTTGACCATCGAGTCCATCGCGCCGGGCGACACTCCGAAAAAGAGGCGCGGGCGTCCGAGTTTACGGAAATCGCGCAGATCATCGCGCCAGTTCGGCTGCGGCACAATGGCAACCTTCAGGCCGGCTGTCTGAAGAGTCCGGCCGATAACGGCAGCCCCGAAGGCCGGATGATCGACATAGGCGTCGCCGCTGAAAATGATAACATCGAGGGTATCCCATCCCAGCGCTTCGACCTCTTTGACCGAGGTCGGCAGAAAATCTGTCGTATTTGTCATCAGCCTTTCTGTTTTTCTTTATTGGCCAGCATAATCTCGAGTTCCTCGATTTCGTCGCGTAGGCGTGCCGCCTCTATAAATTCCATCCGTTTGGCAGCCTGCACCATCTGATCGCGCGAACGTTCGATCGTGCGGCGGATTTCGTCGGCATTCATATAGCCGACGACAGGGTCGGCCGCCACTGAAGTGCCGACGCCATATTCTGTGGCGTAGGGAACCGACTCGGGTTTCGCCTTACGGCGCGTGGCCTGCCCGGCATCCCGGCTGTCGCGCCTTTTGTCGGAAGCCTCGTCAAGTCCGACAAGGGCGTTGCGAGCTTTAACGATAGCTGTCGGCGTAATGCCGTTCTTTTCGTTGTAGGCGAGCTGTATTGCGCGGCGTCGCTCCGTTTCGTCGATGGTCTGGCGCATAGAATCAGTGACATTGTCGGCATACATTATCACCATGCCGTTCAGATTGCGCGCTGCGCGCCCAACGGTCTGAGTCAGTGAGCGGTGGCTGCGCAGGAAGCCCTCCTTGTCGGCGTCGAGAATCGCCACAAGCGACACCTCCGGGAGGTCGAGACCCTCGCGCAGCAGGTTCACGCCGACAAGCACGTCGTATTTGCCGGCACGCAGATCGTCAAGAATGGCGATGCGGTCGAGCGCCTTGACATCGCTGTGGATATAAGCGGCCGAAATATTCAGTTTGGCCAGATAAGCGTTGAGCTCTTCGGCCATCCGCTTTGTCAGGGTTGTCACGAGCACACGCTCGTCAGCCTCGATTCGTTTGTGGATTTCCTCGAGAAGGTCGTCGATCTGATTGAACGCCGGGCGCACTTCGATAACGGGGTCAAGAAGTCCGGTCGGACGTATTATCTGTTCCACGATGACGCCTTCGCTCTGTTCAAGCTCGTAGTCGGCGGGAGTTGCCGACACATACAGCTTCTGACCTGTAAGATTCTCCCATTCCTCGAATTTCAGCGGACGGTTGTCGAGAGCGGCCGGAAGCCGGAAGCCGTATTCGACGAGATTGACCTTTCGCGAGAGGTCGCCGCCATACATTCCGCGGATCTGCGGAACAGTGACGTGACTCTCGTCGATAATCGTCAGGAAGTCGTCGGGGAAATAGTCGAGCAGGCAGAACGGGCGCATACCGGGGCGGCGTCCGTCGAAATAGCGGCTGTAGTTCTCGATACCCGAGCAGTGGCCGACTTCGCGAATCATCTCGATGTCGTAGGTGACGCGCTCGGTCAGTCGCTTGGCCTCAAGCTCTTTGCCTTCCTCTCGGAAAAAGCGGGCCTGATCGCCGAGGTCGAGTTCGATCTGGCCTAAAGCCTGAGCGGCACGCGTTGCCGACGTGACAAACAGATTGGCCGGATAGATCTTGAATTCGTCGAAAGAACCGAGAGTCACACCGTCTTCGGGCGTCACGGTCGTTATCGACTCTATTTCGTCGCCCCAGAAGACGACCCGCAGCGTTATTTCCTCATAGGCCAGACGAATGTCGACCGTATCGCCCTTGACCCGGAATGTTCCGCGCGACGGCGCGAGTTCGTTGCGGCTGTATAGAGCATCGACAAGCTGACGCAGGAAATGGTTGCGCACGATTTTCTGTCCCGTCCGGATTGTCAGCACATTGGCATTAAAATCCTCGGGATTGCCCATGCCGTAGATACACGACACCGACGACACGACAATGACATCGCGACGTCCCGACAGCAGCGCAGACGTCGTCGCGAGGCGAAGTTTGTCGATCTCATCGTTGATCATCAGATCTTTCTCGATATACTTGTCGACAGTGGGTATATAAGCCTCGGGCTGATAATAGTCGTAATACGACACAAAATACTGCACCGAATTCTCGGGAAAAAAATTCTTGAACTCGCTGTAAAGCTGTGCGGCGAGTGTCTTGTTATGGCTCAGGATGAGCGTCGGACGGTTGACACGCTCGATAACATTGGCCATAGTGAAAGTTTTGCCTGAGCCGGTGACGCCAAGGAGGGTCTGAGCCGGAACGCCGCTGTTGACGCCTGCCACAAGCTTGTCGATAGCCTGCGGCTGGTCGCCTGTAGGATTATATGAGGAGTGGAGCTTGAAATTCATAACTTGCAAAGTTACTAAAAATACCCGACATATACAACCAACCGTTTCATGCCCGCGCCGCGATTTTGCCGTCAGGATTATAATTCATAGCTTTGCACTTACCACTAACAGAAAGCTACCATGAAAAACATCATCATCACTACAATTCTGATTCTATCGGCACTTGCCGCCGGCGCCAGGACAGTGCAGACGGGCGTTGTCCGTGAATATAAAGGGAAAGCGAAGAAGACGGCATTGGCCGGTGTCGAGCTGCAGGTCTACCCGGCCCAGAGCACAGCATCTGACCGCAACGGAAATTTCCGGCTCGAGTTCCTGACGCTGAAACCCGGAGAAAGAATCAACGTGCGCCGAATCGAGAAGGAAGGCTACGAGATCTTCAACAAGGACGCCCTTGAGCAGTGGAACCTCAACCCGACGGCATCTTTCATGATTGTCATGTGTCGCTCGAATATGTTCAAACAGCTAAAAGACACGTATTATAAGAACTCGGGCGAACGCTACGCCCGACAGTATCGAAAGGCCCAGGACGAGCTGAAACGTCTTAAAGACCAGAACAAGATTCAGCAGAAAGAATATATCGAACGCCTCGAACAGCTCGAGCAGGAATACGGACGTCAGCTCGAGAACCTCGACAACTACGTCGACCGGTTCGCCCGAATCGATCTGTCGGAGATCTTGCCCGTCGAGCAGGAGATAATCGAGCTCGTTCAGGTCGGAAAGATCGACGAGGCCATCGCGAAATATGAAGAGCTCAACGCCAAAGAGAAACTGCTCGACGGCATCAGCAAGCGCAAGGAGGTCGGTGAAGCCATCTCAACCCTCACAGAAGTTGACCGCAACCTCGCCGCCGACAACGATACTCTCTACGCCGTAGTAGAACGCCAGATCCAGACACTTCAGCTCGGAGGCGCCGATAACAACGTGAAAATCAGGCAGCTCTACTGCGACATCGCCGACGCCGACACCACCAACATCGGCTGGCTCATCGACACCGGGAACTTCCTCTACGAGTATGCAGCCGACCATCAGGCCGCTTTAGGATATTTCCACAAGGCACTGGCGAGCGCCGAGGCACAGCATGGCCCTCGGAGCGAAGAGACATCGAAAGTGATGAACAATCTTGGCGTTGTATACAACAACCTCGGCGAGTTCAGCAAGGCTCTCGACTATCTTCAGCGGGCACTCGACATACGCCTCGCTGTTCTCGGCGAAGAAAACAACCTGACAGCAACAACCTATCAGAATCTCGGCAACGCATATCTTGACGCGGGCGACACAGCCAAGGCTATGGAATATTTCCATAAAGCGCTCGACATCAATCTAAAAGTGCTCGATCCCGACGCGCCTGAAATTGCGATCAGCTATAACGATATCGGCAACGCATGGTGTGGGCTGGGCGACTATGCAAAAGGACTCGAATATTTCGAGAATGCGCTTGAAATTCAGAAGAAAAATTATGGCGACGGGCATCTACACGTTGCTGCGACCATCAATAATATCGGTTATCTGCAGAGCATACTGGGCAACTATCAGGACGCGCTTGAGTGCCATCAGAAAGCTCTTTCCATCCAGGAAAAGATTGTCGGTCCTGACCATCCTGACATAGCCATATCGAACAACAACATCGGTTCGGCATATTACCACATCGGCGACCTCGCCAAAGCCCGTGATTATTTCAGCAAGGCACTCGACATCAGGATAAAAGCTTTTGGAGAACGGCATCCCTCAGTCGGGGAGTCATACAACAATGTCGGACTTACGCTGACCGATATGGGCGACTTCGAATCAGCACGTAAATATCTCGAGAAAGGGCTGGAAATCAAAGAGGCTGTCTATGACGGAGACAACGAGGCCATAGCAATATCATATATAAACCTCGCCGAGCTTTATTCTGACCTCGGCAATTTCAGAAAAGCCCTCGAATATCATCGGAAAGTACTGGAAATCAACGAGCGGATATTCGGCCCCGAACATCCGCAGGTAGCCCTATCTTATCACAATATCGGCACAGCCTACAGTGACCTCGGCGAATCGCAGAATGCACTCGAATATCTCCAGAAAGCGCTCGATATAAGAATAAAGATCCTCGGGGCCGACCATCCTTACGTAGCCTCGGGCTACAACAATATCGGCACGGTCTACAATGATCTCGGCGACTACGACAAGGCGCTGGAATATTTCCACAAGTCCATTGAAACCGGCCGCAGAACTTTCGATGAGGATAACATTGACTTCGCCCAGACGTATAACAACATCGGCGTGGCTCTGACCAAACAGGGAAAAGATGCCGAGGCTCTCGAATATAAGCGCAAGGCACTTGCCATCAGAGAAAAAATCTTAGGTGCTGACCATCCCGGCTCCCGCGCATCATATTTCTCGATAGCGCTCTCGCTGATAAAACTCGCCGCAGCCGACCCGGCTTATCAGGCGCAACTCGACGAGTTTATGACCGACAAGGTGTGGACTATGGCCGTGGCTGCCGCCGACGGCGCGGCAGCCTCCAAAGGCCTGACTGGCGAATATGTGGTCTTTGCGCTTAACGACTGGCGATTCGGCGACCACGATTTCTACGGGGCTGCCATGGGATCGGTGGGCAAGCCGAAAGAATTCGCAATGTATCGCGATGGTAATACCGAGGCTTACCGTTTCGACGACGACCGCCTCGGCTTGGAAATGCTTCTCATAAAGGTGACGCCCGAAGAGAAAGCGCGGCTCAAACGCGCCTTCGAAGAATGGCAGAAAAATAATTCCGTCAAATGAAAGAAGTGAATCAGCCCTACAGCCTCTATGCGTTCATAAGCTACAGCCACCGCGACATGGCGGTAGCGAAATGGCTTCAGAAACGGCTTGAGCGGTTCAGACTGCCAACCGAAATCCACAACGATATCGAAGAAGGCAGCAAATACCTTCGGCCCATATTCCGGGATCAGTCCGACCTCAACACCGGCATCCTCGGCGACGAACTGCGCCATAATCTTTTGCGCAGCAAGTTCCTAATACTTATATGCTCGCAGTCGTCATCTCGTTCGGAATGGGTCAGTGCCGAGGCGCGCACTTTCGTCGAGGCAGGGCGGCTCGACAGGATAATTCCGGTTTTCATACCCGACGGAACGACACCCGAGCCTGAGCTTTTCCCTGCCTTCCTGCGCGATTATTTCCGCGACCACCCCGACCGTGAGCTGCTCGGCATCGACATGAACCGCCGTGGCCGCGAGAAAGCTCTGATCCGCATTGTGTCGCGGATGCTCGGGGTATCGTTCGACTCGCTCTGGAAGCGCCACCAACGGCGCAGACGCGCGCTGGCAGCAGCCGGAACGGCCTCGGTCACCGCTATCCTCGCCGCCGCATATCTCTTCGCCGTGCCGGTCGAGGTCAATGTCACGGTAAAGCTTCAGAAATCCGACTTACCTCCGGGAGGCGCCATAACGCTTCGCGTCGACGGCGGGGAATACTCGGTCAGGGCCGGCAGCAAGCAGACCGACAGAATAACCATAGCCGGACATAAGAGATTCTCGCGGGTGCATATCGAAGCCGAATCGGAATTCTTCAATCCGGTCGACGCCATGATACCCACCGGTTTCGGCCTGCGCCGCGACATTGTCATCGACATGAAGCGCGACAATTCTTTCGCAACCTTCGCCGGAACCGTCACCGACTCTGACCTGAATCCGCTCGAAGGAGTGACAGTCTCAGTCGCGGGTCATCGGACCGTGACCGGCGCCGACGGCAGTTTCTCGATAACTCTGCCGTTGGCCGAGCAACGCGCCGTGCTCCCTATCACCCTCACCAAGCCCGGCTACCGAACTGCCGAACGCCCCGACGAATCGCCCGGCAACTCCCTCCGCTTCATCCTCCACCGACAATAGATAAATCCCGGTTAATCGGGATTTAGCAGGATTAACCGGGATTTAACAGGGTATCTTTCAGGATCAGAGGGCGGAGACGATATCGGCGGTGTCGCGGGCGATCATGAGCTCTTCGTCGGTGGGGATGACGACGACTTTCACGCGCGAATCTTTCGTCGAGATGAGAGCTTCACGGCCGCGGAGCGTGTCGTTGACACTCTTGTCGATCTCAACGCCCATGAAGGCGAGCGGACGGCACACATCCTCGCGCAGTCCGGTCTGGTTCTCGCCTACTCCGCCTGTAAAGACGATGACATCGAGCCCACCCATCTCTGCGGCGTATGCGCCGATATATTTGACAATGCGCAGCTCGTCCATCGCCAGAGCGAGAGTAGCGCGCTCGTCGCCTGCCTCGACGGCAGCCTCGATTTCGCGCATATCATTGCTCAGACCGCTGATTCCGAGCACACCGCTCTCCTTGTTGACGATACGCATAAGATCGTCAGCCGAGAGGTTATGGCGCTTCATGAGGAATATGAGGGCACCGGCGTCGACATCGCCGCAGCGTGTTCCCATCATGAGACCTTCAGTTGGGGTGAGGCCCATGGATGTGTCGACACTCTTGCCGCCGTCGACAGCGGCTATCGAGGCGCCGTTGCCGATATGGCAGGTGACCATCTTTAGCTTCTCGATCGGCAGTCCGAGGAATTCGGCGGCGCGGGCCGAGACGTAGCGGTGGCTGGTTCCGTGGAAACCATATCGGCGTACATCGTCCTCTTCGTAATATTTGTAGGGCAGAGGATAGAGATATGCCTCGGGGCGCATGGTCTGGTGGAAAGCGGTGTCGAACACTCCGACCTGAGGCACGTCGGGCATGAGCTCGTCGATAGCCTCGATGCCGGTCATGTTGGCAGGATTGTGGAGCGGAGCGATCGGATAGCACTCGCGTATTTTCTCGCGCACTTCGGGGGTTATCAGCACACTCTTGTTGAACTTCTCGCCGCCATGGACAACGCGGTGTCCGACAGCTTCGATCTCGTCGTAGCTTTTGATACAGCCCTCGACAGGATCGGTCAGAATATTCAGGATGGCCTTGATAGCCTCTACGTGGCCGGCGCCGGCACCGAGCTCTACGATGGCCTTCGAGCCGTCGTGGCGCTTATATTTCAGAAAAGCGTCGTCGAGACCGAGTTTCTCGGCTCCGCCCTCGGCGAGAGCTTCGCCGCTGACGCTGTCGATGAGCTTGTATTTGACCGAGCTTGAACCGCTGTTTAAAACAAGAATCTTCATGATCGATAAGGTTAATTGTCAGGCTTTGGCGGCTTCTTTGGCGCCGATAGCCTGATTACAGGTTATGATGACTGTTTTGTAGATGTCTTCGGGGAAGCAGCCGCGCGAAAGATCGTTGACGGGAGCGGCGAGACCCTGAAGCACGGGGCCTACGGCCTGCACTCCGCCGAGACGCTGCACGAGCTTATAGGCGATATTGCCGACCTCGAGACTCGGGAACACCAGAACATTGGCGCGGCCGTTGAGATTCGACTGAGGCGCCTTGTGGTTGGCCACGTCGGGAACGATGGCGGCATCGGCCTGCAGTTCACCGTCGAGAATGAGCGACGGATCGAGTTCGTGAGCCAGTTCGGTGGCGCGGATAACCTTGTCGATCCGCTCGCCTGAAGCGCTCCCCTTTGTCGAATAGCTCAGAAGGGCGACTTTCGGATTGATTCCGGCTATATCGCGGGCTGTCTTTGCCGACGCCAGAGCAATCTGGGCAAGTTCTTCGGCTGTAGGATCGGGAACAACGGCACAATCGGCGAAAATCATCAGTCCGTCGGTGCCGAATTTCTTATCGGGCGGAAGCACCATCACGAACGCGCCGCTGACAACAGAGATTCCGGGGGATGTCTTGATAACCTGGAAAGCTGCGCGGAGCACGTTGCCGGTCGTGTTCATCGCGCCGGCCACCATGCCGTCGGCGTCGCCGGCCTTTATCATCAGGCAACCCAGATAAAGAGCGTTGGCGGCGGTGAGGCGCGACTGCTCTGGCGTCATGCCTTTCTTTTTTCGCAGCTCGTAGAGCAGCGGGGCATATCTGTCGATAACCTCTTCGCTGGAGGGGTCGACAATGTTGGCGTTGGCGATATTGGGGAGGTGCATTTCGTCAGCGAGGTCGTGGATAGTGGCGGGATCGCCTATGAGAGTGACATCGGCGATGCCGTCTGCGATAATGCGGTCGGCAGCCGTCAAAGTGCGCGGCTCGTATCCTTCGGCGAGCACAATGCGCTGGCGCGACGCTACAGCACGCGCCTTAAGTCGGTCAAAAAGGCCCATAGCTTTGTGAATTTAGATTGGCATTGTTAATTCGTTGCGCAAAATTACTCATTTCCGCCCAAAGTTGCGCCAAAATCGCTAACTTTGCAGGCAGAAACTTTGAAACCCAGGCGGCGAGTGTTTAATTTTCTGAACAAAAAGCCATATCGTATCGGCGTTGCTTTCAGCGGAGGCGGCGCCAGAGGCTTCGCCCACGCCGGCGCAATGAAAGCTCTGACAGAACTGGGCATAAAGCCCGACATCGTCGCCGGCGTCAGCGCCGGCTCGGTAGTGGCCGTCCTGACCGCCGGAGGAATGGCGCCCGAGAAAATCGTCGAGCTTTTCGCCGGGCTTAAATTCTCAGACCTGACGAGCCTCTGCGTTCCTAAAAACGGCTTTTTCGAAATGGACGGATTCAAGCGCCTGATTGCCGCCCACGTCCCGGCAAAGCGACTCGAAGACCTTCCGCTGAAGACTGTTGTCTGCGCCACCGACATCGACAACGGCTGTCCCCACGCCTTCGAAACGGGCGATATTGCCGAAGTTGTCGCCGCCTCATGCTCGATACCTATAATATTCAGGCCCGCGAAGATCGACGGAATCAGATATATCGATGGCGGAGTGCTCCACAATCTTCCCGCATGGGCTATCCGCGAGCGCTGCAAATATCTGATCGGGCTGAATTGCAGCCCACTGCCGAAGCGGCGCTATAAAGACACGCTGCTCGACATGGCCCACGCCAGTTACAATATGGCCGTCAAGTCGAACATCAATCAGGATCTGGCCCTCTGCGACATTGCCATCGACATGGCTCAGGTCGCTGAATATAAAGTTTTCAATCTTAAGGAAATCACCAAAGTGTTCCGTCAGGGCTACAACGCCGCAATGTCGACGATGATGGCCGCAGGCTTCGCGCCGCACAAGGGTGGCGACATTTCCTCACCGACCGCATCATCCAAGAAATGAAACCGATAATCTATCAGCTTCTGCCACGCCTGTTCACCAACGCGAACACCGCCAATATTCCCGGCGGCGACATAGATCAGAACGGCTCGGGCAAATTCAACGACATCGACGACAAAATCATCGCCTCGTTAAAAGACCTCGGAATAACCCATATATGGCTGACCGGCATCATTGAGCACGCTACCGCCACCGACTACAGTGCCCACGGCATCGCGCCCGACAATCCCCACATCGTCAAGGGAAAAGCCGGCTCGCCCTACGCCATTAAAGACTATTACGACGTCGATCCCGATCTGGCCGTCGACATCGACCGCCGCATGGAGGAATTCGACGCACTCTGCGACCGGATCCATGCCGCCGGGCTGAAAGTGGTCATCGACTTTGTGCCGAACCACGTTGCCCGGCAATACCACAGCGACCGGCTTCCCGCCGGAGCCGAAAACCTCGGCTCACGCGACAACAGCGACCTTTTCTTCGGACGCGACAACAACTTCTACTATATACCCCGGCAGCTGTTCTCGCCCAATATCGACCTCGGCGAAGGGCCCGGGGCCTACGTGGAGTTTCCCGCCAAAGCATCAGGCAACGACTGCTTCAACGCCTTCCCGGGGCCCAACGACTGGTATGAGACCGTAAAACTCAACTACGGCGTCGACTACGGCGACGGCTCGCGCCACTTCGACCCCATTCCCGACACCTGGATGAAGATGCTGGCCATAATGCGTTTCTGGGCCGCCCGGAAAATCGACGGGCTTCGCTGCGACATGGCCTTCATGGTTCCGCGCGAGTTCTGGATGTGGGCCATTCCTCAGGTGAAAGCCATCAATCCCGAACTGATATTCATAGCCGAGATCTACGACGTAGCCCTCTACCGCGACTTCATCGCCAACCTCGGCTTCGACTATCTCTACGATAAAGTCAACCTCTACGACACCCTGCGCGGAATAATGTGCAGCAACGTCAGCGCCGCGCGCCTGACAAGCACCTGGCAGACCGTCGACGGAATCCAGGCCCACATGCTCAACTTCCTCGAGAACCACGACGAACAGCGCTTCGGCTCGCCGCAGTATGCCGGCAATCCGGCTCTGGTGCTCCCCTCGCTCGTCGCCTCGTCGATGATGTCGACAGGCCCGATGATGATCTACATGGGGCAGGAACTCGGCGAGCAGGCCCTCGAGAGCGAAGGATTCAGCGGAGCCGACGGACGCACAACCATCTTCGACTACTGGAGTCTGTCGACATTGCGCCGCTGGCTCGCCGACGTCGGGGGACAGACCTCGCTGACCGCGCGCGAGCAGTGGCTGCGCCGCCTCTACCGGACGGTTCTGCGCGCATGCAACGAAGAAACAGCCCTGAGCGAAGGCTCGTTCTTCGACCTCATGTATGTCAACTACGACAACCCAACGGTCAATCCCCACCGCCATTACCTATTCCTGCGCTGTCAGGGACGCGAAGTGATCGTCGCAGCCCTGAACTTCGGGGCCGAAAAGGCATCCATGAGCATCAACATTCCGCAGCACGCCCTCGACATCCTCGGAATTCAGGCGGCCGTCAATGCCCGCGCCACCGAGCTTCTCAGCGGCGCTGCCGGTGTGAAGACCTTCAGCTCGAAAGTTCCTTTCGAAACCGAAGTCGAGCCGTTCGGAGCCGTGGCGTGGAAACTGACAACGCGCCGCCGACCCGCCGCGCGCGCCACCGACAACCTGAAAAACCAAAACAAACAATAACCCAATCTTATCAACGCCCAACAATATGTCAAACAATCCCATCCTTTCGCCCTACAAGGTATTTGCAGGCACTAACTCAGAGTATATGGCCAAGGAAATCTGCGAGAACCTCGGCGTAGAACTCGGCAAGATGAACATCCAGCACTTCGCCGACGGCGAATTCGAAGTCTCGTTCGAAGAATCTATCCGCGGCCGCGACGTCTATCTCGTCCAGTCGACCTTCGCCAACTCCGACAACCTCATGGAGCTTCTTCTGATGATCGACGCAGCCCGCCGCGCCAGCGCCCGCACCGTCATCGCCGTAATGCCCTATTTCGGATGGGCCCGTCAGGACCGCAAAGACAAACCGCGCGTTTCGATCGCCGCCAAGCTCGTTGCCAATCTTCTGAGCGTGGCCGGAGTCGACCGCCTCATCACCATGGATCTCCACGCCGACCAGATCCAGGGCTTCTTCGATGTTCCCGTAGACCACCTCTACGCATCGAATGTCTTCATTCCCTATATTCAGAACCTCAACCTCCCCGACCTCGTCATCGCCACCCCCGACGTCGGCGGCGCAAAGCGTTCGAACTCCTACGCCAAATATCTCAACGTACCTCTTGTTCTCTGCCACAAACAGCGCGCCAAAGCCAACGTTGTCGAGAAGATGACCGTCATCGGCGACGTCAAGGACAAGAACGTAATCCTCATCGACGACATGGTCGACACCGCCGGCACAATCACCAAAGCCGCCGACCTCATGATGGAGAACGGCGCCAAAAGCGTGCGTGCCCTCTGCAGCCACGCCGTCATGAGCGACCCCGCCACCCAGCGCGTTCTCGACAGTTCGCTGACCGAGATCATCTTCACCAACTCCATCCCCTACCACCGCGAGAATCCGAAAGCCACAATCCTCTCGGTTGCTCCGCTCTTTGCCGACACTATCCGTCGTGTCCACCAGTGCGAGTCGATTTCATCGCAATATCTCATCAAATAAAATTCACGACCTATCTACACCATGTTCAAACAATTAGCAATGGCAACGACAATGATTGCCACAGCCCTCGGCGCCACGGCAGCTGAGAACGCCCCCCTGATCGACAAGCCGGCCTTCACAGCTCCAGCCGACGGAATCTTCAACATCGAGGCACTGGAGGCCCTCGGCCGCGTCAGCGACCCGCAGGTATCGCCCGACGGCTCGAAAGTGCTCTACGGCGTCTCTTACGAGAGCGTCGAGCAGAACAAGAGCAACAACGACCTCTACCTCATCGATCTCAAGGAAGCAGGTCGGTCGATCCGCCTGACCCGCACTCCCGCCAGCGAAAGCAATGCCCGCTGGATCGACGGAGGACGCCGCATCGCCTTCATCTATCCCGACGAAAACAAGGTCGGCCAGCTTTGGGTCATGGATGCCGACGGCCAGAACCGCGTTCAGGTGAGCCATATCGAGAAAGGAATCTCGGGCTTCGTTTTCAGCCCCAACTCTAAGCGCGTTGTCATGGTCAGCAACGTCAAATACGGCCGCACGGCCGCCGACGCCTATCCCGACCTGCCTCAGGCAACGGGCCGCATCATCGACGACCTTATGTATAAGCACTGGGACGAATGGGTCACCGAGGTGCCCCACCCCTTCCTCGCCGACTTCACCGGCAGCGAGGTCGTCAACATCGTCGACATAATGAAAGACGAGCCCTACGAATCGCCCATGAAGCCCTTCGGGGGAGTGGAGTCGTTCGCATGGTCGCCCGACAGCGAGAGCCTCGTCTACACCTCGCGCAAGAAAACCGGCAAGGAGTATGCCGTGTCGACAAACTCCGACCTCTATCTCTACAACATCGCCGCCCGGACAACGCGCAACCTGACCGAAGGCATGATGGGCTACGACACCAATCCCGCCTTCTCTCCCGACGGAAAATCGCTGGCGTGGCTGTCGATGGAACACGACGGATATGAGAGCGACAAGAACCGTATTTTCATGATGGATCTCGCCTCAGGCACCCGCACCGACCTCACCGCCGACTGGGACTACACCGCCGACGCCATCGCCTGGAACCCCGACGGACGCTCGATCTACTTCCTCGCCCCGAAAGACGGCCTGACCCCCATCTTCTCGATCAACGTGAAGAGCCACGAGGTCAAGACAATCAACGACGACTTCTGCGACTATGCCTCACTGGCCCCCGTCGGCAAGAGCGTCGTTGCCCTTCGCCACTGGATGATGGCACCCAACGAAATCTTCGTCGTCAACGACAAGCGCGTCTATCAGCTGACCGACGTCAACACCCAGCTGCTGTCGTCGCTGAAGATGCCGACTGTCGAAAAGTGCATGGTTCCGACAACCGACGGCAAGAAGATGCTCGTCTGGATGGTTCTCCCGCCCAACTTCGACGCCACCAAGAAATATCCCGCTATCCTCTACTGTCAGGGCGGCCCGCAGCAGGCTGTCAGCCAGTTCTGGAGCTACCGCTGGAACTTCGCCCTCATGGCCTCGAACGGCTATGTCGTCATCGCCCCGAACCGCCGCGGTCTCCCCGGCTTCGGCACTGAATGGAACGCACAGATCAGCGGCGACTATGGCGGCCAGAACATGCGCGACTACTTCTCGGCTGTCGACTACGCCAAGCGTAAGGAATATGTCGACGCCGACCATATCGGTGCTGTCGGCGCCAGCTACGGCGGCTTCTCGGTCTACTGGCTCGCCGGCCACCACGACAAGCGCTTCGCCTGCTTCATCGCCCACGCCGGAATCTTCAACATCGAGACCCAGTATCTCGAGACCGAAGAGATGTGGTTCGCAAACTGGGATATGGGGGGCGCCTACTGGGACAAGGAAAATCCTGTGGCTCAGGCAACCTTCGCCACGTCGCCCCACCGCTTCGTCGACAAATGGGACACCCCGATTCTGATTACCCACGGAGAACTCGACTACCGCATCCTCTCGTCGCAGGGCGAGATGGCCTTCAACGCCGCCAAACTCCGCGGTGTGCCCGCCGAGATGCTCATCTTCCCCGACGAAAACCACTGGATTCTGAAGCCCCAGAACGCTATCCTCTGGCAGCGCGTATTCTTCCGCTGGCTCGACAAGTGGCTCAAGAAATAACCGGCAATCACTGCTGAACACTCCCGACGGCGCGCCCTCACCGGCGCGCCGTCGCTGCTTTTATTGAACAAAAAAGTCGCGGAGCGACTAAATGGCCTGTTAACCGCGTACTGGCACTGCCAGTGCGCGGAGAGTAGCCACTCCCATCCTCATAGTCGCGGAGCGACTTCATTTCTGCTCGGTGTAGTTCAGTCGCGCCGCGACTGTATTGTTGGTTGGACGGACTTTCCGCGCACAGCCTCTCGGCTGTACGCGGTTAACAGGCCGTACAGTCGCTCCGCGACATTTTATTGCAAAAAAATTTGGCCTTCAGTGTCATAAAATGCAGTCGAGTTGCGTCTATATAGAAAACAACTAACCTCAACCCCCGACAATGAACAGAATCATCGCCATCGCCTCATGCGCCCTGATATGCGCAGCGGCTTTAACAACAACATCGTGCTCATCCTCGAAATCAGTTTCTGTCGAAACGGTGGTCCAGAAGCCTTCCGTCGTCAGAAACTTCAGCGTCAGAGGCTTCTCTGAAGTCGATGCAGGCTATCATTTCAACGTCGAGATAACAACGGGTGCCGAATACTCCGTAGCCGTTGAAGCTCCCGAAGCCTATTTTCAGTATCTCGCCGTCGCTAAGAACGGGAAAAGTCTGGACATCGGCTGGAACACCAACGACAACGCCATCCTGCGCCAGCTCTTGAAGAAGGTCGACGTGACGGTAACGATGCCCGTCATTAACAAGGCGACGGCCCACGGCCAGTCACAGTTCACCCTGCGCGGCACCGGCTTCGGCGACAAGCTCGCCTTCGAAACCACGGGCCAGGCGCGCCTCACCATCATCGACAACATCGCTACCACGCAGCTCAGCGTCGGCACCTCGGGCCAGAGCGTGTTCCGCTGCAAAGACGTCACGGCAGCCGACATCAACGCCGGATGCTCCGGCCAGTCGGTCGCCAACCTCGGCTTCGTCACCGCCACCGACGTCAGCCTCACAACCAGCGGCCAGTCGGCCATCAACATCGCCACCTGCAAAGCCGACGCCCTCAACGCCGACGCCTCCGGCCAGTCGGCCATCAACATCCCCACCAGCGACATCCGCTCACTCTCGCGCTCCACCTCCGGCCAGTCCGCCATCAACCTTTAGAAACCATAAAGTCCTTAAGGTCCTTACAAAACAAAAGAGGGGGCATCGGAGCCCCCTCGCTTGTTTAGATGCGGCCGGTTTTGCGCAGCCAGCGCTTGAAGCGGCGCATGTCGCGGTGCTCCTTATATTTCTGGTAGCCCTTCTCGAAGAAGTATTCGAGCAGCTCGCTCTTCTGGTCGCTGTTTCCGCCGCCGCTCTTGGCGCCCTTGCGGCCCTTGGCCCCGGCTTTGGCGTAGACGGGATCTTTGGCCTTGAAGCCATGCTCGTTGATGACGTCGCGCATGTAGGTCACCTCAGCCGGCACGCCATACTTGCCGTTATCGGTGATCAGACGATGGGCCTTCGGATAGTAAGCTGCCGCCTTTTCCCACTGACCCGTACCGCAGAGACCGGCGAGCTGGAGCGCGCAGGCATAGACATTATTCTTAGGATCAGCTTTGAGGTTCAGTTCGGCAAGTCCGAGCAGAACCTCATAGTCGTGGAGGCGCGAACTGTCGCCGGCGGCGACATCCTTGCGCAGCAGATCCATATCAGCCCATCCACGGATGCCGCTGAGTCTGCTTCCGCCGTTCTCCATAATGATGGCACCGATAAGGTTGTTGGCGACACCATTGATCGACAGCGACTCATTTTCCACGAACGGCAGAGTCCATTCTGCGAAAATGTTGTCGGTTATTTCGTAGAGCATCTGATAGAAAAGATCGAGATGATCTTTGATGTCTTGTTCAGAAAGCTGTGTATATCCACCATAGTCGGATCTCATCACACCCGCAAGGTAATTGAACCACGGGTTATAGAGATCGCCATGTTCGTCTCTATTCGCGGTTGCTCCAATATATTTGGCTGCGTATCTCTTAAACAACGCCGACTTAAGATTGTATTCTATAGCTTTCGGGACGTCAATAGCCTCGTCGCCGATATAAACCATGGCATTGCCGCCTAATTGTCCGAGAGCTTTCGCCATAGGTGCGCTAATTTCAGGATTTGAGAGTTTTACAACCTGAAGGTTCGTGCATCCTTCGAAGAAGTCAGGCGAAAGATAGTCGACTTTCGGACCGATTATTATCTGACGCAGCGCCGGATTGTTGTTGAACGGACGATTCTGGCCTATACCGCCTTTTTCAGCATGAACACTGCGGCCGAGCACTAATGCTTCTATCGGACAACCATAGAAAACATCATACCCGAACTCAAGTATTTGGTCATTCGGCTGAACCTCAACTATTTTCAATTCCGGATTATACTCGAAAGCGCCGTTGCCGATTATCTTGACAGACGAAGGTATAGACCATTGTGTCAGATTGCAGTTTCGATAAACATCAGCTCCGATAATTTCAATATTCTCATCATTTACAGTTATAAGACTCTTACAGCCCATGAACGCTTCATTGGGAAGCACCGTAACCGACTCAGGCAGCACAACCTCGGTCAGATCTTTGCTGTCCTTGAAAGCGGCTGTTCCGATTCCGTCGTAGTCGAGCGATTCGGGAAGGACAATCTTGGTGGCGCCGCTTTTCTTAAAGGCTTCGCGCGCTATGGAGGTCAGCGAATAGCTCGTGCCGCTCTTGGGGTCGGTGACTGTCGAGGGCAAAGTAACCTCACCTTTGGCCTTCTTGTAGTCGACGAGTTCGGCATTTCCGTCGCCTAAAGAGCGGTATTTGGCGTCGCCGATCTTAAATTCCTGCGCGCTCATGCCGAGGCATACGAGCAGTCCGGCCAGCGCAATCAAAGTTCTTAATTTCATAAAATTATGTGATTGGTTTATTGTTCAGGTAATTCTACATCGGGGAGCTCGACCTCCGGCATCTCGACCTCGGGGAGCTCGACGCCATAGTCCTCGGCCTCCATCAGGCCGGGCACCTGGTCTAAGCCCTTCGACCGGGCGAAGTCGACAAACTTGGCGAGCTTGTCCGATCGGCGGTAGACGACCTTCTGGTCGTAGCCGTCCTCGACAATCTCAGGCTCGTCGAGATAATGCGACACGGCCACTTCAAGCAGAGCCTCGTCGCGGTTGTGGACGGCGAGATCGAGGATAACGTCGGCCAGCGCATTGTTAGCCTTGACATACTCGCGGTAGCAGTTGATGTCGGCGCAATCCTTCTGGAGGCTCTTAGTCCCGCCGGGGTGATAGCCCGTTCCCTCGGGAAGGCGTTTGCCTATGGGCTGGAGCTCGTTGAAGAGGTTCACCAGCGCGTTGCCGACAGTCTCGGGATCGTTCTGCGAGATGAGCCAGCGCGCCTCGGTTGTCAGAATATGCGTTGCCGCCGTGCCGTATTCCGAAGCGGCAGCCTCGATCAGGGCGCGGTCGTCGGTGTGCCATTCCATAAGTCCGTAGTGCTCAGAATAGACATCTTCGAAGCGCCCGTGGAGGCGCGAGAGAATGTCGTGAGCCTCGTCGAAATTACCCTCCTTGCAGGCGACGCGGTAGTCGTCGCCGTGGCCGCAGGCCGTCAGCAGCAGCGCGGCGACGGCCGCCAATACCAGGTATATCTGTTTCATTGCGATGTATTGTTTGTCAATCTTCTTCGTCGATGCCGCGCAGCGAATCGATGCCGCCGATGATGCGGTCGCCGAGCTTCGACCAGAAGCCCTTGCGCTTCTCGTAGCGCTCGTCGTCCATCTGGCTCTGCATGGCGGCGGCATTGGCCTGTGCCTCATATTTGGCAACGACCTTGTCGGCCTCGATCTGGGCCAGCTCTTTCTGCTGGTTGAAATTCATCTGCACCTTGCGGAACTCGCGGGCGGCGGCCGTGTCGGCGCGTGCATTGGCCTCAAGCTCCCTGACGCGCGCCTCGCAGCGCGTCTGATAGACTGCGAAGAGTTTCTCGGCCTCGCCATATTCGGGCGAGCCGGGCGGAATCAGGGCGAAGTAGCCGGCGCAGGCGGGGTCGAAGGTGTCGCCGGCGGCGCCTATGGCAGCGCGCATGGCGGTGAGATTGTCGGCGGCGGTCTTCTTGCGCCAGGCGTCGAAGAGGGCCGGACGTGCCTCAGTGGCGTAGGCGAAGACCGAGGCCGACTGCTGCGGAACGGCGTCGATATAGGCCAGCGCCAGGGCGTAGTCGCCGCGCGAGGCTGCCGACTCAACCTGAGAACGGAGCGTCGGCAGGTTCTTGTCGTACCAGTCGATGATGCGATCCGACGCCTCGCTGAGCATCTTCTGGAGCGCCGGGGTGGATTTTATCTGTCGCAAGGCATTGCGGCGCGCGTCGGCGGCATCGCGTCCGGCGCCGGTGATGCGCTGGGTTGTCGAGGCGTAGATGTCGCCGGTAGCGGCATTGCCCACCGAGTAGACGAGCTCATACTCGACGATGGTCTTCTGCGGCGCCGTGCCGGTCTGCTGTTCCGAGCCGGGGATGATGGTCGTACCAAGCACGAAGCCGGGCGATGTGCCCAGGCCGCTGATTCCGTTGGCGGCACAGACGTTGACGAGGCGGGCGGCGATGCCGTCGGCCTCGGCGCGCGAGAATCCGGCGGGAAGCTCGGGCGCAATGACGCTGACCTTCACGCCGCGCATGGCGAGCACTTCTTCAAGCGCACCGGCCGGACGCGCGGCAACCACCGCGGTGCTGTCGCGGCTGTCGCGGTTATCTTCTGCAGGGTTGAACTTGGTGCCGTTGCCTCCGCACGCTGCGAGGACCGCCATAGCTGAGACGGCTGCCAGTCTGATTATCAGCCTATTCATAATGTCAGATTCCTTGAAGAGTAAGAACTACCTCGCCCAGACCCTGAGCGCGGTTCTGCACCTTGACGCCGAGGTCTTTGCGCATGGCGCGGGCCAGGTCGCGCGTCCAGTCGTAGACGCCATACTGCGTGCCGTCGCTGTTGAGCAGCTTGATGCGCACACCCGTGAACACCAGCGCGTTGTCGGTGTTCGACTGAAGTTTGTAGGCGCCCTTGACGGTGTGCTTCTTGATATAGTCGACGATATAGTCGCTGTAGGTGTCGCCCTCGGCACTGACATCGGCGAGGCTGATATTGCTCCCCTCGTCGACATTGACGCGCACCGTCACCTCGCGGCCGCGCGTCAGCAGGTCGGAGAAATACTCCTGAATATCCTCCATGAAGTCGGGCAGGCGTTTGACGAGCTCCTTCTTGACGATCTCGGCCTTGCTCTCCCCCTCGACAGGCGGAGTGGTCACCGTGGCAACCACCTTGTTGGTGTAGGCGTCGATGGCGTTGAGGGTGAAGGCGGCGCGGGTGTCGTGGCCGTTGCTGTGGCGCAGCACATTGTCATCCCCCTTGGTGTCGTAGTCGAGCTCGAGGATGATGTCGGGCTGGGCCGTCTCCATCAGAATCGTCTTCGAATCCTTGGCGAGGCCGTCGGCAATGTCGGTGGCGCCGCGGGTGTCGAGCTGCTTCAGAGTCTGCTCGAGGTCGTTGAGCGGGAAGTTCTGATTCTGAAACTCCCCCTGGATTATCGAGAAGACAGAGCGGGCATCGCGGTCGGCCAGCAGATATTTCTGAAAGTCGCGAGTGACGCCGCCATTGCCCGACTCGATGGCATGGAACCGCTTGAGAGTCTGGTCGCCGGGGATTATCATGATTTCGGGTTTGGCCTGAACGACGGCGTTGACATCGCCCGACTCGTAGGCCTCCATATTGCCCGAGGCGCCGTCGGCAAGACCCTTGCCGCTGCCGCCACACGAAGAGAGAACCGCGGCGCTCAACGCCGCAACGATAATTGCACTGTATTTCATAAACTGAAGGTTAACCCTGCAAAGATACAGATTTTTGGCCAACCCGCGGCAATGTAAAGGTCCTTAAGATCCTTAAAGTCCTTAACGAGAAGTCTAAAACTTGCGACGCTTGCGGCGGGCGGCAGCCATTCGCTCGGAAAAGCCGCCCTCGTCAATAAAGTCTTATTCGGCCTTTTTGAGCTGTCTGAAAAGCAGATAATCAGCCTGATTCAGCAGAATTATAGCCATATTGGCTATAGTCTCGGGAGGCCGCGACGCCACGAGCCCCATAAAATATGTCGCATCATTGCGGGTGGCGCCAAGGCGGCGCATCGCCTCAAACTCGGGACTGCCCTGTTGCCACTGTCGGTGGCCGCGTGTTTTCAGATAGTCTTCGTAATCCTCAAGCAATTCCTTCAGGCTTGCCTTCGCAACATTGAGCAGACGCAGCTCGGTCTTTGACGATGTGGCAGAAGCAGCACACCCCTCAATGATGTTCTGCTTGCCCGAGCGCGCTGCCTGAATCATTTGGTCGACAATGCGGTCTCCAATATCGAGAAAGTTGTGGCAGAAGAAAAATGTGATCTGGTAAATCACATCAGTCTTCTGATATGACAGCAGCTTCTTATAATCGCCCGTCGATTTGATGATTTCCGGCATACTTCAAAGTATTAAGTTATTAAGGACCTTAAAGACTTTAAGGACTTTAAAGACCTTAAAGCCGAAAGAACGCAGCAACGTTAAAAATAATTTCGTATCTTTACAGCATCAACAGTTAGTCATCACGTTATTTCTTTAATTCAAACAACATGAAAACCAAAGGTTTACTCTCTCTCATCGTGGCCGCGGCAGCTCTTTTCGGCGCCGCCGGACAGGCCAGCGCAGGCAAGTTTGTAGAGGTCAAAGGGCCCGACCTCATCAAGCCCGACGGCACAAAACTATTCATCCGCGGTACGAACCTCGGCAACTGGCTCAACCCCGAGGGCTATATGTTCGGTTTCCAGCGAACCAACTCGCCGCGTTTCATTAACGAGATGCTTTGCCAGCTTGCCGGCGAAGAATATGCCGCCGAATTCTGGCAGCAGTTCAAAGACAACTATATCACGCGCAAAGACATCGAGTTCATCGCCTCGACAGGCGCCAACACAATCCGCCTGCCGTTCCACTACAAGCTCTTCACCGACGAAGACTACATGGGCCTTACGGCCCGGCAGGACGGGTTCGCGCGCATCGACAGCGTAGTGGGATGGTGTCGCGACAACGGCCTACATCTCATTCTCGATATGCACGACGCACCCGGCGGCCAGACAGGCGACAATATCGACGACAGCTACGGATATCCCTGGCTTTTCGAAAGCGAAAAGCTTCAGCAGCTCTTCTGTGACATCTGGCAGAAGATAGCCCGGCGCTATAAAGACGAGCCTATAATTTTAGGCTAT
This sequence comes from Prevotella sp. CAG:1031, assembly GCA_000431215.1. Taxonomy (GTDB): domain Bacteria; phylum Bacteroidota; class Bacteroidia; order Bacteroidales; family Muribaculaceae; genus CAG-1031. The sequence goes on from HF985598.1 coordinate 54,056, forward strand.
GAGCTTATCAACGAACCTATAGCTCCGTATTTCGACAATGTCGAGGAACTCAACGCCCGCCTTGAACGGCTCCACAAACGCGCCGTAAAGGCTATCCGTGCGGTCGACACAAACCACATCATACTGCTCGGCGGCTCACAGTGGAACGGCAACTTCAAGCCCTTCACCGATTCGACCTACGACGACAAGCTGATGTATACCTGCCATCGCTACGGCGGCGATCCCACTCCCGAGGCGATCGGGAATTTCATCGAGTTCCGCGACAAGGTCAACCTTCCGATGTATATGGGTGAGATCGGCCATAACACCGACCAATGGCAGCGCCGCTTCTGCGAGACACTCGAGAGCAATAATATCGGCTATACGTTCTGGCCCTACAAAAAGGTCGACAAATCATGTATGGCAGCTATCACGCGCCCCGAGAACTGGGAAATCATCGTGAACTTCGCCGAGGCTCCGCGCGGCACCTACAAAGAGATCCGCGAAGCCCGTCCCGACGTCGCTACCGCCCGCAAAGCCCTCGCCGACTGGCTCGAGAACATCAGAATCGAGAACTGCACGCCTCAGACCTCCTACATCGAATCGATAAAGCTGAAAGCCCCCGCCACGCCGCATCAGTAATTTTGCGGATTTTGTTGTATCTTTGCGGGGTCAAAAAGGAATCAGCATTATGTACTACGTCGTCAAACGCATGGAAATCTCGGGGTCGCACAGGCTCGAGCTGTCATACGAAAGCAAGTGCGCCAACACCCACGGCCACAACTGGGTCATCACGGTTTATTGCGCCGCCCGGGAACTCAATGCCGACGGCATGGTCTGTGACTTCAAACATATTAAAGACCTGATTCACGGGGCGCTCGACCACCGCCATCTCAACGACGTGCTGCCGTTCAACCCGACGGCCGAAAACATAGCCCGATGGGTTGTCGGCCAGATTCCTCAATGCTACAAAGCATCGGTTCAGGAAAGCGAGGGGAACATCGCTGTCTATGTCGACGACTCCTTCAACGGGCCGGCTCTATGACAGTAAACGAGATATTCTATTCGCTTCAGGGAGAGGGGCGCTTCGCAGGCACTCCGGCCACGTTCGTGCGCTTCTCGGGATGCAATCTGCGCTGTGACTTCTGCGATACCGACCATCAGTCGGGCCGGGAGATGACCGAAGCCGAAATTGTCGGCTGCGTCGGGGAATTTCCGTCGGAACACGTAATTCTGACCGGCGGAGAACCGACTCTACAGCTCACTGCTCCACTGCTCGGACAGCTCAAACGCGCGGGAAAGATCGTCCATATCGAAACCAACGGAACGGTTCGCCTCGCCGATGACGTGGCCGCGCATATCGACTGGATAACCGTATCGCCTAAATTCGGCATGATTCCCGAGATACAGCGCATCGACGAGCTGAAGGTTGTGTTCGACATGAACCACACCGACCATATCGACCGCCTTGCCGGAGTCCGCGCCACTGACGATCAGTGTTACTATCTACAGCCCTGCGACCGCAACGACGCCGTCTACAACGAGCGCAATCTCGCAGCCTGTATCGACTATATCAGGCGCAACCCGCGCTGGAAGCTGTCGCTCCAGCTCCACAAACTGCTCGGCATCCGCTGACAGCGCGCCGTCTTGTCGACGCACGCAATAAAACCATAGGGAGAGACGATATGTTAGTAGTGTGAACGAAACAGTTTTTTAAGATATGACGAAATCAGACGAACAACGCGCTCTCGACTATCACCGCTATCCGCGCCCCGGAAAGACCGAGGTGATCCCGACCAAACCCTACGACACTCCCGACGACCTCTCGCTGGCCTATTCGCCGGGAGTGGCGTATCCCTGCCTGGCAATCAAGGATGATGCCGACAGAGTTTTCGACTATACGAACCGCGGCAACCTCGTGGCCGTGATATCGAACGGCACTGCTGTGCTCGGACTCGGCGACATCGGCGCGAAGGCCGGAAAACCTGTAATGGAAGGGAAAGCTTTGCTGTTCAAGATTTTTGCAGGTCTCGACGCTTTCGATCTCGAAATCGACGAGAAGAATCCGCAGGAGTTCATCAAAACGGTTGCCCGACTTGCTCCGACTTTCGGCGGCATAAATCTCGAAGATATCAAGGCGCCGGAATGTTTCGAGATTGAAAAGGAGCTGCGCAGCCGGCTCGACATTCCAGTCATGCACGACGACCAGCACGGCACCGCCATAATTTCGTCGGCGGCACTCATCAATGCCCTCAAGCTTCAGGAGAAGAGTATAGGTAATGTGCGTCTGGTTGTCAACGGAGCCGGAGCGGCAGCCATAGCCTGCACACGCCTGTTCTGCGAATTAGGGCTGCGGCATGAGAATATCGTCATGTGCGACAGCCACGGAGTGATCAGAATAGACCGCGGCTCCCTGACTCCGACAAAAGCCGAGTTCGCCACCACACGCGACCTCCACACTCTGGCCGACGCCATGAAAGGGGCCGACGTATTCCTCGGGCTGTCGGTGGCCGACGTTGTCACGCCTGAGATGGTCAGGTCGATGGCCGACCGCCCCATTGTGTTCGCTCTGGCCAATCCCGAACCCGAGATTGCCTATGAATCAGCAGTCAAGGCGCGTCCCGATCTTATCTTTGCCACAGGTCGCAGTGACTATCCCAACCAGATAAACAATGTGCTCGGCTTCCCATATATTTTCCGTGGCGCACTGGACTGTCGGGCCACGGAAATCAACGAGCCCATGAAAGTCGCCGCCGCCAAAGCCATCGCCGCGCTCGCGCAGGAGCCTGTGCCCGAAGATATCATCAAGGCTTACGGTGTTGACGGGCTGACGTTCGGCAAAGACTATATTCTGCCGAAACCATTCGACCGCCGGTTGCTGACGGTTGTAGCGCCGGCAGTGATCAGCGCCGCAGAAGAATCGGGAGTTGCCCGCAAAAAAATCGAGGACATGGCCCTCTATCAGGATAGGCTCCATGAGATAATCTGCTCCAACGATTCTCTGATCGCATATATGATAAAGGCTCAGGAAGTATGCTGCGTCCATTGACGCGCATACTCCTGCTCATCCTATAGAAGCCCCGACATCACTGCCGGGGCTTCCGCTTTGTATGATTGGCCGTTATTGCTTTCATAAATCAATATGATATGAGATATGCAAAATTACGCAGAAAAATCTACCTGATTTTCAACAAATGTTGAAAATATTAATTAGACTGCTGATCTGTCTATATTTTTTGTAACTTTGCATTTACTAAGGCATTCCCCCATGGAAGAATCAGGTAATAAATTGGAACCATTTGACAATCGCAATAACACTTCGTTGTTGCCGATTGAAAGCCTAATTCATGTAATTCGTGGCCAACAAGTTATGATTGACAGTGACTTGGCCCGATTATATGGCGTGGAAACTAAACGACTGAAAGAACAGGTCAGGCGCAATATAAGCAGATTCCCTGAAGACTTCATGTTCGAGCTTACCAAAGAGGAATTGCAATTTTCATCATAATCTATTTTTTTGTTAATGTAATCTATCGTTGCGCTCATTAGATTTATGTCAGTCAAGGCTTCATCTCTGGGACTTTAAGAGGACATCCTTTTACGCAATTGCCGCACTTGATACAATCGGGATGGAGGAAACCCTCTTCGTCATTCCGGCTCTCATAAGGCTTCAGTTGCATGGGGCACACTGCAGAGCACAGCTTACATCTGGTAGTACATTTTTCTCCTACCAGAATGCGACGGTAGTTGTTGGGAAGTCTGCCGCTGCGAGGAGTCACCCATGCAGATAGCGTTCCCATAGGGCAAAACGAGCACCATGTGCGCGGAGCGTAAATAAAAGAAAGAGTCACGCCTACAATAGTGGTAATCAGTATGATTGTCCAGAATACACGTCCCATGTCGTTCCAGTCTCCCCAGGCTCGGTACATCTGTATGCCGAACATGGTGAAGATGAACATCACCATGAAGATACGGAATCCTTTTGTGCGTACAAACGCCGGAATAGGTTTGTGCGGTGAGTATTTCGTCAGTACACGGTCATAGAAGTTACCACGTGGGCAGGCATTGCCGCACCACCACCGTCCTTTGCGCACGGCAAATGCGACAGGTGCTATCATGCAGATTATGGCAAGGAAACCGATAACCGGCCAGAAATAGCCAACGACAAGATATACCAACAGAATCCAGTATAACGGGAAGCCCTTTCGGGGCAGTGAACGGAAAAATTGTTTATGAGCCATGGGGTTCTTGCTTGTTTACATCATTTTACGACTGCAAAGTTACACAGTTTACTTTATTGATACAAACGATAAAATAGATAATGATATTGATAATCTCGATTACAGGGCTATCGGGAACTTTTTAATCCGTTGGTAGAGCATGGTTGCGGGGATGATGGCCTTTATTGCATCGGCAAGGATGTTGAGCAATCGTTCACGCACGAAATTGCGGTGAACCACAAAGGCTATCTCACGACTCGGTTCGGGGTTTGCGAATATGCGGACATTTGCTTGTTGGCATTTTCTGAGAAGTGGCACATGCAGTTCAGGAATGATTGCATACCCACCGTTCTCATCCACGATTTTGATGAGAGTCTCTACGTTTCCAGCTTCATATATGGCATGCTTGCCGGTGATATTGTTACAGAAAGGGAAAACACCGCGATTGGGACAATAACCTTCACGTAGCACCCAGACGCTATCTATAGGAAGGAGGTCTGCCTGCAAAACAGTGTCATTGTGGATAGACGATTCAGGGGAGACATAAGCCATGAGCCGTTCCTGAAAAATCGGGATTTCCAGCAATTCGCTGTTGTTGACAGGTGTCGCCATAAGCGCGATATCAATCTCCCCTCGCTCCAGTTTTGAGCCGAGGGTAGAAACCCTCGCTTCCTCGACATGCAGATGTATGTCAGGATGGTTGACCGACAGATATTTAAACATCTTGGGTAAGAGATATGACGCAACCGTTGAAATAATCCCAAACGAGATATTTCCAACGGACTCTCCTTTTCTTGTAGCCACCAGTTCTTTGACCTGTGCGGCATTGAACAATACTCGCTTTACCCGGCTGATGATTTCTTCACCGACAGCCGTCGGCTTCACCGGATGACTGTTGCGATCAAATATAGTCACATCAAGTTCTGTCTCCAGTTTTTGAACAAGTGAAGACAAGGTTGACTGCGAAACGCCGCACGACTCCGCCGCCTTTGCAAAATGGCGGTATTTATCAACCGCCACTATGTATTCCATTTGTTGAAGTGTCATATAACTTTGTTTGTATTCGATAATTTCGATGCTAAGATATAAAAAATCTATTTCGTAGAACAAGGAATAATGCTTAATTTTGCAAACAAAAACAGTATCATGATACAGGTCAATAAAAATATATGCCCACACAACCATGTATGTCCACTGATTAAGATGTGTCCGGTCGGTGCCATTTTACAGGATGCCGACGGTTTTCCGGTGATAGATTACAACCTTTGCATCGAGTGTGGCAAATGCGTGAGAAAATGTCCTATGAAGGCAATGGAACAAATAGAAGGAGACAAACGATAATCGTAAAAAAATGTTTTAATTGTTATGCCACCTACTTTCATTCGATTCAAACAATGGCTTGGCAGGCTGTCGTTTCGTACAGGTATAGTAGTGGCAACACTCTGTGTAATCAGCTATATAGTTTCATTTACTCAGATATTGCTTCCCGTATCGGCAACAACGAAAGGTGTATTATGGGCGGTGTTTTTCGGACTTGCCAAAACATTTCAATATGCAGCACTGCTCATTTTAGGAACTGCTGGTTTGACTCGCATTAAAGCCATATTCAAATACCAAAAATAAATCAGACAGCCATTAATAAACACGAATCATGGTTAATTACAAAAGAAAATATTGTTATTCCATGATTTGCAAACCGACAAACTCGTTTGTATAGTAAACATTAAACTATTATATGTGTTTTTGTATGCATATAAAATAAAAATCGCCGCAAGTTATTGGCTTGCAGCGATTTTGCTTGGTGGTTTTGCGGAGAGGACGAGATTCGAACTCGTCGCTCAATGAATACTCCATCTTCTTATTCCACAGATAATCGGCGTTGAAGTCGAAGCTGAAACTGCCGACAGCACCGTTATAATGCAATAGAATCTGGTGTGTCACCGGCCCAGAACCTGTACCAGGCAAGAGCGATGCCGCTGCGGACATCTTTCACAATATCCTTTCCGCGATAATAATTGTGGGCTAACGTAATCAGGGAATCCCCGACCATGGAACGGTGGCAGCTCATATGTCCGTAAGCCTTGAGGTAATATAATTTTGCTTTTAAAGAGTCAGCCGTGATGTCGGAGGGGTCTATTGACTCCAGAATCGCCAATGCGCTGTCGGGATATTCGGTAGCAATTTTTTCTGCCTCCGAAAGAATCTGCGTTTGCTTTGAATGAGAACACGACACACCGATACTTGCCGCGATAACCACAACAAACACGACCATTAACGGGCGTCTATGAAAAAACTTAATTTTCATCATCTTTAAAGGCGGCCTCTACAAAGCCATCCGAACTACAAAGTTACAAAAAATGACGAAAAATAAGTGAATTGGCGCACAACGCATCTGATTTCTAAACTTAAACGGGCGCCGGAGATAATCATGAAGCTTTGACACAAAAAACATCGGCGTATTTACTCAAAAGTAAAACATTTTTCGTAACTTTGCGGTTATTAAGGCAAAGAGACAATACAAATATGAGCGAGGCAGAACTTATACAGCTAAACAAAGACCATAACTGCACCCTTTACACCATTCAGTTCATCACTGAGGATAAAGGGGAATATCTTCGTTTCTATAACCGTTTCAAAGACGACGCTACGTATAATGAAGATTTGGCCCGTATAGCCAAGTTCGTTGAAAGCATAGCTGATCTTGGAGCTTTGGAGCGTTTCTTCCGACCCGAAGGAAAGATGAGTGATCGAGTCTGTGCGCTACCGGTCGTTAAATCGAAGTTGCGCCTGTATTGCCTGCGACTCTCAGACAGCATTCTTATTCTTGGCAACGGTGGAGTCAAGAAAACGCGCACCTATGATGAAGATGATGAGTTGCGCGGATTTGTAGTCACCCTGCAAAACTTTGACAAACTTATCAAAGAGGGAGTGAAGGACGGAACCATTACTGTTTCCGAGAATGAAATTGAAACCGACAAAACATTTGATATATGAAGACTGCCTTTGAGGAATACAATCGTATAGTGTCATCTATACCGGATAATATCCGCAGAGAAGTGGACATAGAAATGGCTGTGTCCAATAGGATCTATGATTTGATGACCCAGAAAGGGTTGTCAAAAGCCGAATTTGCCCGCTCGATTGGTAAGCGCCCGTGTGAAATCACCAAGTGGCTGAGTGGCCAGCATAATTTCACCCTTTCCACACTCGCAATGCTATCCTCATTCTTCGGCCAGCCGATAATAATAGTCGGCTGAGATTTACATTTATGCTATGATGACACAAGCAACACGATTAAATTTTGAGATTTTAATATCGTTTTTGGCATGAAGCATATTATTTTATTCATATTATGTGCTTGGACGTATTCATCAGTTATTGCACAAACTCATTATGATTATATGGGAGATGATGCAGTAGCTGGTGGCACAGATCGAGCTCTTAATGGTATTCTTATTATAATTGGACTGATTATATTAGCCATTGTTGTAATATTTATTTTGGCTGGTATCTTTAAAGTATACTATTGGTTTAATCCAAAAGCAGATTCAGTCTACCAGCAAGCTATAGCACAAAAAGAAAGGGAAAGAAAGCATGAAGAATATTTGCAAAAACAAAGAAAAAATGCCACTCCTGTAGCTATAGACCTCGGATTATCTGTTAAATGGGCATCTTTTAATTTAGGCGCCTATAAACCTTCTGATATTGGAGATTATTTTTATTGGGCAGAAAACGAACCGTCAATAGTAAATAAGCCAAAGCATTGTAAGGTTAAGACTATAGGAGATATTGCAGGTGATAAAAATATGATGCTGCCACAAATCTGTGGAGCGAAAATTGGCGATTACCTACTGATAAAGAGTGTCGTGAACTTCTAGACAAATGTAAATGGGAAAACAAGATCCTTGATGGATTTGAAGGACGTTTAGTAACTGGTCCTAATGGCAATAGCATATTTTTTCCATTTAATCAAATGAACTATACAACAGGGAAATATGTAGCCGGGCATTATTGGACTTCAAGTCCATATCATGGTAGTGAAAGTGCCAATGATTTAAGGTTCGGTGAAAATTGCAAACAACCTGCTGAAATATGGTGCGCAACTGCAAATCGTTGTATGTTCTCCATTAGACCAGTTTTTACTACCATTTCAAAAGCAATAGCCGAAAAACAAAAGCAAACTCTAGCTGAGAATGCATACTCACAAATTTCAGCAACGCGTGATAACTTATTTAATGCTTTCAATGATTATAAATATTATCAAGAGCAGTGTAAGATACGTAATGATGAGAAGATTCAAAAATATTTAGTTTATGGTGTAATTTTAGATAAAGAGAAGACGATTACAGATGAGTTTGGCGTAATTTATAGTTTGGATGGAAAACGTTTATTAGATGGAAAGCATTGTACGTGTAAGGAGTACAAAATAAAAGAAGGTACGGAATTCATATGTAATGATGCTTTTCGTGCAGACATCATGGTACGTATTTTCAATAGAAAGGAAAGTGATATAGAAAAAATCACACTCCCATCTACACTTGTATATTTCCATATTTCATCAATTCCGGAAGGTTGTTCGTTGGAATCATTAAGTCCAAATTATAGTATAATAGACGAACTTCTTATTGATATTAGAAAGCAGAGTATAGTTAAGTGTCTGAATCGATATGTTCAAAAAGTAGAGATATTTGAGCCTATTGTAGAAATCGAAGAATCGGCATTCATCAATTGTCGTGTATTGCAGGAAGTCATTTTACCTGATACGATCAGAATAATTGGCGATAGTGCTTTCTCTTTTTGTACTTCTCTAATATCATACAACCTTCCTAAGGGTATTAAATCAATAGAGGCACGCGCATTTGAGGGGTGCAAAAACCTTCTTGAAATTAATTTAAATAAACAACTCCGTATAATAGAGTTTAAAGTCTTTGAAAGATGCACTAATCTGCAGGCATTGCACATTCCTAAAGATGTAGAGATCATTGGTAATAAGGGGTATTGTTTTGGTGATTGCAAAAATTTACAAACATTAATTTATGATGCACAAGATGCCCATACAACTGGAATACCTAATGATATTAGATACTTAACTATAGGGAGTACCGTAAAAAAGCTACATAAAAACTTTCTGACAAAGAATGTATATTTGGAATCTGTAATAATTCCGGAAAGTGTAGTATACATTGAAAGAGATTGTATCACAGACTGTTGGCGACTGAAAGAAATTACAATACATTCAGAAGAAATTGAACTTGAAGAGGGGTGGATAAGGAACTGCGCAAATCTTGAAACAATAAGAGTACATGCGAATATGTATAGGAAAATTCAATCTTTAATCCCCATGGATGAAAATCACAAATATAGAAATCCAAAGTTTAGAGAGGTTAAAATTAAAAAAATCTATAATCATCGGTTTTTGTTTTTTAAGTGGTAACAATTTTTATGAATAAGCCAAATACAGAAATAAAGCGTTGGGGCATCTTCCAACAATTCAGGAATATTCAATGCACTAACGGGTAAATACGTACAGCCACGCGATGACACTTATTACATTGATGACTTCCGTCTTGACTAAATTGTGTTGATAATTAGGGTAAAGGGTACAAGGCTGTGTCCAAGCTGTTTGTGCTAGCTTTTCATTATCATGTTATTAATCAATATTCCCCCATGCGTCGTTCTCGTCCATAAGGTCGTTGAATTGACGTTCGATTTCGCGGAGATTTTCTTCTTCCCATCGCGCTTCAAGCCGGACCTCATGCTGTTTCTTCCAATATTCAATGTCTTCAATAACGGAAAGGAGAATCCCATAACATTTATTCTCGATTTCATTAGAAGCATTTTGCTTAAGCTTTTCCAATACCCCTTTCTCGATTTCAAGTTTACCACACCGTAAGAGGGCAACCAAAAGCTTAATGCCTCCTTTTGAATGAACTATTTCCGAAATCGTTTTCCCATGAAAGGAAGATACAACGCCAACATATTCAGAACTTATCAGTTTGCTCTTGGCACCGCATATTGGGGCGTAGCTCAAATGAACTTACTGATTCCCTCGAATAAATCGAGAAAGTTCATTATTACCAATCTCATCAAGAATATGATTGGGAATCAAAACGAGATTGTTCTCACAGAGCCATTTCAAGATGTCAGGATAATATTTGAACACATATAGCAAAGAGAACCCCTGAACAACAGGAGGGTATCCGAAGAATTTATCCGACATTACATAGCCATAGAAAAGCTTATCATCAAATGCCCACCCTTCTCCATACATTCGGTGTTCAGATAGCCCTTTCATGCTGTGCCTGCGCTGGTGAATTATTCCAACAGCATTATTCTTCTTGTCTGTAAAAGGCAACAATTGACGGGCAGCTTTATGCCTACAATCAATTATACCCCATAACTCCCTATAATACTCTGTAAACATGTCTTTATAGAGTATATTTTTAGGATTGTCAAAGAAGAAATCAATCTCTGAAACGTCCGGAATATCATCATATTCCTCATCATCCCTGTCTATGAGACCTTTTGCTTTTTTGATGATTTTCTGCATCGTTTCATCATCAAAGTCAGTCTCGACATAGGAATCTTCCATATCAAATTCTCTTCGTTCATAAAAATCCGGATCACATTCGCTCATGGCGTCTTCATACGCAGAGGGGTCTAATCCATACATATGTTCATTATAGAATCCATCATCTTCAGATAGAGCCATTAATTTTTGAGAGAACACGATGTAATCTCGTTGCTCATCTAAGAAGCTAAAAGAGCGCTCAATGTATACCTGACAATGCTTATATCCATCGAACTCGACACCGAATTTTTCAGTGTCTTTAAATGTCTCAATAACATTTAAGTTGCTATCAACGATGTAATAACAATACTGCGTATCCTCGTCTCTCAAATATTTGGCAACTTTTATAACGAAGTAGGAAGACTCTTTATCCCTAACATATGTGCCACCCCAAGAAGTAAATTCGGTTACAGGATACATGATACGGGAAATCTTAAATGAGTATTGTGACTTATCTCCATCAGAAAGCTTTACAATCTTGCCCGAAGAGTACTTAATATTCTTATCCAGAGATACGTCAACAAAATCTCCTATTCGATTCACAATTTGGGTTTCCGGTTCGTCAAATTCCGAATACTCATAGCCGCATACCACTAATGCAAAACCATTGATGAAGTCATGGCCAACAAAGAATAAAGACGAATCGGTTTCATCATATTCCATACGCGATTTGATTTTCTCAATCGACTCTTGAGACAAGACTTCGTCAAATGGGATGACAGCTTCTTTTTTAGTATTCATAACGATAGTTTGTAAAAAAATAAGCAGTTGTAAATCTGGTGATTAGTGATAGCTATATTGATTTATAGTACTGAATTACAAAAAAATACCTTTATCGCTATACTCGCCTAAGGCAAAATTACAAAAAATTCTTAATAGTCGATGAATTTTGCAAAGTATTTGAGGCAATGTTCAGGCGCAGAAGACTCGCAGAACCACGGACGAACAGAAAATGAGATTAATACAGGGACTATCGGATGTCGCATAATGAGATTATCGTAATCATGATAATGTTTCATAGTTCCAACCATAAATGCTTCAAATACTTTTGATTATTTTCGTCGAACTCACGTTAAATATGATAAATTCTCTACGATTATCTTCGCCCCTTGAATTTTGACCTTTGGTACTTGTCTTTGTCGTTATCGTTCCACGGCAAATCGGAAGATGAACCGCCTGCGCCTGTGCCGACATGCGGTGTCGGAATTCCTCCGGAGGCAGTTTGAAGTGCTATGGCGAGGAGGCTGTGTTGGGATTCATCCACCTGTTCCCACGGCTCAAACAGCTCGTTGACCAACTCATGTAGTGTAATCGCGCCACTATCGTACTTGTCGAGAAGATTCTGAGAAAGATCGTAAGAGGTGTTCTTGAACTCGTTGCCATGAAACAGCGTCGTGATTGACAGACTTGGATACATACGGTTGGGAATCCAGCCGCTGACAAGTTCTGCTCCTGATGACGGCGGTATCGTTCGGGATATGCCAAGCGGTGCAGTTCCTTCGTCCGATTGCAGGCAACATTATAAACATCATCGGAATCGCCGCCCGTTGACTGTCCCAACTCTGGGGTCAGCGGATTTTCCCGGTGGGCAGAC